>NZ_LT907844.1:2930000-3656744 GCF_900215505.1 Cohaesibacter sp. ES.047
TGGGGAGCTGCGAACAAGCTTTGATCCATGGATATCTGAATGGGGAAACCCACCCGCAAGGGTATCTCAATCTGAATATATAGGGTTGAGAGGCAAACGCAGGGAACTGAAACATCTAAGTACCTGCAGGAAAGGACATCAACAGAGACTCCGTTAGTAGTGGCGAGCGAACGCGGACCAGGCCGTGCTGTAATAAAACGGGAAGCTTCTGGAAAGGAGCGCCATAGTGGGTGACAGCCCCGTACCGGTATGAAAAGCAGCCGTTAGAGTAGGGCGGGACACGTGAAATCCTGTCTGAACATGGGGGGACCACCCTCCAAGCCTAAGTACTCCTTGTCGACCGATAGTGAACCAGTACCGTGAGGGAAAGGTGAAAAGCACCCCGACGAGGGGGGTGAAAGAGATCCTGAAACCGAACGCCTACAAGCAGTCGGAGGGCGAAAGCCTGACGGCGTACCTTTTGTATAATGGGTCAGCGACTTAATTTATCGAGCGAGCTTAAGCCGTTAGGTGTATGCGTAGGGAAACCGAGTCTTAATAGGGCGTTAGTTCGATGGATTAGACCCGAAACCGGGTGATCTAGCTATGAGCAGGTTGAAGGTGCGGTAACACGCACTGGAGGACCGAACCCACGCCTGTTGAAAAAGGCGGGGATGACTTGTTGCTAGGGGTGAAAGGCCAATCAAACCCGGAGATAGCTGGTTCTCCGCGAAAACTATTTAGGTAGTGCGTGGGATGAATACCTTGGGGGGTAGAGCACTGGATGGGCTAGGGGGTCTTACCGACTTACCAAACCTAACCAAACTCCGAATACCCAAGAGTACTATCCTGCAGACACACGGCGGGTGCTAACGTCCGTCGTGGAGAGGGCAACAACCCTGACCGCCAGTTAAGGTCCCTAAGTCATGGCTAAGTGGGAAAGGATGTGAGGATCCCAAAACAACCAGGATGTTGGCTTAGAAGCAGCCATCATTTAAAGAAAGCGTAACAGCTCACTGGTCTAAATAAGGGTCTTTGCGCCGAAAATGTACCGGGGCTAAAGCCATGCACCGAAGCTGCGGGTGTGTACTATGTACACGCGGTAGCGGAGCGTTCTGTAGGCCGATGAAGGGTGACCTGTGAGGGCACCTGGAGGTATCAGAAGTGCGAATGCTGACATGAGTAACGATAAAGAGTGTGAGAGACACTCTCGCCGAAAGTCCAAGGGTTCCTGTGCAATGCTAATCAGCGCAGGGTTAGTCGGCCCCTAAGGCGAGGCAGAAATGCGTAGTCGATGGGAATGAGGTTAATATTCCTCAACCAGTGGGATGTGACGGATTCCGGTAGTTGTATTGTCTTATTGGATTGATGATGCAGCGTAGGAGTTCCAGGAAATAGCACCCACGTTAGACCGTACCCTAAACCGACACAGGTGGACAGGTAGAGAATACCAAGGCGCTTGAGAGAACTATGCTGAAGGAACTCGGCAAATTGCTCCCGTAAGTTCGCGAGAAGGGAGACCCGTTTGAAGGCAACTTTTAGCGGGTGGCACAGACCAGGGGGTTGCGACTGTTTATCAAAAACACAGGGCTCTGCGAAGCCGCAAGGCGACGTATAGGGTCTGACGCCTGCCCGGTGCCGGAAGGTTAAGAGGAGTGGTGAGAGCTGCGAATTGAAGCCCCGGTAAACGGCGGCCGTAACTATAACGGTCCTAAGGTAGCGAAATTCCTTGTCGGGTAAGTTCCGACCTGCACGAATGGCGTAACGACTTCCCCGCTGTCTCCAGCATAGACTCAGTGAAATTGAATTCCCCGTGAAGATGCGGGGTTCCTGCGGTCAGACGGAAAGACCCCGTGAACCTTTACTATAGCTTTGCGCTGACAGTTGTGTTGGCATGTGTAGGATAGGTGGTAGGCTTTGAAGTTTGGGCGCCAGCTCAGATGGAGCCATCCTTGAAATACCACCCCTGTTGTCATGGCTGTCTAACCGCGGTCCGTTATCCGGATCCGGGACAGCGCATGGTGGGTAGTTTGACTGGGGCGGTCGCCTCCCAAAGAGTAACGGAGGCGCGCGATGGTTGGCTCAGACCGGTCGGAAATCGGTCGTTGAGTGCAATGGCATAAGCCAGCCTGACTGCGAGACTGACAAGTCGAGCAGAGACGAAAGTCGGTCATAGTGATCCGGTGGTCCCGAGTGGAAGGGCCATCGCTCAACGGATAAAAGGTACTCCGGGGATAACAGGCTGATGATGCCCAAGAGTCCATATCGACGGCATTGTTTGGCACCTCGATGTCGGCTCATCGCATCCTGGGGCTGGAGCAGGTCCCAAGGGTTTGGCTGTTCGCCAATTAAAGCGGTACGTGAGCTGGGTTCAGAACGTCGTGAGACAGTTCGGTCCCTATCTGCCGTGGGCGTAGGAGAATTGAAAGGAGCTGACCCTAGTACGAGAGGACCGGGTTGGACACACCTCTGGTGGACCTGTTGTGGCGCCAGCCGCATTGCAGGGTAGCTACGTGTGGAAGGGATAACCGCTGAAAGCATCTAAGCGGGAAGCCCCCCTTGAGACGAGTTCTCCCTGAGAGCCGTGGAAGATCACCACGTTGATAGGCCGGGTGTGGAAGCGCAGTAATGTGCGAAGCTTACCGGTACTAATAACTCGATAGGCTTGATTACTCTCATTTATCTATGACCATTCAAACGCTTTTACAAAAATCCTGAAAAGCGTCGACTAAAAGACCAGCTTCATTGTCCTTGCGTTTAACCGGCCTGGTGGCTATGGCGAGGAGGCCAAACCCGATCCCATCCCGAACTCGGTCGTTAAACTCCTCTGCGCCAATGGTACTCCGTCTTAAGACGTGGGAGAGTAGGTCGCTGCCAGGCCTGTTAAACGCAAGAACAATATCAAAAAACCCCCATCGCTATAAGCTATGGGGGTTTTTGCGTTCAATATAAGGAAAATACAAGAAGAACTAAAAGCGCTTAGCCGGAAAGCTAATAAAGCGACGCATAAGCTGTGACCGCGCATAAAAATGAGGCGGCCAGTGGCCGCCTCGAGTTAGGTGAAAGTCAGTTGTCGCGTCTACGGCTCCTGCAACCTACGTCCGGTACGCAAAACCCTTGCCAGACGTGTGATGGACAGGAACCGATTTTCACCTATGGTTGGAACTCAGAACATTTCCTCGGTTTTTCAGTCTCTTGTTGTGCCAGACATACGTTGTCTGGAAAGCGAAAGATCAGGCGGCGTCTCTTATGACCTGTCGCAAGGCGTCGATCGGCTCGCGAGCGCCGTTTTTGTCGAAATGCCAATAAGTCCATCCGTTGCAGGCTTCGAGTTCCTGTACACCCGCTCCGACCTTGTGTATGGAGCCGGTATGGACACCAGAGACCAGTGATCCATCTGCGCGGACTTTGGCAAAAATCTTACCGCGTTTATCAGTAAGTTCCGCACCCGGCTTCAACAGACCTTCCTCAAGAAGGCGCCCAAAGGGGATGCGAGGCTGCGATCGTTTTCCGCGGCTGATTTCCAAAGCAGACAGTTCGATCGGGACCACCGCATCAATACGCTCTTGCGCTGCCTTGATATAATCGGGGTCGCGCTCCACGCCGACAAAATGGCGTCCCATCATTTTGGCGACGGCCCCAGTCGTGCCTGTCCCGAAAAAGGGATCGAGAACGATATCGCCCGGATTGGTCGAGGACAGCATGACGCGATAGAGCAGGCTCTCCGGCTTCTGGGTTGGATGAACCTTTTTGCCATCCTCGCCCTTGAGGCGTTCGTTGCCGGTACAAATCGGCAAAACCCAGTCCGAACGCATTTGCACGTCGTCATTGAAGGCCTTCAGTGCTTCATAATTGAAGGTGTATTTGGACTCTTTTCCCCGGCTTGCCCAGATCATGGTTTCGTGGGCATTCGTGAAGCGTTTGCCCCTGAAGTTCGGCATCGGATTGGTTTTCAGCCAGACCACATCATTCAACATCCAGAATCCCAGATCCTGCATGATGGCGCCGACACGGAAAATATTGTGATAGGAGCCGATCACCCAAATCGTTCCATCCGGCTTCAATACCCGCTTGCAGGCAAGCAGCCAGGCGCGGGTAAAGGCGTCATAGGCTTGGAAGCTCTCGAACTGGTCCCAATCGTTGGTGACTCCATCGACTTCGGATTGATCCGGCCGTGTCAGGCCTGAGCCGAGTTGTAGATTGTAGGGAGGATCGGCGAAAATGGCATCAACCGAGTGCTTGGGAAGGGCCTCAAGCTGAGCAATGCAATCGCCTTTGAGTATGGTATCCAGCCAGAGTGGTTTGCTGGTTGGGTGACCGTCGAATTCTGATTTTATAGATACTGATGAACGCATGCGCCTACTCAAACCACCTGTTACTCATACTGAAAACGCACTGCCAAAGAGATCGAATTCCCCAAAACGCAGCCGTGCGTACGCTCGAAGACAAGAATTTCCCAAGGCCGCTAAGACGGCGCGCAAGAGTTTCTTGCCGCAACGAATAAGATTTCATCCGCTGAACATATCCCATCCTGATCGAACATGGTAAATCACCAGTTAAACTTAACTGTTGGAAATCGCCTTTTAGCCAACCAAATGAAAAACACTTGCAAAACCCAAAAAATTATAGATAACAGAAAGTTAAAATTGGTTACCAAAGGTTTATATTAATCAAACCTTGCTGTTTCACTTCAAGACAATCAGGGGTGGGTATCCGGCTAGCACGCTGATTTGCAATGTCACCCGCCTCTGGAACGAAAAGTAAAGCGATTTTGATCGTTTGTGTGAAACATGTTGGTGACCACTGAAAAATTGCCGTAATTCTTTGTTGTTAATGCGCTTACCCACTTGAGACTCTGGTTAATCAGCGCAAATCAGCTTACAAATGGATGAGACCACGGCGATGGATCGAATGGTGGTCAAAAGCACTCAATTGCTTGGTGTTACAGTTGGAACAGTCGCTAAAACAGGACCGGCTGAATAATGGATAAATCAGGTAATCTGAACAAGAAGTCAGGCAACAAGACCGGAATGCGCAACACGAGGGCTGCACCCAAGAAAGGGGCACAGGTGCTCGGCGACATCATCGGATCCTGTCTGACGCCGCTTTGCCGCAAGCAGGGTTTTGCGTCCTCGGATATCTTACGGCACTGGAAACAAATCGTCGGTCCGCAGTTCGCCGATTGCACCGAACCGGAGCGCATTCGTTGGCCTCGGCGGACGGAGGGGGAGGGCTTTCGGCCCGGCACGCTGGTCCTTCATTGCGAAGGCGCGCAGTCTGTCTTTCTTCAGCACGAGCAGGCGACAATCATTCAGCGGGTGAATGCCTATTTCGGCTATCCTGCGGTGGACCGTATCCAGATTTTGCAACGTCCCATGCGGGCCAAACCGGACCGGCACCCGGATCCCTTGCGACCTTTGACAAGAAGTGAGACCGTTGCACTCGATATGCAGCTTGAAGGGGTCAAAGACGACAAAATGGCCGAAGCGTTGCGGCGTCTGGGACATGCCGTCTTGGTCAAGAGCTGAGATTTTTAAAGCCAAATCCAAGCACAGTAACGCCCGCTCCTAGGCACAAGTCCGGCAATGATATCCGGCAATGGGTGGTGCTGAGTGACCGGTTAGGGGCAATGGCTATCGCGTACGTAACGCGCCTTCACCCATCCGCGCATTGTATCGTAGCCGCTGTAATGGGTAACAGGACACCAGCGCTGTGCCCAAGGCCGTGAGAGGGGCACGCAAGGCCTTTCAAGGCGAATGATGCCATGCTGGCCGGGCTTCAGATAGTCGACAATCCGGGATTTTGCAGATGGTCTTGCGCGCATATTGAGCGCGTCCCAATTGGCAACATTGACCACGTAAAGACATCCCGGTCCCGATGTGGCCTGTGCCTCCAACGTGCCCTGCCAGCCGGTCCACGCGATGGCAAATAAATACATCAAGAGGCGCTGCCGTGCGGACTTTGGACTTTTCTTGAAAGACATAATTGGCTCTCCCCCTTCGATTGATCCGGAAAATGCTTGATACATGAAACAGCCCGGTTGCGTCTCATGATACCACACCTTTCATCTCCAAGCTCCGGATTTGAAGATGGCTCGCGGATTGGCAGGCTCGGGCTTGTCTTTCGACCAAGCGCCCATTAAATTGTGCGATAACTAAAACAGGATTTGCCAATGTCATCCCGGAATAAAAACAGCGCTGAAATGAAGCACCCCTTGCCTCTGGATGAACAGCTCTGCTTCACACTCTATTCTGCGTCGCTCGCCATGACTCAGCTCTACAAGCCACTGCTGGATCCGATTGGCCTGACCTATCCGCAGTATCTTGTGATGCTCATCCTGTGGGAGAAGGATGGCCTGACACTCAAGCAGATCGGCGCCAGACTGGGCCAGAAATCGGGGGCGTTGACGCCTGTGCTCAAGCGTCTGCAAGAGGATGACCTGATAACGCGTGAAAAGAGCAAGAGTGATGAACGCGCGCTCGATATCCATCTCACGGCAAAAGGGCATGCGCTGAGTGAAAAGGCCGCTGGAATTGGACCGTGCGTGCTGGACGCCAGCGCGATGGCGGTTGACGATCTCATCCATTTGCGTGAGACACTGGCCCGCCTGCGCGGCAATCTACTGGATGCTCACATTTAGGTGATGCCATGAAAAGCAATTGCAAGGACCGGTTGACAGATCGGAGCAGCGTCACTATCTCTTTAATATAATAGTTATCGCAATAACAAAATATCTGGTGACGTTTTCCGGTGATTGTTAAGCCACCCAACTGAAGGAGTTATCTCATGGAGATCATGTACAAGACCAGCGCAACAGCGACCGGTGGCCGTGAAGGCACCGCAAAATCCGTTGATGGCAAGCTCGAAGCTGTTCTGAGCACTCCCAAGGAACTGGGCGGCGACAACGGCCCGGGCACCAATCCCGAGCAGTTGTTTGCAGCAGGCTATGCCGCATGCTTCCTCAGTGCCCTGAAACTGGTCGCAAGCCAGGCGAAGGTGAAACTGGATGACAGCGCGAGCGTAACGGCCAGCGTTGGCATTGGCCCCAATCCAGCAGACGGCGGTGCCGGGTTCGCAATCGATGTAGATCTCGAAGTCCAAGCCCCGGGTGTTGATGAGGCAGAGCTCAAAGGCCTCGTTGAGAAAGCCCATGAGGTCTGTCCCTATTCCAACGCAACACGCGGCAACGTCCGTGTTGGGCTCAGCGTTAGTTAAGAAAAACAGTCCCCTAACAAACTCGAAGGGTGATTTCTATCTCGGAGATCGCCCTTTTCCTTATCGCAAGTCCAATCATAGGTTCGAAAAATCAAACATTACAAATCCGCAAGGTGAATATCTCAGTCAGGATCTTGCCCTTTATTCGCCAAAATGTGATTGAAGTGTCAGCAAACAAAGAGGACGAAGAGGGCCAATCTCGCTATGATGCGCCCAAGTTCACCGAGCGTAAAAGACAACGATGACAAGGAACAGAACATGGCCATCACGCGTAGAGATCTTTTGGCGACCGGCAGCCGACTAACGCTAGGGCTCGCAGCCTTCGCCAGCCTGCCTGCGCTGTCAACCGCACCAGCCCTTGCTGAGAGCTTTGATCAGGACAAGCTCCTTGAAAAGGGCAATCTGGAAGACGTCGTTCTCGGTCAGGACGATGCACCGATCACCGTTATCGAGTATTTCTCTTTGACGTGCGGTCATTGCGCCAATTTTCATGCGACCACCTTCAAGCATGTCGATGAGAAATATATCAAGACAGGCAAGATCCGCTTCATCCTGCGCGAGTTCCCGTTGGATCCACTTGCTGCAGCCGGGGCCATGCTCGCCCGTTGCGCACCCAGTGGCAATCCCGAGCCGATGATCAGCTTGTTGCTGGATACCCAGCGCACCTGGGCCTTTTCGGACGATCCTGTAAAGCAGCTGGAAATCATGTCGAAACAGGCAGGTTTTACACAGGAGAGCTTCAAGGCATGTCTCACCAACCAAAAACTGCTGGACGATATCACGGCAGTGCGGGAACGTGGACATGAGGAATTCAAGGTTGATTCCACGCCGACTTTCTTTGTGAACGGCGAAAAACATGTCGGAGCCATGTCGGTTGAGGAGTTCGACAAAATTTTGGAACCACTGCTCTAATCGAATTGGTCGGTTCCGCATCGACCAAGTTCTCAAGGCGTGTCAAATGGTCCGGTCAGGGTCGTTGGCACGCCTTTTGTCGTTGGTGCCCTGCCGCCTGATTGCAGCCACGCCCTCTTCCGGGAGAGGTGTCTGATGATTTTCACGAAGCTGCGGCTGCTTGGGTTCAAATCCTTTGTCGAGCCGATGGATTTCATCATTCATCCGGGTTTGACCGGTGTGGTCGGGCCCAATGGGTGCGGCAAGTCCAATCTTGTCGAGGCTCTACGCTGGGTGATGGGCGAAAACAGCTATCGCAACATGCGTGCTTCGGGGATGGATGACGTGATCTTTGCCGGATCGACCCATCGACCGGCGCGCAATACCGCCGAAGTGACCGTCTTTCTGGACAACACGGCCCGCACCGCGCCTGCGGGCTTTAATGATGAGGATGCGATCGAGATTTCCCGCCGCATTGAGCGGGAGAGCGGCTCGGCCTACAAGATCAATGGCAAAGACGTACGTGCTCGTGATGTGCAGTTGCTCTTTGCGGATGCGTCGACGGGCGCGCGCTCACCCTCGCTGGTCGGGCAGGGGCGCATTGGCGAGATCATAAGCCAGAAGCCGACACAGCGCCGCGGCCTGCTCGAAGAGGCCGCTGGCATATCGGGGCTGCATTCGCGCCGCCACGAAGCAGAACTGCGTCTGAAGGCGGCAGAAGGCAATCTTGAGCGTCTTGAAGACATTATGGCGCAGATCGCGACCCAGCTTGAGGGTCTGAAGCGACAGGCCCGCCAGGCCAACCGCTATCGCAATCTTTCATCTGATATCCGTTCCACAGAGGCCACGCTCTATCATTTGCGCTGGCGCGATGTGATGAGCGATGAGGAAAAGGCGAAAGAGGAACTGCGCCGCGCCGATCTCGCTGTAGCAGAAGCAACAACGCAGCAATCAGCCGCCGCGCGTGAAGAAGCCGTCGCAAAACATCAATTGCCGGACTTGCGTAACAAACAGGCGGAAAAGGCCGCAGCCCTCCAGCGGCTGACGCTGGCCGCACGCGAACTGGACGGAGAAGAACAGCGCGTCAAGGAAAAGATGGTCGATCTCACGCGCCGCGTGGAGCAATTGAAGGAAGACCGCGCGCGCGAACAGCAGTTGGTCACCGAGAATGCCGACCTGTTGGCCGCTCTTGATGAGGAAAAGGCACAGCTGGTCACCGAGGAAGAAGCCACGGGCACAACCAGACTTGAGGCCGAGAAAGCGCTTGCCGATGCTGAAGCGGAGCTGCAAAAGGCCGAAAGCCATGCAAGCGACCTGACCGCTCGTCTGGCCGAGGCGGAAGGTACGGCCCGCCAGATGGCTCAGGCGACCGAAGCGGCCCGGGGGCGGGTTGCCCGTCTTGCAAGCCAGACGGCCCAAAGCCGCCGGGATCTGGACAAGGTGAGTGATGAGCTCGATCGTGACAGCGATCTCGATGTACGCCGTGCCGAGGTTGAGACAGCATCTGAAGAGCTTGAGGTTCTTGAAGCCGCGGCCGAAACCGCATCCATTGCCGTGGCCGAGATGCGCGAGGCCGAAACCGAGGCTCGCCGCGCCCGCGCCGATGCCGAGAGCGCTTTCAACCGCCTTGACACCGAAGCCCGCACCCTGGCCAGAATTGTCCAGTCCGGTGAAGACACCCGTTTTCCAACCTTGATGTCTCGCTTGAAGGTCGAGGCCGGTTATGAAACCGCATTGGCAGCCGCGCTCGGGGACGACCTTGATGCGGCTCTTGATGCCAATGCTGCCCGTCACTGGGACGAGCTACCGCCATTTGATGATGATCCCGATCTGCCGAATGATTTGCCTAGGCTCGCTGAGATGGTTGCCGGGCCGGATCGCGTCACGCGCCGCCTCAATCAAATTGGCATCGTTGCCGCCAGCGATGGCGCCGGCATGCAACCGCTCCTCAAGCCCGGTCAGCGTCTGGTTAGCCTTGCAGGAGATCTGTGGCGGTGGGATGGCCTTGTCATGAAAGCCGGTGCACCAACCTCGGCCGCTCAGCGCCTAGAGCAAAGAAACCGGCTGGAGGAACTGGAAGGGCGGCTTGAAGAAGCACAAGACCAATTGGAGATGGCGCGAAGGGCCTTTCAGGAAAAGCAGGATGCGGCTGCTGACAGCGCCAAGGCGGAACAGACCGCCCGCAACCGCTGGCGTGATGCCCAGAAACGCCTTTCACTCCTGAGAGATGCACTGTCCCGTGCAGAACGGGATGCCAATCAGTTGCTGGCCAGAAAAGCGACGCTCGAAGCGACGCTTGAGCGCCTTGTTGAGGATGAGGAAGAAGCCCGCGCGGTGCTGTATGAGGCGGAACAACAGCTGCAGGATTTACCGGACTTTGCGCATCTGCAACGCGAGCGAGATGAGGCGCGCCTCGTCCAGTCGGAAACCCGCAGTCTGGTTGCAGAAGCCCGCGCCAATGTTCAGGGACTGACCCGCGAGACCGACATGCGGCAGCGGCGCCTTGAGGCCATTGAACGGGAGCGGTCAAGCTGGGTGGCCCGCGCGCAAAATGCGGACGCCCAGATTGCCACGCTCGATGCACGCCTTCAGGAGACAGAAAAGGAAATCTCTGCTCTTGAGGATGCGCCAGACGATTTTGCGGCGCGGCGGCGGTCGCTTCTCTCCGGGATTGCCAAGGCAGAGGAAATCCAGAAAGAAGCCAGCGATGCTCTCGCCGAAGCCGAACGCGCGGCGATGGAAGCTGATGTTGCATCCAAGGTCGCCATGGAAGGGCTGAGCACGACAAGGGAAGCGCGTAGCCGCGCCGATGAACGCGTGAAGGGCATCGAAAGCCGCAAACAGGAACTGACGCGACAGATCGCCGAAGCGCTTGATTGCGCCCCTGCCGCGACGTTCGGGCTGGCTGGCCTCAAGCAAGGCGCTCCCTTGCCCGCGATGGCGGCAATCGAGAGCAAGCTTGAGCGCCTGCGCAACGAACGCGAGCGGCTCGGAGGCGTGAACTTGCGCGCCGATGAAGAGGCAACCGAAATCTCCGATCAACTGAGCACCATGGAAACCGAGCGCGATGATCTCATTGAGGCGATCAAGAAGCTCAGAAATGGGATTTTCAACCTCAACAAGGAAGCCCGTGCGCGCCTTCTTGCCTCGTTCGAAGTGGTCAACGAACACTTCAAGTCGCTGTTCTCCAAATTGTTTGGTGGCGGTCAGGCCGAATTGCAGCTCACCGAAGCGGATGACCCTTTGCAAGCCGGTCTCGATATTGTCGCACGACCGCCGGGCAAGAAGCCGCAAACCATGACACTGTTGTCTGGTGGCGAGCAGGCGCTGACGGCTATGTCGCTGATTTTTGCGGTTTTTTTGACAAATCCTGCGCCGATTTGCGTGCTTGATGAGGTCGACGCACCGCTCGACGATGCGAATGTGGAGCGTTTTTGCACCTTGCTGCTGGAAATGCGCCAGTTGACCGAAACCCGCTTTGTCACCATCACGCACAACCCGATCACCATGTCCCGCATGGATCGCCTGTTTGGTGTCACCATGGCAGAGCGCGGGATTTCGCAGTTGGTGTCTGTCAATCTGGAGGCGGCCGAGGAGTTGATCAGCGATGATGACGAGAAAGCAGCTCTCGCCACCGTGCCCCCCGGCCACCCTTCTGTCGACCGGGCCTGAGTGCCGCTATCGGCCACCTCAACATCTCTATTCTATCGTCTGGAGACTGCGCTCAGAAGTTGTCATGGTCTGAATTCTTGCCTAATCTATGGAAAACATCCAAACCCAAAGGTGCTTTCATGTCTCGGCCAGAGTCTCGCGATCTCAAATTGACGCTCTATATAGCCAACAAGAACTATTCTTCCTGGTCCTTTCGGCCGTGGATTGCGATGACGCAGAAGGGCATCCCTTTCACCGAGCATTTGCTGCAATTCGACGAGGCGACGGGGCACGCCCATTTCATCGAATTCTCTCCCACCAAGAAAGTGCCGGCCTTGCGAGTCGAGCAGGAAGGAGCTGAGACGGTCACCATCTGCGAATCCCTCGCGATTTTGGAAGTGGTGGCGGATCTGTTCCCCGAAGCATCGCTGTGGCCCGAAGACGTCATGGACCGGGCCAAGGCCAGAGCCTTTGCCGCTGAAATGCACGGCGGGTTCTTTGGTCTTCGTGGGTCGTGTCCGATGAACATGCGCAGAGAGATCAAGGCCCTTGACCTTGATCCCTACAGTGCAGGCGCTGTTGTCAAGAATGTGGAGCGAATCGAACAGATCTGGTCCGAATGTCTTGATCAATCGGGCGGTCCGTTTCTGTTTGGCGATTTCGGCGCCATCGATGCCATGTACGCGCCTGTCATCAATCGGTTCGAGAAATATGCATTGAGCGATAGCGACGTGTTCGGTCGCTATCGCAAGGCGATGAAAGCCCTGCCTGCCTGGCAGCAATGGGAGGAAGCCGCGCTCAAGGAGCCATGGATCGTGCAGGAAGATGAGGCCTGATCCTTGGTCGACGGCCGCGCTTTAGTGCTGAGCGTGGGTGAATCAGGCTTCAGTGTGGCTGCGCTTGGCTTCTCACGCGGGCAGGTAGATGCGTTTCCCGCCATTTACCAAGCGGTTTATGACGTCGATGGTGCCGTCAGTCAGGGGATAGGTTTTGACCTGATCAAGCGGCACCCACAATGCTTGTCGCGCATCATCGCCCGCTGACAGGATCGGCAGGGGAAGATCCAGAGCCGATGGGTGACCGACAAAGACCGCGATGACGAAATGACGGCTACAGCGTGCTTCTTCATCGTGGAGAATGACTTCAACCAGTTCTCCAACACCCTTGGGCGTGAAATCGAGACCTGTTTCTTCAAGAATCTCGCGCTGGATTGCCTCTTCAAGACTCTCGCCGGTCTCCACCGTGCCACCTGGCAGGCTCCATTCGCCCGCAAGGGGTGGATTGCCCCGTTCAATCAGAAGCACGTGATCTCCGGATCGTATAAGAGCACTTACGCCGAGAAACGGATGGTCGGGGTAGGAGCGTGACGTCGCCATGGAATAACCTTGTCTCAATCCAAGTCTATTTAAGGCTCTGGATGGATAAAAGACCAACGGCAGGTCACGACGAAAGCAGTCGGACCAGCATTAGTCAAAAAGGCGGTCGACTTCATCCTGAGCAGTCGGATGATCAATGGCAAGCATCCAGTCCGTGGTACCAGCACTTGCATTCACCAGCGCACTGGCTTTGTCGATCAATGGCCGGATCTCGGTCGAGGCTGAAAAGGCGAGGCTCTCATAAGACGCGCCTGAAAGATCGCCATTCAAATTCGAAATTCGCTCGATCAACCCGAAGACATTTTCATCGATTCTCCCGATCAGATCCTCAAAGAGTTTCTTCACCTCAGGTGAAACCTCGTCATAAAGCTCAATGGCGAGGGTCTTTTCCTTGAAGGTGGATTGCTCGAAATAGTCGGCATAGCTCATTGGCTGCCATGAAAACACGTCCTCGGCGCAATCCGGCATTGCTGGCAGCATCTCGATCAGCATGAGTACTTCATTGAAGTGATTCAGATAATCAGTTGCCAGTAGCGTGTCGGGATTGATGTTCGCAGCGCGTAAAGCCTGCGGATCCCTGAGAGTTTCAACTTCGCTCATGCCTGCCTTACCTACAGCGCGGTGTCCATGAAGAAATGGAATTGAGTCCAAGCTTAGAAGGCGTGGGTTTCCAAATGTTTGACGAAGTGAAGAGAAAATTACAAAAGTTGAGTCTCAGCGGCATCTGAAGACGATATGGATGAGACATCCTGTCGCGTCGTGGCTCTCAAATACAAAAGGCCCCGGAGAGAAACTCTCCGGGGCCTCGAAACCTGCGTTTCGTAATCTAAGCGATTAAGCCAAGATTAGAAAGTGCGAATGATTTTGAGGCGAGCGCGTACGTCGTCCCAGTCTTTCACGCCAGAAGCCGAAGAGTAGTCGGTTTTCTGGTAGCCAACAAGACCAATAACGTTCAGGTTATCAACTACTTCGTAATCAATCTGAGCTGCAACACCCCAGTGAGAGGTGTCGAAGTTAGTAACGGTCTTGTCGATCCACTTTTCGTAGCCACCGTCAAGAGCGAAGGTTACGTTGTCAGCGAAGGAATATTCAAGACCTGCAGACACTGTCCAGTTAGCCATCAGAGTGCCGTCGAATGCGGAAGGCGCTGATAGGGCAGTCGTGAACTTAGGCAGGTACATGTTGGAACCGCGGGAATAACCACCAGCAACACCAACGCTAAGGCCTTCAGCTATGTCTACGGTAGCTTTACCACCGACTGAGTAGCCGAGATCGGTATCAAATGCAGCGTTCGGGTAACGAACCTGGAAGACAGAACCACCAACTACGATGGAACCCCAAGCCTGATCAACGCCAACGGTAGCAGCGAAGGAAGGCATAGAGATACCAGCAGCAGGAGCAGCCCCGTTAATGTTAGCATTTGCATTACCAGCATAATCTTCAGCAGCTACGGTGATGGTTACACCGTTGCCAACTGGCATTGCGTAACCGATGGCAACAACGTCACCTTGGCCAAATGCGAAATCGTCAAAGCCGGTGGTGCCAGCGTTGAAGTCGATGATGGAGTCGGTTACACCAGCATAGAAACCGTTAAGAGACAGCCAAGCTTTATCGAAAGCGGTGCCACCACCAAGTACGGAACCGTCTTCGTCTCCGTTGTCAGCGTCATCCATTTCGAGAACGGCAGACAGGGTGCCATATTCGGTTTCTTGGCGAGCGGTAAATGTGATGTTGGTTTCAACATACATGTCCAGCAGATCTTCTTCGCGCTTTACATTGCCGATTTCATCTTCGCCACCGAAACCGTGGGATCCAACGAAGAAGGCAACTTCACCATTGATTTTCAGGCAGGTATCGGTACCTGGGATGAAGAAGTAACCAGCGCCATAGGCGTCACATACTTTAACGTAATCTACAGGTTCAGCAACCGGCAGGTCTGCTGCCTGTGCGGCACCAGCTGCTACGATGGCAGCTGCGGAACCGAGGATGAGGCTCTTGATGTTCATGTTTCTGACCTTCATTTGTCATAAAACTTTATAAATGCAGTGACCAGTCCAGTCAGACCAATCGGGTTCACTGCTTGCGACAAGGGAGACAATACCTGTTTCTCACCGCGGATCAATCATCTCTGATCCTTGTCTCGATCTGTTTGCTCGGACTGTTGCACAAAAAACACAAAAATGCCCTCAAACCGCGGTTTTCTGCGAGATCGTTACTGTTTGGTTAATGCCAGTCCTCGAAAAATTAAGCACCTGTTAAGGGCTGCTGCTAGGCTGAGCGTCGCTTCAAGTCTTGAATTTTATGCTCTTCGTGCCCTTGGACCAGAAAAATGACGGGGTGAAGCTCCAATGAGTCGCTTTTTGCCGCTCATATACGAGAATCGATTCTCAAAATCAGCACCCAAACTAAGTCGGTTTGTGGGGTCTTCAAGTCAGGCGGGAAACAGAAGCGGAGTGCGTTCGTCTGACCTGAGCGTTCGCACCCATGAAATAAGAAACCCGACCACAATGGTCTGTTGAACCTTGTGATCGGGTTGGCATTGTGTGGCTCCGGTTTATGTGGAGCTCTTAATCAAAAGATCAGAACGGCCAGATTTTCTGAAACACCGACTCATTTTCTTTTTCGGGATTGAGCGTTGCAAGCTCCTGTTGCACTTCCGGTGATACATCGGTGAAACGCTCAGGCGGTTGGGTCAGATACTTGCGGCCCTTTGAATTCTTGCCCTGCTGCAAACGGATCAGTGCCAGACGCTCCTGAACCTGCTTTTCATAATCAGCCTTTGCCTGAGCAGAGGCCTTCAGATCAGGCTCCTTGATCTGCCGGGCAAAGTTGGCGCTGTTGGAATTGTTCTTGATAATCGCATTGCGCTGTTCTGGCGGAAGACGACGAATGGCCGCGAGCAGTTGTTGGCGTTCCTTGTCTGTCATGTTCTCCATACGCTCGGCGTAGAGCTTGCGCAACTCGTCCGGGTCGGTCGGCCAATCCGCGTTCTTGGCGACAAGCGGGTTTTTCTGATCAGGCGGGGGGAGACGTGAGGTGTCTGGGGGCAGGACAAGGCTGGCTCGCGGCGTGTATTCGATCCGCGGCTGATCCTTGGATGCGCCGCCACCGGCCAGGGACGAAATGTCATCAATCAACGCCTGTTCCTGCGTTACGCCGGTACCATAGGTGGTTCCTCCTATGCCCGAACAGGCGGCAAGGCCCAGCGGAGCCAGGAGGCATGCCATTGACAAGGCGGACTTGCCAAGCGCTGAGCGCCGGGTCTCGCTGTGACGGGATGGAAGGATTCGGCCTTCGGTCTTGTCTTCTTTCATGTCAGATTCGCCTTACAATATTCTGGCACTCTTCGGGCACTCTTTCGGGCAACATTCGGCGCGTCTGATAACCGGTTGTCCGATACGCTTGAACCTGCAATGCTCGCCAAAAACGCGATGTTGAGCCAAACACATACAGCTTATCAGGGTTTGAGATCAAGCACCATTCCTCAGGGCTTGATCGTTGGGAGCACAAAGATCACGGCTTTGCGGCATCATTGCGGCCAGAGTCCTCTCGATCAGCTGGCTCTATATCTTTGGGGCCGAAAAAGCTGTCATAGAACAACAAGACGGCACCGACCACGATCCAGCAGTCTGCAAGGTTGAAGACATACCAGCTGAAATCGCCCCATTGGCTTTCTATGTGAAAATGCAACAGGTCGACGACGGCACCGTGCAGGATACGGTCTATGCCATTACCAATCGCACCCGATAGGATCAGACCGAGTGCGATCGCCAGCATCCGGTTGTGCAGCCTCCAGATCCAGATCATGAGGCCAAGTGACGCGCAGCCCGCGACTCCGATCAGAAGATACCGGCCCAAATCGCTGTTCTGCTGAAACAGCCCGTAGCTGATGCCGCGATTCCACACGAGGATGAGATCCAGAAATGGCGTCAGTTGAACCGGTCCCTCTGTGAGCACAACCTCCTCGATGCCAAAACCATAGAGCATGAAGAGTTTGAACGCCTGATCCACCAGCAACCCGATGAAGGCGATGAAATAGCCAAGTTGTCTTGCCGACACGTCGGGTCCTTTCTGTCTTTTGACCGGTGCACCCATGAATGCCGGTTCGGGCAATTGAAGCTCAATGTGACAAAGCCGGACCTCGGGGCACCCCGCGATCCAGCCTGTCGTTGCCTAAAGGCCGTCAGTGACTTACGCGCCTTCGATTTCTCGCATGGCTGCGGCATCCCGCGGTGACAGATCAGGATACTCCGGATCCGATCCGACATCCGGCAGGATTTTCCAGCTGCGCTGGCATTTTGTCCCTTCAGCCAGAGCTGGTACCACGCCTATGCTGGAGATGTCCTCCATCATGAAGGCCCCTTCAGGAGCGTCCCCTTCGATCAGTTCAGCCTGTGATGTGATTGAAATCTGGGCGAGATCGACATCTTTCATGGCTTCGATGATCGAAGCATCAGACACATAGACTTTGGGAGCTGCTTCCAGTGAGGAGCCGATCCGCTTTTCCTTGCGTTCAACTTCGAGCGCGCCCGTGACCACGCGGCGCAGGGTTCTCACCTTGCTCCATTTGGCTGCCAGGGCATCATTCTGCCACTCCGAGGGCACCTCGGGGAACTGGCGGAAATGGACCGAATCGCTTTCCGACGGGAATCGATTGAGCCAGGTTTCTTCCATGGTGAACGGAAGGATCGGCGCCAGCCATGCCGTCAGGTGCATGAACAGCTCATGGATGACATAGAGCGCTGCCTTGCGGCGGGCAGAGCTCGGAGCATCACAATAGAGCGCATCCTTGCGCACATCGAAGTAGAAGGCGGACAGCTCGATACCCATGAAATAATTGAGCTCGTGCATCACACGCTTGAAGTCGAACCCGTCGTAGGCCTCGTTGACCATCTTGTCGAGTTCGAAGATGCGGTGGAGCATCAGGCGTTCGAGCTCCGGCATATCCGAGACAGACACCACGTTGCCATCATAATGCGCAAGCGAGCCCAACATCCAGCGGATTGTGTTGCGCATCTTGCGATAGGCATCGGCGTTGGTCTTGAGGATTTCCTGCCCGATGCGCTGATCATCGGTATAGTCGCTGGTTGCCACCCACAGACGCAGGATATCGGCACCATACTGATTGATGATATCCTGCGGTGCGATCGTATTGCCAAGGGACTTGGACATTTTCCGGCCGTCCTCGTCCATGGTGAAGCCATGGGTGAGAACTGCATTATAAGGAGCGCGACCGCGCGTGCCACAGCTTTCCAGCAGTGACGAATGGAACCAGCCGCGATGCTGGTCGGAGCCTTCCATGTAGAGGTCGGCAGGCCATTTCAGATCGTCGCGCTGCTCCAGACAGAAGGCATGGGTTGACCCTGAGTCGAACCAGACGTCGAGAATGTCAAAGACCTGTTCCCATTCTTCGGGATCATAGTCGCCAGCCAGAAACCGCTCTTTGGCCCCTTCAGCGAACCACGCATCAGCCCCTTCTTCGTAGAAGGTGTCGAAGATGCGCGCGTTGACCGCGTCATCTTGCAGAACGGCGGTTGGGTCATCCTTCTTGACGAAGATCGTGATCGGAACACCCCAGGCACGCTGACGCGAGATCACCCAGTCCGGGCGCGTTTCGATCATCGAACGCAGACGGGTCTGACCGGATACCGGAACGAAGCGCGTCGCATCGATGGCTTTGAGCGCCCGCTTGCGCAGAGTATCGCCTTCACCGTCGATGCCGCGATCCATGGCGATGAACCATTGCGGCGTGTTGCGGAAAATGAGAGGAGCTTTGGAGCGCCAGCTGTGCGGATAGCTGTGCTTGACCTTGCCGCGCGCCAAGAGTGCGCCGACTTCGACCAGCTTGTCGATAACGACTCCGTTGGTGGTGCCTTCGCCGCCCTTGCGGTTGAGGATATAGTGACCCTGAAACAGGGGCACATGGGGGAAATAGGCCCCATCTTCCATCACGGTATGCGGGATATCCGGTGTGCCGCATTCGGCGAAACGCTCGCGATTGGCAACAAAGACCTCATAGTCTTCCGCGCCATGGCCCGGAGCGGTGTGCACAAAGCCGGTACCGGCATCTTCTGTCACATGATCGCCGGGCAGCATCGGCACATCATAGTCATAGTAACCATCAGTGCCGTCTTGTCCGGCAAACGGATGGGTGCATTCTGAGATCTGGGACGGATCGACATCGAACTTGCGCTCATAGCCATCAACGCGCGCAGCCTTGAAGATATCAGCAGCCAGTGTGTCAGCCACGATCAGCTTGTCGCCGACCTTGCCCCAGTTGTCGTCTGCAGCCTCGGTGATTTCATAAAGGCCATAGCTGATGGACGGGCCGAAACAGATGGCGCGGTTGCCCGGGATGGTCCACGGGGTGGTGGTCCAGATCACCACATCTGCATCAAGCAGGGCGTCGAGCTTGTCGTCGTCGACCGTTCCATGCACACCGGAGACAGGGAAGCGCACCCAGATGGTGAAAGAGGTGTGGTCCTGATATTCGACTTCGGCCTCGGCCAGAGCGGTTTTCTCAACCACCGACCACATGACCGGCTTGGAGCCCTGGAAGAGCTGGCCGGACATGGCGAATTTCATCAACTCGCCGGCGATACGGGCTTCCGCGTCAAAGCTCATGGTTTTGTATGGCTTGACGAAATCGCCGATCACGCCAAGGCGCTTGAATTCCTCGGACTGGATCGAAACCCATTCGGACGCAAAGTCACGGCATTCCTGACGGAATTCATTGACCGGAATGGCATCCTTGTTCTTGCCCTTCTTGCGGTACTTCTCCTCGATCTTCCACTCGATGGGCAGACCGTGGCAGTCCCAGCCGGGGACATAGTTGGAATCATATCCACGCATCTGGAACGAGCGGGTGATGATGTCCTTGATGGTCTTGTTGAGCGCGTGGCCGATATGCAGATGGCCATTGGCATAGGGGGGGCCGTCATGAAGAACATATTTCTCGCGCCCGCGGGAGCTGTCGCGCAAGGCTTTATAGAGATCCATCTCTTCCCAGCGCTGCAGGATTTTGGGCTCATTCTTGGGCAGGCCCGCCCGCATGGGATAGTCCGTCTGCGGCAGGTAGAGAGTTTTGGAATAGTCGCGTGCTTCGGTCATGTTTATCACTTATCGGACATTGATGTCACTGGCAGCAGGCCCGAACAGGCCCCCTTGTCTTCGGGGGCCGGTTTCTCGTGGGAGAACCGATTTCCGGCTCCCCAGCTCGGGACGAGAAGACTGCTGCCCGACGCTGTCATTTGTTAAGTCTGTGGGATGGGGCACGCTGGCAGATCACATATGCCAGGCCCTTGTCTTTTCCCGGTCCCTCGTGGGCGCCTATGCGCCGGTCACACGAAGGCCGGGCCAGTAATTCGGATCGCTCGCCAACCGATGTCTATCGAAGCGGGCAGCGCCGGATGTTGTTTCAGTCGCTGCAAAAGGGCACATTTCATTTGGATTATCGTGCGGTCCGCACGTCTCGTCAGCATATCATCTGCTTTGTATTACGCGCGCGACCATAATTGAACCGGCAAGCCAGCACAAGCCCCCAAGACTCTGCCAAACCAAAGACTCTGCCAAATCAAAGACGCCGAACCAACTCAACCCTGTCCCGCTAATCCCCGCTCGCCGATCCCGTGCAAGGCTCTTGCCATCATTCTCATCCAGAACAGGCAAGGAAACGGCAAAGCCATGATCAAAAGCGTCCCATCCAATCCATTCAGCATCAAGAGCCATCGACTGTATGAAGACGATCTTCCGGTCCGCTTCCTGCGCTCTCCACACCAGTCCGGTGATTTTGCACCCCGCGGCATCATCCTGCATGACACCGCCGGACGGCTGGAAAAGGGAAGCGCCGTGGACTGGTTCCTCCAGCCTGAAGCGCGAGCTTCGGCTCACATCACTGTTGAACGGGACGGATCGGTGACGCAGCAGGTGGGGTTTGACCGTCGGGCGTGGCACGCGGGAAAAAGCAGCTATCGCGGCGAGCAAAACGTCAATGCCTTCGCTTTTGGTATCGAAATGGTCAATCTGGGAAAATGCGTCAAGCTCAGGGACAACAGCCTGCAACCCTGGTTCAAGGCCAGCTACCGCGATGGCGTGAATGGTTTGAGTTTTGCCCATGTCGCCACCCGGTACCATGGCAAGGGGTGGTGGCTCGACTATACAGAGGCGCAGATTCTCACTGTGACAGCCCTGTGCTCCACGCTGGCCGAGAAGTATGATCTGACCTTTCTGGCCGGGCATTTCGAGATCTCACCGGGGCGCAAGACCGACCCCAATCCGCTCTTTCCATTGCAAGGGTTGCGCGCCCATCTCTTCGGTGAAGGGGATGCCGCCGATGCCCCGGTCCTACTGGCTGAGGCCAACCTGCGCCGTTGGCCTTCCTATCATGACAATATCATCATGGTTCTGGACAAGGGAGAACCGGTTCAGGTGATAAGAGAAGGCCGGTTCAATACGCTTGGGCATTTCGAGCACTGGTATCTGGTCGACACCGGCAATCAACAGGGCTGGGTTCAGGGGGATTTGCTCGCCGTTGACTGATCAGGTGGGGCCCATCATTGGACGCGAGCAATGAGCGGCTAACCCCAGAGCCGCTCTTCCAATTCGGAAAGCGGTTTGGAATGAGACAGGATACCGCGGGCTTGCGCGCTGTCCTGATCCATTTGCGCGATCAGCCCGTCGAGATTGTCAAAGCGCGCTTCGCCTCTGAGATAGCCATAAAGAGCCACACGCACTTCCTCGCCGTAAAGGTCTTCATTGAAGTCAAAAATATGCACTTCGAAGACCCGCGGCCCATTGTCGAACATGGGACGGCGGCCAAAGCTCGCCACGCCATTGTGAAGCGATCCATCCTGACGAACCAGCTTGACGGCATACACCCCTTCACACAGGCGACTGTTGAGCGGCAGCTTCATGTTGGCGGTGGGATAACCCAGCTTGCGACCATTTTTCTCCCCGTGCACCACGGTCCCGGTCAGAAAATGGCGATAGCCCAGAAGCTGGTTGGCCGGATTGAGGGCGCCATCTTCCAGAGCCTGCCGAATACGGGTCGAGGACACCGCGTCACCGGACCGGTCGGCCCGCATATCGACAATGGTTACACCGAAGCCTCTGGCCAGTCCCTGAGCACGCAGGTAATCCGGCGTGCCAGCGCGGTCCTTGCCGAAATGAAAGTCATAGCCGGAGATCACATTGTGCGCGCCGAAGGCCCCAAGCAGCATGTCCTCGATGAACCGATCCGGAGACTGGCTGGAAAACTCCGGTGTAAAGGCTAGCGAGACCATGGCATCAAGGCCGATCGCTCTGGCGATATGGGCTTTTTCCGCATGCGGTGTCAGCCGGAATACAGGGGCTTCGGGCCGGAAGACCGTGCGAGGATGTGGCTCAAAGGTCAGCATCACCGCTTTGAGACCGGAGGCTCGTGCCTCCTGAACCGCATCTTCCAGAACGGCCTGATGACCGCGATGCATGCCATCGAAATTCCCGATGGCCACGACCGAACCGCGAAGGGACTCGGGAAGCGGCAGCGTTGGCTGATACAATGCGGTAAAGGACGGGGCGATGGCCATCATGGCGGGGCGGACTCCGAAATAGGCGGGTCGAATGATCAACCAGATAGGATGGCTTCATCCTTTGGTCAATACCGGCGCGAAGTTGCCCACTTCGTGCAACAAGGTCAAGGGCCGAGTGATATCTCTGGCGCAATCCATCCACATTCCGCGCCAAATCAGGCAACGACAGCAGCAAATAGGGGGTAGGAGAGGGGATTTGCGGTCAAGTGCCGCAAGACGATGACCAGAAGCTGACTTGACGCCGATCAGGTATGCCCGAGCAGCACCGGTTCGGATCGTCCCGCAAACCATTGCGCCCTCAGATTGCGCCCTCAGGCTGTGTAGCATTCCAGCCACAGCATGAAACAAAAGCCCCTCACATCTATACAGGCCAAGCCAATACCGTTAAGTTGGCGCCTCTCAAATCGCTGAAACCGGTGATCGGAGTATGGCGCCGTGGTATCTTTAAGCCAACAAATCGGCCCCCAATTCTAGGTACCATCGGTTTCTTCTTTCAAAATCTGGCTTAAGCTGTAGGTAGAACCATGTCCGACCGGCCTTTTTCACCGGAAGAGCGGCGCCGCGACGATATCGTCGGGGATTATGTTGTTGCGCAGGACGTGGGTCCCTCGACCCTGAGCTGGTCTGGCGAGACACGAGCCACCTTGTCGCTGGCATGGCCGCTCGTTTTCACGCAACTGGCGCAATTTTCGCTCAACATCACCGATGTCATTATGATGGGCTGGCTTGGGCGTGATTATCTTGCTGCCGGGTCTTTGGCGACAGCGCTGTTTCACCCGCTGCTCCTGTTCGGCATCGGATCCTTGACTGCCGTTGCGCCGATGGCTGCACAGGCAATCGGAGCCAATGAACCAAGGTCCGTGCGCCGCACGGCGCGGCAGGGGATCTGGGTTGCCTTCCTTCTAGCGCTGTTCCTGATGGCCATCGTCTTTCAGGCCGAGACAATCTTTATCATGACCGGACAGTTGCCCTCGCTGTCCGCACTGTCGCAAAGCTATCTGGACTACGCTGCCTTCAGTCTGTTTCCGGCGCTTGGGTTTATTGCCCTTCGCTCTCTGACCAGTGTGCACGGCGAGACCAAGATCGTTCTTATGGTCACCATTCTCAGTTTTTTCGTCAATTTCGCGGGCAATTATGTATTGATGTTCGGTCATTTCGGCTTTCCTCGTCTGGAATTGGCCGGAGCCGGGATTTCCACCAGTATTGTCAATCTCTTCGTGTTCATCTTCATGATTGTCTATGTTGGACGGCGGCACACCTACGCGGCCTATGATCTGTTCGCCCGCTTCTGGCGGCCGGACTGGCATCGGTTCCGTGACATTCTGCGCATCGGGGTTCCGATCGGCTTCATGGTCATGGTGGAGGTCGCCTTGTTCTCTGCCGCGACCATGCTCATGGGCTGGCTCGGCACCGATGAACTCGCGGCCCATACGGTTGCCATGCAATGTGCTGCACTTGCCTTCATGGTGCCGATGGGATTGGGGCAGGCCACCACCATCCGCATCGGGCTGGCCTTCGGGCGAGGCGCGTGGGAAGGGATCAGACGGGCCGGCTGGGTGTCCATCGGGCTCGGCGTCGGCTTCATGGGCTTTACCTGCATGCTGTTCCTGACCATCCCCCATGTGCTGATCGAGCTGTTTCTGGATCCGTCAGATCCAATCAACGCAATGCCGATCACGCTGGCTGTCAGCTATCTGGCGTTCGCCGGGCTGTTCCAACTCGTCGATGGTCTTCAGGCTGTCGCCTCCGGCGCCTTGAGAGGGCTGGGGGATACGCGTGGTCCCATGCTGATCGCAGTGGTCGGCTACTGGCTGTGTGGTATGCCGACATCCTATATTCTGGGATTTGTTCTCGGTTGGCGCGGGTCGGGCATCTGGATCGGTCTTGCAATCGGCCTTGCGGTGACCGCCTTCTGTCTGGCCTATCGTTTCTGGAACCGCGAGCGTCTGGGGCTTCTCAAGCCGATCGTGGCTGAAGCCTAAAAGGCCCCTGAGCAGGACAAGATGGCCTTGAGATACAAGGCCGCCTTGTTAAGGCTCTATTGCGCGGGCTTCATTGTGCGGGCTTTGGGGGAGCCAACACCGTTGCCTCTCCAGACAACACGAGGGCGCCATCCACCTTCGCCTCGCAGTCAAGGATCACCCGACGACCTCGATCGATCATTTCCTTGATGGAAACGGATACTTCGAGTTCGTCTCCCGGGCGGACTGGTGCCATGAATTTCAGCGTCTGTTCAACATAGATGGCTCCCGGGCCCGGCAGGCGCATGCCCAGAAGGGCAGAAAACAGGCTTGCAGTATAGAGCCCGTGCGCAATATTGCCGCCAAAACGGCTGGCCTCGCCATAGGCTTTGTCGACATGCACTGGATTATAGTCCCCCGATACCGCAGCAAAGGCGGAAATGTCCTTGTCGCTCACCATATGGCGAAAACTCTCGCTCTGGCCGATGCTCATCTCTTCATAATAGACGGTTCTGGGCGCAACGCCCTTTAGGGGTGCATTCATTCTCTGGTTCCTCTCTTCCCCTGCGTCGGCCATTTTCTTGTTCTGACTGGCCCGTCTTCTCGCGTACTGTCCGGTGACCTGTGGATATTGCGACGCAGCATCCACTGAGCATATGCACAAATGCGGATGCATGGCAATCCTACCTTTGAAATCAGCAGGCAAATCCCAAGGGATACGGCGCGCTCGCGGGCCGACTTGCTGCGCTTCGGAATATGGCGAGCTTTGCAACGTAGATTTGAGTTTGTTTATGGTTAACCGAAATAAAGGTTAGCGATCTCTGAACAAACTACTTCGTAAAAGTAAATTTTTCAGCGTTTTCATCGTATTTACTTCAATTCGAGGTCATTATTGGGCAATTCAACTTTTGCCTCTCTTGGCCGGTTAACCGGTTTTTTAATTCCTTGAGCTAGTCTCCAATCTGTTCCGGGGAGTGCAAGCTCTCTGGCAGTTGAAGACAAAAGGTCTGCAAAGTCGAATAGTCCGCCAACAAAGCGGCAAAGCAGTGTGAGTTTGGAGTAAACAAATGGCCCTCGATCTTTCTATGCCGGTACTGGTCGTCGATGACTATAAAACCATGATCCGGATCATCAAGAACCTGCTCAAGCAGCTCGGGTTCGAGGATGTTGACGACGCCGCTGATGGCACTGAAGCCCTGGCGAAAATGCAGGACCGTCGTTACGGTCTGGTGATTTCCGACTGGAACATGGAGCCGATGACCGGCTATGAACTGCTCAAACAGGTGCGCGCAAGTGATAGCCTGTCCAAGACACCATTCATCATGGTGACAGCAGAATCCAAAACCGAAAACGTTATTGCTGCCAAAAAGGCCGGTGTGAACAACTACATCGTGAAGCCTTTCAACGCCGCCACCCTGAAAACCAAGATCGACGCCGTATTCGACAGCTAAGGCTGACGTGCGCCAGCCGCGATGGCGGTCGTGGCTAGGTATGTCGAAATTGGTAACAAGATTGTTTAGTTGGGCCAAGGGTCGGGAAGCATCCCGACCCGCTCCCACCGCCTCCACACCAAGTGAGGCATGCATTCTGTGGCCAACCCGCCGCTTTTGCTCTGTGAAGCTGGCTGGCTCTTCCGATGCCAGAAGTTAACAAACCGCAATCCCGGCATCACGTCCCGGATCTTCGTTGTCGCGAGCGACTGAGCGTCTCTCCAGAAACAAGGACCCGGCGCAATTGAGGCCCCGATCTTGGCCCGACACCAGCCGGGCGAATAAAAAGAGGGTCAACAAAGGGCAATAACGGTCTCGTTTTGAAAACACGATTTATAAGCGGAGAGAAACGAAAGACCTTTATCAGGTTCGCTCTGAAGTGAGCAACGCAGACATGAAGTGGGCAAGAAATCAATGAAATCTCAGCAGAAAACCCTCAGCGCAGACAAGGTCACCAAGCTTGTCACCTTTCTTGAGCATAGCAAGGGAGAGGATGTTTCACTGACGGATATCATGTCGCTGGCCGAAGTAATGGCGAGCAGCCTAGAGTCCCATATTCGGGCCATGGACAAGACCGTATACCACGAGTTCATGAGCATCGCGGATGAGATTTCAACAATGAAGCGGGAAATCTCCGCTCTGCGCCCCGCCGACATGCGCCACAACGCAATCCCCGATGCCGGACGCGAACTGGATGCCGTGGTTGAAGCGACCGAGAAGGCAACCAATATCATCATGTCTTCTGCCGAGGAGATCATGGGAGCCGATCCGAGCGACGCCGAAGCCTATCAGGCTATTGTCAACGACAAGATCATCGAAATTTTTGAAGCCTGCTCTTTTCAGGATATCACCGGGCAGCGCATTTCCAAGGTTGTGCACGTTCTCAACGTCATCGACGAGCGCGTCTCCACTTTCATCGATCGCATGAAGATGAACAGTGTTGAAGACGAGGATCTCGAGGAAACCGAAGCGGAACGCCGCAAGCGCGAACTCATTCTTCATGGACCGCAGAAAGAGGGCGAGGGCGTCAATCAGTCTGAGGTTGACGCAATGCTGGCCGAACTCGGGTTTGGTGAGGAAAACGAAAAGAACACCGATAAAAGCGACCAAAACGACATTGACGCTTTGTTCGACTGATCATTGGCAGCCGTGATCCAGAAGAGTGTTTCAAAAGCCGGGCTCGTCCCGGCTTTTTTGTGTCCAGGTTGACGTGGTTTCTCAGTCAGACCAGTCGAAATAGTTGAGTTCATCCATTTCCGTATAAAAACGGGAATCAAGGCTCTTGTTCAATTCGTCCAGAACGACAGCCTTTTCCGCGTCGACCAGAAGATTGGCCAGATTCTCGGTCAAACCGCGCTTGCGCCGATAAAAGGGCGCCGCGCGCAAGGTCTCGGTGCCCAGATTGTCAGCGGGCAGGGTTTTCTTTTTTGCTTCGCTGACACGCCAGTTGCCCCCGTTCATCAAGTGCAGAAAAGCCCCGTTGTAGAGCTCGGCAACAAATTTACTCTCCTTCGTCTTGGTGTCCTTCTCCAGAAAGGCCAGAACAGCCGGATCGAGGAAGCTCACATCCTTACCGTCCCATTCCCCCATCCGGCAGAAGTCGATCTGGCGAAGGCGGAACTCCGGTGTCTGCTTGATGTAGTAGTGCAACGCCGCCCCTGTGTCGCCGCCGACCGTCAGAAACGGGAAAATGCGCTTGTGATAGCCATAGAAATTCACCCGCTCATTGTCGAAAACGAAAAGCTTCGGGTTGGGCAGGGTGGCGGCATCGAAGCCGAAGAAGGCATTCCAGATATAGCTGATCTGCATCCATTTGCGCGAGCGATGAATCTTGGTGTGCAGATCACCAAAGGCATGCGCATCGCCGGGCGATTGGCCTGTCGTAGATCAGCTTCCGGTCGCGATGAATGACAGAAGGGGCGGGGAGGTGGTTGATGCCAAGGCGATAGCATAGGCCTTGATTCGCTCCCGCATGCCGCACGTGAACAGGTTGGTTCGATGGGCTCGTCGGTGGCATCCTTAATAGTCCGGTTCATCCTCTCGACCTGACCGTTGGTCCATGGGTGCTTCACTTTTGTCAGGCGGTGTTCAATGCCGTTTCCAGTGCAGACCCGGTCAAAGATGTGCTGGAACTCATGGAGATCGCGAGACCGATTGGTGAACTGGATGCCATTGTCGGTCAGAACAGTATGGATGGTATAGGGCACAGTGGCGACCAGATTGCGCAGGAACTGTGCAGCATTCATCTTTCCTGCCTTGGTATAGAGTTCAACGAAGGCATACTTGGAAGTCCGGTCAATAGCCACAAAGAGATAGAGCTTGCCTTCAGCTGTCTGTACCTGGGCAATATCGATATGGAAATAGCCGATCGGATAGCTCTTGAAACGCTTCTTTGGCTGCTTGTCGCCTTCGACACTCGGTAGTCGCGAAACTCCGTGTCGTTGCAGGCATCTGTGCAGTGAAGAGCGCGTCAGATGCGGGATTGTCGGCTGGAGTGCATAAAGGCAGTCGTCGAGAGGCAACAAGGTATGCCTGCGGAAGGCGACAATGGTCGCTTCTTCTTGCCGCGAAAGCACAGTCGAACGTGGCTCCTTCGGTCCGGTTCTTAAGTCCGCTTGTGAGGTGCGCGTCTTCCACTTGACGACCGTTTTCTGATTGATGCCGTATCGCTTGGAAAGCACTCTCAGGCTCTCTTGACTATTTTGTATTGCTCGACGGACTGCCTCTGTCGTCGTGGCGCTGCCGTGTAGAACTTGGCCCATAGTGCTTCCCTCCATTCAAATGAGAAAGGTGCACCATCAAAGCATGGGATCAAACACCTAGTCTACCGGCTTGGCAAACTTATCGTTTCTGTATACCGGCATGACAAGCCGAGCGAAAGGGGGAGATGGCGGGCAAAGCACAGGCATTTGGCGTAATATCAAAGGCCTGTAGCAAAGGTTCAACAGCCCGTTGTCTGCTCAAACGAAAAAAGGGCCGCTCAGGTTTTCTCTGCGGTCCTTTTTGAATCTCGATGCGATGAACGCAATCACATGTTCGGATAGGTCGGGCCACCGGCTCCTTCGGGCACAGTCCAGATGATGTTGCAGTTCGGGTCCTTGATATCGCAGGTCTTGCAATGGACGCAATTCTGGGCGTTGATCACATAGGTGGGGCTTTCGCCGCTTTCATCCCACTCATAAACGCCAGCCGGGCAGAAGCGTTGAGATAGTCCAGCATAGACATCATGCTCGGAGCTTTTCTGCAAGGCGAGATCCTTGACGACCAGATGGCAGGGTTGATCCTCTTCTTGGTTCGCACCGGACAAAAAGACCGAAGAGAGCTTGTCAAAGGTGATCTTGTTATCAGGCTTTGGATAGTCAATCGGCTTGCACTGGCTGGCGGGCAGGGTGCTCTGGGCATCGGTTTTGCCGTGCTTGAGAGTGCCAAAGGGTGAGAAGCCGAAGAGGCTGTTGAGCCACATATCAAGGCCACCAAGGGTCACGCCGATCGTCAGGCCCAATTTGGCCCACAATGGTTTGACGTTGCGCACCTTGAACAGGTCTTTGCCAATCGGTCCTTTGCGCCAGCCCTCTTCATAAGCAACCAGCTCGTCATTGGCGCGGCCTTCGCCAAGCGCTGCCATCAGGACATCGGCGGCCTGCATACCTGAATCCATGGCATTGTGAATGCCCTTGATGCGCGGCACGTTGACGAAACCTGCCGAGCAGCCGATCAGCGCCCCGCCGGGGAAGGTGAGCCGCGGCACGGACTGATAGCCCCCTTCGGCAATGCAGCGCGCACCATAGGAAATGCGTTTGCCGCCCTCAAGGGTCGGCTGAACCGTGGGATGGGTCTTGAAGCGCTGGAATTCCTCGAACGGCGACAGATAGGGATTTTTGTAGTTGAGATAGACTACGAAACCGACGGCAACCTGATTGTCTTCCATGTGATAAAGGAAGGATCCGCCACCGGTCTTCTCATCCAGAGGCCAGCCAAAGCTGTGCTCGACAAGACCTTCATTGTGTTTGTCGGGGTCGATTTCCCAGATTTCCTTGATGCCGATGCCGAATTTCGGCACGTCGCAATCCTTGTCGAGCTGATATTTGGCGATCAGCTCCTTGGCCAGAGACCCGCGCACGCCTTCGCCAATCAGGGTGTATTTGCCCAGAAGCTCCATGCCGCGCATATAGGTGTCCTTGGGCTGGCCGTCCTTGCCCACGCCCATGTCACCGGTTGCCACTCCGTGCAACGCGCCATTGTCATCATAGAGAAGCTCGGCAGCAGCAAAGCCGGGGTAGATTTCAACCCCCATCGCCTCGGCCTTCTCGGCCATCCAGCGGCACAGATTGCCAAGGGAAATGATATAGTTGCCATGGTTGCTCATCAAAGGCGGCATGGCGAAGTTGGGAAGAGGAATGGCGCCTGCAGGTCCAAGCAGGCGGAAGCGGTCTTTCTTGACAGCAACTTTTAACGGGCAGCTGTCGTCGTCTTTCCAGTCGGGGATGAGGCGTGTCAGCGCAACCGGATCAATCACCGCTCCTGAGAGAATATGGGCACCAACCTCGGAGCCTTTTTCCAGCACGACAACCGAAATGTCCTCGCCCTTTTCCTCGGCGAGTTGCTTGATTCGGATGGCCGCTGACAGTCCCGACGGTCCCGCGCCCACAATCACGACGTCGAATTCCATACTTTCGCGTTCGGGAAGCTCGTTCATTTCAGTCATTTGCAGGTCCTTTTCACTCTCGCCTGGTCTCAGCGCTTGCCAGCAGCATTAAAGGGTTGGCCTCCGATTGTCCCATGCCGTATAAATTATTTATTACGGGAATTGTAGACGGAAACCAAATGCCGAATTTGCCTAATACAGTGACGACAGCTCATGACCTTGCCGGTCTTCTGGATTGGTATGAGGCTCTGGGCGTCGACTGTATGCTTGATGATACTCCTCAGGATCGCTTCGAAGAAAGCCGCCGTCAGCAAGTGGCACGCCGTCAGGCCGTTGATGCCGGAGCGAAAAATGCCCAGAACAGCCCCTCGCAAGGGGGCGCACAGCCACGTGCCGTTCCTCCTGCCAACACCTCTCAGGCTACGTTTACGTCAAGGTCACCTGACAATCAATCACGCCCTTCGTCCAATAGTGCGCCGCAGCATCAAGGTCAAGTCGCCTTTCCATCTAGCACCAATGGACAATCCGCTCCGAATTTCCAGAATGCAGGAACGGCAGCAATCGTTGAAAATGCCGTGGCGGTGGCCAAAGCAGCGCCCACGTTGGCTGAGTTGCGTAAGGCTCTGGCCAGCTTTGATGGTTGCAGCCTGAAGTTCTCGGCCAAATCCCTCGTGTTCGGGGACGGCAATCCGGATGCGGATGTAATGTTCATCGGCGAAGCACCGGGACGGGACGAGGATCTTCAGGGCGTGCCTTTCGTGGGGCGTGCCGGGCAGCTTCTGGACAAGATGATGGCTGCTATAGGTCTTGATCGGGAACGGGCCTACATTACCAATATCCTGCCGTGGAGGCCGCCGGGAAACCGCAAGCCAAGCCTTGATGAGCAGGCGATGCTGCAACCGTTCATTCATCGTCACATCGAACTGGTCAATCCCAAGGTTCTGGTTTTTCTGGGCGGCACAGCTGCTCAGCAGTTGCTCGATACCAAGGATGGCATCATGCGATTGCGCGGTCGGTGGCGCAGTTATCATGCTGCGGGTGCAGACATTCCGGTCATGGCGACCTTGCATCCGGCGTTTCTGTTGCGCACACCTGCGCAAAAACGGGCGGCATGGCAGGACTTGCTGGAGGTCTCGGCAAAGCTCGACACCCACACGTGAACACCGGACAATCCTATAGTCAGACAAAGAAAAGGCGGGCCATGGCACCCGCCTTTTTGTATGTCACCTTGGTTTGATCAGCTCCAGCCGCCACCATAGGTTTTATAGAAGATATGAAGACCGATCTTGTCGAGGCGCTTCATGGTACGGGCCCAACGCGGGTGCACGTAGGTCGCATGGTAGTGGGTGGAGGAGCCAATTTCCTTCAGCCAGACTTCCTGCTTGACGACCTGATTGGCGATTTTCCAAGCGGTGTCCCATGCTTTCTTGGAGCGCACACGATCCGGAATGCGGTCGCAGGCAAAGGAGAACTGGCAGCGATTGCGCTTATGCTGGTTCTGATAGACCACACCGCAGATGCTGTTCGGATAGGTCGGGTTTTTCACCCGATTGACGACAACCTGGGCCACAGCGATCTGGCCTTTTTCAGGTTCCGAACGGCTCTCGAAATAGATGGCGTTGGCAAGGCAGGTTTTTTGCTTCTTGCTGAAGGACGATTTGGGCAACTTGTTGGTAATCCAGGCATGTTCACCCTTGGGATCGATTTTGGCCTTTGTCGGGCCGCCAAATCCGAACCAGCGTGCAAAACGGGAGCGCTTCTTGGGCTCTTCGTCTTCACCTGTTGTCAGCGATGCAAGCTTCAGTTCAGCGCGCCGCGCTTTGCTCATGGCAAGCGTCAGGCCTTCATTCTGTGTTGCAGTCTCGTCGCCGGTGTTTTTGGGAAGCGCTTCAAGGCTGGCAACAAGGGGGGATGTATCGAGCGGTTTGCTCACTTTGTTTTCGTCGGTGTCGCTAGAAGTCGAGACCGGAGCGCGTGAACGGGGCAGGGTGCTCAGGGTCGCCAAGGCGCTGGTTGCATCGTCTTCATCCAGCTCACCGTTGATCTGTTCAACCGCAGAAAGTACCGTTACCTGATTGTCTTCGCTGATCTGGCCCTTGCGTTGCTCGGTCAGGATTGCCTCAAAGGGCGCTTCGAGGGCTTCCGCAGAATTGGGCGCATAGGCGAGCGCGGCCGTGTCAGCGATTGGGCGCTGCTCAGCTTTGATTGCGCTGTTTGCAGGAATTTCGGCCTTTGCAACCATGCTGGTTGGAGCGATAAGCGGTTCAGGTGGCAGAAACTTGGATGCATCCGCCATCACAAGCTTCAAATCGTCGGAAGGCGCGAAAGCCTGTTTGGGCAGGGCTTCATGTGCCCGCTTCTCGAATGGGCCGGACATGGACCACAGCGATCCAGACCAATTGAGCGCGATGGCACGGCGTCCATGGCCAACCTTGAAGGGCTCCCAGCCCCAGCCCAGACGCCTATCGCTTTTGCCCTTGCGGGATACGTGCACAGCCTCTTTGAGATCGGAAAGACTGTTCGCTGTCAGTTTGAGCGTTTCTACGGATGTCGATGTGTTGCTCGTTTCAGCGATGCGAATATAAGCGCTTTGGTTCGATTTGGTTGGATCGAACGCAGTGGCTTGCAAGCGCGCAGATGACCGGCCATAGCCGGTATCTTGTGTCTTCGGAGCGAGGATGTCTTTGCTCGTTCCGCGATGCTCAAGCAAGTTGCCGGCAAAGACTTCCCTGGTCCAGGCCTGTTGATTCAACGAGGCGACCGAAGGACCTGCCGTACCGGCTTCATCCAGAGATTGTGTGAAGACTAGGACCAGCCCCGATCCAAGAAGAATTCGAGCGGTCAGGCCAAGGCTATTCTTGCCAAGCTTGGTATTCGACATTCTGCCACCAACTTGCACTACGCAATACTACACTCGATCGCCCCTCAACTGACGCAGGGCGCAAGCTCGCCGTCCAGCACGGCACTTGAAAATAATAATGCGGCATTAACCTTGAAAGACCGTTAACAGAATGGCCTTTGTTCAACGACGACCTTTAGGCCTTGAATGAGGCGATCAAAGGGCGCGTGAAATCGGTTTGCTCGCGTCAAAATTGTTGGTGCCGGACCGAATGGACCAAAGCCCAAAATGTCTGTTATAGCGGGTGGGGCGGCATAAACACAATTAGATCAATCGGTCGGTTATTGAAAATTGAAGTCGGGGGATGGTTTCATGGGCATGAAAAAGCCCGAACCCGGAGAACCAGGTTCGGGCAAGTAAAGCTTGTTAGTAGCCCATCATTCAGGATCAAACCAGCAAAGAACCCGAATGTTGTGGCAGATTTCAGAACAGTCCCCGCAGATTGTCTGTAGACACCATGAGCCAAATCAGGTGACATGCCCGGGCGTACCTTCAAGCCAATACAAATCTAGCGCGAAATTGCGAGCAAATCACCCCCAAAAATTTGGACCAATGCCCAAAATAGTACCAAAGACCTATAGTTTTGCTTTTGGTGATTTGAAAGATGGTCGTCTCGTCTGGTTAAAACGACTGTTTTTGATTGATAAATTGACCTTTTACCCAAGGTTGTAGGTTTCTTGCTTGTACTTAAATGTGACCTAATTTGACGGATTTGAGGACAGGCAGCAGCAAAATTGCCTGTGTATGAGTTGCCTTTGAGGCTCAATTTAACCGTCCTTTTAGCTGTTATCAGTCAATCGTCGCAGCAGATCTTCGTGGGATTTTCGTTCTGATTCAAAAAGCGCCAAACCACTGTCGTGCCATCTGTCGAATTGAGATAGTTTCAAACCGATTTGACCAAATTTACGTCGGATACGATCGTGCATCCATTGACGGGCCTGTCGATCTCGCTGCGTAGTAAGACTGTGGGTGGAGACAAGATGCGCGAAATGGGCATCGAGCGCTGTGACCAGATCTTGCAGACCTGTCCCGTCCTGTGCAGATGCGAGCAGAACCGGAACAGACCAGTCCTGCTGCTTTCTCAGAGCGAGCGAAAGTGCCCCCTCCACATCGGCCCGTGCCCGCCGCGCCGGTGACCCCATGTCCGCTTTGGTGACGATGACAATGTCCGGCAACTCCATGACACCTGCCTTCATGAATTGCAGGCTGTCCCCTGATCCGGGTTGAATGCACAGAACGATGCTGTCTGCAGCAAAGGCGATGTCAGCTTCCGACTGGCCGATTCCAACGCTTTCGACCAATACGCGGTCAAACAGGGCTCGCATGAGAATGATCGCTGCTAGCGCTTCATCCGATAAACCACCCAATCTATCGCGGGCCGCCATGGACCGCACGAATACCTGTTGATCTGTCGGGTCCGTATCCAGCCGGGTGCGGTCTCCGAGCAAGGCCCCGGACGAGATTTGAGACGACGGGTCAACCGCTACCACGCCGACGCTTTGACCCTCGCTGCGCCAGTGACGGATGAGGGCATTGGTCAGGGTCGATTTGCCGACGCCCGGCGGACCGGTCAGGCCGACCACATGAGCCCGGGCCTCGGTTGCCGCCTCATCAAGCAACCGCGCCACATCTGGATGCCCATCATTCGCCTCGATGTCACTGAGCGCCCGAGCCAAAGCGCGCTTGCCACCTTGTGCAACGGTATCAAACGAAAGAGAGAGAGGGCCGGGCATGATACAGGACGATCCTTTGGGTGAGACACGTTCAGAGCTTTCCGCATATCACAGCTTGCGCCCCAACCGAACCGACGAAAGGCGCAGGCTTGACCAAAGAATAAGACCCTAGATCAGGAAAGTCTGCAGCGCTTGCCACATCATCCATGCGCCCCAAAGGATGAGCAGGCCACCAGAGGCAACGTCGATGATCCGCATGATGAGGTCCGAGATCAGTCCTCGAACGAGCGCGGTCATCGTGACAAGGAACAGCCACCAGACCGCTGACCCGCAGAAAACCCCGAACACCAACCAATAGGCTGCACCCGGAGCGCTTTCCGCCCCTTTGGATAGTCCAGAAATCATGCCGATAAAGGACAGGATGGTTGCCGGGTTGGCCAACGTCAGCAGGAACGTCGTACCATAAGCTCGCAAGGGTGCATGGCTCGGGGGCGCGTTGGCTGGGTCGTGAGGCAAGTCATTCAATCCGCGACGAAAGGTCGAGATGCCCAGATACAGGATCAAAAGGCCCCCAAAGAGCCGCATCTGGTCACCATGGCTGATCAGCAAGCCCGAGATGGCCAGACCGGTGGCCGCAACAAGACCATAGAGCCCGTCCGCAGTCGCAGCACCCATACCTGTTGCAAGACCGACAAGCCGACCGTCCCGCAAGGTCCGCCGAATGCACAATAAACCGATGGGACCAACCGGAGCGGCCACCGCAAGACCAACGAGAGCCCCTTGTAGAAAAATGCTTGCCATGAAGTCTCACCCAGGAAGCAAAAAGTGCTGTATGATATCCGGGAACATGAGGCCGAGCAATAATAATTGCGGAATATGGAATATATGCAGTAAGGCTTGTTGCTAAATGTACCTTGGCAACAAGTATTGCTGATTATACAGGAATTTCAATAAAATATCCTGCGAAGGGCGCGTTTGTGAATGGTCCTATCGCCCTCGATTATGCCGTCTGATCGTGGCTTGAGCTGCTGCAAGGCGCGCAATGGGAACGCGGAACGGTGAGCAGGAAACATAATCAAGTCCGATGCGTTCACAAAAATCGATCGATGTTGGATCACCGCCATGCTCGCCGCAAATGCCCAATTCGAGATCGGGGCGTGCAAACCGGCCGCGCTCGACGGCAATTTCCATCAACTCGCCCACCCCGTCCGCATCAATCGAGATGAAAGGATCCTGCTCGATAACACCGGCTCTCAAATAATCCGAGAGATAGCGGGCCGCATCATCGCGGCTGATACCATAGGTGGTCTGAGTGAGGTCATTGGTGCCAAACGAGAAGAACTCGGCCTTCTCGGCAATCTTGCGGGCCTGCAGAGCGGCCCTTGGCAACTCGATCATTGTTCCCACCTTATAGGGAATGGTTCGGCCTGCGTCCTTCATGACAGCTGCTGCTGTGGTGTCGATGCGTGCCTTGACGAATTCCAGCTCGGTGCGGATTGAAACGAGTGGCACCATGATCTCTGGCTGGACTGGTTTTCCGGTCTTTGCAGCAGCATCCAGCGCCGCTTCAAAGATGGCTCGGGTCTGCATTTCCACCATTTCAGGATAGGAAATGGCCAGACGGCAGCCCCTGTGCCCCAGCATCGGATTGAACTCATGCATGGTGTGAATGCGGCTGAACAGCTGCTGTTCGGTGACACCGAGTTTTTCCGACACGGCCTTGATATCGCCGGTCTCTGACGGCAGGAACTCATGCAAAGGCGGATCGAGCAGACGGATGATGACCGGCAAGCCAGCCATGATCTCAAACAGGGTGATGAAGTCGGCGCGCTGCATCGGCAACAGCTTTTTGAGCGCCTGCTTGCGTGCTTCGGCGCTGTTGGCGATGATCATCTCACGCATGGCCGAGATCCGGTCTTCGTGGAAGAACATGTGCTCTGTACGGCACAGGCCGATGCCTTCGGCACCAAACTCACGGGCGGACTTGGCATCCTGCGGCGTGTCCGCGTTGCAGCGAACCTTCATGCGGCGAATGCCGTCGACCCACTCCATGAGTTGATTGAATTCTTTCGTCAACTCCGGTTTCTGCATTGGCACTTCGCCGTCGATGACCTCACCCGTGCCGCCATCGATGGTCACGAGATCGCCTTTGCGCATAACTGCGCTGCCCACGGTCAGGGTCTCATTCTCATAGGAAATGCGGATCATGCCCGCACCTGAAACGCACGGGATGCCCATGCCGCGCGCAACAACTGCAGCATGGCTGGTCATGCCTCCGCGAGCCGTGAGGATGCCTTGCGCCACATGCATGCCGTGAATGTCTTCGGGGCTCGTCTCGATCCGCGCCAGAATGACATTCTTGCCTTGATTGGCAAAGAACTCGGCGTCCTTTGGCTCAAAGACCAGATGGCCAGCGGCAGCACCCGGCGAGGCCGCAAGCCCATTGGCAAGAATATTTCGCTTGGCTTCTTCATCAATGGTGGGGTGCAGCATATGGTCGAGCGAACGCGGATCGACGCGCATCACCGCTTCTTCCCGATTGATCAGACCCTCGTTGGCCAGATCCACCGCGATGCGCAGTGCGGCCTTGTGCGTACGTCGACCTGTGCGCGTCTGGAGCATCCAGAGGCGTCCGCCCTCGATGGTAAATTCCAGCTCCAGCATGTCTCGATAGTGATGTTCGAGCTGCTCGCAGATGGAAAGAAACTGTCCGAACTGCTCCGGCATCAGCTCTTCAAGGCTCAAATCCTTGGAGCCATTCTCGAGCCTTGCCCTGTGCGTCAGATTGAGAGCCGCCCGGTTGCCCGCAAGAACATCTTCGCCCTGTGCATTGAGCAGAAACTCGCCACAGAGTTTCTTCTCACCTGTTGTCGGGCTCCGCGTATGGGCAACTGCGGTCGCGGACGTATCCCCCAGATTGCCAAAGACCATGGCCTGCAGATTGACGGCCGTGCCCCAGTCTTCAGGGATGTCGTGTAATCGTCGGTAGGTGATCGCCCGAGCGCTGATCCAGGAGGAAAAGGTTGCCCCGATGGCACCCCAAAGCTGATCATGGACATCTTGCGGGAACGGCTCGTCAAGCTCATCCTCGATCAGGGCCTTGTATTTCTCGACAATGCCCTTCCAGTCCTCCGCCTCAAGGTCCGTGTCCAGGCCAAAGCCCTGTTCGTCCTTGATCTGTTCAAGAATATCCTCGAATTCATTCTGGTCGATACCCAGCACCACGTCGCCATACATCTGGATGAACCGGCGATAGCTGTCATAGGCAAACCGGGCGTTGCCCGTCTCTTTGGCGAGCGCCTCGACGGTCTGGTCATTCAGTCCCAGATTGAGAATGGCTTCCATCATGCCCGGCATGGTCACGCGCGCACCGGCACGGATGGAAAGAAGAAGCGGTTTGTCGATGCTGCCAAACGTCCGGGCCGTGAGTGCGCCGACCTGAGCGAGCGCTTGGCCGATCTGGTCCTTAAGACCGTCCGGATAGCTATGGTCCTCAGCGAGGTAACGACGGCAAAGATCTGTCGTCATGGTGAAGCCGGGCGGAACAGGCAGACCGAGATTGCTCATTTCGGCGAGATTGGCACCCTTGCCCCCCAGCAGACTGCGCATTTCGGCGCTGCCATCAGCGCGTCCGCCGCCAAAGCTGTAGACCCATTTGGTCGTCTGGCCCATGCCACATTCCTCTCTTAACCTGAGTCTTGTGAACTTGTTCGACCAATAGATCAAGACTGAAGCACACGATACCCGATCATTTTGTTCTTGTTGGCCTGCCATGCGGTTCCCGGCGCGCAGTGGACAAGCAATTGCAACAGAAGCTTCAAATATAGAGTGATCAATGTTGCGTTGCAACAAATTCCATGGCATTTCCTGTTAAACCAAGAGTTTTGCTAGCCTTATGAAGCATGAGGCAATCCGAAAGATGGTGCGCACTGACTTGATCCGGTGCGCGTCTAGGTGCCTTCCAATGCCTTTGCTGGAATGCCGGATGCTGGTGTCGAACTCGTTTTCTGTCGATCGACGGTTTGATGTCATGTCGCTGTCATCGTTAGTCGATATTTCTCGACATATTCAGGCCCCGCAACCCGTGAACATCACCGCTGTATGGGCCGTCCGAGACCCGCTTTTGCATTTTGGTTCAAATGATATCTTAGATGAACAACGACGCTACGATCATCACAAAGGACCGGGAGCGCGCTCCGCAAGATCTCGCACCGCTTAATGCGTGCGAGCAAGTGGATGCCCTGTCCCGCCTGTCTGCTTTGTCGCAGCCAACGCGCCTTGAGGCCTTTCGTATTCTTGCCCGTGCCGGACAGACTGGCATGAGGGCAGGGGAGTTGGCACGGGAGCTTGCAACGCGCCACAACACGCTTTCCACCCACCTTGCCATCTTGCAGAATGCCGGGCTGATCCGGTCTGAACGGGGTGGCCGAAATGTGACCTACTTCATCGAACCCGGCGGTCTTGAAGCCTTGCTGCTTTTTCTCGATCAGACCTGTCGAAAAATGATCCCTGCCTGCGAGCAACCCGAAGGGGTTTCGCGGGCCCGCGAAAATTGTTCCGAAGAGGCACAATAATAGGTTGAGTATAGAGAATATTCACGATAGTGAAGCGAAGACAAATGTCGTCTCTTGCCTGCGAGGTCGGAGGGCGGCGCGGGAGGAATCAATGAAAAATATACTGTTTCTTTGTTCGGGCAATTCAGCCCGATCAATTATGGCAGAAGCACTCATGTCTCGGCTGAGTGAGGGCCGGTTCAAGGCCTATTCTGCAGGCATGGATACGCGCGACCAACCCAACCCGTGGGCATTGCGATTGCTGGAACGCGAGGGCTATGACATCGGCATGTTCCGTTGCAAGGCATGGTCCGAGTTTCGCTCGAAACATGCACCGAAAATGGACCTGATCGTCGCGATCTGCGACAGGTCTGTGGAGCCATTGCGCGCCAACTGGCCGGACGAAACCGTCATTGAGCAATGGAGCATTTCCGATCCCGCAGAAGATGTGGGCGACGACAGGGAAATGGAGCAGGCGTTCGACGGGGTCTACCGGGAAATTGAACAGAAGGTGCGTGCACTCGTTGCCCAGTCGGTCGATGACACCGATCAGAGTGACATGGACCTCGGCCAAGAGCGTCGTCTGAAAAGAGCGGCGAACTGACGCGATTGACCGATAGCGCATCAGGGGGCGCACTTCGATGACCTTCACGGCAAGAGCCCAGTTACTGGCTGAATTTTTGGGAACTGGGACTCTGGTCTGCACAGTTGTCGGCTCCGGGATCATGGCGGAGAGCCTAGCGGGCGGTAATGTGGCCATCGCCCTTCTGGGTAACACCATTCCAACCGGTGCGATCCTGTTTGTGCTGATTACCATGCTCGCGCCCATTTCAGGGGCGCATTTCAATCCCGCCGTTACCCTTGCCTTCACCTTGCGGGGGGAGCTGGAGATCCCCAAAGCGGTCAAGTTTGTGATCGCCCAGATAACAGGGGGCATTCTGGGCTGCCTTGTCGCCAACTATATGTTCGATCTCGATGTGTTTCAGATCTCTCAGAAGATCCGCACCGGCCCGAACCAATGGGCCTCGGAGGTGACAGCAACGGTTGGCCTACTGCTGACAATCCTTGTCTGCCTGAGATCCAAGCCCGACGCGATCCCCACTGCGGTCGGCCTCTACATCACCGCTGCTTACTGGTTCACATCTTCAACCAGCTTTGCCAATCCGGCGGTCGCCGTCTCGCGCGTTTTCTCAAACACCTTTGCTGGTATCCGCCCCGAGGATGCCGCGCTGTTCATTCTGTGCCAGATTGTCGGTGTGTTTGTTGCCATGGTGCTGGCAAAGGGACTGCTGGAAGAGAAATAGGCTCAGATCGCGCCTCTTAAAGCGCCGCTGAGGCTGCCTTGGCCATCGCCCAGCGACAAAGGCCCTTCACCCTCTAATTCCGATTGTCAGACGGGCCCGTGATTGCCGCGCGTGAAGGCACTTTGCGATCAGCTCACGCCACCATAGCTCACCCACCAATTGGGATGGGTGAAGGCGAGACGCCGTGCGGCATATTCGGCATGCTTGATACTCTGGAACAGCCCAAAGCAGGTGGCGCCCGATCCTGACATGCGGGCAAACAGGCAATCTCCATCATCGCCCAGCGCCTGGAGAACCGTTTCGATCACCGGGGCCTGCTCGATGGCAGCCATTTGCAGATCGTTGCGCTGATCGCTGAGCCAGTCGGCAAGGGCCATCGCAGACAGAAAGGCCGAGGGAATCGGCCCCATCGAGTCATTTGTCTTGCGTTTGAGTTTCTTGAATATGGTGGGCGTTGAAATGGGAACCCGCGGATTGATCAGAACAAGCCCGACATCTTTGGGAAGACGCGGACCCTCTTCGAGCGTGTCACCGATGCCAGTCGCGCGAAGGCAGGCACCCTCAAGGCACATGGGGACATCCGACCCCAGCTTCAGCGCGATGGTCCTGAGTTTTTCATCCTTGATTGTGCGCTCCCAGAGCCGCAGCAAACCAAGCAAAGTTGCTGCCGCATCGGCCGAGCCGCCTCCGACGCCGGCGGAAATGGGGAGGTGCTTTTCAAGGGACAATTCGGCCTTGGCCGGGATATTGAGGTCCTTGGCGAGCAAGCGGGCCGCCCGAACCATCAGATTGTCCGGTTCCTGACGCAGGCCATCGGCGAAGGGACCGGTGACGGACAGGTGCAGCCGATCCGACGGCTCGAACACCAGACGGTCGAAGGCTCCACCAAACACCACCAGCGAATCCAGCGTATGGAAGCCATCCTCACGCTGCCCCGTTATGTGCAGCGCCAGATTCACTTTGGCCGGGGCCTTAAGAGAGAGGGCTGTTTCTTTCAGTGGCTGGCTGGTCATACCGCAGGGTCTCGAACGGGCTCGCGTATCGTGATCGGATCATATCGGATTGACTTCCCGAACGAAAACAATCGCGGCGGGGTTTCATCTAGTGAGCTGCCGATTTGCTCCTCCATCAGGCTTTCTCAAGAATAAGATGATTCTAGAGAAAATGTCGCCCTCAGCATAGGATGGCCCGCTGCTGAATTGGTCGTACTGAGGAAAACCCCTATTTGACTGATTGGGTGGCCCTATTTTCCCTCGGTCGAACGGTCACACAATCACCTGCGGTGCTGGCGAAGGTTTCGCCAGCACCGCAGGTGATTGTGTGCCTTTGTGCCGTTAAGCCGCGCGTTGAAGCCGTTCAATCAGAACTTGGGACAAGACCATTTTCGATTTTTTTGTCCACCTGTGCCATCAATTCGTCACTCGGGTCCATCGCCTTGACGCGGTGCCATTGGAAATAAGCTTCGTTTTGACGACCCGCTTTCCAGTAGGCATCCCCCAGATGATCCGTGATGGTGGGATCTTCAGGGCGCAGCTCGACGGCCCGTTCCAGATATTGTACCGCGTCCTCATATTTGTTGAGGCGATAATAGGCCCAGCCGAGACTGTCGACAAAGAAACCATCATAGGGTTTGAGAGCAACAGCCTGCTTGATCATCTCGATGGCTTTTTCCAGATGCATGCCACGGTCTACCCAGCTATAGCCCAGATAGTTCAGAACCGTTGGCTGATTGGGAAACAGCTCAAGGGCTTCCTGCATGTCCTTTTCGGTGTTCGGCCAGTCCTTGATCTGATCGTAAGCCGAGCCGCGCAGGAAATAGAGAGACCAGTGGATGTCGCGCTTTTTCTTGACGCTGTTAAGGCCGCGGGTCAACAGATCGATGCTGTCCTTGAAGCGATCCTGCGACTGGTAGATGCGGGAGAGAACCGACACGGTTTCCAGATCGCTGGCATCATCGCCTAGCATGGCACTTAAGCGGTCGATCGCATCATCTGCGCGCTTGAGGCGTGTGAGCGAAAAGCCTGCCCGGCGTTGGGCCTGACGATAAAGATAGCTGCTTTCCGGGATCTGATCGAAATACTCAAGGGCCTTTTCGTCCCGTTTCATTCGCTCGAACAGCTGCCCAAGGGCGAATTCCGTGCGATCATGATCGGGGCGCAGATAGTTGGCATATTGCAGATACAGCGCACCGCCCTCAATTGCGTTTTCCTGCGCAAGAGCATCCCCGAGGGTCGAGAACAATTCAGCCGCGCCATCCTGCGGGGTCCGGATTGGGCTCGCCGTGGGCTGCATCTTGGCATAGGTCTCTTTCAGCCATGCTTTTTCTTCTGTATCAGCTGACGTCAGATTGAAAATAGCAAGAGTTTCCTTGGCCTTGTCGGTGTTGCCTGCTTTCAGATAGACATTGATGAGCGCGTCAGCGGTGGCAACCGAATTCGGATCGGCCTTCAGGCTGCTTTGCAGATAGTCAGCGGCCTTTTTGTAATCCTTGGCATAGGCTGCGATCAATCCTGAGTGCAGCGAGAAGAAGAACTGGTTCACGTCGCTCGAATTGATGTCTTCCATCGCCAGCAGCGCTTTATCCAGATTCTTGCGGTCCTGTCCGATAAGGCTCCAGGCGTGCAGGATATTCTGCGAGATGAGGGCAAATGGACCGTTTTGTGCGGACGCACTCAGCAAAGCCGGGTTGTTGATATTGCTGCGGAAGGGCAACGAGCGCAGAAGATCGACCGGATTGTTGATCATCTGATCGAGCCCGGACTGAAAGTTCTTCGATGCGCTGGCGTAGTTCTTGCCCTTGAGTGCCTTGATGCCCAAAGCCATGTGCACCATTGGAGCAATCTGCTGCGTGGCGAAAAGATCTTCTTCCGATGGCTGGTCTTCGTCGTCCTTGGCCTCGGAGGAGGCGGTTTCGTTGCCCGCTTCGGTCCGCCCAAGCGTTTGGGTCATGCGTTCGGCAAGGGAAAAGGCGACGTCATAGTTGCCAACTGCGAAGGCAAGGGCAAAGTTGCGTTCCAGCAGTTGCGGATTTTCCGGATCTTTTTCGAGCGCCTGAGCATAAAAATGCGCCGCGAGCGTCAGATCACCCTCTTCCTGAGCCACACGTGCGGACAAATAGGCTCCGGCAAGAGTCTCGGGCATATCCTCAAGCGCTTCTGCCACTGATTCTAGGGTTTCTGGCTGCGCCTGACCGGGGCCAGTTGGCGCGAAAAGCATGGCTGTGCCAAGAACGCTTGAAAGCAGGAACTGTCGGAAAAAAGCTGATGAGCGCGTGAGGTGCATGAAGTTGCCCTTGTTGCCTGTAATCAAATGGTTCGACGCCTTAAAAGGCATAAATGTCGCGCGCCCGATACAGGCGCCGCCTTTGGAATAACCTTGGTGCAATCGATCGTTGATGATCAATCAAACCTCATTTACCCAATCAGAATGGCTTTTTTACGGCTGGCGAGCAAGCCCCGGATCAACTTGCCTGCACAATTATGATCCCCAGCCGAGGACGGCCAAGCCACGACGTTAACAACATATTTCCGCGAACGACATGGATAGACATATAGGCTCACCAAAGGTCGTATTTGATCAAGGCCACAAAAAAACATCACCGCAAAGCAAGCATTTGATTCGCGTTCATGTGCGCGATTTTCCGGTCGTCAGCTACGGCCAAGCGCTCAATGGGCACGGGAAATACAGAACTCCACAGCGTCGACCAACGCGGATTTGTAGGCGCTATCCTCAAACACATCGAGCGCTCTGATCGCATCCGAGCCGTGCTGGCGTGCCTGCTTCAGGGTGTCTTCAAGGGCATTGGTTTCTTTGAGCAGACCCATCGCATAATCGAGCGCGCCATCGGTCACATCCTTGCGATCCTGCATCACGCGTTTCCAGAAAGCCTTGTCTTCCTTGCTGCCCCGTTCATTGGCCAGAATGATAGGCAGAGTGATCTTGCCCTCGCGGAAATCATCGCCGACATTCTTGCCGAGCGCGGCGGCCGAGCCGCCATAATCGAGGGCATCGTCGATCAACTGGAACGCATTGCCAAGTTCGAGACCATAGGTGCGCAAGGCTTCGATTTTTGCCTCATTGCTGCCTGCAAGGATAGGCCCCACTTCACAGGCCGACGCGAACAGCGCAGCGGTCTTGGAGCGGATGACCTTCATATAATCTTCCACCGAGGTCTGCATGTTTTGCGCGACCGACAATTGCAGAACTTCGCCTTCCGCGATGATGCAGGCGGCTGATGACAGGACTTCCAGCGCTCTGAGTGATCCAACCTCGACCATGACACGGAAAGCCTGTCCGAGAAGGAAGTCTCCGACCAGAACACTGGCCTGGTTGCCCCAGAGCATCCGTGCGCTGAGCTTGCCGCGGCGCATGCCGCTCTCGTCGACGACATCGTCATGCAGAAGTGTGGCTGTGTGCATGAACTCGACACTCATGGCGAGTTTGATGTGGCCATCAACAGCTTCGTCCGTTGCGTTTGTGCCGTAGCCGCACATGCCTGCCGAGGCCAGCGTCAACATCGGGCGCAGACGTTTGCCACCGCTGTCGATGAGATGCTTCGCCACTTCCGGGATCATCTCCACATCCGATCCGGCTTTTGACAGGATCAGATCATTCACCCGATCCATATCGGACTGGACCAGATCGATCAAAGGCTGGATGCTGGCTTCTGGCTTCTTCGTCTCGTTTTGGGAAGGTGCGCTCACGCAAAGGCTCCAAGGACTGATGTCGCAAAATCGGGGCGAGAATAGGAGCAAGACACCAAGTCCACAAGGGCAAAGCTACAAAAAACAAAGCTGTCTTGCATCGACGGGTGCTGTTTTTCCACGCTCAGGGTTTGGTTGCCTGACGGCAAGCCCAGCGGAGGGCCTGACCAAACTCTTCGTGAAGGCCTTTTCATGGTGAGGTTTTGACATTAATGTCCAGTCAATTGTGCTTTGAGCTCTGTATCTACGACGGAAAAATGGCCAACCATGAAGCTTCTGATCAAAACCAACAACGCAGTGACCCTGTCCTTTGTTGAAGCGCTGCTCCGCGACGCGCAAATTCCGTTTCAAACCCTCGACCAGAACATGAGCATTATGGATGGATCGCTCGGTATCCTGCCGCGCCGTGTACTGGTCGATGAAGATCGCGAGGCTCAGGCGCGACAGTTGCTGGTCGATGCGGGCCTTGAAGAAGAAGCCGAGACGCCGAAACAGAAAAGTTGAACAAGCGGCCATGACGCATCCGACACCTCCTCTGTTGCACAGCAGTGCCGCTGTCATGGACAGTGATCTGTCCGCAGTGAGTGCCATGAGCGAAGACCAGTTTCTGGGCGGACGGATCACCCTTTATCAGCCGAAAAAGGGACACCACAGGTCTGGCACGGACGCGGTTCTTCTTGCCGCCTGCACGCCGGCGCACTCCGGTGATCTGGTCGTTGATCTGGGGTCCGGTGTGGGAGCGGCAGGCCTTTGTGTTGCCGCTCGTGTCGGAGCGCTGCGGCTGCTGGCGGTAGAAATCGAACCCGATGTGGCCCGGATTGCGCTGGCCAACATGAACCGGCCCGATTGTCATGCCCATCTTCAGGCCGCTTCCGTGCTCAACTGCGATGTTGCCATCCGGGGCGAGGCGCGCAAACAGGCTGGTCTCGTTGAAAACCTCGCCGATCACGTGATCGCCAATCCACCTTATTACCGCTCGGAGCGCTACCAGACCTCGCCCAACGAGGCCCGGGCCATGGCCCACATGCTGACCGATGAAGGCATGGAGCCGTGGTTTCGCACTGCCGTGTCGATCCTCAAGTCGGGCGGCACCTTCACGCTCATCCAGCGGGCGGATGAATTGCCTGAGCTGCTGCGCCTGATGCAGGGGCGATTTGGCGGCATTACGGTCCAGCCGTTTGCTCCGCGTGAGGGCGAAGCAGCGCACCGCGTGGTCATTCAGGGCCGCAAGCAATCCCGAGCTCCCTTCCGTCTGTTGCCCATGATCTCTTTACACGACCAAGGCAAAGACATACCCGCCGAACGCATCGAAGCGGTTCACCGGCATGGGGCCGCGATTGATCTGGGGTGATCCTCGCTCGCGCTCAAATGCCTAGCTGTTCCACCATTCCGTCTCGCCTCCCTCCAGAGGCTCGATCACCGAATAGCTTTTGGGCAGATTGGGCTGATCATAATCCTGACTGGTGCCTCGTCTTTCAAAGACCGAAGGATGGATGAACGCCCCTTCCGGAATCCGTCTCCTGCGGCCCCTGTTCAGAAGCAATGTCGAGTGTTCGTTGCCCTTATCATCGAACGAATGCACCGGCCGCGGGATCCATTCAACAAGGGGCCAGCCTTTGGTCATGGACTTGAAGGGCTTGGCCAGTGGCTGAGGTTTGCAGTATGACTCGCCCGTTTCCCCGAGCACGATGCGCTCCACCACGTTGCGCTTGACCTGTAGTCCCTTCGCATCGGCCTCGTTGATCATCCAGTCGAGCGGAATTTTCGCAAGTCCGCTCAGCGCCTCTGGAAGCCCCCCTCCGACATCGCAATGCGTGCCGGAAAACCAGACCTCCTGACAATCCTGCTCGCTTTCCTCAAAGGATCCCAGCAGGGGCTTGAACGTGCCACCGGACGGAAACAATTGAGGTGCGTACATGGTGCGGCGCTCGTCAATGGCGACCGCATGGCGGACGTTCTTCACGGATGGATTGCGGCGTGTGTAGGCATGGGTGCGGAACCGCATGCCGCGACCTGTCTGCTCCAAGATCGAAGTGACCGTATCGAACAGCCCCATGAAGTGAATGGGCATGGCATCGGGATTCAGGACGCGCTGGTAGAGCCCGACCTCGGCAAAGGCGTCCTTGGTCTTGCTGTATCGCTCTTCCTCTTCGATCCGTTTTGCATCATCGCGGTAGCCGATGCTGCGATAGGCGCGATAGGCATAGGGCAAGAGATTGAGCTGTTCCTTGTCCATCCGGCCCATGATATGCATGAGCCCAGCCAGCACGCGCACCGTATAGGCACCACGACTGAAGCCGAACAGATAGATGCGGTCTGGTTCCGTGTTGTTGCTGCGGCCATCGTCGTAGTTTTCAATCAGGAAGCGATAGGCTTCCATCACATTCTCGTTGATGCCACGACCGAAGGCCAGTCCGACCAGCTCGGTCGCCTTCCGCCTCATGCGAGAAAAAGTGTCGTCAGACCCGAACGTGCCAACGCCCGGATCATAGTAGACCAATTGGGTCTTGTCGCGCTGGAGGCAGCCAAACAGGCGCAGGATGTTGGTCCGGTTGGCCTCTATTTCGTTCGATGTGCCATCGCACAGAATGACAATGTTCTTTCCCATTTGGCGCTTCTCCCTCTCCATCACAAGACAAGCATAGCCAGAGTCGAGCTGGATTGATTGTATAGAATTAAAGGGATGCGCAAAAGTGAAAGGCAGATCTTAAGATCGTCAGTGGAGCGCTTTTTCCATCACCAGATTTGGGTAGACCCTGCCGTCGATTTCGAACTGCGTTTCGCCGATCACACGGAAATTCTTGTGCCGGTAGAAAGCGATGGCTTCTCTATTCTAGCTGTTCGGGGTCAGATATGTGGCGACGTGACCGGCCTCGCGCATCGCTTGATAACTGGCCTCCAGCAAGGCCGAGCCGATACCAAGACCCTTGTGGCGCTCACGCACATAAAGCGTGACTATCTCGCATGTCGGGCAATCGGGAAGGGGCGGGGAGGAAGTGTCGCTCCAGGCCAGATATCCGCGCAACGCCGATTCACCCGCATAGTCGACCCATTCCACAAGCAGATGATGATGGGGATCATTGATCCGGTCCCTTATCGCCGCTTCACCGAAAGCCTCAAGCGCATAAGCCGCAAAGATACGCGGGATTGCAGGGCGACAATAGGTATGCAACCAAACCTCGATCGACAAGGCAGACAGAGCGCAGGCGTCCTCAAGACACGCGGGTCTGATGGAATGCGCCGCTCCTCTGTCCTCATCAAAGCCCATCAGCCAAGCTGCTGCTTGATGATGCGCTCATAGATGCCGCAGCCGATGCCGATGAGTTCATCGGGGAAATCGAAGTCGGGATTGTGCAATTGCGGCTGTGTTTCGCCGGAGCCGATGAAAAACAGCGTGGACGGGCAATGGCTGCTGAACCGCCCGAAATCCTCCGAAAATCGTTCCGGCTCCGTCGCCTCATGGATGGGAATGCCCTCTGCCTGAAGCGCCTCGCGGACGATCTGGGTTGTCTCCTCGCTGTTCACGCTGGCCTCAAACCCATCATCCTCGGTAAAGGTGACCGACAGTCCATACCGACGGGCCTCATTGATGGTGAGATCATGTGCATTCCTGAAAAGATCCTCCATGGCCTCGTCCGTCACGGTCCGCAAGGTGGCCCATATTTCGCCATGAGAAGGCGCAACGCCGTAACAGGGTTCGCCCATGGTCAGATGAGTAATGGTAACAAGTTTGAAGTGATCATCCAGCTTCTGATCGGGATTGATGCCGTTCGAAAGCGCCTCAAGACCCTCAACGACCTTGAGTATGGCATCCACGGGCGACAGCCCATCTTGCGGCATGGACGCATGGGAAGTCTTGCCATCAAAGGTGATTTTCACACCGCGCGAAGCGCAACAGATGGCACCTGACTTGAGCACGACCTCACCCAATGCCACGCCGGGCAAATTGTGAAGGGCAAAAGCATGGTCCGGAATGAGAGGTGCAAAATTCGGATCTGCAAGGACCGCTTTGGCCCCTTTGCCGGTTTCCTCGGCTGGCTGGAACATCAGCACCACCCGGCCTTTGGCCGGCCGCTGATCAGAGAGCCGCATCGCAAGACCGCGCATGATCGCCATGTGGCCGTCATGACCGCACAGATGGGCCTGTTTGTGATGACGGGAGCGGTAGGGCAGCTGAGATATTTCGTCAATCGGCAAGCCGTCAAGTTCGCATCGGAACAGGAGCGTCGGGCCGGGGGTACCTGAATCGTAAACCGCAGCAACGCCGGTGCCACCAAGGGTGCTGCCGTCGGGCTCTTGCCACGCGCCAAGACGGGTCACGATCTTGTCCGGACGCAAGACTTCAAAAGCATCGATCATGCGCTGCGCTGTGCCTGCTTCTTCGCCAGACAGTTCCGGATGACGGTGAAGGAGGTGGCGGAAGTCAACCAGTTGTTCCAGTTGGGTGTCGGTAAGAAGCGTGGTCATTGTGCCAGATTACCTCTTTGTTCCGCAGTGGTCTGCGCCCGAATGGCCAGATTCATAGCGGCATATGTGTGGGAGTGCGGACAAGCGACTTTGGTGCGAATGATCACATCCTTCGCAAGATTGCCAATAGAGTGCAGGTCTGCGTCAGAGCATTCCATATGGATTTGGTCCATGTCATTGACCAAAAACAGATGATCCTTGTCGGACCGTCCGCAGATATCGGTATAGTTCATGAGCTCGGTGGTTCCCTCGCTGCCGATCATGAAAAGGCGTCCATCGCCCAATTGGGGCAAAGCGTCTGAGCGGAACCGTTCTATTCTTATATAGGATTTCGAAGATCCGGCTTGAAGAGACCATTCACCAAAACTCTTGGAAGTGGTCCAATCCTGGTGGGCGAATTTGCCAAACGCGGCATAAACGACTTTCGCCTTGCTCGCCTCAGCGAAGGGTACGAACTGGTCGACCTGAATGCCGCCACAGTGCTTCCCTTGCGTCATGCCAGAGACATAACCATGGCTCAGACCGATGGCTGCAAAGTCGATTTCCTCGCTGTTCCGCCTCATGTCATGCCCCTACCGCATAAGAGAGAAACTATGCATATTCCTACAGCATTGCTGTAGCGCGTAAAGAGCAAAGATTGCAACAAATTGTGCCACCAAAGGCGAGCTTGTCAAAGTTACCTACGAGATTCCTACGGAGATCCGCGTAAGCAAGGGTGGAAATTCCACAGCCCGCTTCTTAGATACAATTCATCAAGGGATTTGACCTGCCAATCAGGCCTCGGTGCCGCGCCTCTACGCTGGACATCGCCAACAACCTTCAAAGGACCTCAGTCGTGAGTGTAAAAAAGACCCTCAAGAAGCTCCTACCCGAAAAGCTGCTGCCCAAGAAGCTGCTGGATGAAGCTCCCGTCATCCCGGTTGTGCGCATGACAGGGCAGATCACAGGCGGCAGCAGCCAGTTTCGGTCCGGGCTCAATCTGGCGTCGGTGGCAGGTCAGCTACAAAAGGCCTTCTCGATGAAGGAAGCCCCGGCGGTTGCCATCTCGGTGAACAGTCCCGGTGGTTCGCCTGTTCAGAGCCGGCTCATCTACCAGCGCATCCGGCAGCTGGCAGAGGAGAAGGAGAAAAAGGTTCTGGTCTTTTGCGAAGATGCCGCAGCATCCGGGGGCTACATGATTGCCATCGCAGGGGATCGCATCATTGCGGATCCCAGCTCGATTGTCGGCTCCATCGGTGTGGTTTCTGGCGGTTTCGGCTTTGTGGATGCAATCGAAAAGCTGGGCATTGAACGCCGTATCTACACCGCAGGCACTCAGAAAGGGATGCTCGATCCCTTCAAGGCGGAAGACCCCGAGCATGTTGCCCATCTTGATACCTTGCTCAAGGACCTGTTCGAAACCTTCAAGGATCTTGTCCGCTCGCGCCGCGGCGAAAAGCTGACAGAGGACGAAGAAAAACTCTTCACCGGCGCTTTCTGGACAGGCAAACAGGCCTTTGACCTCGGACTGGTTGACGAACTGGGCGATCTTGGAACCTATGTCAAACGGCATTTTGGTGAAGAGGCCAAACTGAAATTGATCAGCCCTCCATCCGGATTCTTCGGACGGTGCCGGGCTGCAGGTGTCGAGTTGGGCGCCGGTGATCCCGTCTCGCGCATCGCAGCCGGCTTTACACCCGAAGCGGTGCTTGCAAGTCTTGAAGAGCGTGCGTTATGGTCCCGGATCGGATTGTAAAACACTGCTTTGATGCGCAAGACTGACGGGAAGACGCAAGGTGATGGCAAAAATTCTGGTGCTTGTGGGCCTTTTTGGTGGAGCCTGGTTCGTGCTGAAGCTGCTGAAACAGCTTGGCCAGAAGGACACCGAACTGGATAGCCATCGCAAACGCGAGACCAAACGTGTTCAGCGCGAAACGGCGGAAAAAGAGGCCGATATCATCGATCTGGAAGAGGATCCCGAGACGGGCGATTTCCGAGAGAAATGATTTGTCGCAGGGCCAGAACCCTATTGGGTTGCACTGGCTCTGTTCACTACTGTCCTGAATGACTACCATGCCTCCGCTTGGCGCGATTCGACGCGCCGCGCCAATGGGAGGCGGGGTCATGACACTAGTTGAGCAGATATTGCCCATACTGCTGATCATTCTGGTTGGCGTGGCCCTGCGCAGGTTTGAGGTTTTCTCACCCAGTGCGATTGAAAGCCTGACACGGGTTGTCGTCAATATCGTGCTGCCAAGCGTTCTGTTTACAGTTTTCCTAGAGATGGAAATGAAGCCCGCCTATGCGGGCGTCTTCGTCGTCGTTGGTGGCATCTGCCTTGGTCTTTACGGGCTTGGTTTTGTGCTGGGGCGACTGGTTGCGCCACATCATCCTTATTTCCGCTTTCTTTTCACCGGCCTTGAGTATGGCATGCTTGGTGTTAGCCTGTTCGGTGGCGCCTACGGGCTTGAAAAGGTCGGCTATGCTGCTCAACCATTTCGTCCTCGACCAGTGGCTTCAGCTTGAAAAGCCATTCCAGATCGCCTTCTTCACCCTGATGATCCTGCCGCCGCCCTTTATCATTCCACTCTTTATGCAGAATGCTGAAGAAAGCGAGCGCGTCTATGTCACGAACGCGCTGGCGGTCTCGACAGTGGTCAGCCTGACGATCTTCGCCATCTATCTGGGCATGCATCCGACGCTTTGACGCGTTCGGACATCAGCCCCACACCGGTTCGAGGATGGTGGAAACCAGAAAGCCATCCTCTCCGAGCCGACCGTGCGCGCGCAACCACTCAAGAAAGATGAGGGCATTGCGACTGGGTGTCGTGCGCTCTGTTGAGGGACGAACGACAAGCCCTTCCGTGAAGCAGTAGAATCCGGCAGGTGCCACAAGGGTGCCGCTTCGCAGTTCCTTTTCGATCAGAAACTTCGGTGCCATCGCCACACCCATGCCCCGTTCTGCAGCCTCGAAGGCAAGCCCTGCCAGATCAAAGCTCATCTCATTCTCGTACCGAACCTGAACGCCCGTCAGCGCGGTCCATTGCTCCCACGCCTTTTCTGAGCCGCGCCGGTTGATGCGGGTCTTGAAGGACAGGACACCCGGTTCAATGGTGTGATGAAATGTTGGCGAGAGAACCGGGCCGATATGAACATCGCCCAATGTCGTTGCGTTCGGGTGTGCCTTGATCGGGCTCGTCAAGCGATCCCAGGAGAGCACCAGATCCACCGGGCCATCCTCTGAATGACTGTTTTGGGCGATCGTCAGACTGATCTGGATTTCGATATCCGGGTAGTCCATGTTGAAGCGTGCAATGGTAGGAATGGCCCACAGGCGGGCAAAGGTCGAGCTGACCTTGATCGATACGCGCTTGTCTTCCTGTCCGCCACACAGGGTTTGATAGGCCCTGCGCATGTCCGACAGATTGTCGGTGATGGCCGCGGCGAAGATGCGCCCCGGTTTGGTCAATTCGATGCCCGATCCAGACTTTTGAAACAGGGCAACGCCGGCGTGATCCTGAAGTTGGTGCAACTGCTTGCTGACAGCGCCATGTGTGCGCCCCAGAAGCGCCGCAGCACCGGTCACTGAGCCGGAACGATAAAAAGCTTCGAGCACGAGCAAGGACGTCAGCGGTGGCAGGGGAGACATCTATTGCTTCCTTTCATGATCCGGCTCACATTCGCAATAATTGAAGATGTTACTTTTTCTCACATGATGCGTTCACATTATTCAATTTTTTTGCGCTCGAAAAGGAGCAATAGTGAAGACATGGAAAAGGTTCAAAAACAACAATAAAGGATTATACCGATGAATCCTGACAGTGCCTTGAAGGCAAGGCGGATGAGCGAAAGCGAAATGCTTGCGCTGATCAATCAAAGGGCCGCAAACGGTGGCGCGGCAAACCGCAGGATTGGCATCCTTTCACTGCTCGCTCTTTGGTGGCACCGCTTTGTCGAGCGCAATCAGATGCGCCGGGATCTTGACACATTCACCGATGAAGTCCTCGCCGATTTCGGTATGACATGGCAAGAAGCCTTGGCCGAGACGAAAAAACCATTCTGGCGCGCCTGATCTGATCTGCCCAGACGGTGGCTCGCGGATTGGCCGGGCTCGCACTGCTTGCAAGGGTGGCAGACGAACCGCTGGACATAAGAAAGCCCGGGCACCTTGTGATACCCGGGCTTTCTTTTTTACCGTCTTGGCAGATCGTCAGCCGATATCGGTGGACGATGTGATGACGCGGGAAACAAGACCATAGGCTTTCGCTTCTTCAGCAGACAGCCAGTAATCGCGGTCCGTATCCTTGGCCACCTGTTCGATCGTTTGTCCCGTGGCTTCGGAAAACAGCTTGTGCAGGCGCTCGTTCATCTTGATGATTTCACGCGCCTGGATTTCAATGTCGGAAGCCGGCCCGCGTGCACCACCGGAGGGTTGGTGCAGAAGGAAGCGGGTGTTCGGAAGACACAGGCGCAGCTCTTTTGGCGATGCGATATAGATCAACGCGCCAGCCGAGGCGACCCAGCCTGTGCCGATGATCCAGACTTTCGGGGCGATGAACTGGATCATGTCATGAATCGAATCGCCCGACTCGACATGCCCACCCGGTGAGTTGACAAAAATCTTGATGTCGTCATCGCTGACGGCCGCCATGGCAATCAACTGGGCACAAACCTTGTGCGCAAGATCCTGGGTGATTTCACCATAAATGAAAATGGACCGGGATTTGAAAAGGGCTTCGGCGGCTTGCTTGCTAATCGATTCTTCCGGGCTTTTCTGTTCTTCTTCGTCGCTCATCTGGCTCTCCTCAATGATCAAACTACGCACATTCGTACCTTCTCCCCTTAGAGCGGTTCGCCGGGTTTGACAATGTGGATTGTGCTCAAACCAGCATCAACCGTGGCCGCAGTGGACTTGCAGAGGAAAAACCAGCCGGGTCATTGAAAATTGTTCTTGAAATGTTCTTTGTTGTGCTGCAATCCTTGAGAGGAACAAAATAGAAACGAAGCAGTTGGAATCACTCCGCTGCGACTGGTGGGGTTCTGGACATGGCAATGCGTCGAGGCGCAAATACGAAAAAGCGGGTGGAAGATGTCGATCCTTTCGTCGGCTTTCAGGTCGACCCGGATTTACATGTTGGTCGCCGCGTGCGTGGGCGCGCAGCCACCTCCAATCAGTCCGGGCGGTTCGAGCCCTATGCGAAGGAACCGGAGGATGACGGCTGGGGCAGTGCTTGGGCGGCCGAAGACCTTCCTCCCTTGCGCACCGAAGTGCAGGAGGAAAAGTCGCGCACCATCATCACACGCAACGACTCGCCCGATATACCGTTCGACCGGTCCATCAATCCCTATCGTGGCTGCGAGCATGGCTGCATCTATTGCTTCGCTCGTCCAACCCACGCCTATATGGGGCTTTCCGCCGGGCTCGACTTTGAAACCAAACTGTTTGCCAAGCCCGATGCCGCCGAACAGTTGCGTCGCGAGCTGTCGAAGCCCGGCTATCGACCGCGCCCCATCGCCATCGGCACCAATACGGATCCCTATCAGCCCATCGAACGGCAATATCGCTTGATGAGTGATCTGCTCGACGTGCTGGATGAATTCGGCCACCCCGTCGGGATCGTGACCAAGTCGGCCCTCATTCTCAGGGATCTTGATAAGCTCAAGCGTCTCAACGAGCGCAATCTGGTCAAGGTGGCCTTGTCCGTGACCTCTCTCGATCACAAGCTGTCGCGGGCGCTCGAACCCCGGGCTTCAAGTCCGAAAAGGCGCCTGGAGGCCATCCGGGGGCTGGCTGACGCGGGCATCCCAACCTCGGTAATGATTGCACCGGTCATCCCTGCGCTCAACGATAGTGAATTGGAAGCGATTCTCAAGGCGGCATACGAGGCAGGAGCGCGGGAAGCCGGGACGATCCTGTTGCGGCTGCCCGGTGAAGTCAGCCCGTTGTTTCAGGATTGGCTCGTCAAGAATTACCCCGACCGATACCGCCATGTCATGAATGTGTTGCGTTCGATGCGCAACGGCAAGGACTACGATAGCCGTTCCGGCATGCGGATGCGGGGCAGTGGACCCTTTGCCGAGATCCTTCACAAGCGTATGGATGTAGCCTGTCGCGCACTCGGCTATGCCACGCGCAAGACACGGCTGTCCCTTCAGCATTTCACGCAGCCCAAGAGCGAGGTGGCCCAGCTCTCGCTGTTCGACTAGGCCCGCTTCTAGCGCGATCCCCGTTTCTGGCGAGCAATGTCGCGTACGAGTGGAACAAGGCCCAGCTTTTGTATGAACAAATAGTTTTGACAAGTATTAATCAAAACTATATAGAACACTCGGATTTTTGCTTGTCGATCGCTGTTTGGACTCAATGACCATAGCTTTTGAACAGCTATTCTTTTGACGAAGCATGGGCTTTAAACGTCTTGGCAGGAACTCGCCGCATCGTTCCTGCCGCGCGGCAAAGGTGGCCTTCCGTTTGCTGCGCACTCTACTGCCCCGTTTCGGTATCGTCACTGATACCGGAACGGGGCAGTATTTTTTTAGTTAGCCAGTATTCTTTAAAAATACATGCCTGATGGGGCAGGCCTCCTCAGCCAGAACATGAGAACCATAGCCTTGCGGGGACAAGCGTGCGGATCTCGATCCGCGCTGAAGACTGGTGCGGAACGCGCGCCTGCCAAGTAACCCACACCCAATTTGCTCAGCTCTTTCACAAAAGTGTGGCAAAGACTACCCTTAGGCAGGTGCACCTTCTTGATTCGTGGGTTGACCTGTAAATTGGCGATATTCAGGCCAAAAAATGGACCTGAAGCGAAACCTTGACTTGCTGGTATGGGCCCAGTCAGGTCCCGCAGAACAAGAACGGTTCGTCCCAAAAGGGACAGTATGAGTGGAGTTGAGAACATGCAAAGGCTTGGGGCTGTTTTTATCGCCGTTTGTATGGTCGCCATTTCCACGTCTGTCGGAGCCATCTTTCACTATAGTTTCGGCCTTTCGATCCCGGAAGCCTCCCCGATTGCCTTTGGTATCCTTCTTACCCTATTGCTGATCCACTATCAGATTTCCCGTGTTCGGGACCGGATGATGCTCGATGAGCAGATGGATGATCTTACCCGCCTGAAGCTGGGACTGACAAAAGAGCTGCAGGATGTGCGGGAGATGGCCCGACAGCTCGACGAGGATGTTGCGAAACGGGTGCGCGATGAGATTGAGCCCCTTCTGTCCGAATTGGATGTCATCGGAACCATCGTCAAGCAACTGGCAGAAACCTGCGCGGAGTTGGATGAACGCGTGCAAACCGGCGAGGGGCAGGTGGATGATGTCCGCGAGCAGCTTTCCTCCGCGACCCAGTCGGTCATGGCATTGGAACAGATGCTCCGGGCCAACGCCCGTGCCCTGTCCAACCGAACGCCCCGCGCCGAAGCAGCCCCGCGCAGAGACCCCGCCCCGCGCCCTGTTGCATCCGAACCGCAATGGGCCGACGAGCCGCCATTGAGGGAGCCAATCGCTCCCGAGCGCCCGGTCTATGAGACTGCTGCGGAGTATGATCATCAACCCCTCGGCTATGATGAGTACGAGGAAGCATCCGCTCCGGAAGCGGCAGACGAGTGGCCGCCGGAGTTTGAAGAGCCGGGACAGGCTCGGCAGCCTTCGATCAGCGAGGAAGATGAGGCAGCCGTCAGACGCGCTCTGGCGCTTGGCAAGATCGAACTGTTCATGCAGCCCATCGTCACCCTGCCGATGCGCAAACCGCAATATTACGAAGCATTGACCCGTCTCAAGACCGAGGACGGTGGTCTCATCACGCCAGATGTTTTCCTGCCTGTATGTCGTGATGGCAATTTCATGCCAATGTTGGACCGGATGGCCATGAACGAGGCTTTCCGGCTTCTGCGTCGTCTGACAGATCGGGGCCGGGCGGTTGATATCTTCTGCAATCTGTCGATCCAGAGCCTTGGTGACAGTGATTTCTTTGCGCTTATGCGCGATCTGTTCGAGCAGAATCAGGATCTCGCCGAACATGTCATTCTTGAATTCCGTCAAGCCGACTTGCGCAATTTTGGCATTCTCGAAGACGAGACGCTGCAATTGCTGCGCTCCATGGGCTTCCGCTTCTCGGTTGACCAGATCACCAATCTGGGTACGGATTTTGATGCCTTCGCGCGCAAGGGCATCCGCTTTGCAAAGGTTGCCGCACCCATTCTGACCAACAAGGATGCCGGGCGCGGACTGGATATTCATCCGGTCGATTTCTCGCGCGTGCTGTCGCGCAAGGGCGTTGAGCTCATCGTCACCCATGTGGCCAATGAGAGCATGCTGGTTAGCTTGGTCGAGTTCAACGTCCATCTAGCCCAAGGCGATCACTTTGCACCCGCCAAGGCGCTCAAGGGCGCAGGAAACGGCGGGCAGGGCGGCGTTGCCTCCAGCCAATCCAATGAGGCGACGAGCACCCGGGCAACACCTCAGCAATCGTCGCCAAGGCGCATCGCTCCCGGCCCACTTCAGGGTGGCCATCCTCAGGGACAAGCAGCGCAGGGACAATCTGGCCCACAATCAACGAATGGTCAGCCCCAACGCGCGACCCCTCCAGCAGTTGATCGTCCCACCGGCCAGACCGCACCTGCCGCTGCAACAAACGGGGCCGTCGCGAACGGAGCGGCTTCGACCAACCGCAGTCTGGGAGAAAACCCGCGCATTGCGAAAGCCTTGCGTGCGCTGGCGTCTGGGGATGGCGAGGACAGCGACACCCGGACGCAATTCCGCGCCGTATTGGCCGAGGCCGCGGGGCTGTTGGAAAACTCCGAATCCCGCACCAATGCCCGTATTGACGCGGCAACAGCGGCCTCGAGTGCCAGATCCGCTGCTCCCGAAGTCTCCACCCGTTTGTCCGATCGTCTTCCTGCCGCTGACGAATTTGGCCTGAACACCGGACCAGAGCGCGGCCAGTTCATTGATCTCAGCGAACCGGCAGCACCTCAGTCCGAGGCAGCGCGCCCCCGCAGGACTGCCTCCAGCGATGGGGCCGGGCCAGAGGCCGCCCGTTTCGAGCGCCTCATCCGATAGGCTGAGGCAATCCGGCGCAACAGTCTGTGCTTACCGCTTGCGGTGCACTTGACCTTGTCCGGCGCACAGGAGACAAAAAGAGACACCCGCAGCATCGGCTTCAAGGCATGATAGGCTGCGATTCTGTCAGTCCGCGCGCGAAAAGGGGTTGCCATGTCATCCCGTATCTCAGGTCTCTCTGTCATTGCACCGAACTACAAGGGCGTCCTGTGCGATGTCTGGGGTGTCCTGCACAATGGTGTCGGCTATTTCGAGAGCGCAGCCGAAGCCTTGCGCGCGTTCCGTAAAGAATCCGGGCCGGTTATACTGGTGACCAACGCCCCGCGCCCGAACGCTCCGATCAAGACCCAGCTCGAGCGCCTCGGAATTCCCGCCGACAGTTATGACGATGTGGTGACCTCCGGAGATGTCACTCGCACCGCGATCCTTGAAACCGGCAAGACGAAGCTTTTGCATTTGGGTCCGGAGCGTGACCTGCCTCTGTTCGACGGGCTCGATGTCACATTGGTCGGCGAGGAAGAGGCCGAAATTGTTTGCTGCACTGGTCTTCTCAATGAGACCCGCGAAACGCCGGACGATTACGACGACATGCTGCAATCATTTGCGCGGCGTAATCTGCCGTTCATCTGCGCCAACCCGGATCGCATCGTGCAGAAGGGGGCCCAGATCTTCTATTGTGCCGGGGCTCTGGCCGACCGTTTCGAGGCCTATGGTGGTGAGACGACATTTGTGGGAAAACCCGAAGCGCCAATCTATGCGGCTTCCATGGCGGCTCTCGAGAAGGCAAGCGGCCAACCCGTCGATCGATCGGATGTGTTGATCATCGGTGATTCCCTGCCAACGGACATGCGTGGCGGGCATTATCAGAAGATCGACGCCCTGTTTATCAGCTCGGGTATCCATGCCGCGGATTTCGGCCCCTCCGATGCCCCCGATGATGCAAAGGTCAATCTTCGTCTCACGCACGAGGATGTCGAGACGGTGGCCTGGATGCCGCGTCTTTGCTGGTAGCACCCTTGCACTAACGCTCTGTAAAGCCTAGATCTGTGGGGACAATCCATGTGGTTGTGCCGACGGATCGTCGTCGGTTCGAGCCGTTCATATCGCCCTGAAGGAACCCTCACCATGTCCATTCATCGCCTCGCAGATCGTACCTTGGTCCTGATGTCCGGATCAGAGGTCGAACCGTTGTTGCAGCGCCTGATCACCACGGATCTGGATGATCTCGAAATGGGCAAGGCAGGGTATGGCGCGCTGCTGACACCACAGGGCAAGATCATCATGGATTTTCTGGTGGCCCGGAAGCCCGAGGGGTTCCTGTTTGATCTGGCGTCCTCTTCCGCCGATGAGTTCGTCAAGAAGATGACCCTTTACCGCATGCGCTCGGATGTCACGATCGACAAACTCGATGCAGCCGTGGGACTGAGTTTTACCGATCATCCCGATGCCGTTGCCGATCCCCGTTCGGAGCTGCTTGGCTATCGTCTGCGCGGCGAGCCGGGGGCCTTTGCGGTGGATGAGGCCATGCAGGCCGAGTATGAGGCACGCCGGGTCCGGGCTGTTGTTGCGGATTCCGGCAAGGACTTCAGTCCGGGCGATGTCTTCCCGCACGATATTAACATGGACTGTCTCGAGGGGCTGGATTTTGCCAAGGGCTGCTATGTCGGGCAGGAGGTTGTCTCCCGCATGAAACATCGCGGCACTGCCCGGCGGCGCCTAGTGGCCATCACGGCAGGTGTTCCGCTGCCTGAAAGCGGAACGCAGATCATGGCGGACAACAAGCCAATCGGGACGCTTGGTACCGTGTCGGGAACTGCGGGCCTTGCCATTGTGCGCTTTGATCGGGTCTCCGAAGCCATCAAGGAGTCGCAGCCCATGTTCGCTGGCGAGGCCGAGGTTGCTGTCACTCTGCCAACCTACGCCAGCTTTTCGCTAAATGACTGAATTTTTTTAATAAAAAGTGACCAAATAAAGTTACACAAAATCAATTGGATAGCGGCTTAGGTGCCGATCTGAGGCGTTTTGAAGGCTGAGAAACGCGGCCCTTTCAGCATTTGTTAAATATGTTTTTTATACTCTGGTTCCCATAGACATTGACGGGGGACAGACTGATGGCAGCCAACACATTTGCGCTCGAAGCGCTGGTTGCGGACATTGCTGACTATGCAAAACAGCAGATCGAAAGCGCCGATCTGTCGGGTCCTCGCTTTGGTGCCTACGTCAAGCTGGCCTGGTTCGGCCAGTCCGGCTCTCCGTGCTATTCCGATTGCCAGAACCTCACTGACGCCCTTCAGGCGCTGCGTGACTTTGACAACAGCGGCAGGATCGATGAGTTTTATGTCGCAATGACAGCGGCTTCGATTGAGAATTTTCCCGATATCGACAGGGTTCCTGCAGACTTCGACGGGATCCGCCGAATGTCCGCAGCATTGGGCAAGGTTGCCTGATCGTGCGGCCTAATCACCGCCCGGCTCATTAGCTTTTCCTCGTCCCTTTATTTGCCCTGAAGCTTCGCGCGTTTGAGATGCTCGTCGAGCCGCGGCATGATTTCCACGAAATTGCACGGCATGTGCCGATAGTCGAGCTGATGGGACAAAATGCCGTCCCAGGCATCCTTGCAGGCCCCGCTCGAGCCGGGAATGCAGAAGATATAAGTGGCATTGGCGACGCCGCCGGTTGCCCGCGACTGAACGGTCGATGTGCCGATGGTTTCGAAGGAAACTTTATGGAACAGCCATGAAAATCCGTCCATTTTCTTCTCGAACAACGGTTCCATGGCTTCGGGCGTCACGTCCCGTCCAGTAAAGCCAGTGCCTCCGGTCGTGATGATCACATCGACATCCTTTGTCGCGATCCACACCTTGGCCTGCGCCTGAATGGCGTCAACATCGTCCTTGACGATGGCACGATCTGCCAGAGTGTGCCCGGCCGCAGTCAGCCGGTCGACAAGAACCTGTCCAGACTTGTCGTCTTCAAAGGTTCGTGTGTCGGAGACCGTCAGGATCGCGATTTTCATGGGGATGAACGAGCGGGGGGACGAGGAGTGCGCCATGGCATGACTTTCTGCTGCGGAAGCGAAGGAACGATTGGTCTTGCGGAGGATCGCGCCGAATGAATAGAGGGCGGCATGCTCCGCGCGGCGACAGCTTCAAGCGACAGGCCTAGACAAGTCAAGGCCATGCGGCTTGCGCCAGCGATTCGCCAGCCTGCTACCGCGCGACATAATGGTCGCGACGGTGATTCACTGCAATGATGAAGTTGAGAATGATTGATCCCAAGAGGGAGAATGCCACCTTCTCAAGCGGGAAAAGAAACAGCGCAGAGCCAAAGATCAGCACATCGAACATCTGCTGCACATAGCCTGCTTTGAAGCTGGTCAGTTCCTGTATGGTCAAGGCGAGGGCACCTGCGCCCCCCATGCTGCCATCGTGCCGAATGATGGCCAGTAGACCAATGCCGGTAATAGCGCCGAAAGCGAGCGTCCCAAAGAAGGGATCAAGATGCTCGAACACGATCATATGGGGCATTACCTCAACAAGCAGCGACATGCAGGCCACACAGATCGCCGACTTGATCGTGAAAGCAAGTCCAAGCGAATGGTAGGTGAACCAGTAGAACGGGATATTGACCAGAAAGAACACAAGGCCAAAATTGTAGCCAGAGACATAGGATATGATGAGCGCCAGCCCTGCTGTCTGCCCGGTGATCAGGCCCAGATGCGTGAGGAAAACAAAGCCAAGCGCACAGGAGAAAACGCCGAATGCAATCCCCTGAATGTCCTCGAACAGAGTGTGTTTCACCTTCTCGGCATCGTCTTGATCCCTGATACCCATTTGATCTCAATGCCCTTCGATCTGAGAAAAATACTGTTTCGAAATACGTCAAGACCGGATTTAGCCCTCCAATCACGCAAAGGAAAGCGCAAATAATTATCACTGATGTCAATTATTGAGCAGACGACCAAGGGAACGGTGCTGCGGCACTCTTAATGTCGATCTGGCTTAATGTCGATCAGGAAGGGTAGGGCGAGCAGACCAAAGAAGGGGATCTGCTTTTAATCCATCCGAAGGAATTGGAATTGTAGGGACACCTTCCATCAGTCACGGAACCCTCCGGGGGACTCTCATTGAAACAATGCGAGGGAACCAGTCGTGATCAGGATCAAAAGCAGATCGACAACGCTTCGGAAGCTTGCCTCCGAAGGTCGCATAGTGATTGTCACTTTTCTGTTGGTCTTGCCCGGGGCTGCAGTTTGAAAGCCGCACCTTCTGCAGGATCCGGGTGGCGCCTTCTATCAGCCGTATGGTGAACACTATCTGATGTGGTCATTCATACTGTGTTCATAAAAGGCTGAAATGTGCCGTTTTGCGCGTATCGGGCGTGTCAATTGCCGGTGGATGTCAATAATCCGGCAAGTTGCCGGTTTCTTGTGTGGCTCAGAGGGGATAAAAATTTTGCACCGCTGTGAATTCATCTCGCAATAAGGGCATTGGCGAGGCAAAATCGCGCTTTCCTTATACCCGGCTTTGCATTAGGGTCCGCGCGAGACAAAGGGTAGCCGCCTGCGTTGCTCGCCCTTTTGCCAATTTGCCATAGATGAGAAGACAGACAGGAAGATGACCGACACCATCGCTCCCCACATGCAGCCGCAACGCTCCTTTCAGGGCATGATTCTGGCATTGCAAAGATATTGGGCCGACTACGGCTGTGCCGTTCTCCAGCCATATGACATGGAAGTCGGTGCCGGTACATTTCATCCCGCCACGACATTGCGCTCGCTCGGTCCGCGCCCATGGCGTGCCGCATATGTGCAGCCGTCCCGCCGCCCAACAGACGGACGGTATGGCGAGAACCCGAACCGTTTGCAGCATTATTATCAGTTTCAGGTTCTGCTGAAGCCGAGTCCGAAGGATTTGCAGGAGCTTTATCTGGGGTCGTTGAAGGCCATCGGCATCGACAGCTCCATCCATGATATCCGCTTTGTCGAGGACGACTGGGAAAGCCCGACCCTTGGGGCCTGGGGGCTTGGATGGGAATGCTGGTGCGACGGCATGGAAGTCTCCCAGTTTACCTATTTCCAGCAGGTCTGCGGCATCGAATGCTCGCCGGTCTCAGGGGAGCTCACCTATGGGCTGGAACGCCTTGCCATGTATGTTCAGGGCGTCGATAACGTCTACGATCTCAACTACAACGGCCGGGACGGAGACGACAAGATCTCCTATGGGGATGTCTTCCTGCAGGCGGAGCAGGAATATTCGCGGCACAATTTCGAATATGCCAACACCGAAATGCTGTTCGGTCACTTCAAGGATGCCGAAGAGGAATGCAAGGCTCTGCTCAAACAGGGCGAGGGCGGCGACATCCACCTGTGCGTGATGCCTGCCTATGATCAATGCATCAAGGCCTCTCATGTCTTCAACCTGCTTGATGCGCGCGGCGTGATTTCTGTCACCGAGCGTCAGAGCTATATCTTGCGCGTTCGGGAATTGGCCAAGGCCTGCGGTGAAGCCTTCTTGCTGACCAAGGCTGGCGGCGTGGATTATGTGGGATAACGATTGACGGATCGGTTGCCCCGTGGGGTGCCGTCATCTCTATTGTAAAGAAAAACCGGTTTTGATCTGGGATCGAAACCGGTTTTTTGTATTTTGAAATGCCGCGTTGAGCCTATCCGCCCATCCCTCGGCCATTGCCGTTATTGCCGTTATTGCCGTTATTGCCGTTATTGCCGTTATTGCCGTTATTGCCGTTATTGCCGTTATTGCCGTTATTGCCGTTATTGCCGTTATTGCCGTTATTGCCGTTATTGCCGTTATTGCCGTTATTGCCGTTATTGCCGTTATTGCCGTTGTTGCCGTTATTGCCTTTGTTGCCTTTGTTGCCGTTGTTGCCGTTGTTGCCGTTGTTGCCGTTGTTACCGTTGTTGCCGTTGTTACCGTTGTTGCCGTTGTTGCCGTTATTGCCATTGTTGCCGTTGTTACCGCTGTTGCCATTGTTGCCATTGTTGCTCTTTTCGGAGTCTCTGGCATTGGCGTTCCGGCGTTCCGAACTTAAATCGCTCGAATTGCGGTTTGAACGCTTGTTGTCCCACCGGTTTTGCGACTTGGAATTGCCCCGTTTGGGTTTGGACGTTGCCTGCTTTTGGGCCTTGTCAACGGAAATGGTCTTCTTGGTAGAACCTGCCTCAAGAGCATATTGTTTGTTGCCCTTGGTAACGGTCGCATAGAAGCCCGCTTTCACACGGTTGCGTCTGATAACGGAGACCGGCATGGGCTTTCCGGCCGGCTTCTTCGTCATTTGCGAGGCTCCGTTGGCATTGATCTGAACCCCGGCGCCCTGTCCGGGTCTGACTTGCACGGTTTCTCCCGATGCGTTGTTGGAAACCTGAACCTGCCCGTTGCGAACGGACACATCGGACCGGTTCTGCCCAACCTCCACGATGAAGACGGTGCCCTTCACCACAGCGGTCAAAAACGGTGTTCTGACAGAAAAATGCTGGCGATCCTGCTTGTTGACTGACAGTTCGATCTTGCCGCTTTGCTGCAAGACGAGCGTTTTGCCTTGCTGATTGTATTTTGATGGCGGCAGAGCAAGGATCGCATTCGGGCCGACCTGAATGCGTTCAGCGCCTCGTGTCAAAAGAATGCGTGTTCTTGAATGTGTTGAAAGGGTCTGTCCGGGCTGAAACCGCATCCCTTTGCGCACTTTGCTCGCGGGGCCCTGTTTTGACGCAAAGTAAGCGACGCCTGTAATTTTGGCGACCAACCATTCGTGCGAAGTCTGCGACGCGGCATAACTGGGCCAAAAGGCAATGGCGATGACGATGAGGAGGGTTTGCAGTCTGGACATGGTGATCAGCGCTTTCCTGCTAGGACACAAGGCACTCTTTTGATGTTTTCATATATGCGTAAAATGCCACATACGGGTGCAAGATTGGATTAACCCGAAGTTTGTCCGAGTGGATTTCAACAGAAATAGACAGAAACAACTTGGGTTATCTAGAACACAGTGAACAATGTCTAAATAGGCCAATCAGAAATGCGGGATTTGTACTTATTGGCACAGATGGAGACGAAATAAAAACGAGGAATTTAGAGTATTTATGTCCAAAATATAGAGACGAATGAAGAGACTATTGGCTCTGTTTGGGTGACAACTTGGAGGTGCCTTTTTTCATTTGTTCGAGCTGTTCTTTGAACCGCACACAGGGATCGATCTCGTCGACACGCGCCGTGAACCAGACATAATCGTACAGAGCGGGATCAAAGGCGGCGTAGGACTGAGGATTGGTTTTGTCTCTGATCACCTCGATTGACCCGATGACGATGGTGTCGGTCTGATCGTCAAGGAACATCGGAACGCCTCGGTCGCGGCGGACGTGCCCGTTGCCAGCTATCAGCACTGAAACCTCATCGGGTTTGAGGTCCTGTCGCATGGCGCGCGCCATATGTGCGTCCTTGTATCGCTGCATTGTTGCAAGGGGCATAAGGCTGTCTTTGTCCATCATGCCGCAGTGGGCATCAACCAGTTCATCCAACAGGCCCTCCAACTGGTCCTTGCTGTAGTCACGGTCCCAGCTGAGGTCTTCAAGCGCGGTTTCCGCAACGGCTTTGCCTTGCGCCACGCGCATCATCTCATCCCGATCAGGATTGCCGGGTTTGAGGCGCATGTCAGCGGCGAGGGCTGCATCGGCAATCGGCTGATAGAGCGACCAGGACGGCCAGCCCCGTTGCTGCCATTCAACGGCGTCACCAAGATTGGACAAGTTGCTTCTTTGAACGTCAGAGAGCGTTTCTGCATAGCGCATTTCGATCATCTCGAAAACCAACTGTCCCGTGCGGCCTTCTTCGCCCAACCAGCGCACAACATCTGCCTGTATGCGATGATGGATCGGATTGTCGTGTTTCTCGCCGACGAGCACATAGCGGGCCTTTTCCAGCGCATCCCGCAAGGCGTCTGGCTTGATGCGTGTGCCGGTTCCAACCGCATAAAGCTGTCCGGCCATTGGATGGTCAGTCAACAGCATGACATCCTCTTGTGAGTTGGCGGGCAGAGTGCCCATAATGGCGACGAGACAGGCAAGAGCGGAAGAAAAATGACGGAAACGCGGCATGGAATGGCACCCGAATTCAGACCCAGAAAGACAAAACAAGAGCGCTGACCAGCTCCTGTTTGATTGATTGATGCCCAATCATAATGCAGGGATCTGCCGATGCCAGCACGCAATTGCTCGGCACCGATAACAATTGCGTCAGGCGGTGAGGGCGGGATGATATGGCGATTCCCTGTGCCTGCAGATCTGCTTAGGCTTGCACTTTACCTCCCGTACGTTAATCTCCCTGCCAACGGTTGCCCGCTGGGTTGCCCACAATCAAGGGAGAATACACAATGGCTATCAGTTGGGTCTTGCTCGCAATCATCGTTGCGCTCGGTCTTTATGCCATTCTTATTTATAACAAGCTGGTCAAGACGCGTCAGATGGTGGATGAGGGATGGTCCGGCATCGATGTCCAGCTCAAGCGTCGGTCGAATCTGATTCCCAACCTTGTCGAAACCGTAAAGGGCTACATGGGACACGAGCGGGAAACGCTCGAAAAGGTCACCGAAATGCGTGCCCGAGCCGCCGGTGCGGCCAAGGGCGGAGCGGCAGAACGGGCCCAGGCCGAGGGCAATCTCAGCAAGGCTCTGGTCAATCTCATGGCGGTTGCCGAGAATTATCCGGACCTGAAAGCCAACGATGGCTTTCTCAATCTTCAAAGGGAGCTTTCTGGCCTTGAGGACGAGATTCAGTTGGCGCGCCGCTACTACAATGGCACGGTGCGCAATCTGAATACGATGATCGACCAGTTCCCGTCCAACATCATCGCGGGCTTCTTCTCCTACGCAAAGAAAGACTATTTCGAACTGGAAAACGAGGCGGATCGAGCAACCCCGCAGGTGCAGTTTTAGTGTCGCCACAATCTGAACGCAGGGTAGATTAGCCGAGCGCTGCATGATGCGGCTGCGTTGGCCGGTATTCGATCGCCAGACCAACACCAGACCTACAACAGAGATTTGTCATGCAACGCCTCCTTTCTCTTTGCCTGTCTTTTTTGACCGTCCTTGCTGTCGCGCTTCTGACGCTCGGGGGTGCCAATGCCCAGATCGCTGAAGAGGCGATCCAGGACTATCGCGTTGATATCATCGTCAACACGGATCGCACGGTCGACATCACCGAAACCATCACGGTCAATGCGCAGGGGCGGGAAATCAAGCGAGGGATCTTTCGCGATATTCCCGTGCGCTATCGGCGCAACGACGGGATGATTGTTGATCTCGATCTCGATGTGACCGGCGTCCGGCGCGATGGGGGAAGCGAGCATTACAATACGTCCCAGCAGGGGCGTTATACCCGCATTCGCATCGGTGATGCGGACGTGATGCTTGAGCATGGCCTGCATACCTATGAGATCAGCTACCGCGTTCAGGATTCCATCGGCTTTTTCGATGACTATGACGAGATCTACTGGAATGCGACCGGCAACGAATGGGCCTTCCGCATCGAGGAGGCAACGGTCTCTGTGACCTTGCCGGACGAAGCGCAGATTGGTGACCAGTATGCGGTCTATACCGGTGCGGCGGGGGCGACAGGCGATGCTTATGAACTGGTCTCAAAGACCGCAAACAGCCTTGTTGTCCGCACAACAAAGGCTCTCGCCCCCAGACAAGGCATGACCGTCGCGGTCGGCTGGCAGAAGGGTGTGGTTCCCTCGCCAACCAAAGCCGAGCAATCAACAGCCCTTCTTCTCGACAATGTCCCCACACTGGTGCTGCTGATTGGCAATCTGGCGCTCGGGGGCTGGTTCCTGTTCGCCTGGATGCGCGTTGGCAAGGACCCCGAAGGCGGCGCCATCATCCCGCGCTATCGCCCTTCCAAAGACCTCTCTCCAGCGTTGGCCAGCTATATCACCGGCATGGGACAATTCAAGACCGGCAATCAGTCCGCTTTCATGGCTGCCCTGATCGATCTGGCGATCAAACGGCGAGTGGTGATCGATGAGACCGGGGATGATCTTGTGGTCCGGAAGGAAAGCGGCGGTCCATGGGGAGATGTCGGCACAGATGGCTTGCCCGCAGGAGAAAAGGCGCTTTATTCAGCGCTCTTTGGCGGTACAAGCGCGGTAACCTTTGCCGACATGAAACACGCCAAGATGGCCACGATCATGAATGCCTTCTCGGGGGCCATCGAAACCGAAACCAATCAGGTCTATTTCAACCGCAATCTGGGCTATTTCCTGCCCGGTCTTGCGATTGCGGTCGTTGCTTTGATTGCCTTCGTCTACAGTTCGGTCGCGCTTGCCGCGCCATATATTTTCCCGATTGTTGAGCTTGTCGGCGCGGCCCTGAGTGTGGTTGTCCTGACGGTGCTGTTTGCAATCTTTCAGGCGATCCGCAAAAAGTCATCAGGCCCTGCGCTAAAGGGTGCCTTTCTGACGGTCTTCTTCACGATATTTCTCGGCGTTGGCTTTGGCGTTTTTGTCGCTGATGAGGCGAGCTTCTCGCTGGGGTTTGCCTTCTTCCGCATCAGCTCCATCTTGCTGATCATTCTGGGTATCCTGATGATCATCTTTTTCTCTGACTGGATGAAGGCACCGACCAGATTGGGCCGAAAAGTCATGGACGAGGTCGAGGGTCTGAAACTCTACATGACGGTGGCAGTCGCTGAACAAGCCCGAGAAGCCCAAGTCGCGGGTCTTCCCGATCTGACACCTGAGCTCTATGAGGATCTGTTGCCCTACGCGATCGCGCTTGGTGTTGAAAAAGACTGGTCCGATGTGTTCGAGGACAAGGTTTTCTCGCAATTGCCGCCGGAGAGAGCCTATCGCCCTACCTGGTATCGCGGGACCCACTTCAATCCCAGCCGACCCGCTGCATCTCTTGCAGGCATGACCAGTTCGCTCGGTCGTGACCTGTCGAGTGCCATGACGCCGCCTGCATCGTCTTCCTCGGGCTCCGGTGGTGGCGGGTCTTCGGGCGGCGGCGGCGGCGGCGGTGGTGGTGGTGGCTGGTAAGGGCCTAATCGGTCTTGGTCGAAGCGTCTTGCCTTGCAAGGCGCTCGGCTATGGGTCTGAAGCTCCTGCGGTGATGCACACAGACACCGAGCTGCTCAATCGCTTCCTGATGCCGTCTTGTGCCATAGCCCATGTGCACTTCAAAACCATATCCGGGAAAGGCCCGCCCGATCCGCTTCATCATGCGGTCGCGGGCCACCTTGGCGACAATCGAAGCCGCTGCGATCGACACGGAGCGCCCGTCGCCCTTGATGACATGTTCGCCGGGGCAGGGCGCTCCGGGCGGCACGTCCCTTCCGTCAAAAAGCGCATAGGCGGGCGGGAGCGATAGCCCCTCCAGTGCTTTCACCATGGCCCAAAGGGTCGCGCCGCGGATGTTGAGCGCATCGATCCGATCTGGTGCTGCACTGGCAACACAGACATGGGCCGTTTCGCAAATAATATCGAACAACGCCTCGCGCCGGGCCTCGCTCAATTTTTTGGAATCATTAAGTCCCTCGGGGATTGCCGCAGGATCGAGAATCACCGCAGCTGTGACCACCGGCCCGGCAAGTGGCCCGCGCCCCACCTCGTCGACGCCCGCAACAGGGCCACCAAATCGCTTGATGGCGCTTTCCTCAAGCGCGAAATCCGGGCCATCGGGGCGCGCGCTTAACAACGACATCTGGACCTGTTTCTTGCGCTTTGTCATTCTTGCCGTCCCTAGTTCACGCCGCCCAGTCGCAGACCGGGCGCAGGACGTTCCGCCAGAACAGATCGGCGAAACCGAAACAGCTTGGCAGGTCTGCCGCCCGTTGCGGACGAGCTGGCACCAGTCGGTTCGACCAACTGTCCCTGTTCAACCAGTCGCCGGAAATTCTGCTTGTGAAGATGGCGACCGGAAATGGCCTCCACCGTTGTCTGAAGCTCAGTGAGCGTGAAACTCTCGGGCATGAGTTCGAACACCACAGGGCGGTATTTCAGCTTGCTTCTGAGCCGAGAGATGGCGGTCGCCAGAATGCGGCGGTGGTCCATCTTCATTGGATGACCGAACAGGGGCGTGCCGTCATCCGGCGGTTCCAGACCCCGATCCAGATAATATTCGTGAACGAGCCCTGCCTCATACAGCAGTTCATAGCGCTCAAGCACCCGTTCCTCGTCCCATGTGCCGCTGCCAAGTCCGAAGTAGAGCTTGAATCGTTGCAAGGGAGTCATCGGGCGCAATTTGTCATCCCGGGCGCTTTTGGCCCAGACTTCCAGCGACGGCAAAATCCTGTCGTCCAGCATGTGCGGCCTGTCATCCCGCCAGTCTTCCCATGGAAAGAATCCATACCAGCTGCGCCAACGTCCGCCCATGTCAATGAGGCCTCGCCCCGGTATGGCGGCATCATTGCGCTGCAATTGCGTCAGGGCGAGATAACCGATCGACACTTCGTGACTGTCCTCTCCGCCCAGTTTTGTCAGGCGGCCCCGGTCACCAAAGGTGTAAAGCTGTTCGACATATCCCAGTTTCAGACCCGTTTGCTCATCCACCCATGTGCGCAAGCCCGCTTCAAGCGTGCGGTGGTGGACCGGATCGAATGGACCGAAGGGCAGGCCGCCAAGCCCGGCGGTTTGATCCCTTTGCTTGAGATCGACCACCAGCGTCACCGGCGACAGATCGCGCATCGCGATGATGGCGGCGTTCAGTCCCACAGTGATCGGGCGTCTTGAGGTGAATGGGGACGTGTCGCTCACGCGTCTCTCGCTCTTGTTTGCAACGGGGTTGAAAGGTCGGGGGCATTCGCTTGGGTTTGAGGTGGCTATTCTGGTTCGAGTGTACCAGCCTGACAGCATGGATCCAGCGCAAAGCCGCAGCCGCTTCGCCTCATCCGATATGCGGCATTGCGAAGATGTTGCCCTCATAGCAATCGGCACCGCGCCCGATGCTCTCGATGGCCTTCACCATGCGCCCCTCGCGGCCCAGGATTGCATCCGCCAACGCCACAAGGCGTTTGTTTGGCGTCGCTGGAGGGGAGGCTTCGCGCAAGGACAATGCCAACTCCATCTCTGACAGATCCGGCCTTAGGCAACACCCGGCGATGAATGCCGAGGCGGTGGATCGACTGACACCTGCCCAGCAATGCACCACCATCGGCGTACGGCGATCCCAGGCGCGGAAAAACGCAAGCATCGTTTCGACCTGTTGCTGAGAGCCCATCTCGAATCCCGGTGTCGCGACAGAAATGTCGTTCATGCCAAGATAGAGATGGTTTTCGGCGAGGATCCGTGCTGGGCGCTCCACTGGCGTGTCGGGATTGAGCACACTGAGAAGATACGTCGCCTCGACGGTGTCAACGACTTCACCAACCTTTGCCAATGAACAGACATAGAGCATGATTCAATCCTTAAAATTGATGGGGTGGGCAGAGACGCCGTATGGACAAATCTACTGCCTGATGGACAAAACAGATGGTAGCCAATTGGTCGAATGCTCTGCATGCTTGCCTGAGATACCGCCAATAGGCGGGGTCAGGAGTCAAGCAAACCGTGCAGACTATGGAACCGGTCAAGAAAGGCAGCCTGTGCCTGTTGGGTGCTCCATGGCTTGATCGGAAGCTGGTCTTCGGAAAGGCCCTCGGGGCGGCCGAACAGCTCCTTGGCTTCCTTGACCTCGAACCCGGCCAGATGCACCGCTTCGAAATAGGCCGAGATTCTGTCAGCTTCCTTGATTTTCTTCTTGAGTGCTTTCGTCGGGTGAGGGGACAGGCCAAAGCGCAGATGGATTGCCGCTTCCAGTCTTTCCTCGATATCCTTGTAACCGACGCCGATTGCCGACTTGAACGGAGAAATCATGTCGCCGATCACATACTCGGGACCATCGTGCAACAGACCCATGAGCGCAGCTTCCACCGGCAGGTTCGGGTTTTTGACGCGAAGGATCATCTCAACGATCAGGCTGTGTTGTGCGACGGAAAACGGATGATCTCCGATGGTTTGTCCGTTCCATCGCGCCACTCTGGCAAGGCCGTGGGCGATATCTTCGATCTCGATATCGAAGGGGGAGGGGTCAAGCAAATCAAGCCGGCGTCCCGACAACATCCGCTGCCAGGCTCTCGGCGCATCCGGTTTTTGTGACATGATCGGTATTCCGTCTTTTCACAATATCTGAGGCAAAAGACTCTCTTTGGAGTCCCGTGCTGCTTATGGGAATCGATTTAGCGCACCCTGTCGCGGATTGAAATGCCAGAAGCACAAAGCAGGCAAGATAGTTGGACATCGGGGGAGAACCGGGCAGGATTTGTTTCCATTTCGCGCTTTGCTTGTTTTGTTGCGACAGGTTGAAATAAAAATACACGCATTGCGAATGGTTGCGGAATAGTGCCTATTCTTGGTCGAGTTCACTTGGTAAAACAGCCTGTATGGGATAGTATTCGTTCAAAGCAAACCGGCAAGCAAGAAGACTGGCCAGAAAACCTCAGGCCAGCCATCACCGGAGTTTGTGTGGGGACTGGACTTCCGATGAGAGAAGCGCGGTTGATTCTGCGCTTCTTTCGTGTTCACCATTGCCGATGCGATCTCCAAGCTCCCTTTCCACTCATAGATGAATACAAGATAGGCCGGCCTGCTCTTTGCCAGAGGGTGGGATTTGTCATTCATTAGAGTCATGCGACGCCTCGCAAGTCAGATAGGGGCGATTGATCGGTTTCTATGAAAGGCCTTGCGGTGAGCTTAAAGCTGAGTATTGTTTTCAACAATTAATGCGACCATGCGGCGTGTGTTTTAACTTGAGAATTTAGTGCAACAAATAAAAGACCTTACCGCAAGTGATTGGAAGAATTCTAATATTTTTTGCTCAACAAAGCAACTAACTTACTGTTTTGTTAGGTTGTTCGTGTTGACTTTGAGAATGGTTCGCAGCAATGATTGCCTCAACTTCACGAGGCAGACGCCAAAGCAAAACGCATCGGTCCTGACCTTGCCCCCCAATCCTGGGCCTTGAACCCACTATTGGAGACAGAAAGACAATGAACAAATCCGCCCTCGCCATTCTGACGACCGTGGCTCTGACGACTGTTGCGCCTTCGCCTTCCATGGCAGATGGGGATGTAAATATCTATTCCTATCGTCAACCGTTCCTGATCGAGCCGCTTCTGGATCGGTTTACCGAAGAAACGGGGATTCAGGCCAACATCATCTTCGCCACGCAGGGCCTTGAAGCCCGCATCAAGGCCGAAGGCGAAAACACGCCCGCCGACCTTCTCCTTTCAACCGATGTTGGGCGTCTCGAGGCTGCCAAGCGGCAGGACATCGCCCAGCCGGTCCAGTCCGAAGTGCTTGAGCAGAATATTCCGGCGAACTTTCGCGATAAGGACGATCAGTGGTTTGGACTGACGACGCGTGCTCGTGTCGTCTATGCCTCCAACGAGCGGGTCGATCTTGACACCATCACCTACGAGGATCTGGCCGATCCCAAGTGGAAAGGCCGCCTTTGCACCCGGTCTGGTCAGCATGACTATTCCATCGGCCTGTTCGCTTCGATGATCGCCCACAAAGGCGAGGAAGTGACAAAGACATGGCTTGAAGGCCTCAAAGCCAATCTGGCGCGCCGCCCGACAGGCAATGATCGTGCGCAGGTCAAGGCGATCTATGCTGGCGAGTGCGATCTCGCACTGGGCAATACCTATTACATGGGTATCATGCAGACCAACGAGAATGAGCCGGAACAGCAGGAATGGGCCAAGTCGGTCCGCATCCTCTTCCCCAATTCCGAAGGTCGCGGTACGCACGTCAACATTTCAGGCATGTTGCTCACCAAGCATGCGCCAAACAAGGACAATGCCATCAAGCTGATGGAGTTTCTCTCGTCCGCAGAAGCGCAGAAGCTGTATGCGGAAGGCAATTATGAATATCCAGTCCTGGGTACTGTCGAGCCGTCGGAAATCGTCAAGAGCTGGGGGGACTTCAAGCCCGATCCCATCTCCCTCAATGAGATTGCCGATCAGCGCAAGGCCGCGTCCGAGCTGGTAGATGTGGTGGATTTCGACGCCGGAGCAAACTGACGGTAGAGAAAGACACTTCAAAAGAATTGGTTGAGGCTCTGCTCTAATTGGCTCTGTCCAAGCCGCACCTTTCGATCTGGTCCTCGGAAACGTGCGGAATGCGAAGTCTCACCCAATAAGCGTCGATAGACAGGACAATGCTTTTCTGGTCCTCTTGCATCCGTCTATTGCTATTGGCGCACTTCCCGCAAATCCCTCATCCGGACCGATGAGACAAAGCTGGTCCCTTTGTCTTCAACGACTGGATGAAATACACCGACATCGATCTTGCCCTTGGCAAGGTCACTGTTGAAAAGGGGATTTGATCATAGCCACCGGTTGCGGGGACGAAAGCTGGTCCCTCTCGCTTCCCCGACCGGAGCCATCTTGATAGAAAGTGTCATGGCAGAGATGCCATGGCACTTTTTCTATTATGCCAAGAAGCGCGCGTCGCGGACATTTGTCAAATTCAGGCGTCAAGCTCTGGAAAAGCCACAGATCGATTGCTCGACCGGTTGGCAAGGCCTGTTTCACAATCTTGACAGCACGCGTCATTCCTGTTTCCTTCATAATTGTTGGATCTAACAGTCAACAATGGAAGGCCTGCCGATCATCTGTTTCGATGCGAAACAAGGGTGCCTACGAGACAAGAGTGCCTGTGAGGATGAAGACCTCTCGGAAGATCTCCTGATGGAAGAGCGTATTTAAGTGACAGAGAGCAGTTTAAGCCCCGATACGCCTTCCTTGGGCTCCAAAGCTTCCGGCAAGCTCGCAAGGGCAGCCAAGAGGGTGCGCGGCATGAAGGCGCGCAGCATGGTCGGGCTTGGTTTGCTGCTGTTGACGCTTTTTCTGGTCACCCTGCCGATCATCGCCCTTGTCGTGATTGCATTTGGTGATGCCGGGGATGTCTGGCCGCATCTGGTCTCGACTGTGTTGCCGCGCTCCGTGATGACTACCATCTGGCTGATGCTCGGTGTCGGCACCATGACGGCGCTGATCGGCGTTTCGACAGCATGGCTTGTCACCATGTGCCGCTTTCCCGGACAACAGATCTTTCAGTGGGCGCTTCTGATCCCGCTTGCCATCCCCACCTATATCGTCGCTTATGCATCTGTAGAGCTGCTTGATTATTCCGGCCCGGCCCAGAGCGCGCTGCGCTGGCTGTTCGGCTTTCGCAATGCTCGCGACTATTGGTTCCCCGAAGTGCGTTCGCTGGGCGGAGCCATCGTCGTGATGAGCCTTGTGCTCTACCCATATGTCTATCTCACCAGTCGAGCGACCTTCCTGCTGCAGTCCGCCTGCGCCCTTGATGTGTCGCGCACACTGGGAGCTGGACCCGTAAGGCTGTTCGCAGCGGTGGCGTTGCCGCTTGCACGGCCAGCCATCGTGGTCGGCATCACCCTCGCCATGATGGAATGTCTCAATGATATCGGGGCCGTGCAGTTTTTCGGCGTTAAAACCCTGACCTTCAGTGTCTATGACACATGGCTCAATCGGGCCAGTCTTGCAGGCGCTGCACAGATCTCGACGGTCATGCTGCTTGTGGTGTTGTTGCTCCTTTGGATCGAACGACGGGGTCGCCGACAGCAGCGCTATGCCGTCACCTCGCGTCGTTATCAGGCTCTGCCGAGCTATCAGCTCTCGGGACTGCGCTCCATTCTCGCCATGTTGGTCTGTCTTGCGCCGATTGTCCTTGGTTTTTTGCTGCCGGCGATGGTGCTGCTCAGATCCGCCATTCTCAACTGGAGCGAAAACCTCAGCGCGGACTATTTTTCCGCCATGGGCAATTCGCTCTTTCTGTCCAGCTTCGCCGCCATTCTGACTGCATCGGTCGGCATCACACTGGCCTATTTCGCGCGCCTTCAGAAAAATCGCCTCGTTGCGGGGTTCACGCGCATCGCATCCATCGGCTATGCCGTGCCGGGAACCGTGCTTGCGGTTGGCATCCTGATCCCGGTTGCAAGTCTCGACAATTTCATCGCTTCGAGTATGCGAGACCTGTTCGGGATTTCGACCGGGCTTTTGATCATCGGCTCAGGGGCGGCCATGCTGTATGCCTATTGTGTGCGCTTCATGGCCATGTCCTATGGGGCAGGGGAAACGGGCCTCCAGCGTGTGTCCCCCAATCTGGAAGCCGCTGCCCGCACCCTCGGCCGCAGTCCGATGCGGACACTCATCGAGATTGACTTGCCGATGATCCGCCCCGCGCTGGTCTCTGGTGCTTTGTTGGTGTTCGTTGATGTCATGAAAGAGCTGCCCGCAACAATTCTGCTCAGGCCCTTCAATTTCGATACACTGGCAACATTGGTGTATGGACAGGCATCTTTGGAAGCCTTTGAAAAGGGATCCCTGTCGGCCCTGACAATCGTTGCCGTGGGCATCTTGCCTGTCATTTTGCTCTCGCGAACCTCGACCCGATCCCATCAGAGTGAGTAATGCAGGCGCGCTGTTTTTCAGCTTGAAACAGAACGAAAAAAACCCGGAAAAGCCCGGGCATCAAGGTGGCGGAAAGTGCGACCTTATCGTTGGCCGCTTGAGACTGTAACGCCAGTGAGGCAACCACAGGCATGTGGCGACCGAGCACTGGCGTAATTCGACAATCACAACATACACCATGTCGATCATGCTTCGTAGTTAAAACTACGCAATTATGCAGCATTTTACATTGTGCGTTAACAAGAGATTAGGCACGCGCCCGCACAAAAAAGCATCGGCCTTTAGATGAATGCGCCCAATCCAGACTTGTAAAACACGCCCGCCCTTGCAACTGTTGCTTGGGTTTCGAGATATCGGGTCACGTGTCGATGGTTTATTTCGCTGAGACAACAAAGACATGGCCCTGCGGTCAGAGCTGCATGCACAGTGGCTGGCAAGGCATTGTGATGCGTGCGTATCATGATCCGCATTTGGGTTTGTCCGAAGAAGTCTGATTTGCCAAATGATGGCTCGAAACAGAGAGTAGACCATCAATTGGCTTGTAGGCCGTGAGAGGTTGCAGATTGGGAGAGCAGAATGAAGAAGGTTTACACCAGCGCCGCTGATGCGTTGGAAGGGCTCGTTTTCGACGGCATGACAATTGCTGTTGGTGGTTTCGGGTTGTGCGGCATCCCCGAAAATCTCATCATCGCCTTGCGCGAGACTGGTGTGAAAGACATTACGGTCGTCTCCAACAATTGCGGCGTTGACGACTTTGGCATGGGCCTGTTGCTGCAAACCCGCCAGATCAAGAAGATGGTTTCGTCATATGTCGGTGAAAATGCCGAATTCATGCGCCAGTATCTCTCCGGCGAGCTTGAACTGGAGTTCAATCCGCAAGGAACGCTAGCGGAGCGCCTGCGCGCCGGCGGCGCAGGAATCCCTGGCTTCTATACCAAAACCGGCGTTGGCACCCTGATTGCCGAAGGTAAGGAGCACAAGGACTTCGAGGGGGAAACCTACATCCTCGAACGGGGCATCAAGACGGATCTGGCCATTGTGAAGGCTTGGCGCGGAGATGAAAAGGGCAATCTCACCTATCGCAAGACCGCGATGAACTTCAATCCCGAATGTGCCACGGCAGGCAAGGTCACAATCGCGGAAGTCGAAGAAATGGTCCCGGTCGGCTCGCTCGACAAAATGGCCATTCATACCCCTGAAATCTTCGTCCAGCGCATCGTTCAGGGAAACCACGAAAAACGCATCGAGCAGCGCACGGTACGGGCCAGCTAAGGGGAGAGACGCACATGGCATGGACACGCGATCAAATGGCCGAACGGGCCGCCGCCGAACTGGAAGATGGCTTCTATGTGAACTTAGGCATCGGCATTCCCACTCTTGTCGCCAACTATGTGCCTTCGGATATGGAGATCACGCTCCAGTCGGAAAACGGCATGTTGGGCATGGGGCCTTTCCCTAGGGAAGACGAAGTCGACGCCGACCTGATCAATGCAGGCAAGCAGACGATCACGGAGTTGCCGCGCACCTCCTATTTCTCCTCCTCCCAGTCCTTTGGGATGATTCGGGGTGGACACATCGATCTTTCGGTGTTGGGGGCAATGGAAGTGGCCGAGAATGGTGACCTCGCAAACTGGATGATCCCGGGCAAGCTCGTCAAGGGCATGGGCGGTGCCATGGATTTGGTCTCGGGCGTCAAGCGCATCGTTATCGTCATGGATCACACCAACAAGAAGGGCGAGAGCAAGATCCTCAAGTCCTGCTCCCTGCCTCTCACCGGCAAGGCCGTTGTGGATCTCATCATCACGGATTTGGGCGTCATGGAAGTCCGCGAGGATGGCCTTTCTTTGATTGAGCTGGCTCCCGGCGTCGATGTCGATGAAGTCCAGGCGAAAACAGTAGCCAATCTGAAGGTTGATCTGAAATAGATTAGGTAATATTTACGAGGGTGTGAGGCGGTTGGGGAAACCAAAAGCGCATGGCGCGGCTTTCGGACGTTCGCCCGGCGGCACAAAAAGGAGCATCGCACGATTGATCTGCGGTGTGGGAGGCGATTGGCTATAGACCTGTTGAGGCTTCCTCCCATGCGGACGTTCAAGTGTCGATCCGATCCTGCATGCATTGCCGTGTTTTTGTTGTTAACCTGAAACCTTACCGTTTTTTGCTTTGTATTCGTGCGAGCAAGATCGTTAGTATGGCTCCGGAATTGAGATAAGACTATTCCTCGGCGTGATACGCTGGTCTCCCGTCGATTTTCAATCCAATCCGGGTCAAAACCGGTATGGAAATTCGTCTGATCCGTTCAAGCGGGATGATTGACCGGGCAACCGGTCCCACGATCAGGCCGAGTGAGAGTTCAAAAAGGAAAAGGTGCGGAACATGACGCCGACCACGCGGATCCGAATCCTGTGGGCCATATTTGCCGTTCTGGCTTTAGCCGGAGGACTTGCCGCTGCTTCTCCCTACCTGATCAACACCCGGGTTGCCAAAAAGGAGATCTCCAAGCAGATCTCCGAATGGATGGGCCTGCCTGTCAGCGTTCGCGGCGAGCCGGTCATCACGGTCTTTCCCTATTTGACCGTCAAGCTCAAGGATGTGGAAGTACAATCGAATCTGGGGCGCAGCGAGCCGCCTCTGGTCTCAATGGAAGCCCTGCGTGTTGAAATGCACTGGTTGCCGCTACTGCTCGGCAATTATGAGGTCCGCCGTTTCAATCTGATCAAGCCGACATTCGAATTTGCGCGTGACAAGGATGGCAACAGTTCGTGGGACATGACTGGTGGCTCTATTGTGACGACGGCACCGGACAATGGCCGTTTGACCTTGGCTGAGAACATCACTCTTGGTCGTTTCTGGATTTCCGGCGGCAAGTTGCACTATCGAGATGAGGCGACAGGCCAAGACGAGAATATCGACGACATCGTCTTGCAGTTCGAATGGCCAAGCACCGAAGAGCGCGCAACGATCGAGGGACGCTTCGACTGGCGCGGTCAACCGATTTCGCTTATGGCCCGGTCTGACAAGCCAACAGAATTGTTCGGAGGCGCTCTCTCGCCACTGACCGCCGAGATCTCCTCACCCCTGTTTGAAATGAAGGGCGATGGCACAGCCGGCACGATGGCCAATTTGCAGTTGGAAGGTGATTTTTCTTTCAAGACGTCATCCTTGCGCGATTTTCTCGGCTGGATCGATCTTCCCGTTGGCTCGGTGGGGGGACTGGAAGAGGCATCCATGACGGCGCGTGCCAACTTTGCAGGCGAGTCCGTTGCCTTTTCAGATCTGTCGCTGATGCTCGATGGCAATCGCGCAGATGGTGTCATTCAACTCGATTTCCGCCGCGACCGTGCGCTTGTACAAGGCACTCTTGCAGGGGATTCGCTCGACCTTACGCCTTATTTCGGCAATCGCGAGGGCGAAGTGCCTCTGGTGGATCAGCCCTTGTCGCTTAATGATATGGGCCGGGCAGATCTTGATATCCGCCTGTCGGCAAATCAGGTGGTCATGGGGTCGATGACTCTGGGCCGTGCCGCAGCGACGCTTGTCACGCGCGATCAGCAGATGTCCTTTTCTCTTGGCGAGGCCTATGTCTATGGCGGACGCATCGAGGCGAGTTTGGACATGCGCCCGGCCAAAGAAAACTCTCAACTGATCAACGCCCATCTGCGTGGCAAGACCAATGGATTGCTGGCGGGCAGCTTCACCCGCGAAGCCTTGCAGCAGGACCTGCTTACCGGAACCGCACTCGCCGAAATTGACATTCAGGGCGAGGGACGGAGCCTGATGGAGCTGCTGAACACCTCGCAAGGGACAGCGTCGCTGGTTCTGACGGATGGCGAATTCAAACGATTCAATCTCGATGGCCTTCAGGATGCTTTGGAACTCAAGGAAGATATCGCGTCCGATACGCTCTATGCCAAAAGCTCGCGTTTCGATGTCCTGTCCATTCGTGGACGGATGGATGACCGTATCCTTGGCATTGACGGCATTCGCATGACGTCGGGAAATCGCGCGCTGGTTGGAACAGCAGACCTTGATCTCGAAAGGATGACACTCGACTTCCCCGGAACACTGGCACTCTACAACACGGCTGACCCGGCAAGTCAGTCGACAGAAGATCCGGTTGAAGCGTTCGAGTTCCGTCTGAAGGGGCCGATTGCCAATCCAACCCTGACGCGACGCGCGAAAAGTGACAGCCAGCAGCCACGGGATCAGGATATTCTTGCGCCGGGGGTTCCCGCAACGATGCCGGGTGCATCGGAGCGAGGACAGAGACAGCCCGCTGCGGAACCTTCATCTGAAGCGACCAAGGAGCCTGAAGAAGAGGCGACCCCGGATGAAGCTCCGGTGGGGCAGGATGCCCTGCCTGGTTTAGGCGAAGATCTAGCTGCAGTGCCTCCTGCGACAGATGCTCCAGACACCGAACAGAGCAGTTTTGAAGCCTTGGAGGAATCTGTCGGGGAAGCAGCGAAGAAAGCTCTTGAAAGCCTGCTGCCCTCAGGGAGCGACGACAACACGCAGTGAGCGAAAATTCGGCGCGTATGCAATGTGCTGCTGGTGACACCTAAAGCGGCTTGGCGTCGTTAATGGAAAGTTTTCCGATCAGCTGCTAGCATGTCGATGCAATCCGAATGCGGGCGTGTTTTGTCGATGACATCGAACCGTCGGAGGCGGAGGACCATTCTCACGTTGGATATCGGGACGAATGAAAGAGGAGATGATCGGTGCGATTTGCTTCCATGCTGACCAGTCTGGGTAAGGCCTTGCTCGCATCTTTGGTAACGGGAACGGTGCTGATGGTGGTTGGCATCACAACCAGAGATATTTTCCCCGGCATGTCCATCTACATCGACCAACTGACGGATGCGATGGAACTGACAATCAACTGGCTTGTGATCTGGGCCGTGCCCAATACATTGCTCGGCATGGTGGTCATCATGCCGATCTGGTTCATACTTATTCTGTTCGGCCCCAAGTCCTGACGTCCCGCCAGTCCTATCTTTGATGTCGGTGTCAGGTGTGCACCTGTCACTGATCACCACGTCTTGATGGATCGATCCACTTCTCAAGAACCTGTGTCGGGCTCACATTGTAGCCGAGGCTTTCATAGAATGCCTGCACGGGCTCGTTGCCTGTTCGCACCATCAACTGCATTTTCCAGCCGCCCATCGACAGAAGCCACTGCTCGGCTGCTTTCATGATCTGTCTGCCAAACCCCTTGCCCTGATGGTTGGGCGAAACCGAGAGGTAGTAAACCCAGCCCCGATGTCCGTCAAACCCGGCCATGATGGACGCAAGGATCTGGCCGTTCGGCTCAAGCCGGCCGACCAAAATGGTTGAGCTGGAGGATGAGCGCGCCACGGCAATATCGTTGTTCGGATCGTTCCAAGGCCGCGTCAGATTGCAGGCCTGCCAGAGCGCGATGACATCCGTCACGTCAGTATCTTCAATCTCAGAGATGATCAGGTCTGACATGATGTTCTTCAGTCCTCGTTGTCAGGGGAGGGGGCATTATTGGAGGACTATTGAAGCACCTTGCCCGGATTCATCAGGCCCTTGGGATCAAGAAGGGTCTTGATCTGATGCATCAATTCAAGTTCCACCGGATCCTTGACACCCGGCAGCAGATCGCGCTTCAGAACGCCAATGCCGTGTTCGGCAGAAATTGAACCTTCAAGATCGGCGACGATGGCATGGACCATCGCATTGATCTCCTCCCAGCGGTTGAGGAATGCGTCCCTGTCTGCACCGATTGGTTGGGAGATGTTGAAATGTAGATTGCCATCCCCCAGATGACCGAATGCGACCGGACGGCAGCCGGGAATGGCTTCAAGGCAGGCCGGAATGGCGCGATCCAGAAAGTCCGGGATCGCATGGGTCGGAACCGAAATGTCGTGCTTGATCGATCCGCCTTCTTCCTTCTGAACCTCGCTCAGGCCGTGCCGTATATGCCAGATGTCCTGCATCTGCCTGGTGTTTTCAGCCAGAACCGCATCCCGGATCAAATCCGCATCGAAGGCTTCCTCGAGCATGGTTTCCATCAACTCGCGCCCGTTGATGGCATCCGAACCGATGGACAGTTCAAGCAGACAATACCAAGGATGGGCCTCGACGAGCGGGTCTCGAGCCCCTTCCAGATGGCGAACGGCAAACTCCATTCCGATGCGCGGCATGAGCTCAAATCCGGTCAGCATCGATCCGACACGGGAACGCGCAATGTTGAAGATGCGCAAGGCGTCCCGTGGCGTCTCGATGCCTGCCAAGGCCACCTGACGATCCCGTGGCAGAGGATAGAGTTTGAGCGATGCCGCCGTGATAATGCCCAGCGTCCCTTCGGCACCGATGAACAGATGCTTGAGGTCATAGCCTGTGTTGTCCTTGCGCAGGCTGCGCAGCCCTCGCATGATGCGCCCATCCGGCAGGACGACTTCAAGACCAAGCACCATGTCCCGTGCGTTGCCATAGGCCAGCACGCTGGTACCACCTGCGTTGGTGGAAAGGTTGCCGCCGATCTGGCAGGAGCCCTGTGCACCAAGGGCCAACGGGAAAAACCGGTCAGCCTCTTCGGCTGCCTTTTGCACCGTCTCGAGCACGACGCCAGCTTCGACCACCGCCACATTGCCCTCGATGTCGAGAGAGCGGATCCGCTTGAGCCGCTCGAGTGAGACAATCACCTGCGCGTTGGACTGATCCGTTATCTGGCCACCCACCAATCCCGTATTTCCGCCTTGTGGAACGATCGCGACGTTTCTGGCATAGGCCAGTGTCATGATAGCACTCACCTCATCTGTATTGCCTGGCCGAAGCACGAGCGGGCATATCCCGAAGAATTTGTTGCGCCATTCCCTGCAATAGGGGGCGATGTCGGCCGGCTCGGTCAGACAATGCTGTTCGCCGATCAGCGCCTTGAAGTCGTCAAGGACATCAGGAGCGAGACCAGATGACGCTTCATTGGCGGGAGGGGAGAGTTTCGAGGTCACGAGAGGAGATCTTGCATCATGTGGTGGAAAAACAAAAGCCGCCAGAGCGGCGGTCAAATTGGCTGTTGGGAGGCTCAAACTAGCAGAATCAGGTGACAGTTCCTAGTCTCTCATCGATCCATCGACACTTTCTGACCCAACGGAACGTGAGATTGCGTTTTTTCCAGATCCCAAGCGGCGTGCAACAGTGCGTGAGATCAGATTTCTTCACTCAATGATCAGACTTGTTCACAATTTATCGGTTGTAATCATAGGCGTATTAACCCAAGCTTTGTTGCCATGGGTTGCAATTCGCTCTATCATGCGCGCTATCTGCGAAAAGGCACTCGGTCGTGACTAGTTTCGAATAGTGTCTTTGGATGCCAAGTCTGCAAGACAGTGTTTCTGGTCATTTTGTCAATTGTCACTATCAACTGCAATAGTTACGCACAGAGTGTCAGTCTTTGAATGACGTTTTTTGGACTTCCTCGCTCATATTTAGCTGCCTTAGACTGGAAAAGGATGGTAAATCTTTAAAAATTCACTATAAAATTAACATGCACGATTAGTTCTGCATCACAGCAAGGGGACAGCTGGATGCCTTCACAGGGTATAACACGTAAGAGACCTGTTCAGCGTATGAACAGCGTTCACAGACGACTCGAGATCGTTAATGCAGCGTTTGATTGCATCGCTGCAACGGGTCACTTGTCGACTTCCACCACAGAGCTTGCCTATAAGGTTGGGATCTCCCAGCCAGCGATCTTCAGGCATTTCCGCTCAAAACAGCAATTGCATCAGGCTATATTGGATGAAGCCAATCAGCGCGTCATCGAAGAGCTGAAACGCAACATCAGCAATTCGGAGAGCTGGAACAGTCCGCTTGTCCTGCTGCGTCAGATCATCATTCAGATGGGCGAAAGCTTCAAGAGGGAGCCGGGCGTCTGGCTCACCTTGATCTGTCAGCGCTCCATCGCAGCCGAGGCAGAAATGCTGGATGAACAGTCCGGTATTTCTGGCAACAAGGATGCCATTGAACAGCTGAGCTACGCTCTCGAGCGTCTCGGCAATGCTGCGATTGACAACAAACAGGTTCAACAGGATACGAGGGCGGCAGATCTTAGCAAAACGTGCCTCGCTGTGCTGATTGGCATGGGGCAACTGTGGCTGAATGGCGGTTGCGAATTTGATCTCAGTGAACGTCTGGACTTCGCGGTCCGGGGGATCATTGCCGGTTACAAGTCAACCGAGGGCGAAATCGACGTTCCGATGTCTGCCATCGCCTGAACATTCAATACAGCAAGCATCCGGTCGACAGCACAAGTGCCGACTGGACAAAAGACAGATCACCGGTCAATCAGGCAAGTTGGGTTATGCCACTTGCCTGATGGCTGGTTTTTTATTTGTTTCTGGCGTTTGCCGCTGCCCGCAAGAGCACCTCTTGCGGTCTGTCGGCTTTGCCTACTGCCCATCTCTGCATCAAGCAACGCAGCTGTTTGAAAGTGCGCTTTCCACAAGCGGTTAAGAAATTGTAACAAAGATTGAGCAATGCTGCCGACCGCTGTGAAATTTAGGCGTTGCCTTTTTGCATCGACATGATGGATAAAGGCCGGACAATGGTGCTTAAGCAACGCCCCTGACGCGGCGCCGCTGCTGTTTGATACAGAGTGCCCTTGCCACATCTCCTAGCGCACTCTTCGTGTTTGCGGAGACCATCTGCCACAATTTGCCGTCCAAGCAGGATCGGAGTGGGTCAGCAGTCTCCGTGCCGGATGCGCTACCCTGAAGCTTGCTTGATAGCAAAAAGACACGCGAACCAGTCGCGACGGACGTTTAAGAGGGTTTTATATGTCTGAAAAGCCGCAATTGATGAAGGGCAAACGTGGCCTGATCATGGGTGTTGCCAACAACCGCTCTATCGCTTGGGGCATTGCCAAAGCATGTCGGGACGCCGGCGCGGAACTGGCGCTGACCTATCAGGGTGACGCTCTCAAGAAGCGGGTTGATCCGCTTGCCGAACAGCTGGACGCCTTTGTCGCCGGTCATTGCGACGTGACCGTTCCGGAGACCATCGACGAGGTCTTCGCCAATATCGAGAAGGAATGGGGCAAAATCGACTTTGTCGTTCACTGCATCGCCTATTCCGACAAGGACGAACTCACCGGCCGCTATATTGAAACAAGCGCCGAGAACTTCTCCAAGTCCTTGTTCATCTCCTGCTACTCCTTCACCGCGATTGCCCAGCGTGCGGAGAAGCTGATGAAAGAGGGTGGCTCTTTGTTGACGCTGACCTACTATGGTGCCGAAAAGGTCATGCCGCACTACAATGTGATGGGTGTTGCCAAATCTGCGCTGGAAACGTCTGTGCGCTATCTGGCTGAGGATCTGGGCAAACAGAACATTCGCGTCAATGCGATTTCTGCTGGTCCGATCAAAACGCTCGCAGCTTCCGGCATCGGCGACTTCCGCTATATCCTGAAATGGAACGAGTATAACTCTCCCTTGCGTCGCACGGTTACGATTGATGAAGTCGGCGATTCCGCTGTCTATTTCCTCTCTGACTATTCTCGCGGTGTGACGGGTGAAGTGCTCCACGTCGATTCGGGCTATCACGTTGTCGGCATGAAGGCCGTCGACGCGCCGGACATCTCGGTAAACTAATTACCGGGCTGCAACGCGCGGATGTACCGAAGCAACAAGGCATCCGGTGTCGGATGCCTTTCTGGTGTATGACTTTCGTCTGATCCCGGATCCCGGCCTTTGCCGGTTGACCCGGGATCTTTTTTTGTGCCTAAAGATGGCATGCCAATCTTTGCCCCATAAACAATCCTTTTCCTGAGGAGGTCAGCCCAAGGCTGAGTGCTGCAGGAGGCACAAGGAGAGATGATGTCGACCCCGCCGATTTTCTATATCCGTCATGGTGAGACAGACTGGAACGCCGAATTCCGCTATCAGGGTCAGAAGGACATTCCGCTCAATGCCAAGGGGGAAGGGCAGGCGCAGCGAAATGGTCGGCGGCTGGCAGAGCTTTTGCCTGATCCGACCGGGGTTGATCTTTTCTGCAGTCCCATGACCCGAACGCGCCAGACTCTCGCGCTGGCTCTGGAAGCCGCTGGCTGGACGGACAGCCCATGGGCTCGGACCTGTGTGTTCGAGGAAAGATTGCGGGAATTCTCGTTCGGAGACTGGGAAGGGTGGACCCTTGAGGAAATCAGGGAGCGTGAACCTGAACAATACCTGAAGCGCGAGCAGGACAAATGGGCGACCAAGATGCCCAATGGCGAGAGCTATGAGGACTTGTCCTTGCGTGTCGGCGCATGGTTTCACAAGCTCGACAAACCGACCGTTGTGATTGCGCATGGGGGTGTTTTGAGAATTGTCCGTCACTTTCTGGAGAAGATTCCTCAACAGGAAGCGCCCTTGTTGAAAACGCCGCAAGACAAAATTTACTTTTGGTCCGGCACCGAAGCAAGCTGGTTATAGGCGAAGTCCTGCTTTAGAAAGACCAGTTGACGCAGAGGGTTAGGAAATTCTGGAGCGATTGCATCTCGCTGCTCTTTTTGGTCAGGTCATGCCATATTCGGTGACGTGCCGCGACAATTACAATTTTATCGTTCAAAATGACGAAGCTTAAAGGGCTTTCTGATATTTATTTCCCATGAGTTCGTGTGCAAGGAGACGAGGGTGTGAAACCTCGCCACTGAGTATCGATAGGGGATTGGAATATGAGAAGACCATTGGTGTCGGCTGCGTTTGTTCTGATGATCGGTGTTTTGTCCCAATCCACCCCAGCGGCCAATGCCGCAGGGCAACACGAAAATCCACTCGCCAATCTGTCATTCGTTTGCGAAGGGGGCAATGAGTCCGCTGGACACGACTATTACTTCAACACCAAGGTCGCAAGCGTCGAGCGGATCGACTATCGATTCCCGCAAAGAGGCGTGGTGTTTGAATTTGGCGGAGCGACAGAAGGAAAATTGACCCCCAACTGGAGCTTCGAGACGCTCAGTGATGTCAGCGAAGATCGCATCATGCTGTATGAGCGTGTGTCTTTGAGGACTGAGTCCCAAAACAAGCATGTCTACCGGACCTATGAGATTTACCGTCAGAGCGGCAATGTCTATATGGTGCTTTACGATGGCGTCAACGGCGCCCGTGACTGGACCTACAAGACCACGCGTCCATGTGGCACCAAGAAAGGCAACAAGATCGTGCAGCCCAGCGCCAGAAAATACTGGTCGACCACGATGATGCGTTAAGGCGTGCGCTTTCTTCGAGGGCCAAGCTCAAAACGCCAAGCTCCGAAGACCAACCACAGAAGGTCTCGCTCCAAAGACTTTTCCCCAACGGTCTGGTCATTCATCTGATGGCAATGGCTCGGTTGACGCGCCGCTCCCAACGATCGCCGACAGGCTCACCATCAGAAAATGCCCGTTTGACCTTTGCCTTCCTGCTCTTTAATACATCCACAGCAGAAATTCTTAACCGGCTTGTCGCAGGGGCGCCCATGGTGCGACCGGCTGGCAGGCGTTAAAGCGGGACGGTCTTCCATGTCGCACAACAGTTTTGGACATCTTTTTCGCGTCACGACCTGGGGCGAAAGCCATGGGCCGGCAATCGGCTGCACCATCGATGGCTGCCCCTCTCTGGTCCCCTTGGTCAAGGAAGACATCCAGGGTGATCTCGATCGCCGTCGCCCCGGCCAGTCGCGCTACACGACCCAACGGCAGGAGCCCGACCAGATCGAGATTCTGTCCGGAGTTTTTGCGCATCCCGAAACGGGCGAACAGGTAACCACCGGCACATCGATCGGTTTGATCATTCACAACACCGATCAGCGGTCGAAGGATTATGGCGATATTGCCGAGCGATATCGTCCCGGTCATGCCGATTACACCTATGACGCCAAATATGGCATTCGCGACTATCGCGGCGGTGGACGGTCCTCTGCACGAGAAACCGCCATGCGTGTCGCCGCAGGTGCCGTTGCTCGTAAGCTCTTGCCTAATGTTTCCATCCGCGGCGCTCTGGTGCAGATGGGACTGCACAAGATCAACCGGGACAACTGGGACTGGAAGGAAGTGGGCAACAATCCCTTCTTCTGTCCCGACAAGGAAGCTGCCGAACAGTGGGCTGACTATCTTGATGACATTCGCAAGTCCGGCTCCTCATGCGGAGCCGTGATCGAAGTGGTGGCATCCGGCGTGTCTGCTGGTCTTGGCGCACCAATTTACGCCAAGCTCGATCAGGATATTGCCAGCGCCATGATGTCGATTAATGCCGTCAAGGGCGTGGAGATCGGTGAAGGCTTTGAGGCTGCCGCGCTGACCGGCGAGGAAAATGCCGATGAAATGCGCATCGGCCCAGATGGCAAGCCGAATTTCCTCTCCAATCACGCAGGGGGCATTCTGGGCGGCATATCAAACGGTCAGGACGTCGTGGTCCGGTTCGCCATCAAGCCCACCAGCTCAATTCTGACGCCCAAGAAGTCCATAACCCGCTCGGGAAATGAAGTGGATGTGATGACCAAGGGGCGTCATGATCCTTGCGTCGGCATCCGGGCTGTGCCGGTTGGCGAAGCCATGCTGGCCCTCGTTCTGGCCGACCACACCTTGCTCCATCGCGCGCAGCAAGGGGGCGAACGTTGAATAGCGTGGTCCGGAACAACATCTATAAGTAAGCCTGACAGAGGGCGGGCCATTTTGGCACTGTCTGACAGAATACCGTGCGAAACACTGGAGAAACCTTGAAATGATCGATATGCAACGTGTCGCCGATGCCATCCGGGCCTTTGAAAAAGGCGAAATGGTTGTCGTAACGGACGATGATGACCGAGAGAATGAAGGGGATCTCATCGTTTCCGCCAACAAAGTCACCCCCGAGCAGATGGCTTTCATCATCCGGCACAGTTCCGGCATCGTCTGCACACCGATGACGGCGGAGGATGCGGAACGGCTGCAGCTTACGCCTATGGTGGCCCACAACAACGCCCCGCTCTCAACGGCTTTCACTGTCTCGGTGGACTTCAAGCATGGCACCACGACAGGCATCTCTGCAGAGGAGCGCTGCACAACGGTGCATGGCCTTGCAAACGGCAATGCTGCGCCTGCGGATTTCGTCCGGCCCGGTCACGTCTTCCCGCTGATCGCCAAAGAGGGCGGCGTTCTCGTGCGCTCCGGCCATACCGAAGCGGCCGTTGATCTTTGCCGCCTTGCCGGGTTGCCGCCGGTTGGCGTGATTTCCGAGTTGGTCAACGACAATGGGTCGGTCAAGCGTGGCCCCGAAGTGCTGGCCTTTGCGCAGGAGCATGGCATCAAGCATGTCTCGGTTGCCGATCTCATCGCCTATCGTCAACGCACCGAGCATCTGGTGGATCGGATCGACGAGTTTGACTATGCCACCCGCCATGGCCTTGCGCGGGCGGTGACCTTCCGCGCCCAGTTTGATGATATGGAGCATCTGGCTCTCGTCTTCGGTGACATCCGGGGCGGCACCGATATTCCCGTCCGGCTGCATCAGGAGAATGTCCTTGGCGACGTGTTTGGTGCCAACGGCAATCTGGATGAAATCGTCAAGCGCTTCGCCGCCGACAAGGGGGTTCTGGTCTATTTGCGCGACGGATCGCCGTGCGTTGCAAATGGGTCCATGCGGCCGCGCGAGGGGCTGGAAGCTGCCGAAACCGAGGAGCATCGCAGCGCCAAGACTCGCGATGACGACTGGCGCGATATCGGCCTTGGTGCCCAGATCCTCACGGAGCTGGGTATTTCCTCGATCCAGCTCTTGTCGTCGAAGGAACGGCATTATGTCGGCTTGAACGGCTTTGGCCTGCAAATCTCCGGCACCGTGCTGATTTGACCCAAAAGCTCTTTTGAAGAATTGAAAAACCCGCCTTGCTGTTCTGCTTGGCGGGTTTTGTTCTCATTGAGAGGGCAGGGCGATCCGCACATACGGCGTTCGAACCAGAATTTGGCGCATCAGCGACTAAAGCGTGTCGCAGTTAATGAGATTCAGGATTCCCATTTTTTGCCAATTGTGATTCCCTTTGAGAAAAGGGGATCATCATGGGCAAATCACTTCCTATTGCATTGCGCGAACGTGTTGCTTCATTTGTTGATGCCGGTCATTCGCATCGGGCGGCCGCCAGCCATTTCCGCGTGTCACCACGGTTTGTCAATAACCTGATGCTTCTCAAGAAAGAGACGGGTTCTGTGCAGCCTCGCAAGCAAGGCCGACCAGACAAAGGCAAGTTGGGTGTGCATCATGAATGGATCACAAGGCGCATGTCTGAGAATGGCGATCTGACGCTTGATGAGCTTTGTCTGGAATTGGCTGAACGCGGGGTCCATGTGCATCGCTCTAGCGTTGGGCGCGTGCTTCACAGGCTCGGCCTGAGCCATAAAAAAAAGTCTGGTAGCCACTGAACAGCTACGGGCCGCGATTGCTCATGATCGGTATGTATGGATCAATCAGCGCCGGCCTTTCTTCAACAAAGCATTGTCCCGATTGATCTTTATCGATGAGACATCAACCAACACGAAGCTGACCAAACGGTCTGGATGGTCACCAAAAGGACAGCGCTATCGCGCTCACGCTTCTTTTGGTCATTGGAAATCCCAGACCTTCATCGCTGGTTTGAGATCCCGTGGGATGGTTGCGCCCTGGATCGTCAATGCTCCGATGAACCGACGTATCTTTGAAACTTGGATTGAAACTCAACTACTGCCGACCCTGTCAGCTGGCGACATCGTCATCCTCGATAATGTCGCCTTCCACAAAAGTGAGAAAGCTCAAAAGCTCGTCAGATCAAAGGGAGCATGGCTGCTGTTTCTTCCGCCATATTCACCGGACCTCAATCCCATCGAAATGGCATATTCCAAACTCAAGACACTGCTGCGCAAGCGAGCAGCCAGAAGCTTCGATACAATCTCAGACGCGATCGGTGACATTTGTGACCTCTATTCTGCCAAGGAGTGTCTGAACTACTTCAAAGCTGCCGGGTATGAGGTTAATTAATTGCGATATGCTTTAGCAAGGCGCGGCTGGCCGTGTCGCACAAGTGCCTGAAGAAGAAGGCCGATGAAAAGACCGTTGAGCAGATGCCACAGGAAATGCGTGCCAAGCGGGAAGCGGGCGCAGACAGCCATGTCAACAGACCGGAAGACGATGGACAGTGTGAACGTGACAGCGGCGGCAAAGATCCAGCCTCTGGCGGGATGGCGCTTGATGGCCATCACCAGTGCAAATCCGAACAGCGCAAGAATACCTGGCAGATATTGAAGGGAACCGTTGAACCCGTCGCTGCCTGCTGATGCGCTGTCACTGGCGAGGATGAGGTTTGAAACCAAGTAAATCAGTGCCGCGATAACGGCCAGCGACACGCCATAGACAGTCAGGGCGCGCACGAGGCTTGTTCCGACAATCCGGTAGATGGCGAGAAACAGATAGAAGGCCACAAAGGTCCAGATGGGGATCACGTCTGCAAGGGACGACCAGACCTGAGCATGGGTGTGAAACAGATAGGAGCCGATGCCGATCAGTCCGGCCATCACGATGGCAACGAGAATCTGGACGTCATGACCGCGCCGATTCGAATTGTGCCGGATCGCCCGATACACCCAATAAGCCCAAATGGCGGCCAAGATGAAGGACAGATTGGTCACGGCATTGATCGGTTCTGACCAATAGCTTGCATCAGTGCGTTCACAATAGATATCGACCGAGGTAAAGAGGTCCATGACGGGTCCTTAATCGACTGTGAAAGCGGCGGCTGACACAAAAAGGTTAATGGGATTTTAAGCGCTTAACCTTTATCAAAATATGACGGAAAATCAATTCATTTCGAGACGGCGCGATCATGGTTTGTTCTTTTTGGGATTTTGCACGTTCTTGTCCGAGACGTCTGTTTGATTTTTGTTCTTTCTTTGTCCATGAGGAAATTAAATAAATCAAATGAAGTTTAGCGATTGGCTTTAGCTTAATCCTTCGTCAAAAACATGCTATCATGAACGTCGATTTTGGCGCTTCAAGGCTGGATCTAAACCGGAGTTGTTCGTCCAGTTGGATACAGTTTAATACTCTTTCATATTTCTACGTTACGAAGCGCCCTATTTTGGAACCATTTTGCCGCCAAGCTCGTATATGGGCAGGATGAGAAACCTGACCAGTCATCAGGACGCGACACCAAGATGAAATCAAAGGGGAGCTTGATCTGACCGGACAATGAGGAATTGGCCAAGCAGATGACTCCCCCATCTTGAAAATGCTCGATGAGCCTGTCTATCCACCCAGCCATTTCGTAGATCAGTATGGCACGTAGTTTAATCTGCACCAGAATAAGAAATGAAAAGGGGATTTCCAATGCGTACCATGCTGTTTCTGACCGGCTTGTCGGCTCTCGCCAACCACTGCTTTCAAGCGCTCGGCACTTTCAAGGCGCGTCTTTTCGGCAAATAATCGATCTGCAAGCCTGCTGGTGATCGAGGTTTGGAGGCGAACAGGCCTCTGGCCATGAAACGGCGCGCTTTAGGTCCCGGCTTTTGTCAGTCGTCTTCTTGCACCAGCTTGTCAGTGATATCGTAATAGTTGCCCTTGCTGGCGACGAAGATATGCTTGGCGAGTTTTCTGCCGAAAAAGTCTTCGATGGTTCCAGCCGAAACGGCGATCTCGTCTTTCCACTCAGAATGTCGATCTGGATGCCAAAACAGAGATGAGCCGCAGTCGGAGCAAAATCCACGCTTTGCAAACTCCGACGAAATGAACCATTTGATCTGGTCGTGTCCCTTTGTAACCTTGAGACTGGAAACAGGCACCGAGATGCTTGGCCAGGCGTGACCTGACCATTGCCGGCACTGTTTGCAATGGCACATCGTCATTGGCTCATGCCCCGGGTCACATTCAAATTCCACCGCGCCGCACAGGCAGCGACCATGCAAGATCTCGCTCATAGGTCTGTCCTTCTCTTTGCCGCGACCATAAGTGCATTTGCAATAGACGTCCAACGCAACTTGGCTATCTCATCATCAAACCGGTTGATGGATAAAGACTATAAAAAGCGCCTCCGATGTCCCGCGATATGGATTCTCTCGTATCCGATATCCCTGGCATGATCATTGCATTCCTCTCGGCAACGGCCTTCAGCACGGTGCCTTTGTCGCAGACCTTTCGGGTATTGTCAGGAATCGCAATTGCAGTCGATCAAATAGACTGGTAATTCCTACACGTTACGTTTCGCGCCTCCCTTGTTGCCTTGTTTCTTAATCGCATCCTTGATTGGCACCCTTGAGCAAATTCAATACCAGCCCAACTGCTTCATGCCGGTTCAGCTTGTTCTATTTCCGTTTTGGAAATGATACGACGCAAAAAGGCTGGTCCAAAAAAAAGACTTGAACTACAAGATGTTGCAAGGATGGACATCGGTTGCATCTCGATTGGGTCTAGCTGAAGAATACCCCATGCAGAATGATACACACATACTTGTCATCGAGGATGACACTGAAATCCGGTCGTTGATAGCCAATTTGCTGGAACGCAACGGCTGGACCTCCTCACTGGCCAGAAACAGTGTGGAAGCGGATGAAATCATGTCGCGTCGCCGGATTGACCTCATTCTTCTGGATGTCATGTTGCCCGGTGAGGACGGTTTGAGCATCTGCGCACGCCTGCGCGCGATTTCCACACTGCCAATCCTGTTTCTGTCAGCAAAGAGCGAAGACATCGACCGGGTGGTCGGGCTGGAAATGGGGGCGGATGACTATCTGACCAAGCCCTTCAACCCGCGTGAGCTGGAAGCCCGGATCAAGGCACTGCTGCGCCGCAGCCGTATGTCGGTTCAGGAAACCTGGATCAAGGCACCTGTTCTGTACTTTGGTGGCATGTGGCAGCTGGATCTGCGCAAGCGCGAACTCTCGGACTATGATGATGTGGTCGTCTATCTGACGCCAGCAGAGTTCGATCTGCTTCGGGTCTTCTGCGAGCGCCCCGGGCTGACGCTGAGCCGAGAGCAACTCATCGAGTTGACCCATGGGCGCAATTCAAACGCGACCGACCGCAGCATTGATATTCTCATCTCCCGTTTGCGCCGCAAACTGGAGCGGGGCAAAGACCATCAGAAACTCATTCATACCGTGCGCTCCGGGGGCTACGAATTCATTGCAGAGGTCAGCGAGACCAAGGCATGACCTTCTCGCGACGGCAGGTTCTGTTGTTCTGCAATTCCATCGCCAGTCAGCTGCTGATGCTTCTCGTGATCGCGCTGTTCCTGTTGATGGGCGGATTCTATGTCGCCGTCACAATGGTGACCGAAAGCCATATCGCGCCACCGGTCAGGGCCTTTACAGAAAAGGAACTCGTCTTCGGTCAGATGCTTGCCATGCAGGAAAAAGCAGACCGGCCGAGCTATATCCAGAATTTCAAACAATATCATCCCGAGATCGAATTTCAGATCGAAGATGACTCGTTTGAACTCTCAGAGCACATGCTCACAGACTATCAGCAGTTTATTGATGACCATGGGCTGGATCACAGGCTCTCATTGTATTTGCCCTCTCGCATCAACCAACTGCCCTTTGCCCTGCATGTCGAGGAGACCAAGGCCAATTGGGCCCTTGTCAGCATTCATATGCAGATGCCCGACAAACAGGTCATAACCGCCAAAACACGCATGATGATCAACGCGCCTCCCAAGTGGACATTCATGTTGGCGCTGGTGCTTGTCTGCATGGTGCTTTTGCTGATCTGGGCGATTGTTTTTCTGATCCGTCCGATCCGGCGCTTGTCTGCCATCACCGACCGCATCGCCTTTGACGGGGCCGACCCCCAACCTGTTGATGTTGGAGGACCAACCGAATTGCGCGTGGCCGCGCAAGCCCTGAGCAAAATGCAGGATCGTATTCGGGGATTGTTGGATGATCGGACGCGGATGCTCGTTGCAGTTAGCCACGACCTGCGCACGCCTGTCACCCGCCTGCGTTTGCGGGCGGACATGGTTGAACAGGAGGAGGTCAAGGCAGGGCTTCTTCGCGACATCGCCATGATGGACGGCCTGTTGTCGAGATTGATGATCTATTTTCGCAGTGGATCCCGCAATGAAGAAGAAACCATTTTCGATTTCTGCAGTTTGATAGAGACCCTGACGAGTGAATGGGAAGATGCCGGTCATGACGTCACGCTGGTGCAGTGCGATACCCTCAAACTGCGCGCCCGACCCACCGACATCTTACGCCTCACCGAAAATCTCATCGACAATGCGATTAAGTATGCAGGATCGTGCGAGGTGTCGTTGGTCAGGGAAGCGGACGCGGCCTGCCTGAGAATCGTTGATCACGGTGCAGGCATTGCCGAGGACGCCAGGGCCCTTCTGCTGGAGCCGTTTACCCGTGGCGAGGATGCGCGCACCATGGATGACAAATCCGGATTTGGTTTGGGGCTGGCGATCGCGCGCAAGATTGCCCAATCTCACAGAGCGACCATCGAACTGGCCGAGACAAGCGGGGGAGGGCTGACCGTTCTGGTGCGATTTCCCCTATCTCAGCAGGGCAACCATAGTGATCAGGCTGCATCTTCCGGTTAGGGCGTTCAGACTTCCAGTTTCCCGGTGTGCTTGACCGCTCTCAGGGTGAGCGTTGAATTGACCCTCACCACACCCGGCAGGTTGGTGAGAATGTCGTGGTGGATGCGCTCAAGGTCTTCGGCATTGCGATAGATGACCCGCAAGAGATAGTCATATTGTCCGGCCAGCAGATAGCAATCCTGAATTTCGTTGATTGTCTTGACCGCCCTTTCGAACCGGGCGAGGGTTTCCCGCCCCTGACCATCAAGGGTGACAAAGACAAAGGCCGCTCCGGACATGCCGCAGGCCTTGAGATTGAGCTGCATGTGGAATCCGGAGATCAGGCCGCTCTCTTCAAGCTGTCGCACGCGCCTCAGGCACGCCGAGGGAGACAGATTGACCTTCTCCGCGAGTTCCGCGTTGCTGAGTCGACCATCGTCCTGAAGCAAATTGAGAATTTGCTTGTCCCGTTTATCGAGGCCATTGAGATTCAATAAAATTCCCCAAATTTATTAGTTCTTCGAATTTTATGCGAAAATTGCTGGTTAATACAACTGATTTTCGCGACACATTGCGCGAAAGTTGGATCAGTATTGATAAATCGTTCAACCGCTGAATGCACAAAAAGGCCGGACCCCGGAATTGCCCGGATCCAATAAAGCCGAGCCCGATAAAAAGTGCAGCAGCAACGCAATTGCCTCAGAAGGAAGACATTAATGCTTATTGGATGCCCAAGAGAGATCAAAGACCACGAAGATCGTGTCGGTCTCGTTCCAACCTCTGTCGAAGAACTGGTTGCTCACGGCCACTCTGTGATGATCGAGACCAATGCCGGTGCTGGTATCGGCTGTTCTGACGAAGACTATGTTGCCGCAGGCGCAACCATTGTCGACAATCCGGATGAAATTTTCGCCAAGGCCGAGATGGTCGTGAAGGTAAAAGAGCCTCAGGCAGTCGAGCGCGCCAAATTGCGCGAAGGCCAGATTCTCTACACCTACCTGCATCTGGCACCCGATGCGACGCAGACCGCTGATCTCGTCAAGTCTGGCGCCACCTGCATCGCCTATGAAACGGTTACCTCTCCAACCGGCGCTCTGCCGCTGCTCTTCCCGATGTCCGAAGTGGCTGGTCGTCTGGCTCCGCAGGTTGGTGCTCAGGCTCTGGAAAACAATGGCGGCGGCATGGGCATCCTGCTCGGCGGCGTCCCCGGTGTTGATTCTGCTGAAGTTGTCATCATTGGCGCTGGCGTATCGGGCACAAACGCTGCTCGCATCGCTCTTGGCATGGGTGCATCGGTCACCATGGTGGACCGCAGCGTCAACGCTCTTCGTGCTGCTGTTGATCGCTTCGGCACGGCAATCAAGACCGTCTATTCCAACAAGGGCAACATCGCTGCTGCTGTGGCCAATGCTGACCTCGTCATCGGCACGGTTCTGATCCCGGGTGCGGAAACGCCCAAACTCGTCACCGCAGACATGATCAAATCCATGCGTGACGGCTCTGTTGTTGTCGACGTCGCCATTGATCAGGGCGGTTGCTTCGAAACCTCCAAGGCGACCACTCATTCTGATCCGACCTATGTTGTCGACGGTGTCGTGCATTATTGTGTCGCCAACATGCCCGGCTGTGTTGCCCGTACCTCGACCTTTGCGCTGAACAACGCCACCCTGCCGTTTGCTCTGGCTCTGGCCGACAAGGGCTGGGTTCAGGCTCTCAAGGATGATGTCCATCTGCGCAACGGCCTCAATGTGCATGAAGGCAAGGTAACCTACGAAGCGGTTGCCAGTGCGCTGGGCTACGACTACGTCTCTGCAGAAAGCATTCTGGGTCTTTAAGCGCCCCCGCGGCGGGTCGGCACTTTCCCGCCTAGACCTGGAATTACGAGAGCCCGGCGTTTCCACGCCGGGCTCTTTTTATACGAAGAAGAGGATTGAGGGGCGCGAACCGCGCCATCCGTTTATTGTGATTGCACAGGGGCGGGCTGTGGCCGGCGTCCTTTGCAGGCCTTTGCATAGGCACCTGAAAAGATCTCGTCCCACCCGGTGTCATATCCCTCGCGCATCATGTCCGCAAACCCGCCATAGGTCTCCCAGCCGCTGTGCACCAGTTTGACCAGCGTCTCGTCGGCACCGGTGCCGAAGAAGGTGACCAGCAGATTTGTGGCATGTTCTTCCGGCTGCCCCATGTGAAATTCGATGGCAACCGAGTGGGGTGGATCGCAATCCACAAAGCGGCCCCACACATGGCGTTCATCGCTTGCCGCAATTTCAACGATAGCACCACCCGCAACTGGATCGATATTCAACGCCTTTGCTGGCGCTCCTTCGGAATGAAAGGAAATGGAGCGGCTGTCCAAAGGCCACCACAGGCCCATCTGCTCTGTAAACAGCTGATAGGCAGTAGCGGAATCAACCGGCACTTCGATCACTTTCACAATCGGCTTCAACATCATGTCACTTTCATTGCAGGCAGCTTCGGGGGGCCACATGCCGTTCAATATAGCCTCGACCGAGGGGGGCTGAATAGTCTCCATTCATCCAAGGGATGCCAATAGCCTAGTTGTTCGGTCCCGGGATTTGATGGATCGGATTCATTTTGAATCTTTCCGGATCCTCTGTCCACTTTTTGCAGATAAATTCGTATGGGGTCAGGCCCCTTAGCGTCTTCAATCGTCTAGCGAAGTTGTAGGCATCTATGAAAACAGCCAGATGCTTCTGGAGTTGCTCGTGATCGTCGTAATGGAACCGTTTGACGGTGGCATCCTTAATAGTCCGGTTCATCCTCTCGACCTGACCGTTGGTCCATGGGTGCTTCACTTTTGTCAGGCGGTGTTCAATGCCGTTTCCAGTGCAGACCCGGTCAAAGATGTGCTGGAACTCATGGAGATCGCGAGACCGATTGGTGAACTGGATGCCATTGTCGGTCAGAACAGTATGGATGGTATAGGGCACAGTGGCGACCAGATTGCGCAGGAACTGTGCAGCATTCATCTTTCCTGCCTTGGTATAGAGTTCAACGAAGGCATACTTGGAAGTCCGGTCAATAGCCACAAAGAGATAGAGCTTGCCTTCAGCTGTCTGTACCTGGGCAATATCGATATGGAAATAGCCGATCGGATAGCTCTTGAAACGCTTCTTTGGCTGCTTGTCGCCTTCGACACTCGGTAGTCGCGAAACTCCGTGTCGTTGCAGGCATCTGTGCAGTGAAGAGCGCGTCAGATGCGGGATTGTCGGCTGGAGTGCATAAAGGCAGTCGTCGAGAGGCAACAAGGTATGCCTGCGGAAGGCGACAATGGTCGCTTCTTCTTGCCGCGAAAGCACAGTCGAACGTGGCTCCTTCGGTCCGGTTCTTAAGTCCGCTTGTGAGGTGCGCGTCTTCCACTTGACGACCGTTTTCTGATTGATGCCGTATCGCTTGGAAAGCACTCTCAGGCTCTCTTGACTATTTTGTATTGCTCGACGGACTGCCTCTGTCGTCGTGGCGCTGCCGTGTAGAACTTGGCCCATAGTGCTTCCCTCCATTCAAATGAGAAAGGTGCACCATCAAAGCATGGGATCAAACACCTAGGGCCTCTCTTGCAAAGAAAAGAGGCAGGGAGAGACCTCAAAGAAAGAGCGGCTAACGCTCCGCATCTGCACTCAAGCGACGTTGCCCGCGTCAGGCTTGGGTAAGGCATGGCCGTCTGGGGCCGGTGTTTGGGCGGGGGACGCGCTGTTAAGCGCACCGGTCGGATTGAGACTGACCGTGCCGGTCACAACATGGCCGGAGCGAGGGCTCATGCCTGACGCTCGTTGATCAGGTGTTTGTTTGAGGCTCTGCAACTCGGCCCTTCGCCGGTGCCGGGTCACCAAGGGGCGGGTGGTCTTGAGGACGCGGCCAAAGGTGCGGCCCGTCCGTTCCTCGAGCCACAGCAAGGCATGATCAAGCCAGCTGACATGTTTGCGCAGCCGACGAAAAAAATTGCGGCCGACGCGGCTGTTGGCAATGATGAGGAAAGAGCCGAGCGCCAAGAGGGGAACGCCCGTCGGGATGGGCAGCCAGATGGTTGCCAGCCCGGCAATGATGCAGAGAACTGCAAAAGTCAGTACGGCCCAATGCTTCAGATTGGTGATCACCGATCCGTCTCCCACACACCCGTGGACCGCACCAGTTGCGACCATCGGCAGACTTGTCAAAAATCACGGGATGGAATGTCGAATTGCCTGAGCGGACACTTTATCGCTCCCTTGGCGCATCCTCGACCTTCCATGCCGATCCAATGAATTAGGGACCGCTCATGACAGTTTCACGACATGAGGGCGGCCAGAGCATTTTCAGACAACTGTCGTTGAAAAAGCCGCCAATGCTTTTTCCTTGCCGGATCTGGCAAAAACCGGTCGTTCCGGTTGACCGTCAGCGAACTTTCAGGCGGCTCTCCAGCGGACGGGTCGTTTTGAGGATTCGAACCATTGAGGCCTGGCTGCGATCCTCGAACCAGATCATCAGATTATCAATGAAAGCAAAGCGTCGACGCACCCGGCGCACGAACGACCGCCCCGTGCGACTATGTGTGATCAGCATCACCGTTGCTGCCATCATCATGATGGCCCCAATGGGAAAAGGGGTCCAGACCGATGCAAGGCCCAGCAGAAACAGAACGACGGCTGCTGACAGCATGAGCCAGCGCTTGAGATGTGCCATACCTTGGCGGTCTCCGGTGCATGAGGACTATGGTTAAAAACGCATATTTGCTCTAATTTAGGGTTCCCGACAAGGCAATCAAGTCCACACGGGATCGAATATACAACAAATGCTTAGGGTATTTGCCGCATCCTCTATCGGTTTACAAGAAGGAAATTGCATGAACGAACGGATACTGATCGAACGGCTTTTGGACGTCATCGAGAAAGACATCGCACCCAAAACGGCGCAAGCTGTGCAAACCGGCAACAAATTGTTCGGCGCTGCGATTTTGCGCAAATCCGATCTTTCTGTCGTGATCGCCGAAACCAACAATGAAACGGAAAATCCGCTCTGGCATGGCGAAATGCATGCGCTTAAGCGATTCTATGAACTGCCTCAGGATGAGCGACCCGACTCGCGTGATTGCTACTTTCTGGCCACCCACGAGCCTTGTTCGCTCTGCCTGTCGGGGATCACATGGACCGGATTTGACAATTTCTATTTCCTGTTCGGCTACGAGGACACACGCGATGCCTTTAACATCCCTCATGATCTCAAGATTCTGAAAGAAGTCTTCAAGCTCGAGAATGGCGACTATGCGCGCGACAATGCTTTCTGGCACAGTCATGCTCTTGGGGACATGGTGCACGCGCTCGATGAGGCGCAGCGAACACCGCTCGAGAAGCGCATCGAGCATATTGCTGCGCTCTATGATCAAATGTCTGCCACCTATCAGGACAGCAAGGGGGAGGCAGGAATCCCGCTCGACTGAGCGGGATGGTCCTAGCGGGCAACCGGGCTATCTTTGCAGCACAGCCACACATTCGACATGGGGAGAAAAGATAAACTGATCCACCGGCGTCACGCTGCGGATTTTGTATCCACCGTCCACCAGAATCCGCAAATCGCGCGCGAGGGTCCCCGGATTGCACGACACCGCCACCACGACCGGAATCTTGGACTTGGCGATCTCCTCGCACTGCGCCTTGGCGCCTGCGCGGGGTGGGTCAAAAACGAGGGCATCGAATTTCTTCATTTCAGAGGCCAGAACAGGTCGGCGAAACAGGTCTCTGCGCTCGGGCTTGATGCCCTTGAGCCCAGCTCCGAAGCGCCAGCCGCGCTCCAGCGATTTGAGCGCCGCCTCTTCGCTCTCCAGCGCCCAGACCTGCGCCTTCTTGGCCAGCCGGAGCGTGAAGGTGCCTGAACCGCTGAAAAGATCGATCACCCGTTTGGCATCGCCAACCGCATCGAGCACCATGTCGACCATGGCTTGTTCGGCGCTTTCGTCGGCCTGAACAAAAGCGCCCGGTGGTGGTGATACCTGAGCGTCTCCCATCCGCAACAGAGGCGGACGCCGTTCGAGTAACACCTCGCCATTGGCCGACAGACGCGCCAGATCAAGCGTTTCGGCCATCTCGACAGCCTTGAGATAGTCCTGACCGCCATGAAGGTCTTTGACGTCTTCCAGACTGACATCGACACCGGAATCCGTTGAAAGCAGCGTAACCCTCGCTTCCTTCTTCTTGGTCATCACAAGAGGCAGGAAATCAGCCAGCTTTGGCAACAGGGCGTTGAGAGCCGGTGTCAGGACGGGGCAGTGATCCACGTCCACGATCCGCGCCGAGCGCATCTCGTGATAACCGAACAGCAGGCGTCGTCCCATCAGTCTGGCGGTAAGTACCGCGCGGCGACGGCCCCCCGGACGCGTCTGCATGGTTTCTTCGACACTGGCCTCTTCCAATCCGCGCGAAGCCAAGGCGTCAATCACCATTTCCTGCTTCCATGCGCCATAAGGTTTGGTTGCCATATGCTGCATGATGCAGCCGCCACAGGTCTGAAACAGCGGGCAGATCGGGTCAATGCGCGCTTCGGATGGCTGCAGAACCTCTTCAAGATCGGCCCGCTCGCCCATCGGGGTCACGCGGACCCGTTCGCCTTCAAGCGCGAAGGGGACATAGAGCATGCCACCGCCATAATAGGCGACGCCGTCGCCCTTGGCACCTAGTCCATCAATTGTGATTTCAACCGGATCGGTCAATCGGAATGGTCCTTTGAAAAGTGATCGAGGCTTTACGCTTTTCCGGCAGTCGGGAGCATCAAGCCGATCATGAGTGGATCGGTCTGTATCCGCTTTTGCTGCGTTGTAGCAGTCAGCCTGCCGCTTGCAAACACTCAAGCGTCAATTGCTGCATAATTTCTGCAAAGCCTCTCGGTAAGAGGAGAAAGCCAAATCGTTTCAGAGTTTTAGTCAGGGTTGTAATTGTGGTGGCTGTATCGTAACAACCAGTGATAGAGATATCTTGAGAAGAGTGGCTGAATTGTGCGGATCGTTGATACTGGTTTCCGTTAACCAGAAGTGGCGAAATCTAAGAAATTTACCGGATGTTCAATCAGAGAGGGTAGGTTTTGGTCAGACGTATAATCTCGCAATTTCATGATCGTGACAAGACGCAAGGGTTTCGGCGTGAAATGCACAAAGGGAGAGTTTTCCGTGCGGACCTTCATTGCAGCAATGCTCGCCTCGTTCCTGCTTGTGCTTAGCATTCCGGCTGAAGCAGGCAGCAGTGATGTTACCAAAGACCATGTGTGGAGACTTGGCAAGGTGAGTGGTGAGGCATGGATCGAGACCCGCAATCGGGAGCCGATGCGGGTCTACAAGAACCGCATGCTTTTCCCCGGCCAAACCCTGACGACAGGATCCCGCACGAGGCTGCTTTTGACGCGCGGTAAGGAACGCATTCAAATCGGTTCCAACACATCCATGAGCTTGCCGGATTTTGATGACCTGCTGCCGGGTCGCACGATCATCAATCAGGCTCGCGGCACGTTGCATTTGCAAGTCGACAAGAAGAACGTCAAACACTTCGCTGTCCAGACCCCTTACATGGTTGCAGCCGTCAAAGGCACAAAGTTTACAATCGACATCAAGGATCAGGACACGTCGGTCCGCGTGCATGAAGGCGTTGTCGAGGTCACCAACCGGCAGACCAACAGAACAATGGATGTCAATGCTGGCGAAACTGTTGCGCTTGATATCAAGGCATGGAAGATCCCGGCCGCAAACGATCAGATGCGCCCCAAGCGCAATGATGCGCGTATGGTGCTGATCGAACGGGGCGGGGACGACCCGGCGACCGTTGCCGAGCGTGCTCGCCTGAGAGCCGAAGAAAGACACAATGGCGATCTTGTTTCAATTGTTTTGGCTTATTTGGGGTCGATCATCGTAGCCGTTGCCAACTTGGTTGCCGTCAGCTTTGACAGCGTGGTGCGATCCGTTACGGGCTTTGTCGTATCTGCTGCAGAACCAGCAATGGGCGCCGTGCATGACGTGGCGTCTGTCAACAATTGGGTGCGCATTCTCATCGCCGCCCTTGCCGCCCTGATCGCCATTATGTCTGTGAGCATTTATGTTGTATTCCGCAAGCGCAAGGCCAGACGGCCCATCCCTCGCCGCGTGGTTTGATCTGGCTTCAGACACGACACATCAAAAAGCCCGCTTCAGTAAAAGGGAAGCGGGCTTTTTGTCGTCATGATGATCGTGTCGGGAAGACTTGTTTTTCGCGGCGGACCGCCCGCCATCCGATATCCCGGCGACAGAAACCATTGTCCCACTTGATAGCATCAACAGCCCTGTAGGCCAGAGCCTGAGCTTCGGTCACGGTCTTGCCGCGGGCGCAAACATTGAGCACTCGCCCGCCCGTGGCGAGCAGCTGTCCCTCTTTCTTTTCCGTGCCTGCATGAAAGATCGTGACGCCGTCAAGGGCCTGGGCTGCGCTCAGGTCTTCAATTACGGTTCCCTTCTCGTAGGAGCCGGGATAGCCCTTGGATGCCAGCACCACGTTCAGCACGACATCATTGGACCATTTGGCCTCTTTGCCTGCCAGCTCGCCGCGCGCCGCAGCGATCAACAGTTCGAGAAGGTCGCTTTCAAGGCGCATCATCAGCGTCTGGCATTCCGGATCGCCAAAGCGGACATTATATTCGATCAGTTCCGGCCCGTTTCGCGTGATCATGAGCCCCACGAAGAGCACGCCGACAAACGGCTCGCCACGGCTGGCCATGCCATCGATGGTCGGAGTGACAATGCGATCCATGACCTGCTGGGTGAGTGTGGTGGTCATGACCGGAGCGGGGGTGTAGGCTCCCATGCCTCCGGTGTTGGGCCCCGTATCGCCCTCGCCAACGGGCTTGTGGTCCTGAGCACTGGCGAGCAGCATGGCGGTCTTGCCATCGCACAGAGCGAACAGACTGGCTTCCTCTCCCTCGAGAAAGGCCTCGATGACGACTTCGGCACCGGCATCCCCGAAAGCACCGTCAAAGCACTCGACAATTGCCGCCTTGGCTTCATCGTTGGTCATGGCGACCGTTACGCCCTTGCCAGCAGCAAGGCCATCTGCCTTGATCACGATGGGGGCCGGATGGGCAGCAAGATAGTCAAGCGCTGCCTCGCAATTGGAGAAGCGCGCATAGGCTGCGGTGGGAATGTCAAACTCGGCGCACAGGTCCTTGGTGTATCCCTTGGAGCCTTCCAGTTGCGCCGCCGCTGCTGTTGGTCCGAACGCTTCGATCCCGGCGGCCGTCAAACTGTCCACAAGTCCGTCGACCAGTGGGGCTTCCGGTCCAACGATGACAAATCCGATGGCCTTGTCTTTGCAGAACGCAATCACGGCATCATGATCACTTTCCGCCACATCCGCCTTTTTTGCCAGCTCGAGCAATCCGGCATTGCCCGGAGCGACGTATAGATCTCCAAGGAGCGGAGATTTGACGAGCGCATGGGCAAGGGCGTGCTCGCGCCCACCGGAGCCGATAAGAAGGACATTGAGGCGATCGGACATCAAGTCACCTTTCTAAAGAGGAGGGCACCACGCCGCTCGACCAGTGACGGTCGGCAAGGATCGGCCAGTATAACTGCCAGTCTGCTAGCCTTCTGTGATGGCAAAATCAAGCCTTGCGGGGCTGATTAGCGGGCTTTGAAAGCCTTAGCTGAGGATTGGCGTTAAAACAGGCTTTGTTGTTCGCAGCAAGGCAACGGACAAAGACGAATTGTCCCGTTGACGTTCTGGTAAATTTGACGCCGAATGAACAAGGACTGTTGACGGCACAGTCTGCTTGGGCCAAACCCAATGTGGGGAATACGCGTGCCAGAAAGGCAGCCGTTCCAAAAGCACGGCGAGTGCCCGAAAGACGGCGAGGCCCGAAAGACGGCAAGTGCCAGAAAGACGGCAAGTGAATGAGTGAACAGTTTCAAGCAAAGCATGACATGGACGTGCCAAAGGGCCAGGTTGCAGACGCGGTACGGGATCACTGGGTCGATATATGGCTTCCCGAGGTATTTCGCCCCTATGCCCGGCTCTCCCGCCTTGAGCGACCGATTGGCTGGTGGCTCTTGCTGTGGCCCTGCCTTTGGTCCATGACGCTGGCTGTTTCCACGACCGATAGGGCCCACCATCCCGATGCGCTGACGATTCTCTGGTTCGGATTTGTCTTCTGGCTTGGCGCGGTTGCCATGCGCGGGGCCGGCTGCACCTATAATGATCTGGTCGATCACAAGATCGACGGGATGGTCGAGCGCACCCGCTCCCGGCCTTTGCCCAGCAAACAGGTGACCCGGCTGCATGCTTGGGGCTGGCTGGCGTTTCAGGCCCTTGTCGGCTTGTTCGTTCTGTTGCAATTCAACAGCTATACCATCGCGCTTGGCTTTGCATCGCTGGGTGTGGTTGCGATTTATCCCTTCATGAAGCGCATCACCCATTGGCCCCAGCTGGTTCTGGGGCTCGCCTTTTCGTGGGGAGGCCTTGTCGGCTGGACCGCGATCACGGGAGAATTGGCGCTGGCGCCGCTGCTCATGTATGTCGCCTGTGCGGTCTGGACCATCGGCTTTGACACGATTTACGCCCATCAGGACAAGGAAGATGATGTCATGATCGGGGTGAAATCCACAGCGCTGCTGTTTGCTGACAACACCAAGATCTGGCTCATGTTTTTCTATGGCGTGATGGTCGTGTTTATGGCGTCCGCGCTCGTCTCATCCGGTGTCAGTTGGCCTGCCTTTGTCGGGCTTGGAGCGGCAACGCTGCATATGGGCTGGCAGATCTGGAAACTCGATATTCACGACGCCGAGCAGTGTCTTGCCCTGTTCCGCTCGAACACGCAAATCGGCTGGCTGTTGTTTGTCGGCTTGCTAGCGAGTCTGTGGGTCTAGAAAAGGCCGGCTCAGCGCTTTTCTGCGCCAAGTAAAAATTCCCGGTTGCCATCCCCGCCAAGGATCGGCGAGGGGACAAGGTCGAGCACGTGCCATCCGGCACAGCCCCCTTCATCGCTGGAATGGATCCAGTCGGCGATGGCTCTGGCAACGCGGTCTGCATCAGCGGGGTCGCGGACCAATCCGCCTTTGCCAATGCCCTCGCGCCCGACTTCGAACTGTGGCTTGACCAGAAGCGCCGCAAACGCGCCAGCTTCCGCCATTTCGAGCGCAGGCGGCAGGGCAAGCTTGAGAGAAATGAAGGAAACATCGCTGACAAGGGCAGAGTAGGGCTTAGGAATGTGTGTGCGATCAAGATGACGCGCATTGACGCCTTCGAGCACTGTAAGCCGGTCGTTGCCCCTCAGGCTTTCATGCATCTGACCATGGCCCACATCGACCCCATAAACTGCGTCAGCTCCCCGTTCGAGCAGCACCTGACAGAAGCCGCCCGTTGATGCGCCGACATCGACGCAGGTGCGCCCCGTCGGATCAAAGCCGAAGTGATCAAGAGCATGAATGAGCTTGAGAGCTGCGCGTGAAACATAGCCTGATGCAGGGTCAGAAAGGCGCAAGTCCATCTCTTCCGATACCATCTGGCTGGCTTTGGTTGCGAGCATCCCATCCACCGAAACAGAGCCGCGTTTGATGGCGTCCCGCGCCCGGGCACGACTGGGCACAAGGCCACGCGCGACAAGCGCCTGATCAAGTCGCGTTCTACTCATGAAACCTCACATGAAGAGTGAATGGCGTGGGCCTGAAGGCGGGCCAAACAACTAGAAACAATTGGCAAAGGATGCAGAAATCCTGTCGAAAAATACGGCAATGCCTGCATCGGCCCAGACGCTGAGGCCAAAAATGGCAATGAGCGACAAGATCCCGACTGACCAGAGGATGATCCGGTTCACTTCGCGGTTTGCCTGCTTTGCAGAGATTTCGTCCATCGCTTCCATGCCTTGGCCCGTTGATGATCCAGCCTATCACATCGCACCGGGACGCGCCACAGAAGGCCGGACCCTCTGAGCTACTCCGCCGTGGCGATCAATTTGCGCAACTTGGCCACCGCTGTGTCATGCTCCTCGCCATAGGCTATCGTGCCCGAGAAGATGTTGCCCTTTTTCATCAGATAGACCGACGCGGTATGGTCCATCACGTAATTGTCTCCACCATCTTCTTCCTCGACCTTTTTGGCATAAACCCGGTAGGCCTTGATGACATCCTTGGTCTGCTCCGGTGTTCCACGCAGGCCGACCAGTTGCGGGAAGAAGGCATCCACATAATAGGCCATGGCTTCCTGATCATCGCGCTCGGGATCAACCGTGATGAAGAGATAATTGAGTTTGTCCGCGTCCTCACCCAGATCTTCAACCCACAGCGTCATTTCGCTCAGGGTCGTAGGGCAGACATCGGGGCAGAAGGTGTAGCCGAAATAGACCACCATCGGCTTGTCGGAGAAGTCCGCTGCCGTGACGGGCTTTCCCGTATGGTCGGTCAGTTGGAAGTCACCACCGATTGGCACGCTGGTGTCTCCCGACTGGGTCTGCTGCACCCCCAGTTCTTGCTGATACCAGTTGAAGATCATGTAGGCGAGTGCAGCGGCCACCAGAATGACGAGCCCCCACAGCAGAATTCTCAAGATCTTCTTCATCACGCTCTCCTCAAGTGCCAACCACCGGGCGGCCTCTCGTGCTCATACGCTCTATTGCGCACAAAGCGGGCCACGATGCCGGTGGAAGTCATCACAAATGCAAACTCTCCTGTCAACTGGTGTTGCGTAATGCATCGGGCGCTCATCGCATTCAACCACCGGTCAGCCCGAGGTTTTGACCGCCTCTCCATCCTTGAATTGGTCATGGGCCCCCCAGAACATCGCTTCTATTTTATGCCCGTCCGGATCGCGCAGAAAGCAGCCGTAGTAGGCCTCTCCATAATGGGGGCGTGGCCCCGGTTCACCGTCGGGCACTCCTCCCATTTCGATGGCGGTGTCCCAGAAGGCATGCACGGCTTTGACACTGGATGCGAGAAAGGCAAAGTGCGTTCCGTTGGCCACGCCCGGCTCGCCGCCATCATGAGGGGTCTGAACCCAGAATTCCGGAAACTGCTTGCCAAAGGCTGCGGCTTGCATGGTGGGCGCGTCCACATCCATGACAATTTTGGCGCCAATCGTACCAAGCACGGCCTCGTAAAAGGCCTTGGACTTGGCGAAATCCTTCACGCCGATGGACACATGGGCCATAATGACAGGCGCTTCCTGCGCCTCTGTATCCTGCAGTTGATCTGTGCTCGACATTGCATTCTCCGGGCTTTTTTGTTCTCTATATGTTCCATACTATACCAACGGACGTGAGACATTGTCAATGAGATGATCGTGCTGAGGAACACGATCTAGTGCGACAAATCAATCCCGCGTGCAGGGCTTGCCAGCACGCGGGTGCGTTTGGAGTGAAACTGACGGCAGCCGGGCCAGTCGATCATTCTAGTCCCAGCTGCAAATTGCTTCGCGGATACGGCAGCCGCCGAACTTGTTGTTGCAGCTGTTCAGGGCGCGGTCACGGGCACCGGCGCGGGATTCACTCCACTCCGTGGCCCAGCTGTTGCGGCTATTCATCGCAAGCGCACCACAGGCATTGCGAAACCACAAAGCATTGCGGCAACCCGGGCCTCGACGGCGGCACTCGTTCATGGCGGTGCGTCGGGCCTCCGACTTGGAATAGTGGGCCCAAGCGTAGCCATAAGCGCCATTTTCGGCCACGGCAAACGCGCCAAAACGGTCTTCGGAAGATGCGACAGAAGAGAAGGCGAATAGAATGCAAATACACGTAATGAGAGAAGATAAGCGCTTCATCATGACAAAACCTTTCTATAGAAACAACCGGCAATGTTTGGCAATAATAGTTTCGAATTGTTGCTGGTGAAACAAAAAAAGTTTCTTGATGAAGATTTCGTGATCGGTCAGTCCACCCGACCATTTGGCGAGTTGTCTTCTTCTTGCCCTATTGGCGCTTTCAGTATAGACCAACCCTTGGAAACCAACGTACGCATTTGGGTCGATTTTGTTAGTCAAATGCGTGCTTGGGATCGGGTTGAGGTGATTTTGGAAATCCTCTTCAAACCCTTTTCCGTATAAACCAGAGACATCACGCCAGACACATTGCGTATGTACAAACCAAAAATCTGAGACAGGTGATAAACGTGTCCAAAACCCCCATGCTCGATAGCATCGAGACCACTCAGGATCTCCGCACACTCTCGCTCTCCGAGCTGAAGACGTTGGTGGAGGATGTGCGCACCGAGATGATCGATGCTGTTTCAGCGACCGGTGGCCATCTTGGGGCCGGTCTTGGTGTGGTCGAGTTGACCGTTGCTCTGCATCATGTTTTCAACACGCCCCATGACCGCCTGATCTGGGACGTGGGCCATCAGGCCTATCCGCACAAGATTTTGACTGGGCGCCGCGATCGCATGCGGACCCTGCGCCAGCCAAAGGGGCTGAGTGGTTTCACCAAGCGCGCCGAAAGCGAATACGACCCCTTTGGGGCGGGACACAGCTCGACATCAATTTCTGCCGGTCTCGGCATGCAGGTGGCATCCGAACTCAAGGGCGAGCATCGCAATGTGGTTGCCGTCATCGGCGATGGCGCCATGAGCGCCGGTATGGCCTATGAGGCAATGAACAATGCCGGAGCGCTCGACAGCCGTTTGATCGTCATTCTCAACGACAATGACATGTCCATCGCACCGCCAACCGGTGCAATGAGCGCCTATCTTGCCCGCCTCATTTCTGGCAAGACGTTTCTGTCGATCCGGGACGCTGCCAAGCAGCTCGCCTATCAATTGCCGCGTTTCTTCAAGCAAAAAGCGCAACAGATGGATGAGTTCGCCCGCGCCTTCGTGGCAGGTGGCACCCTGTTCGAAGAGCTCGGTTTCTATTATGTCGGCCCCATCGATGGTCACAATCTTGATCACCTGCTTCCGATCCTGAAAAATGTCCGTGACACAGACAAAGGGCCGATCCTTGTCCATGTGGTTACCCAAAAAGGCAAGGGCTATGTCCCGGCCGAGAATGCAACGGACAAATATCACGGCGTGTCAAAATTTGACGTCGTGACCGGCGCCCAGCTCAAGGCTCCGAGCAATGCCCCGAGCTATACAAAGGTGTTCGGGCAGGCCCTCGCCAAATTGGGTGCCAAGGATGATCGCATCGTTGCCATCACGGCCGCGATGCCATCTGGAACGGGCGTGGATATCTTCGAGAAGGAATTTCCCGACCGCACCTTCGACGTCGGCATTGCCGAACAGCATGCGGTGACCTTCGCTGCCGGTCTGGCCTGCGAAGGCTACAAGCCTTTCTGCGCCATCTATTCGACCTTCCTGCAGCGCGCCTATGATCAGATTGTCCACGATGTGGCGATCCAGAATCTGCCCGTGCGATTCCCCATCGACCGGGCCGGGTTTGTCGGTGCTGATGGCCCGACCCACGCCGGCAGTTTCGATATCGGATACATGGCCTCCCTGCCCAACATGGTTGTCATGGCAGCCAGCGACGAAGCCGAGCTCGTGCACATGGTCGCAACCGCTGCTGCCTATGATGATGGACCGATTGCCTTCCGCTATCCGCGTGGAGAGGGTGTTGGCGTCGAGATGCCCGAGGAGGGTGTTCCGCTCGAAATTGGCAAGGGGCGCATTGTGAGGGAAGGCGCGCGTGTCGCCATTCTGTCTCTGGGTACCCGTCTCGCCGAAGCTCTGGCCGCAGCCGAACGACTGGATGGCTATGGTCTATCGACCACGGTCGCCGATGCCCGCTTTGCCAAACCGCTCGACAAGGACATGATCCTGAAGCTGGCGGGCACCCATGACATGCTGATAACCATCGAGGAAGGTGCCGTTGGCGGGTTCGCATCACAGGTGCTCAACCTGCTGGCAAACGAAGGCGCACTGGATCGGGATCTCAAGATCCGCTCGTTGACCATGGCCGACGCTTACACCGACCACGGCAAGCCGCAGGATATGTATGCGGGTAGCAATCTGGATGCAGATGGTATCATCCGCACGGTCTTTGAAGCACTTGGCAAGGATCTGGATGAGGCGATCGCCAGTGGCGAAATCGCCTGAGCCAGACGGCCTCAGAAGATCAGATACCAGATGATCGGCAACAGGATCGCTGTGAGCAGGGCATTCAGGCCCATCGCAAGGCCCGAGAAGGCACCCGCTTCCTCATTGACCTGAAGCGCCCGCGCCGTTCCGATGCCATGGCTGGCTGTGCCCATGGCAAGGCCCCGCGCGGCCCAGCTTGTCACGCCGACCATGTTGAGCACATAAGGCCCGAGCACCGCGCCGAGGATCCCGGTGATGATCACCATAACCGCGGTGAGAGACGGCGAGCCGCCCAGCACCTCGGTAATGCCCATGGCAACCGGGGCTGTCACCGACTTGGGAGCGAGCGATATGTAGGACTGCTCCGAACCACCCAACACCCATGCGATGCCGACCGCGGAACTCGCGGCAACAGCGGATCCCGTCAACAGGCTGATCAGAATTGCAGCTGCAGCTCTGCGCACTTTGCCGAAATGACGATAGAGCGGGATGGCAAGGGACACTGTCGCCGGACCAAGCAGGAAATGCAGGAACTGTGCGCCCAGGAAGTAGGCGCGATAGGAGATGCCTGCCAGCAGCAAAACCGCAACCACGATGGCAACGGCAATCAGCACCGGATTGAGCAGCGGCGTCATGCCGGCGCGCCGATAGATGGCAAGGCCGATCAGATACGCGGCGATGGTCAGCGTGAGATGAAAAAGCGGGCTGATACTCAATTCAGAAAACAGGTCAAAGACCATCACGCCTGCTCCCTGTTGGAGGTGTCAAGCTCTGGGTCATCGGGAGCGCTTCCAGCGTTTTTGGAGAGCCATTGCATCAGAACCCCTGTGACCGCGATGGCAAGCAGCGTGCTGATCACCAGAGCGACCGCTATCGGCACCATCTCGCGTTTGAGATGGGACGCATGCACAACGATGCCCGCTCCTGCTGGCACAAAAAGCAGCGACAGGTTCGCCAGCAATCCGTCCCCGACTTTTGACAATCCTTCAGGAATGGCACCATGGATCAATAACCCGACAAACAGGAGGGCCATGCCCGCGACTGGTCCGGGAATGGGCAGGCCAAGGAGGGCAACAAGTGCCTCTCCGGCCAACTGGCAAAGAAGAATGACACAGAGATAGAAAAGCAAGGCATCCCCCGGCTTTGGTGGTTGTTTGATCGGTTGCCCGAGCATAGTGGCCCGAGCATAGTGGCCCGAGCATAGTGGAATGTCGGCTCTGGAAAAGCCCTCTTATTGAACAAGCGCGCTTTCCCATGCCTTGCCAAGCGGGCATTCCCAAATTATCACGGAACAAGGCAATGCAGCCCGGTGATGCGTATGGTGAGGGAAGGCTGGTCATGACGAGAGAACTTAGCAAGGACTATCTGGACCAATTGGTTGCCGATGTCCATGCTCTGGCTGCCGATGATCCCAACGTTTGGGGTGCACCTGCCAGCTACATCCCCGAACTCGCGCACATCGATCCTGCCCAGTTTGCGATTTCTGTGGCGCTTGAGGATGGAATGATCCTCAGCGCGGGCGACTGTGATGTGCCGTTTTCGATCCAGTCGATCTCTAAGGTGTTCACCCTGTCAATTGCGCTTGGCCGGGTGGGGGATACTCTGTGGCGCCGGGTGGGCCGCGAGCCATCGGGAAATCCGTTTGATTCCGTCATGAAGCTCGAGCAGGAAAAAGGCAAACCGCGCAATCCGTTTATCAATGCCGGAGCGATTGTTACAACGGATGCTCTGCTCTCCGGCCATGCGCCGAAGGAAGCCCTTTCGGAAATCATCCATTTTGTGCGGGCCGCCGCCGAGGACGACGACATCCATATCAACAAGACCGTCGCCGCCTCTGAAAAGGCAACCGGATATCGCAATCTGGCGCTCGCCCACTATCTGCGTTCTTACGGCAATCTGGACAACGAGCCTGACTTCACCCTCGGGGTCTACTATCATCAGTGTGCCATCGAAATGACGACCGTTCAGCTCGCACGGGCAGGGCGCTTTCTTGCCAGCCTCAACGATGTGCCAAAGCTGATTGCACCGGCAAAGGTGCGCTCTCTGAATGCCCTGATGATGACCTGCGGACAATATGACGGGTCGGGCGAATTCGCATTCCGTGTCGGCCTGCCATCAAAGTCTGGCGTCGGAGGCGGGCTGCTTGTGATCGTGCCGCACAGAGGCTCGATTGCGATCTGGTCACCGGGGCTTGATAGCCATGGCAACTCCCTCATGGGCACCTATGCCGCCGAACGCTTGTCACGGGATCTCGGGTGGGGCGTTTTCTGACTGCGTGGCATGGTTGTCGCGGATATGTCGCCTCTCTGTCACCTTCATGACGTGGTCAATCTGTCCCTCTTGATGCGAGTCTCGCAAGACGAACAGCAAACGGAAACCGAAGCGGTAGACACATGATTATTCGCAAGCTTCGCCTCGACAAGGGGCTGTCTCAGGAACAACTGGCCGACATGGCAGGCGTCAGCACGCGCACTCTTCAGCGCATCGAACGCGGAGCCAAGGCCAGCCCTGAGACCCTTAAATGTCTGGCTGCTGTTCTCGAAGTGGATTTTACAACCCTACGCGAGGAACAGATGATGATGACCGAGCCGACACGCTCCACCCCGATTGATCCCGAACACCAGCACGCAGCTTCAATGACGCAGGCTGATACCCGGCCACACCTTCAAGCCCAACCTGAAGCCCAACCTCTATCAGAGACGACCGGGTTGTCCGACGAGGAGCGCCAAGCGATGGAATATGTTCGCGATATAAAATCGTTCTATACCCACGCCATCCAATACGCCCTTGTCATGGTTCTCTTGTTGATCATCAATCTGGTGACAAACCCGGATTACCTCTGGGTCGTCTGGCCAGCCATGGGCTGGGGGATTGGCCTGATGATCCACGGGCTCAATGTTTTCGAAGTGATCAACTTCTTCGGCGACAACTGGGAGCGCAGGCAAATCAAGCGCCGGATGAGACGCCGCAACTAAGCCTGTTTGCACTTTGCATCTGAAGAAAAAACGCCGCCGTCAACGCGCAAGCGGGGCGGCGGCCTGCACTTGAATCGCTGCATGAAGTCGTTCAATCATGGTTAACAAATGCTTTAACCCTTCGAATTCATCTTTTAGCATCATCGCCTAAGCGACTCATAAGACTCATGATTCATCGCTTTTAAAGTGATGGTTCGAGACTTTAAGCGCAACATGAGGAACCCTCAGACAGTTGATTCTGTCCGTGAGAAATCGCTTAAGCGTCACATGAAGAAGAGGGGAGAGAGAGGGAGAAAAGAGCCGGAAGAACCGGCTCTTTTATAGCGTTTATTTTGCCGCCAGATAGGCTGCGAGAATGTCGCGTGCGGCTTCCAGATCGACTTTGTCGACCATCTCCGTGACGGTGTGGATGTAGCGCGTGCCGACCGCGACCGCGGCAGCCTTGGCACCGGAACCAGACTGCTGACCGGCGGCCCCGTCCTGACCGCCACGGGCCAGCATGGTGCGCTGGAAAGGAATGTCCTTTTCCTTGGCGAGTGCTTCCAGCTCTTCAACCAGATCAATGTCGGCGATGAAGGACCCGTCCTTGACATGCAGACCAAAGCCCTGACCCTGTGTCGTCACGGTGTCCTTTTCAGGCGTGCCCGGCGTGTCGCAAGACAGGGTGGTGTCGACACCGATTGCGATATCTGGAGCGACACCGAAGGACGCTGTGCGTGCGCCCCTCAGACCGACTTCTTCCTGTGCGGTGAAGGCAACCACGATTTCATAGGCGTGAGTCTCGCCCGCATTGACCAACTGGCGAATGGCCTCGATACCGAGCCAGCAGGCCACGCGGTTATCGAGCGCCTTGGAGACAACTTTTGACCCCAGATCGAGCAACGGCTCGTCCATGACGATGAAGTCACCGACCTTGATCTTGTCCTTGGTTTCTTCACCCAGACCGAGGTCAACAATGAAATCGGTCACCTCCGGGATCTTCTTGCGCTCTTCGGGGGAGGAGATATGCAGGGCCTTGCCGCCCGCATTCATCACGCCCTTGTAGTCGCCGTCATTGGTGCAAACCAGAACCCGGCGGGCAAACAGCGTACGCGGGTCAAACCCGCCGACCGGATCTATATGAATGAAACCCTTGTCGGAGACATGGCTGACGAGAAAGCCGATCTCGTCCATATGGCAGAGCAGAAGCACACGCTTGGCCGCGGTGTCTTCATCCAGATCAGCGGTGGGATAGCGGGTACAGATGAGCGACCCCATCGGATCGACATAGGATTCATCGAAGAGACCTTCGATTTCCTTTTCGATGAGCGCACGCACCCGATGTTCACGCCCCGGGACGCCCGGAGTTTCACAAAGATTGCGGAGAAGATCGATGTTCATGGTTTGTAACAACCTTCCTATGGAAATTTAATTTGAAACTCTCTATATCAGGGGTAACGTGAAATTGACAGCGCCTGCAACAGCCTCGCGGTTGCTTGTTGAAGGACCGCATGGGCCACGCTGTTCCTATCTTCAACAGACAGACACTGTCGGCAAGTGCCTGCACGGGCTTTTCGGCAGGGGTAAGGGTATAATATATGAGAGATCCATATAGCGTACTTGGGGTTTCCAAGTCGGCCAACGAACGCGACATCAAGAGCGCGTTCCGCAAATTGGCCAAGAAATACCACCCCGATCAAAATAAGAATGATCCCAAGGCGCAAGAGAAATTCGCCGAGATCAATCAGGCCTATGAGATCGTGGGTGACAAGGAAAAACGCGGCAAGTTCGACCGCGGTGAAATCGACGCTGATGGCAAGGAACGCTTTCAGGGCTTCGGTGGCGGCCATCCCTTCGGCGGGGGCGGCGGATCATCAGGAAGCCCGTTCGGCAATCAGTCCGGCGGACCGTTCGGTGGCGGTGCTACCGAAGACATTCTCAATGAAATCTTCGGCAACATGGGCGGCGGGGCTGGCCGCGCGCGTGGGCGTTCTGGCGGCAATCCTTTCAGCGATGGAGCCGATCCCTTTGGTGGCGCGCAGCAGCGTGCCCGCCCTCAGAAAGGCCAGGATGCCGAGGCCAAGCTCAGCGTAACCCTTGAAGACCTTGTGTCGGAAGAGAAACGCCGTGTCCATCTGCCGACCGGCAAGACCCTCGACATGCGTGTGCCCAAAGGCGTCAAGGATGGCCAGACCATCCGCATGAAGGGGCAGGGCTTCGAGACCGTGAACGGTCAGGCTGGTGATGCCCTCGTGACAATCGAGATCCTGCCGCACCGCCTGTTCAAGGTGGAAGAGCTCAACATCCGGCTCGAGCTGCCGCTAACCCTTTATGAAGCGGTTCTGGGTGCCCGGATCCGCGTCCCCACGCTCGAAGGCAAGGTCGAAGTGCGGATTCCCGCCGGCATGAGCTCAGGCAAGAGCTTGCGCCTCAAGGGCAAGGGACTGCCGGACCGCAACGGCACTCGCGGTGATCTGCTGGTTACGGCCAAGATAATGCTGCCCGAAGGAGGCGATCCCGGCCTGCGCGCCCTCATGGAGGATTGGCAGGACACGCGTCCCTATCGCCCGCGCGGACCGGAATTCAACTGATCTGACATTGATCGAGCAAAGGCGGCGCAAGGCCGCCTTTTCTTTAAGCAGAGCGCCTGCAGATGGTCAAAAAAACTGAGAAAGAGACACAACCATGTCCGGCACAACCACTCCCGCAACGCAAGTGCTGAAAAAGGCTGCTATCGATTTTTCGCTGGTTGCCTATGACTATGATCCGGATGCAGACAGGGTTGGGCTTCAGGCTGCCGAGGCGATCGGGGCGGAGCCGGGCGAGGTGTTCAAGACACTGATGATCATGCTTGATGGCAAGCCAGTCTGTGCCGTGGTGCCGTCTGATCGCGAAGTCAACATGAAGAAACTGGCCAAGGCCTTTGCGGGCAAGGCCGCCCAGATGATGCCGCCCCCTGATGCCGAACGTCTCACCGGTTACAAGGTTGGAGGCATCAGCCCGCTCGGTCAGCGCCGGAGCGTGCGGACGGTTCTGGATGCAAAAGCCCTTGAGCATGCGCTCATCTACATCAATGGTGGCCGCCGCGGCTATCAGATCAGAATGGCACCCGATCATCTGGTTGATCTGCTTGGATGCCCGACCGCGGATCTGGTGCGCTAGCTTCGCTCACCCACCGCTCGCTGATCACTGATCACTTTGGCAAAAGAGGGAAGTCCGCATAGCGCGAGAAACAGGGGCCATCATAATCGGCAGGTGGCTCGTGTCCGTCAGGGCAATGCAGCAGATACTGCATCCCGGCCCTGCGGGCGGCTTCGATGCCCACCGGGCTGTCCTCAATCACCAGACAGGCTTCTGGCGCAAAGCCCATGGCCTTGGCCGCATTGAGAAAGAGATCCGGTTCAGGCTTCCAGCTCCCAACCACGTAGGAGCTGAAGAGGTGAGGCTCGAAAAGCGGCAGAAGGCCGGTGAGGCCAAGGGAATGCCGCATCTTCTTGAGGGGGCCTGCTGACGCAATACAGCGCGGATGGGGAAGGGCCAGAATGGTCTGCTCGACACCCGGGAAGGACTGAAGGCTCTGCTCGAACAGCTCGGCGACCCGTGCCCGATAGGTCTCCTCGTAGGTCTCCGGCAAAGAACGCCCGATATGCTTTTCGATCTGCTCAACGATATAATTGAGCTTGTTGCCCCGGAAATGGGCCGCGATGTAATTGGCATCCCAGTCAAGATCCGGGACGGTATCACAATAGCCCTGCAGACAGAGCACCTCGCTGTCGACAAGCGTTCCGTCTAGATCGAAAATCAGGCATTCGATCCGGTCCAGTTCTAGGGTCTGCATGGGGTGTCTTTCTTGCAGTTTTCAGGGCTTGCGGGGGCCTGTCATGGCGAACGCTGAGGGAGCTTGCCGCTATTCAAGAGTGGTGAATTGCGGAAATTTCATCACCTGTGCGTTACATCTAGCCTGTTTGCGCCTCACGATCAAGGCGAGCCAAATCAGCTGATTTGTAGCCGACGGTAGGTTTTAAAAATAAGTAACTATCTGAAAAGATATATTATTTGAAAGTATCACAGGTTTGTGATTGTCTGGTAGCGGGTCGTGATTGTGGAATGTCCGGCTTTTGTTGTACGCTTGGACAAATACCGAGTTTCGGCCTTCAAGTTCCCGCAGCCGATGCAATCTGTCGGTTTGGCTTATCCTCTGGGATGGCCACTCCCGACACACCGGACCCTCTACCAATTAGCGCGGCCCACCTTTATATTGCAGCCATTCCGAGAAAGGATCCGGCCATGAACGAGCATCTGTTCCCGCACCAGAGGTACAACCGACTGAAGTCCCTGCGTCATGCGTTTTGGGCGCTCGTCTGCTCGCTGTTTGCCCCTTCCATCTGTGACACCTGCAATTGCAGCAAGTGACGTGTGCGCCGCTGCCATTATGCGGCTTGGGCACACCACTTCGTCACGTCTTCGGCCGCTTGCACTGACACTATGACGGATCGCCTGACCACATACGCTTCAGGGTCCCATCCTTCTTGATCCAATGATGATAGATGGCCGCGCCCCCATGCAGTGCGATCAGCGCGACCGCTGTCAGAGCCGCAATCCGGTGTGCGATCCGGGGTGCCAGGTTCGAAAAGTCGGGCAACGGCTTTGATCCGAACAGCGCGAGCGGCAGTTCCGTCGCCAGAGACATCGCAATCCCACTTCCCAACAGAACGATCAGAACGAGATAAAGCCCCCGGTGCGTCCATCGGGCGGTAGACTGTTGCCATCTTGGGTCGCTGGTCACTGCATCCGGTTTGTGATCAACGCGCCACCAGATGAGTCTTGCCAGAGTTAGAAGGAATACCAACAGGGCGAGCGGAAAGTGTACCCGAAGGGCTGCTGCCTTCTGAGAGGCGTCCGAGCTGAAGGCGGACCCAAAACCGCTACCAATGAGCACCAGCACAAGCAAAGCGCTTGCCCAGTGCAGAAATCTTGCCACGCGGCCATAGCCATTGGGTGTGCTTCGCAGCTTGCCCGCTTCTTTTTTCATAGAGGTGGAATTCATGGTTTGCTCCGTTGACGCTTGCGTCTAAACTTTCCGTGATATAATATAATTTACATGGAAATAGATTACATGTCAACTAAAAGACTGAATCCGCCGAGGTCGTTGGGGCGTTTGCTCAATTTCACGACGGGTGCCGTCAACAACATGAGCGCCCGCGTTCTGGAGCCTCATGGGCTCAGTCTGGCCCAGTGGGTGGTGCTTTCAGCGCTTTGGAGAAATGGTGATCTGAGTGTCAAAGAGCTCTCCGGCTACACCGGCAACGCCCCGCCAGCCACATCGCGGATCGTCGATCGCATGATTGCAGCTGGTCTGTTGGTGCGTGTCACCGACACCAAGGATCGCAGGGCCGTTGTGATCGGATTGACGCAAAAAGGCCGGAACCTGCGCCACCTCGAGAACTTCTATGAGGACATCAATGCGATGTTTCTGGAAGGTTTTTCTGAAGACGAGAAAAACACGCTTTTCTCTCTTCTCGAACGCATCGAGGAGACCGGGCAAAAGCATGTCTCCCAGAAGACCTAGAGCGCGGCAACCTCGCTGAAAAGCGCAGCGGCAAGATCCCCGGACGAATGCACCCGGATGCCGTCAAGTTCCATCCATCCGGCCATCAAGGCAAGTTCGCCAGCCAGCGCCGCCGATACCTTGCCCTTATCGATGGTGGGCTCCCCATGGGCAGCAAAGACCTCGAGCACGCCGTCCTGTCGGTTGGCCTTGAGGTCGAGCCGGGCCACCAACTGGTCCCCCATCAGGAAAGGCAGCACATAATAGCCGTACTGCCTCTTTTCCTTGGGCACATAGATCTCGATGCGATAGCGGAAGTTGAACAGGCTTTCTGCGCGGTCTCTTAGCCAAATGAGCGAGTCGAACGGAGCCAGCAGTGCCTGACAGGTTGCCCGCGAAGGCAACTGGGCGTCCTTGTGTTTATAGACCGTGGCTTTCCATCCCTCGACCTCGACGGGCTCGAGGGTTCCCTCTTCGATGAGGGCTTGAAGAGCCGGACGCGCATCTGAAGGTGACAGGCGAAAATAGTCACGGAAGCACTTTTCCGTCCCCACCCCATGGCATCGGGCGCCGATCTCCATCAACAGTTTGTGCGCGGCAAACGGTTCAAGGGCAGGGCGTGCGAAACTGTCTTCGGGCAGCACCCGTTCGGGCAAATCATAATAGCGTGTGAAGGCCTTGCGGCCCGCAGATGTGATCCTGCCGGACCAGAACAGATACTCGAGTGCCAGCTTGCTGTCGTCCCAGCCCCACCAGGGACCAGAGCGTGCGCCGCGCTTCTCAAGGTCGGAGACACACACCGGTCCCCTTGCTTCTATCTCGCGAAAGACCCGCTCCACCTCTTTCGGATTTTCCTTTGCGAAGCGCGAGATATTGCCCCAAAGGCCTTCATGACGCGCGGCGCGCTCCATGCGCCATTGCATGGCCGGATAAAGGGAGGCGGGAAGGATCGACGCCTCATGCCCCCAATATTCAAAAAAGGCTTTACGTTTCTTGCTGACCGGGTGGGCCACCATATGAGCGGCCCGGTCAATGAGGCTCCGGTCATAAGCTCCGAGACGCGCAAAAAGGGTCAGGTAATGTGCCCGATCGAGCACATTGACCGAGTCAACCTGCAACAGACCCACATGCTCGAACGTTGCCTCCAGATGCCTGCGGTCATGACGTTTCACGCCGCGCAGTTGCGGCAAAAAGCCCTGTGCCTTGAGAGCGATTCGGCGGGCCTGACGTTGGCTGAGACTCTGAAGTGTCATGAGACCATCGCAAAAACGGATTGAAACGGGCGCGTTTGACAGGAGCCGTGTTGTCAAACTGCAATGAGGTCGATCTGCAAATCAATAAGCGCGAGTCTAGCGTCTGATCGGCAGAAGAAAAGCAATATTTAGGATTGCGACCCTGTGGATTGCCTTTGACCTTACTCGGAAAATGGCTAGTGTGTTTGATCATTGGACGATGAGGGACCGGTGGGCGATGCAACATCATATCGCGCACCGGATCGAACGAAGGAGCAGTCGCAATGTCAATCCTAAAGCGCTGGGTTGTCCCGGGCGTCGTGGCGGTCTGTGCTGTTACAGCCATCACGCTATTCAGCGAAACCGATAAGATCGAGGCGGATCTTACCAAGAGGGCTCAGGCTGTTCTGCAGGATAAAGGCATGGATTGGGCGAACATCTCCTTCTCTGGCCGCGATGGCACCCTTACCGGAATCGAACCAGAGAAAAATGAAGCCAGCTGGGCGATTGAGCTTCTCGATGCCGAGTGGGGCGTTCGAACGGTCAGCAACGAGACCGAAGAACTCAAGACCCAATCTCCTTATTCATGGGGCTTGGTGCGGGATGATGATCAGGTGTCGATCATCGGCTATCTTCCCTATCGCCTGACCCGAACCCTGCCGTCGGAAATGGAAGAAAAGATGCCCGGCGTTTTGGTCCAGACACAGGTCGAGGCGGCGCGCGGTGCCCCCGCCAACATTGAAAATGTCGTTCAATTCACGACGGACCTTCTGTCATCGCTGGACAATGCCAAGGCGTTCCTGCTCGATAACACCCTGACCATCACGGGACAGCTGGAAGACGGAAATCCCGCCGATATTGCCAAATTCAAAGCGGCGCAGGAAAAGATCGCAGCCGCTGACCTGGAAGGCATATCGTTTGACTTCCAGATACCCGAGCCCAAGGCGCCTGAGGACATGGTCAAGCCGGTTGCGACTACAGTCAACGGGCTGGAGATCACGCGCAGTGCAGACGGGGTCCGGATCATGGGGTTGATGCCGAGCCAGGAGATCAAGGACACGGTCATCGATCTTGCCAATCGCAAGTTCGGCACCAGCGTGGTGACGGAAGGGCTTGATGTGCGCGAAGGCGAGAAGATTGCCAATCTGGGCTACGATGACTATCGCAGGTCTTCGGTCGCCATTCTGCAGGCGGTCAGCCGCCTTGAAGAGGGATCCGCCAGCCTGACCGAAAATGGTCTTGATCTGACCGGCGGTGCCTTCTACGGCGGAGCTCTTGAAGACGTGATGCGTGGGTTGCAGGACGCCTTGCCGGCGAGTGTAGCACTCAATACCGATCTGCGCGTTGCCGCTCCGGGAGAGACAGTCGATGCCGAGCAATGCCAGCGCCTGCTCAGATCATCACTCGAGACGAACACCATCCTGTTTGAATCCGGCATGGCAGCCATTTCACCCGACTCCTTCGGCCTGCTCGATACGCTCATCTATACTGCACGCCGCTGCACCGATAATCGCATTCAGATTGAAGGCCACACCGACAGCGACGGCGATGACGCCGCCAATCAGGCCCTGTCCGAACGTCGGGCGGGGGCGGTTGCCGACTATCTCGTCAGTGCAGGCATCACCGCTGATCGTCTCGAAGCCAAGGGTTTTGGCGAAGATCAGCCGGTTGCCAGCAATGACACCCCCGAAGGCAAGGCAAAGAACCGCCGCATTGAATTCGTCATTCTGACACAGTGATACCAAAGGAGTTGAAGACATGGGATTTCTTATCGCGAACCTCTATCCAATGCTCCTTCTGGGGCTGATGCTTGGCGTGGTTATTGGCTGGATCGCCTGTGATCCGGAAGGTAAATAGGGGGACATCATGACAGCATTTTTCTGGCAGGCTCTCGTCCTGATCATCATCGCAGTGCTGATTGGCATGCTCATCGGTTATGTCGTACGCAAGGCAATGCGCGCCAAGCCTGAAGCACGCGAGCCGTCAAAGACAACGGCCTACCAGCTGCAAACCGCTGCCACGCCGACGCCGGGTGTCGCTGTTGGTGCCTCCACCGCAGCGCTTGCTGCAGATCAAGAAGCGGTGGCGGAAGCTTTGGCTGAGGAGACCAAAGAGGCTCTGGTTGCCGAACAGGCAAATCAGGATGAGAAAGCGGACCAGCAGGCGGCGTCTATCAGCGACGAGACGGAAGAGCGCTCTGAAGCCGTGCTCAAGGCCGCAGAGGCTGCCAAGGCGGCTTTGTCCTCTCAGGAAGATGTCGATGAAGACAGTCTGATGGCCCGTGTGGACGCCAGCGCGGATGTGAAGCTCGACGAGATGTCGGAAGGCGCCGAGGTCGACCCTGATGCCGAGGAAGCGCGCATTGCAGCGGCGCTTCTGACCGTGCCCAAGGATGCAACGAGCAAGCAGAAGGCGGACGCCGTTGGCAAAAAACCAAAAGCGCTGAAGAAACCCCGAAAGGGAAATTCCGACGATCTCAAACGCATCAAGGGCGTGGGCAAGGTCATTGAAGGCAAGCTCAACGATCTGGGCATCTTCCACTATGATCAGATTGCAAACTGGAGCCGGGACGAGGTTGCATGGGTGACCACCTTCCTCAGCTTCAAGGGCCGGATTGATCGCGAAAAGTGGATACCGCAGGCCAAGGGGCTTTTGTCGGCAGACGACGCCATTGCAGTCGGCGAACCTGACGCGGCGCAGTTGAATATCGATGGCATTCTCGAACCCAAAGAGGCCGCTGCCTCCAAGGTGGGCGAAGACGAGCGCATAGCCGCTGCAAATGCGGAAGCCCCCGGCGAAAAAGAGCTGGATTCCACAACGCCTGCAGCAAAGCCTAAATCCAAGAAAGCCACCGCCAGCAAAGCGACTGCCAAACCCAAGGCAGAGGCCACCTCCGAGGAGGATGAGGACGCCAAGATTGCAGCCGCCATTGCTGCTTTGCCCAAGGATGCCTCAGCCGAAGACAAGGCCAATGTGGCAGGCAAGAAGCCTCGTACAATGAAACAGGCGCGAAAAGGCGGCGCCGATGACCTTAAACGCATCAAGGGGGTGGGCAAAGTCATCGAGACCAAGCTCAATGATGTGGGCATCTATCACTTTGATCAGATCGCCAAGTGGAATCGCGCGCACATCAACTGGGTGTCCACCTTGCTCAGCTTCAAGGGTCGGATTGATCGAGAAGACTGGATCGAACAGGCCAAGTTGTTGGCAGCAGGGGAGGAAACCGAGTTTTCCAAACGCGTTGACAAGGGCGATGTGGACAGCTCGAAATAGCTCAATCTCCGGATCTGATTGTCAAGAAGACAGCCAAATTTAAGAACATGGCGCGGAGCGATCCGCGCCATTTTTTGCTCCATCGCCACCAAGCGATGTTTCCTAGAAAGCAAGGAGGCCAATATATGGCAGAAACGGCAAGAACCCTCGGTATCGATCATCTCGGGCTGACCGTTGAAGACCTGATGCTCTCACTTTCCTTTTTTACCGATTGTCTTGGCTGGAAGCAGGTCGGTGGCAATCCCGACTATCCATCCGCCTACATCTCCGATGGCACGTCCATGATCACGCTCTGGCAGGCGAAAACCGACAGCCCGACGGGCTTTGATCGCCAGACCAACATCGGCCTTCATCACTTTGCGCTCAAGATGGAAAGCGAAGAAGCGCTCAATGCACTGTTCGAGGATGTGAAAAACTGGCCGGATGTGACGGTGGAATTCGCACCCGAGCTTTCGGGCAAAGGCCCCAAGATCCACTGCATGGTTTATGAGCCGGGCGGCAATCGCCTCGAGCTGAGCTACGTGCCGCGCTAGCACTTTTGGTGCTGCGACAAGCGAGATGGCCGGTGAGTGTTTGTCTCACCGGCCATTGTTGTCTTACTTCAGAACGGCGAGACGGCCATCAAGGCTTGCGCCATTGGCCTCTGTCACCGTCTTCTGGTCACGGATGTAGCCGATGACCTCGTTGCGATAGACAAGACCGGTGTGGTCATAGTCGAGCGCCCGCAAGTCCATGCTGGCGATGTCGCCCTTCACACCGCCGCTGATCGGCTTGCCATTCCATGTCTCGCCGAACGCACCAAGCGCGATATAGGTATTGATCGCCATGGTGAATTCCATGTCGAGCACATCTTCAATCGGCTGACCATTGAGCGTGATATTGACCGCCTTTGCGGATTTGGCATTCTCGCCAAGCTCAATCTCGTAGCGAATGCCTGAGGAGAAATGCAGGAAGCCGCGTGAGACGAAGCCGCTCTTGTCGGTGGCTTCCTCTTCTTCCGGGCGCAACAGGCGCGTGACGTTGTTCTGCAAAAGATCGCGGATCTGGGCGCCGGTCATGGTCGCCACATGGATCGCATCCGCATAGGGCATGACGTCATACCAGTCCTTGAAGGTCAACGGGCCTTTGGCAACACCGGCCGACAGTCCGGTCGCGTTGAACAGGGCAAAGTCCACCTTGCCATTGGGGAAGGTCACCGAGCGGGCAACCACTGCATCATTCATGAAGTTCGCGAGCGCATTCTCGCCGATATAGCGGCTTGCAATGGTCGCATCCTTGTTGAGGGTGCCTGCTTCGACCATGCCGATGGTTTCAGCCAGTTTGACTTCCAGCACTTTGAGGAGGGGTGCGACAACTCCGTCCTTGAATTTGGCATCCCAATCGCCAGCTTGCTGCAGGGAGGTATATGTCTCATCGTCAGATTTGACGCGTACATCGCTTTTCTTGATGCCGTGCAGAGAGACCGAGCTATACCAGTCCTTGCGGCCCTGACCAGCGGCAATCGACATTGCGATGTCGCCAAGGAAGGCTCCGTGGGCCTTGGCCTGCGTGATGAGAACGCCATCCATCAGGTTGGTCTCGTCGATGCCATCGGTGTTGAGCTCGGTGTGGGTATGGCCACCAACGATGACAATCGGCTTGTCTGTGAGCTTGGACGCAATCTTGGCAATGGCGAAATCGCCATCACCGATCTCGCGTTCGGTCGCGGCCTTGCCGGACGTGTGCTTGCCGATGCCGTAGCCGCAGTGGGACAAGATCACCACCACGTCGGAAATGGAGGCAACCGCTGGAAGCACATTCTTGATGGCCTTGATCGGGCGCTCGACCGCAAGCGTCGGGTCTTCAGGCTGGCCAACGCGGGTGTCGATGTTGGTGGTCAGACCGATGAGCCCGACACGCAGGCCCTTGATGTCGGCGACGGCCGCAGCGGTGTAATCCTCATCGCGCTTCATATGGGCCGAGGAATGGACGTTGGCGGACAGGAGCGGGAATTTCGCGTCCACATCCTTGCCCTTTTTCAAAAGCTCTGCGCCACGGTCAAACTCGTGGTTGCCCAGCGCGGCGATATCGACACCGGCGGCGCTATAGGCCCGGTAGCTGGCATCGGCGATGAACTCGTCCGGGCTCCAGCCCATCAACTCGTCAAAGACCGAACCGGTGTGGTCATCGCCAGCAGAGACGAACAGGACGGATTCGTTTTCAGCCGCGCCTGCTTTGGCTTCCTTGACCATTTTGACCATCTGGGCGAGGCGGTGTGTATCGCCCTTCTTGCCATGCAGGTCGGTGATGTGGTTGTGCATGTCGTTGAAATGCAGAACGCGCAGGACGCGGCGTTCGCCTTCATCAAGAACCGCAGCGGGAACCGCGCTTCCGTCTTCAGCGACAATGGCTTTGATCGGAGAGGCAAGCGGATCCCCCTTGAGAAGGAACAGCTTGTCGATGGTGCCAAGCGGGTTCGGCGTTGCGGGGACAAGTGCCAATTCGCCAACGGATGGTTTGGCCTCGGCGCGGAAGGTCAGAAACGGGGAAAGTCCGGCGGTCGCTGCAATGGCAGCGCCACCGAGCAGAAGGCCGCGGCGGCTCAGGCCTGAGGCGGCATCTTTGTGGGAAGCAGTCATCTCAATGTCTTTCAACTGATTTGGGAATCGCCAAAAAGGAATGATGACGCGACCTTCATCATCACCGTATTTCGAATGCACGACAGCAAGATAAACTTTTGATGACAACGCACCCAAAAGGCCTCGTTGGCGGATGAGACTGGCTTCATGCACAAACACCCGCCCCAATGGATGAGGCGGGTGCTTGATGGTGTACAGGCTGACGTTTGGAGCAGAATCCGTCGCGCGGTATCAGCTCGACTGCTTGGCGAGGAGGTCGCGGATTTCGGTCAAAAGAGCAACGTCTGCCGGAGGCGGCGCGGCGGGTTCTTCGACTTTTTCTTCTTCCTGCGCCTTCTTCGTGCGTTCCTCGGCTTCGGAGCGAATCCTGTTCACCATCCTGACCATCAGGAATATGATCCAGGCAAGGATAAGGAAATTGATGAAGACCGTGAAGAAGTTGCCATAGGCGAACACCGCGCCCTGTTCCTTGGCGGCATCAAGGGTTGTCGCGGTGACGGTATTGGATAGCGGAATGAAATAATTGGAAAAATCGAGACCGCCAAAGATCATGCCGACAATCGGCATGATAATATCAGCCGTCAATGATTTGACGATCAGGCCGAAGGCGCCGCCAATGATGACGCCAACCGCCAGATCCATGACATTGCCCTTGGCAATGAATTCTTTGAATTCTTGGATCATCCACATCTCCTCAAGGGGCGGTGCTTTTCCCCATACGCCTTTTGAAGGCTGGATCGCAGTTTCTCAAAATGCACGTGGCGGCCCGACCTTCAGGCACGCAGCGTCCACGCGAAAACCCTACGTCAAGACCGCAGGGTTCACAATCTGTAATTGAGCAAAATGACTGACAGTCGGAAATGAGCGTGAGAGGTGACCCGGTGGCCTGATCAACGATGCGCCGCGCGCCGCAGCCGGTCGTTGATCGCTTCCCCAAGGCCCTCATTGGGGATGGGAGCAACGGCAATGCCGCTGACATCGTCCCGGTCCAAAGTCCGAAGGCCAGCGAAGAGCTTTTGCGCGGCTTCAAAACTGTCGCCGGCGGGAGACAGGTTGAGGATCACAGCGGCATGCGCCGAGCCTTCCGGCAAATCAGGACCGAAGGCGAGCAGCGCTTCTCCCGCGTTGATATGCGTGGCATTGAGCCGAACCGGCACCGAGGGTGCATAGTGTGAACTGAGCATGCCGGGGGAGCTCGGCGCCTGATCATCTGTTCCGGCCTTGATCAGAGGCGCCCCGAGAGCCGCTTCAAGAGCTTCGGTCGCAATGCCTCCGGGCCTGAGAAGCGTGACCGGGTGATCGCCAGAACAAAGCACGACGCTCGATTCAACGCCCACCCGGCAAGGACCAAGGTCAGCAATCAAATCCACCCGTCCGTTGAGTTCTTCGGCCACATGGCTGGCAGTGGTCGGGCTGACCCGTCCGGAGCGGTTGGCTGAGGGAGCCGCCAACGGCTTGTCGAGCCGATAGGCAAGGGCGCGCATCAAGGGCGCATCCGGCACGCGCAGAGCCACTGTTTCGAGACCCGCAGACGTCAGATCGGCGATCGGACTTGCCGGGGCGCGCGGAACGACCAGCGTCAAGGGGCCGGGCCAGAAGGCCTTGGCGAGCCGCAAGGCGGCCTCGTTGAACTGGCCGTGGGCCTTGGCGGCCTCAAGGCTCGGTAAATGGGAGATCAGCGGATTGAAACTCGGTCTGTCCTTGGCCGCAAAGATACGCGCCACCGCTGCCGGACTGGTCGCATCGGCCGCAAGGCCATAGACGGTCTCGGTTGGAACCGCGACCAGTCCCCCTTTTTCCAGCAACTGACAGGCCACCTCAAAGCCGCTTTCATCCGCAAGCGGTTCAAGGGCCTTGCCACTCCGGGCATCAATCGAAAAGGAATGCGGGTGCCACAGGGGCGTTTGGTCTGTCATTGCACTCGATGTCTTGCGCGCTGTCACGCAGCATAAGGGGCCGAAAAGTGAATGTCTTTTAAGAGACTTGGGCTTTCGGGTCCAGAGCTTCTTGCGAATGTGGCCGACCGGAGCATTGTTGATGGCTTCATGCGTGGATAAAGCCGTTCTGTAGAACAAAGGGCTGAGATGGTGCGACTTGACGTTTACGTCAATGACTTTCTACTGTGCCACGGATCGTTGCCGTCGCTTGAATGCCGCACAATACAAATCCTGAAGGCGGTCGATTGGTGATGGATGACTGCCCGTCGTGTTGATGATGGATGGGGAATGACAAAGGGAGTGCCGTATCGGGCTGATGAGCCGGATGTGTCACAAGGAGGAAACAAATGGCTTATCGCGCACCTGTTACGGACATGGCGTTCACGCTCAAACACGTGGCAGGGCTGTCCGAAATGATCGCGGAAGACTGCTATCCCGATTTGAGCGATGACCTGATCGATGCCATCCTCGAAGAAGCCGGGCGTTTCAACACCGAAGAAATCGCACCAAAGCTGGCCATGTCGGATCGGCATGGGTGTTCCCTCAAAGACGGTGTGGTCACGACCCCGCCGGGCTGGAAAAACCTCTATCATGATTGGGCCGAAGGTGGCTGGAACGCGCTCACAGGACCGGCGGACTTTGGCGGACAGGCACTGCCTCTTCAACTGGGAACAGCCACCGCGGACATGTGGAATCAGGGATCCATGGCCTTTGCCATCGGCCCGACGCTGACCACCGGTGCCGTCGAGGCCATTGAAAAACACGCGTCCTCCGAGCTCAAGGCCAAATACCTTGAAAAGCTTGTCACTGGCGAGTGGATGGGCACGATGAACCTGACTGAACCGGGAGCCGGGTCCGACCTGAACGGCATGCGAACCAAGGCCGAGCCGGTGGGGGACGGGTCCTATCGGATCTCCGGGCAGAAGATCTTTATCACCTATGGCGAGCACGAACTGACCGACAACATCATTCATCTGGTGCTTGCCCGTCTGCCCGATGCTCCGGCGGGCACACGCGGCATTTCCCTGTTTCTTGTTCCCAAATATCCGGTTTCTGATGACGGGAGCCTTGGCGAGCGAAATGATGTACGGGCGGTTGGTCTTGAACACAAGATGGGCATTCATGCCTCACCGACCTGCACCATGTCATTTGGCGACAATGGCGGCGCGATCGGCTGGCTGATCGGCGAGGAAAATCGCGGTCTCGCCTGCATGTTCACCATGATGAACAACGCCCGCCTCATGGTCGGAACCCAAGGGGTCGGTATCGCGGAACGCGCCTTTCAGATGGCGCGCGACTATGCCATGGATCGGCGGCAGGGCCAGTCGGTCGGTGCACCCAAAGGCGGCGAAATGGAGCCGATCATCGTCCATCCGGACGTGCGCCGGATGCTGATGACCATGGCGGCACAGACAGAGGCCATTCGGTCCATTTGCTACACCTGCGCCAACGCGTTGGACCGGGCCGCTCTAACTGACAGCGCAGGCGATGCTGAGGCTGCTAAAGTCTGGAGCGCTCGCGCGGGCATCTTGACACCGCTGGCCAAGAGCCTTTCGACAGATCTGGGCACCGAGGTCGCTTCGCTCGGCATACAGGTGCACGGCGGCATGGGGTTCATTGAGGAGACGGGCGCTGCGCAGCTTCTTCGCGACAGTCGCATTGCGTCCATCTACGAGGGAACCAACGGTATTCAGGCGATTGACCTCGTCACACGCAAGCTGCCGCTTTCAGAGGGTCTTGCGGTCAAGGAATTGATGGCCGAACTGGCAAGCTGGGCCTCGCTCGCCGAAACCGGCGAAGATAAGTCATTGGCCAAGGTGGGAGCGCTATTGGCAGAAAGCCTCGCTGATTTGCGTTTCACGACCGATTGGCTGCAGGCAGCATTGAAGGAAGGGCGCATGGAACAGGCCCTCGCTGGCGCGACGCCATACCAACGCCTTTTCGGCCTGACCCTTGGCGGTATTCTGCTTTTGAAAGGCGCCATGAAAGCTCGCGAGCTTGGCGACGTATCTGCCGATAGACGCCTTGCCATGGCGCATTTCTTTGCCACCAATCTGGCTACGGAAACGACCGCTTTGATGGACGTCGTGGTCAATGGAGCAAAAGCTGTACTGGACAGTGATGCCTTATTCAAGGTTGAATAGGCGGATATCTTCTTGCTGGAGAACGCCCATGTTCAATCGCTCACCTTCGTCATCTGACATCAAGGCCAAAGGAAAACGCAGCGAAACAATTGCCCGGTTCATGATCTTGTTTTCGATGGTGTGGTCAGCCCAGCCCGTTGCGGCATCCGAATTGTCCACTGAGACCGCCAAGCTCTATCAGGCAACCACGATCATCACCGGCGAGACCAATCTCTCCGAACGCGCCCGCGGCATTCGCGAATGCTTCGAACTGGTGCTTTCCAAGGTTTCGGGGCGGCAACACCTGATGGCATTACCCGCCTTGATGGCTGCCCGAAAAGCCGCCAGCGATTATGTCGACCACTTCACCTATCTTGACCGCAAAAAGGGCATTCAGATTTCCGACGAACAGGGGACACGAGATCGCTCTTTTCTCTTCACGGTGGCGTTTCGTCGGGATGATATTGATGCCTTGCTGGCAAGGGAAGGGGTTTCGCCTTGGCTCGCGGGGCGGCCCACCATTGGCATCGATCTGACCATAAACGACGGTATGGAAACCTATCGCCTGACCCAGACATCGAAACGTGGGTGGGGACAGCGGGCCGTGATTGAAAGCCTTGAAGGGCGCACCGCCGTTTCTCTTCACCTGCCGTCCAGCAATGAAGCCGCTTCAGGCGCAAAGCCAGTCATGCTTACGGGCCGAATGGATGTCACGAAGCAAGGATACTGGTCATCCAGTTGGGCTTTGTTGCGCGATGGCGAACCCATGCCTCTGATGGCGGACAATCAAAAGGGGCTCATCAACTGGAGCGTTGACATCGGCACCTTCGACAAGGTGCTGGCGGACGCGGTTTGGGCCAGCGTCGAGATGCTGTCCGCCGCGCCGGACTGATCAATTGAGGATCGACACAGTCCGGCGCGGCTTGTTTCTTACTGGCCTGCGGCCTTTTCAGAGCCCGTTAGCGCAACAAGATTGTCATTGTCGGGTTCTGCTTTCGGGGCCTCAGCATGTTTCATTTCCTGCCCGACGGTGACCAGCAGCAGCTTGGACGGATCAAGCAACCGCTTGGCAACCCGCTTGGCGTCTTCAAGCGTAATCGCCTCAATGTAGCTGTTGCGCTTGTCGAAATAGTCAATGTCGAGATCGCTATCCTGCAGTGCGACCAGTTGCCGGGAAATCTTGGACGAGCTGTCAAAGCGCAAGGGATAGTTGCCAATCAGGTATTTCTTGGCCGACTCCAACTCTTCCGCCGTCGGGCCTTCCTTGCCGAGACGGGCGATTTCCTGCTTTACCAGTTGCACGGCCTGTTCGGTGTTGTCCGCTCGGGTCTGCATGCCTCCGGCAAACAGGTTCAAGTGATCATAACCGGCCAGATAGCTAGAGACACCATAGGCGAGGCCGCGTTTTTCGCGAATCTCCTCATGCAGGCGAGACGAGAAGCTGCCACCACCCAGAATATGGTTGACCACATAGGCTGCATAGAAATCCTTGTCGTGGCGGTCAATGCCGGGGCCGGCAAAGCGGATCGAGGTTTGTGGTGCATCAAACGGGACGTGAATGGAGCCAGAGCGGGCAAGGGTCACATCTTCGATCGGCTTTAAGGAGCCACTGTCCGGCAGCGGAGCAAAGACCTCGTCCAGCAATCCTTTCAGGGTGTCAGCATCAATCGCTCCGACGACGCCAATGGTCAGGTCATCGCGGCTCATGATCGCCCAGTGCATGGATTTGATATCGTCGATCGTGACGTCGGAAAGGGATTCAACGGTTCCCTTCGACGGCCGACTGTAAGGATGACCGGGGTAGGCGGCCTCGCGGAACTTCTCAGCCAGAATCGTATTCGGGTCACGTTCATTGCGTTTCACACCAGCGATCCAGGTTGCGCGCATGCGCTCAACCGGCGCCTTATCAAAGCGCGGGCTTTGCAGCGACTTTGCAAGAAGATCAAAGGCCATATCCTGATTGGGGCTCAAGGTGCGCAAGGAGCCGTAGAATCGGTCCTTTGAGGCATCAAAGCTGAGCTTGATGGCGTTTTCTTCAAGAGCTGTCTGGAAGGCGACGCTGTCGAGGTCTCCCGCGCCTTCGTCAAGAAGGCTGGTCAACAGCGTTGCCGTGCCTTCCTTGCCTTTCGGATCCTGTGCCGTGCCGCCGGAGAAGGAAAAGTCCATCGCGATGATCGGCACCGTGTGATCTTCTACCAGCCAGGCGACCACGCCCTTGTCGCTGACAACGCGTTTCACCTCGGTGGCTTGTGCCAGTGACCAGCTGAGCAGCAGTATCAGGCAGCCAAGGCTGGCCATGATGAAGACGCGATGGGCGGCTTGCTGTCTGGATGCCACCGCAGCCTTGGCACGCGAGGTGCGATGAGGGCGGGAAGCAAGTTTCGAATGTCTCTTAATCATCGGTTGCCCTGTCCTTCTACTCTGCTTGTTCTGCTTTTGGGCCGGCTTTGCTTGCGGCCTCAGGCTGCGTCTGGTCGGATGTGTCTGGTTTGGGCTTGGGATGCCCGACCGGCCGCGACTTCGGATTGGGTACTTTGACCGACGCCCGCGGCGCTTCCTTCGGCTTGCCCATATCGCGCGCCTTCGGCATAGGTGATGCAGCGGCGACCTTCGTTTCCGGCGGCAGCAGATAGCCGGTCACGGAGCGATGTTCCTGCAGATAGGTTCTTGCGGCACCGACAACATCCTCTGCCGTCACCTTGGCAAGGCGGTCTGGCCAGCTCTTGATGTCTTCAAGGCTGGAGCCGGTTGTCAGGTTGGAGCCGACGATCCGCGCAAGGGCTGCCTGATTGTCTTGAGCATAGAAGGTCTCGCTCAGAAGGGAGCGTTTGGCCCGCTCCATCTCTTCCTTGGTAACGCCTTCGGTCACCAGACGGTTGATCTCTGCCTTGATTCCTGCAAGCACGTCGTCAACCGTATGGTTGGCCGAGGGCGTGCCATAGAAGATCATGCGTGTGTCGTTCAGCCCGCCGCTTTGATAATAGGCCCCGGCGGAGGCCGCGACACCATCCTTGACCACCAGCGATTGGTAAAGCCGGGAATTGGTACCCGACCCCATGATGTAGCCCAACAGATCCAGCGCCGATGATTCGCCCGCTTTGGCCGTGGTCTCAGACGGGGTCATGTAACTGCGGCGGACACTTGGTTGGCGCACACGTTCATTGCGAAGCACCAAGGAGCGCGCCGTGAGTTGAGGCGGCTCGACAGCGCGCACGCGCTCACCCGGCTCGGCTCGGCGCTTGACCTGGCCATAAGTTTGCTTGGCAAGGCTGCGCACCTCCTTCTCGGTCACGTCGCCAGCAACCACTAGAATTGCATTGTTGGGCGTGTAGTAAAGATTATAGAAGTCGAGGGCTTTCTTGCGATCAAGCTGCTCCATCTCGTGCTCCCAGCCGATAACCGGAACGCCGTAGGGATTGTTGCGATAAAGAGCAGCGCTCAAAGCTTCGCTCAACTGGGCAGAGGGATTGTTGTCAATGCGCATCGCGCGCTCTTCCAGAATCACCTTGCGCTCGGGCTGAACCTGATCTTCTCTCAGTTCCAGATTGGCCATCCGGTCCGCTTCCATCTCCATCACCAGCCCTAGATGCTGCTTGGCAACGCGTTGGAAATAGGCCGTATAGTCATGACCGGTGAAGGCATTTTCCTCACCGCCGATAGAAGCGACGATTTTGGAGAATTCTCCGTCTGGATGGTCCGGTGTGCCCTTGAACATCAGATGTTCAAGAAAATGGGCAATGCCGGATTCGCCGCGTTTTTCATCAGCGCCCCCGACCTTATACCAGACCATGTGCGTGACGACCGGAGCCCGGTGGTCTGGAATGACAACGACCTGAAGCCCGTTGTCGAGAGTAAAGGAAGAGAAGTTACTGCCAAAGTCCGGAAGTTCGGACAGAGATGAGCCGATCAACTGGCTGACCGTGTTGCTTCCCGCAATGGGCTGCACGGCGGTTTCGGAAGCGATCGGCGGAGCGTTCGTTTCTTGAGACGCTGCGAGCGCCAGAGGCGCTCCACTCATAAGACTGCCGGTCATCAACAGAAGTGTCGCGGTCAATTTGCGCGAATGGGCTCTTGCGGGCATTCATCTCTCCAAATTAAGCAGCATGAGGATCTCTCAGCGTCGGGCGGGCGCATCGCTCGTCCCGACCATTCATCCCTCAGGTACGTGTCAGATGCGGCAAAGCTGTGGCAGCTCTTCCATAAGTAAGAAGCAAACTGACCATACCCAAATGAAAACTTCGTAAGACTTTACCCCGAACCTGCAGATAAATGGCCAGACAGACCTGCGGCACTAGTTGTTTGATCCCATGCTTTGATGGTGCACCTTTCTCATTTGAATGGAGGGAAGCACTATGGGCCAAGTTCTACACGGCAGCGCCACGACGACAGAGGCAGTCCGTCGAGCAATACAAAATAGTCAAGAGAGCCTGAGAGTGCTTTCCAAGCGATACGGCATCAATCAGAAAACGGTCGTCAAGTGGAAGACGCGCACCTCACAAGCGGACTTAAGAACCGGACCGAAGGAGCCACGTTCGACTGTGCTTTCGCGGCAAGAAGAAGCGACCATTGTCGCCTTCCGCAGGCATACCTTGTTGCCTCTCGACGACTGCCTTTATGCACTCCAGCCGACAATCCCGCATCTGACGCGCTCTTCACTGCACAGATGCCTGCAACGACACGGAGTTTCGCGACTACCGAGTGTCGAAGGCGACAAGCAGCCAAAGAAGCGTTTCAAGAGCTATCCGATCGGCTATTTCCATATCGATATTGCCCAGGTACAGACAGCTGAAGGCAAGCTCTATCTCTTTGTGGCTATTGACCGGACTTCCAAGTATGCCTTCGTTGAACTCTATACCAAGGCAGGAAAGATGAATGCTGCACAGTTCCTGCGCAATCTGGTCGCCACTGTGCCCTATACCATCCATACTGTTCTGACCGACAATGGCATCCAGTTCACCAATCGGTCTCGCGATCTCCATGAGTTCCAGCACATCTTTGACCGGGTCTGCACTGGAAACGGCATTGAACACCGCCTGACAAAAGTGAAGCACCCATGGACCAACGGTCAGGTCGAGAGGATGAACCGGACTATTAAGGATGCCACCGTCAAACGGTTCCATTACGACGATCACGAGCAACTCCAGAAGCATCTGGCTGTTTTCATAGATGCCTACAACTTCGCTAGACGATTGAAGACGCTAAGGGGCCTGACCCCATACGAATTTATCTGCAAAAAGTGGACAGAGGATCCGGAAAGATTCAAAATGAATCCGATCCATCAAATCCCGGGACCGAACAACTAGTGTCTTCGCGGTGTCTTGGTGAGACGTGCGTTGAGTCGAGGAATCAGGTTGCGATGAACGTGATGTAATCGATTTATAACTAAAGTAAAGACAGAGAGCGCTCTGGGACCCGGCCAGTTGGCCGAAATCCCGGCCTTGAAACTCCCTGTTGCGTGATTCTTTTGACGATATCTCAGGATTTCCACCTAATTTATGTGGGCTTATTGCACAGCCGCATTCGCAATTGGGCGAAGATTGTTTGCTATTTTTGTCTAAAACAAAGAAAAATACATATATAACAATGAACTAAGGTAGGGGGGAGTTATCTTGACACCCCACGGCCCCGCGATTATGGTGCGCCCGTCTTGAACTACTGCGGGATGGCATCGGAATGGAAGGCAACAAAGACGCTGAAAATTCGGAGCGATCCACCGGAGGTCAGGACAACGGAAAGCTAGATACACGTCTCGAACAACTCAATGCCCAACTCTCGACACTCCGTTCGCAGGAGGACGCCGAGCAAAGGCAGCAGGCGCAGAGACAAAGCAACAGCTCCGGGTTCGCATTGGCCTGGCGTTTGGGTGCAGAGTTCATCGCGGGAGTGCTCGTTGGCGGTGTTATCGGCTATCTGATTGATATGTGGCTTGGCTGGTCGCCTTGGGGATTGATCATTTTCCTTCTTCTCGGCTTCGTGGCAGGCATGCTAAACATGCTTCGTGCTGCGGGTAAATTACCTCCTCCGGGAGGGGCATGATTGGTGCAGCAAGTTAATCGGATAGGCACCCCCTTTTAGGGATCTGTCCAAAAATGATAAGTGATCGGACTGTCATGGGGCAGATCCGAAAAGCAACAGATTGAAAGAGGGCAGGCGACGTGGCCAACGATCCGATTCATCAGTTCCAGATTCAGAAATTCTTCTCTCTGGGTGAAGTCGGTGGCGTTGAGTTCGCAATGACGAACTCCGCACTATTCATGATCGCAATTGTTTTGACGATCTCCGCCTTTCTGATCCTGTCCACGTCTGGTCGCGGCCTTGTGCCGACCCGTTGGCAGTCCATGGCCGAGCTCATGTATGAGTTGGTAGCCAGTACATTACGAAACACAGCCGGGACCGAAGGGATGAAGTTCTTCCCCTTTGTCTTCTCGCTGTTCGCGTTCGTTCTGTTTGCCAATCTGATTGGCCTCATGCCTTATTTCTTCACCGTGACGAGCCACCTTGTGGTGACCGGTGCTCTTGCGCTTTTGGTGATCTCCGTTGTGATAATCTACGGTTTCATGCGCAATGGCTTCGGCTTCCTCAAGCTGTTCGTGCCGTCCGGTCTGCCGGTTGCTCTTGCGCCCTTTATCGCTCTCATTGAAGTTCTGTCATTCCTGTCTCGTCCGGTCAGCCTCTCTTTGCGTCTGTTCGGTAACATGCTTGCAGGCCACATCGTGCTCAAGGTTTTTGCCGGTTTTGTGGTCTCGCTGTCTGCGGCAGGTGCACTGGGTTGGTTCGCGGCATTGTTCCCGTTCGCCCTTACGGTTGCATTGACAGCTCTGGAATTCCTGGTTGCAGTCCTGCAGGCATATGTGTTTACGATCCTGACCTGCGTATATCTTAATGATGCGATCCACCCGTCTCACTAAGGCGAAGCAACCAGGTCCGTGTGGAACAGTTTCGAACCAACATACAAACAATCTCAAACTCGAATTCTCGAATTGACGTAAATAGGAGAGATCACAATGGAAGCTGAAGCAGCAAAGCTGATTGGTGCTGGTATCGCATGTGTCGGTATGGGTGGCGCCGGTATCGGTGTTGGGACCATCTTCGGGAACTATCTGAGCGGCGCTCTGCGTAACCCGTCCGCCGCACCTGCACAGTTCACCAACGCCCTGATTGGTGCCGCTCTTGCAGAAGGTCTTGGCATCTTCTCGCTCGTTATCGCACTTGTGCTCATCTTCGTTGCTTAATTTCACTTCTCGAGATTAGGCAAGACAGAAGAATCAAATGACGTCAGAAGCCGTCTCGGCTTGCATCAGTCGTCAAGAGACACACGTCTCCTGACGCAGGATGCCAATCGATGACAGCTCGTAAGTCCGGGATCTGATCTCACGGCGGCTCTGGCTTTTGACTGGGAGACAAGGATGGCTGAGCACGAGACCACTGCAGCAACGGGTCCTCTGGCAGCAAACACGCATGGTGCCACTGAGCAAGTGGATATTGGCGAACATAGTGCGGCTTTTCCTCCATTCGATGCGACCACGTATGGGTCGCAGCTTCTGTGGTTGGCCATCACCTTTGGACTTCTCTACTATCTGATGTCCAAGATGGCGCTGCCGCGCATCGCCAACATTCTGGAAGTTCGGCGTGATCGGATCGCAAGTGATCTGGGTGAAGCCGAACGCTTGAAACGGGAAACGGACGAAGCGATTGCGTCGTACGAAGAATCGCTTGCTCAAGCGCGCCAGAAAGCCCATGCCATTGCTCATACAGCACGCGAGGAGGCCAAAGCCCACAGCGATGCTGAGTTGAAAAAGGTTGAAGCGAGCATCGCAAAACAGCTTTCTGAGGCAGATGAGACGATCTCTTCTGTCAAGCAAGAGGCGATGAGCGAAGTGGATGCAATCGCCCAGAGCACGACCGAAGCCGTTCTGGAAGCCATCATGGGATCCAGCGTCGGCAAGCGTGAAATCAATTCGGCCATCAAGGCCGCCAAGGCAAACTGAGGAGGGACCTGATGGGTGACGCAACTTTATGGGCCTTCATTGCACTGGTGGTCTTTCTTGGCATCGTGATCAAGATGGGGGGGCCCTCCATGATCACCTCGAGCCTCGACAAACGCGCCAAGCTGATTGAGGATGAACTCGATCAGGCTCGTCGCCTGCGCGAAGAAGCCCAAGCTTTGCTGGCAGAATATCAGCGCAAGGCCCGCGAAGCCGAAGGCGAAGCGGAAGAGATCATCACGCTGGCCAAACGCGAAGCCGAAGCCATGGAAAAGGACGCTAAGGCCAAGATTTCCGAATATGTGGCCCGTCGCACCAAGCAGGCTGAGGAAAAGATTGCTCAGGCCGAAGTTCAGGCAATCGCTGACGTTAAGGGCGCGGCAACGGATCTGGCCATCAAGGCATCCGAACGGATCCTTGCAAAAAAGATGGAAGGGCAGACCGGTTCAGACCTCGTGCAGACATCTATTGCCGAGGTTGGTACCAAGCTCAACTGATTCTGACTACGCAACCACGCGATGATAAGAGATTTCAAAAGCCGAGGCCTAAGTGCCTCGGCTTTTTCTTTGCGCCCTTCACAACACTGACACAACTTATGGGCTTGCTCATACATCTATTGCGTGTATGGTGGCGTATGAAAGATAATCGTGGGGTTAGGGAGGGAGCAATGAAATATTACGTTTCGGGGCTTGCTGTGGTGCTTGCAGCAGCGCTTTGTGTGGGCAACGCACAAGCTGAAGTAAAAATGAGCGCATCCTTTGTTGCCACCAAGGCCTGCGAGGCCAACAGGAAACTGACAAGTGACAATCCGGGCGGGATGAAAACGAACCCCGGCAGCGTCTATCGCCTCCTGTCGAAAAACAAGCAAGACGCAACCCACTACCGCATCGTTTTGCCCGATGCACCGGCACCCAAGGAGCGCTGGGTGGCCAAATCTTGCGGCATTCTCACAGTACAGCCGCAAGATGGCCCGTCATCACCTGACACCCCCACTCATGTCACCACCACGGTTGAACCGGACAGTATCGAGAACCAACTCGCAGCCAGTTGGGAGCCGGCCTTCTGTGCGACAAAAACAGGCCAAAGCAAAGCCGAATGTCAGAGCCAGACCGCTGACCGACCAGACGCAACGCAATTCTCGATCCATGGACTTTGGCCAGATGATCTTGATGATCGGGAGCAATTCCCCTGCTTTTGCGATGGGAGCGGCCCGAAATCCTGCAAGGGTGGAGAATCCAATCGGACTCCGGTCGCCATTGATCCCGCTATCATGAAACGGCTTGCCGTCACGATGCCGGGTGTCCAATCCGATCTGCAATATCACGAGTGGCACAAGCACGGCACCTGCTATGAAGACTTTTTGAGCACGGCGGACCGCGAGTCCGATCCAGACGAATATTTCGAGGAAACCCTCAGTCTCATCGATCAGCTCAATGCGTCTGCTGTCGGCACCCTGTTCAAGGCGCGACTGGGCGAAGTCGTCACCCGTCAGGAAATCGAGACGGCGCTCGACGAGAGTTTTGGTGAGGGGGCAAGCGAGCGGGTTAATATTGAATGCAAGAAGGTCGACGGGGAAAATGTCATATCGCAGCTCTTCATTGGACTGGGTGGCGCGATCTCCAAGGACAGTGATCTTGGCGGACTGATGCTGGCGTCTCCAAAACGAAAGAGCTTCAGCAAGTATGAGCCCTGCAACAAGGGGCGCATTTTGGCGGTTGAATAGCTGAAGTGCACTTTGCTCTGCGACGAGAAATTGCTCGCGCGCGTCAAGCGAGCGAGCCCATTTTGTCTTTCAATCGCATCTGACGAGCTGCTTTAGAGAAAAGGTGGCAGGCCTTTTGTCGTGTTGCGACAAATTTGGGCAGAAGTCATCAACAATCCGGAAATCTGGCGTGCTGAGACGGTTCAGTTCAGGCGCGCGATTGCCTAGCATGGAATCAATACCAGTCGGCTTAAAGGGATGGCCAACGCATTCCACATCGGTCCACGCCTCGTGGGGCGGGGCTTGTGTTTCGTGAACCTGCGCGCATTTACGTGCGTGCGGAATGCTCGTTCCAAGCCGTCAGACACCAATCCATTTGGTGTCGGGGCCGGGCTTCGACTTCGCGTTGGAAACGGTCATCCAAAGCCAGTTGAGGCAATCGAAGCGACAAGGAGGGAAAGTCATGGGCACACGGACCGACATTCATGATCGGGCTTTGAAAGCCGAAACGACAGACGAATTGATGGGCCTCTATCAGGATTGGGCCGCCAGCTATGATCAGGATCTCATTGAGGACTGGGGCTACCAAGCGCCCGAGCGTGTCGCGCAACTGGTCAAGACCGCCTATCGGGACAAAGGCGCAAAGATCCTTGATGCAGGGTGTGGCACCGGGTTGGTCGGGCAGGAGCTCGCCAAAAGCGGGTTCAAGACAATCGATGGCGCGGATTATTCCCAAAGCATGCTGGACGAGGCAAAGAACAAAGGTGTCTACAGCGATCTCTATCAGATCGATCTGAACCTGCCCTTGAGCGTCAAGGACGGGACATATGATATCGTCACATGTGCTGGCACCTTCACCGCATCACACATTCACCCGGAAGCCATCAAGGAACTTGTGCGCATCACACGCAAGGGCGGGATCGTCTGCGTCACCGTCCGTGATAGCTACTGGAACGAAACGAACTTTGGTCAATTGGTGCTTGATATGGATAATGCGGGGCGGATTGATCTGCGCGAAGTGAGAACGGAGCTCTATATCGGTAGCGAGCAATCCTATTGCAAAATTCTCATACTCGAAGTGCTTTGAAATCGGGCTCTCCGGCCAGGAGAGGACAGAGGCGGCACTCTAGATTCCGTCTCCGACGATCCATATGACACCGGTTTTGATGCCCACGACGCAGATGTTGGCGAAAATCCCGTTCGAAGCACGGACGACATGCTCGACAAAGCGCGTTTCTTTCAACCGTTTGGCGATGTTGGGGGGATCCTCGCGCAGCCAGATCAGAAGGGCCGTGTTGGGTTCATACCTTTTTGCGGCCTTGCGCAACACCGCCCGCAACACCTCTTGCTCAACCTCTCGCACCCCGTAGCCGAAATGCCAGTTCGTGTCCATCATCTGACCGATGCGCGACATTTCCCTGTCGCGCCTGACAAGGGCGGCGCCTTGCCGGGGATTCATCGCGCGCGTGATTTCGACATAGCCCGCCCGATCCGGTGTGATGTGAGGCTGGTTCGAGGCTATGCGATACATCGCATCGAAGCTGCAGCCATTGATCGTCTTTGGGTCGCCGCTGCCCGTGCGCGTGGCGCAAACCTCGATCGTGGTGTCCCAGTTTCTGAGGTCACCGACATAATGCTTGCCGAAAAGCAAAAGCGGGAGCCACTCATCGACATGCTTGGCTCCCGGTCCGATATGAGATGTTGAAGGATGCTGCTGAACGAAGCTGGGCCTCTCGTTCACCAAGGCCCGATCATGGTTCTGGATTCGTATGCTCTCTTCCCAAAAGAGCTCCTCAAACTCACCAATGGTCAGCCAGTCGGTTAACGCAGGGTCTGATGGACTGTCATAAATCATTCGACTTGCTTCCGGAGAATCGTTCGATGAAATCCATTTCCTGTCTATATTGAGCCAAAAATACGGGAGAAAATCAACGGCTATGGTTTAAGAGCGCCGAATAACAACATGTGGTAGGTGTTCTGAGTGCGCATTTTGCTTTGAGCCAGCCGCATAACGGCTTTTCAGGACTGTCTCTGGCGCATGGGTTCCATATCTGCCACATGTGAGACCAATTTTTCCGGCATCATAGATGCCAACACGAGGCAATCGGTTCAGTCACACTAAGATGATGTCGGGCCATTGTGAGCAAGCAACAAAAAAACTCTATAGGAGAGACCACAGCATGGATGACTTCAAAGCCATCGTAATCGATCGGGATGATCAGAAGAAGCAGAGTGTGGCGGTGAAACACCTGACCGAGGCTGATCTCATGGAAGGGGATGTTACGGTCAAGGTGAGCCACTCGACGGTCAACTACAAGGATGGACTGGCGATCACCGGCAAGAGCCCCGTAGTTCGCCGCTGGCCAATGGTTCCGGGCATTGATATGGCAGGGGAAGTCATCGCCTCGGACAATGCGGAATTCAAGGTTGGCGATGCGGTCATCCTTAATGGCTGGGGTGTCGGTGAAACCCACATGGGGGCTTTCAGCGAAGTTGCGCGCGTGAAGTCAGATTGGCTCATTCATAAGCCTGAAGGCCTGACCCCTGCTCAGTGCATGGGCATTGGTACGGCCGGCTATACGGCTATGCTGTGCGTCATGGCGCTTGAAAAAGCTGGCGTCACCCCGGACAAGGGCCCTGTGCTTGTCACCGGTGCTGCCGGTGGTGTTGGCTCTGTTGCCATCTCTCTTCTTTCCAAGCTGGGCTTTCATGTCATTGCCTCGACTGGCCGGATGAGCGAAGGCGACTATCTCAAGGGCCTCGGAGCCGCTGAACTGATCGACCGGAACGAACTGTCTGAAGCTGGCCGTCCTTTGGGTAAGGAACGCTGGGCTGGTGCGGTGGATTCCGTTGGTAGCCAGACGCTTGCCAATGTGCTTGCTCAAACCCAGTATGGTGGCGCGGTATCCGCTTGTGGCCTTGCGCAAGGGTTCGATCTTCCTTCCACAGTGATGCCCTTCATCCTGCGCGGTGTCAGCCTGCTCGGCATCGACTCGGTGATGGCAGCCAAAGAGAAACGCGTCGAAGCCTGGCAGCGCCTGGCAAGTGATCTCGACACAGCAAAACTTGATAGCCTCACCAAGACCATCGGTTTTGACGATATCATCAAGTCGGCAGAAGACATCATTGCCGGTAATATTCGCGGTCGAGTGATTATCGACATCAACGGCTGATCATCGCGAACGAATTTCACCTAAACGATAGCTGCATTGAGGGCCGGATCTCCGGCCCTCTTTTTTTGTCTGACTATCATCGCGATGTCATAATCGTATCAGTTACCGCGTGATTGTGGATCACGCACCTCAGCTTTCCTCGCCTAAAGGCGAGCTTTTTGAGTCTCGCGGCGCACTGGGTGCTAGCCTTATGGCGAGCCAAGAGCGTGTGTAATATCGGCTATGCAGAAAACGCAGAGCATACTTTCGGCCACTTTTGCGAGTGGGTTGACGTCTAGCACGCTACGAACGTCAGGATTGAAGATGCTTGTCAACAAGAAATTTATGGAAAGAATTTGTGGCTATTTAGAAACTAAACTTGCCATCAGTAGGAAAATATTAATATATATTACGTGAAAATGGACCTCAAACAGCAATGAAGTTTCTGCATTGCTGCAATGCGGACCATTTGAAAGCGATGCAGACCAACTTCAAGATTTCAGGGGATAGCTCGGAAGTTCCGGCGTAAATCATACTTTTGCCGAAGGCTTGGCGTTAAACTGCAATCAATAGATGAAACCAACAATGGCAAAAAAAGAGAGTAGAGCCATGTCTGAACAATCTAAAAGTGCACCAGCATCCCAAGACCTGCTTGAAAAAGAATATCATGAGATCGGCATCGAAGCGATTGCTGCTGCTTGTTGCGTGAAACGGTCGCATCAGCAAAAAAAACACGCCGACTATGATCCGCATGTAGAAGACTATTGATCACTGTTCCTGCTCGACACCGTCAATTGATGGTAAAAGACAGGAACAGGAGAGTGGCCATCTCCTGCTTGCGACGCAAGGGAGCCAATTCGGTTGCCACTCCGGGGCAGCTGGCATTTGATGCCACTGCAGCACAGTCGAGTATGCACTGATCTGCTGCTGGATTGATAAAAAGTTCAGCATGAAAAAAGCGCATGTCCGCGGGACATGCGCTTTTTTGTTTGGGAGCGCCAAACGCAGCACTCTGATGCGTCTAGATCAAAGCACATTGCCCAGCAACGACAGGGCGAGAAGCCACATCACGGCCCCGATGGTGAAATCCAGAATGCGCCACGCAATCGGCTTTTCAAACAGCGGCGTGAGAATACGGGCCCCATAGCCAAGCGCGAAGAACCAGACGAAGCTCGCCAGTATCGCACCAATGGCAAACACGCCCTGTTGGGCACGCGGCCATTGCGCCGACAGGCTTCCCACCAGCAACACCGTATCGAGATAGACATGCGGGTTGAGATAGGTGAAAGCAAGCACGGTCAGTATGGCACGTTTGAGGCTCACCGCGCCGCCGCTGCCAACTTGCAATTCTTCAGACTTCAGGGCGCGCCGGAACGCTTGCAATCCATATCCCATCAGGAAGGCAAACCCGGCCCACGTGATGATCGTGAGCAGGATGGGTGATTGCTGCACCAGTGCACCCATACCAGCAACCCCTGCCGCAATCAGCAAAGCGTCAGAAAAGGCGCAGACAAGAACCACCGGCAAGACATGTTGGCGTTGAAGACCAAGCCGCAGCACAAAGGCATTTTGCGCGCCGATGGCAATGATCAGCGAGGCACCAAGAAAGAAGCCCTGCAACAGGGGTGCGAAAACCTCTGAAAATGACATGAAGAAAAGCCTCAAAAATTGGAAAGAGAGGGCAGTGGAGGGACTGCTCTTTCTAAGCAACTGGCGCACGATGTCAATGCGCCATTGCCGCCTATTGTGAGAGCAAAGTGTTGTGCCGAACGATCAATGGGCGGTCCGGGCGGCTCAGGATCGACGAGCACGGAGGGAGTGAACAAACAGTTGGGCCTGGCAACCAGCTCAAGCTCAGCCAGCAGGCCCAACGCCTCAGATAAAGCCCTTGCGACAATCAGGGATAAAGCTGGGTCTTTTCCCAACCACCTTCGACACCCTTGAAGACCACCCGGTCATGCAGACGGAAAGGTCGGTCGTGCCAGAATTCAATCTCGGTGGGGCGAACCAGAAAGCCCGACCAGTAGTCCGGGCGTGGCACCTTGCCGATATTGAATTTGGCCGTATATTCCGCCACTGCCTTCTCTAGGGCAAAGCGGCTTTCAAGTGGACGGGATTGTTTCGATGCCCACGCACCGATGCGGCTGCCACGCGGACGCGAATAGAAATAATCGTCGGCTGCATCCGTAGAGACAACCTCGACATTTCCGCGGATCCTTATCTGACGCCTCAGGCTTTTCCAGTGAAACAGCAGGGCTACCTTCTTGGACGCGAGCAGTTCCCGGCCCTTGGCGCTTTCGAAGTTGGTGTAGAAAACGAAGCCCTCTTCGGAATAGTCCTTCAGCAGCACCATGCGCACATTCGGCATGCCGCTTTCGTCTACCGTCGAGACGGCCATCGCGTTGGGATCATTGGGTTCGCTGGCTTCCGCATCTTTAAGCCATTCAGAAAACAGCAAAAGCGGTTTCTTTGCCTCAATAAAGTTACTGGACATTAACCTTCCTAGCAGACAATGGGACAGGGTGTGACAGGTGGGATCCTGCAGTTTTGCAGGATTTCCCTTTCAGAGTAAAGGACAGCGTCGTGATTGGCCATAGTTTCAAAACATCTATATACAGCGCTTTGCAAGCGTCTGCTCGGATGTCGGTGCTGGCTGTAACGTGTTCACTCGGAGCCTGCGCCTCAATCGGTCTTGGCAGTTCCGAATTGGCAGTGGATCACACAACAACTGGGTCCATTCTGCCGGATACGGCCCTTCTAGCAGGCATCGAACGATCCGATTGGGAAATCTTGCTGGCCAAGATTTCCTCCTTCGACAAGGCAGACCTCAAATCCGGTGAGGCAACCGGCAACTGGAACAATCCGGTTACGGGATCGAAAGGCCGGATTACCCAGGTTAAGCTTCAGCCTTCCCAGTTCAGTTCGGAATGCCGCTTCTTCAAAAGCTCCATGCATCGGGTAACCGGCGTCGAGAATATTCAGGGCGAAATCTGTCGCGTTCCAAACGGCGAATGGCAGATTACTGGCTTCGCGTCCGGCACGACGGCCTGAGGCCGAACTCTGCTTGACGCTTGCATCTCATGGCTGATTACGCTTCCAAAGGTTGCGGTCGCTCGACCGCTTCTTCCCGTATAGGCCAGTGGATGAGGGCGGCAAAGAGCCCCAGAGCGACAGAAATCCACCAGATCACATCGTAGCTGCCGTAAATGTCATACAGCAGCCCTCCAAGCCAGACGCCAAGAAACGACCCGATCTGGTGTGAGAGGAAGACGAAACCGAACAGCGTCGCGATGTAGCGCGTGCCGAAAATCTTGATAACCAGCCCCTGGGTGGGCGGTACGGTGGAGAGCCATAACAGACCCATGGCTGCGGAAAACATCAGAATTGATACCACTGAAATCGGCATCATGATGAAGATCGCAATCACCACCGAGCGAGCGAAATAAATGAAACTAAGCATGTAGCGCAAAGGCATCTTGCGGCCCAGAATCCCTGATAGAAAAGCGCCGACCATGTTGAACAAGCCAATGAGCGCGATTGCCCAGCCACCCCACTTGGCATCAATGCCGTAGTCAGCAATGAAGGGTGGCAGGTGGGTGGTAATGAAGGCAAGGTGCCAGCCACAAACGAAAAAGCCGAAGACGAGCAGAACATAGGAATTGTGCCCGAAGGCCTCTCGCAGGGCTTCCAAAAGACTCTGTTCGCGTTCACCGGCCAAGCTGCTTGATTGTGGTTTGCCGCGGAATACCGGCGCAATGAGAGGGACGATCAGCACGATGACCCCCATGATCATCAGGGTCTCGCGCCAGCCATAGCTATTCATCAAGCCCTGACTGATCGGTGCAAAGAGGAATTGCCCCATCGAGCCCGCAGCCGTTCCAAGACCGAAGGCAACCGAGCGAATGTGAAGCGGCAGCAGACGGGTAAAAGCCGCGAGCACCAGAAAGAATCCTGAACCGGCAATACCAATGCCCATCAGCACGCCCGCGCTCATCACAAAAGATGAGGGATCCTGAACGGTGGACATCCAGAACAGAGACGCTGAATAGGTAAGGGCGCCCACGACAAGAACGCGCGCAGTCCCGAATCGATCAGCGATCATGCCCACAAACGGCTGTGCCAAACCCCAGACAAGATTCTGGATCGCAATGGCGAGTGAGAAAATCTCGCGGCTCCAGCCATTCTCATTGGTGACCGGTGTGAGGAAGAACCCCATTGTTGCTCGTGGACCAAATCCAAGCGCGGCAATGGTGCAACCAAGCAGGATGATCATCCCGTAGGGCAGGCGTGTCTTGCTCTCTGCATTCATGTCGTGGTCCTTTCAGGGAAGGGCGCTCTGCATTGGACGACGGAGTGTAGGGGCGTTTATTCCTAAGTAAAAGCGATTGTTCTTGATGGAATGATCAAATCTGCTGATGGACACGGGCCGAAATGGTGTGACCGTCAAGGGCGCAAGTCAGATCACATACGAGGCAATTAAGGCGCCAACCAACAGCAATGAGAGATGTCATCTATCTGACATGCAACGGCGATATTGTCTCTCTAACAGAGAAGCTCTCGTTGGATTTCACATTCGTGTATTGATTTCAGCACCTGATTTTATTTCTTTTTTTCATGGATTGACCCGTGTTCCTCTGGTTCACGGGTCTTTCTTTTGTTCCGCCCGTCTCTTCTGCCCTGCGGCATCTTGTCTTGCCTAAAAGCATGCTTCGGATGAACCTTTTTGCAAGGGCCTATAGGCCAAGGCATTTTATCCCCTGATGGCTCTTAGGGTCTGGAAAAGTGGACAGGTTGATCCTATATTAGCATCGAAGCAAGGGATCATTAGCATCGAAGCAAGGGATCCTTGACGATCCGCAACAGGACCAGCATCCAAGCTGGTCGTTTTATGTCTCCCCTTATGCTCAAAATGAGCATAAATATGGAGTTGGTCAAAATCTTTCGATTTCAGCTCCAAAACAGACCTTTGTGATTGTTCTTGCAAAGGCTCTGCTTTTTCGCGCAAAAAGAGTGCGAAGAAGGAACAAGGAAGCAATGGGAACGTTGATAAGGACGTTTCGAATGGTACGACACAACCAGAGTCTTCAGTGCAAATTCGAACACTGGGGCTGAGTGTCTTTGAACACGAGCACCTGTTTGACCGGATGACCATGGGCCATCGGGCCGGGTGCACTCTAGCAAAGGAGGTAAGTGTCGCATGATGATGCCTGCACAAACCGCAACCGACTTCGCCACCCGCAAGCCGAGCAAGGCTGCTTTGCAACGGGGCGTTCTGCCAATGCCGGAGCTTGAATATACCGATGAGATTGCCGCCGAGACCGCCCCGATCTACGAGCAGGTCAAGCATGTCATCCCGCCGATGGAATGGCCCTTTCATGCGCCTTATGTGGCCGCGATCAACCGGCTGAAAAAGGAGCGCGGTGCGGTCATCCTCGCGCACAATTACCAGACCCCGGAAATCTTCCATGGCGTGTCCGATTTCAGAGGCGACAGCCTGCAACTGGCAATCGAGGCGGCCCGCTCGGATGCGGACCTCATCATCCAGTGCGGTGTGCATTTCATGGCCGAGACCTCCAAGATCCTCTGCCCCGAGAAAACCGTGCTCATCCCGGACAGCACCGCTGGCTGTTCGCTGGCCTCCTCGATCACCGCCGCTGACGTGCGCGAACTACGTGAGCGTTACCCCGGCGTGCCGATCATCACCTATGTCAACACCAGCGCTGACGTAAAGGCAGAGTGCGATATCTGCTGCACCTCGTCCAATGCTGTTCAAGTGGTTGAAAGCATGGGCACGGATCGCGTGCTTCTGATCCCTGATCAGTATCTTGCCAAGAATGTTGCGCGTCAGACCGATGTGGAAGTGTTGACCTATGCCGGTTCCTGCGAGGTGCATGAGCGCTTCACCGCCGATGAAATCCGCTCCTACCGGCGCTCGATGCCGGATGTGCAGGTTATCGCCCATCCCGAGTGCCCGCCCGAAGTGGTCGATGAGGCCGATTTTTCCGGCTCCACCAAGGGCATGATCGACTGGGTCAAAACCAACCGGCCCGAAAAGGTCATGATGATCACGGAATGCTCTATGGCCGACAATGTGGCCAGTGAAGCGCCGGAGGTCAATTTCGTTCGGCCCTGCAATCTGTGCCCGCACATGAAAAAGATCACCCTGCCCAAGATCCTCGACAGCCTGCTCTACATGCAGGAAGAGGTGACGGTGGATCCGATGGTCGCGGATAAAGCGCGCCAAGCGGTCGAACGTATGATCAATCTCAAATCATAATGGCCATAAACCGATAAAAGGAAAGGGCCCGGACGTCCAAACGAAATGCTCAGAAAGACAAACTGATGCAATGGACAGCCGGGCCCTTTCATTTGCTCCCGCAGGCGTCCTGTGGTTTCTTGCTCTCAGGTCTGCCTGTCTCACCCTTCAGGGACAAATCCAAAAATGATATTCTCCGCTCCCGATGATTTCCGCCCTGCAAGCTGGCAGCAACATGATGATGTGATTATCGTTGGTGGCGGGCTGGCAGGGCTTTTCTGCGCCTACAAGCTTGCACCAAGACCTGTGACCCTGATTTCAGCAGCTCCGATCGGGGAGGGGGCTTCCTCGGTTTGGGCGCAAGGGGGGATCGCCGCGGCTGTGTCCGAAGGGGACAGCATCGCCTCGCATCTGGCGGACACCATCGAAGCCGGTGCCGGAATTGTCGATGAGGATATCGCACGGCTCATGACGTCCAAGGCCGCCGAGCGTATTCTGGACCTTCTTGAGGTTGGCGTGCCGTTCGACAAGAATCTGGAAGGAAAACTCCAGTTGAGCCGCGAGGCGGCGCATTCGGCAGATCGCATCGTGCGCGTGTCGGGTGACAAGGCTGGCTTTGCGATCATGGAGGCGCTGATCCGGCGCGTTGTCGAAATACCGTCAATCCGCGTCGTGTCGGGCTATCAGGCTGAAAGCCTGCAAATGAATGGCCGTTACGTGTCCGGCGTGATCGCGCGCAAACGCACGGGACAACAGGGCGACGGTGAGAGCATTAGCACGGTGCTGTTTCCGGCGCGGGCTGTGGTTCTGGCGTCTGGCGGCACCGGTCATCTTTACCGGGTCACGACCAATCCACCCGAAGCCAACGGCGATGGCGTCGCCATGGCGGCGCGCGCTGGTGCAATCATCGCCGATCCCGAATTCATGCAGTTTCATCCCACCGCGCTTGATGTGGGCAAGGATCCAGCACCACTGGCAACCGAGGCCCTGCGCGGTCATGGCGCGCACCTGATCAATGCGGCAGGGGAACGGTTCATGCTGTCCGAGCACAAGGACGCAGAATTGGCTCCGCGCGATATTGTGGCCCGTGCCATCCATCGCCAGGTTGAAGAGGGCCATGGGGCCTTTCTCGATTGCCGGGAAGCCATCGGCGAGGGCTTTGCTGAGGAATTCCCCACCGTTTATGGCCACGCGCAGGATGCGGGCATCGATCCGGTCACCCAACCACTCCCGATCGCGCCAGCCGCGCACTATCACATGGGGGGCATCCTCACGGACGCGAAAGGGCGCACATCTCTTGATGGCCTGTGGGCCGCAGGAGAGGTGACATCGACCGGCGCGCATGGCGCCAACCGTCTGGCTTCCAACTCCCTGTTGGAAGCCGTTGTTTTCGCGTCCCTCGTCGCCGATGACATCAAGGGCCAGTTTCACGCTCCGCAAATCCGGGTTCTCGAACCGATCGCCAACGACGCACAGTTGCCCAAGGCCAGCCAGCCCAAGAAGGATATCAAGAAGCTGCGCAAGGCCATGAGCCGGTATGTCGGCGTCGAGCGCGACGCTGAAGGGCTGAAGAGGGCACTTCGCATCATTGCCAAGCTTGAAAGAAAGATCATTTCCGAGAGCTTCCGGAACCAGATTATCACGAGCAAGCTGATCACGGTCGCTGCCTTCTTGCGCACCGAAAGTCGGGGTGGCCATTACCGCACGGACTATCCTACCCCTTCTCCTGATTGGAAAAAGCGCACCTACATCACGCTCAAACAGGCAGAGGCTGTCATGGCCGACATTTTGAAGGATGAGGCAAGAGAAGAAGAACCGGATCTGATCTAGTCTTTACGAAAGCTGGACTTGCCGCCAAGACCGAACACACGTAACCATTCAATCTATCGATCAACTGTCGACCAAGAGGACATCTCGCCCATGAGCGAAGCGACTACCTTTTCCGCAAACAAGCTCTATCTGCCTCAGCCAATTATCGACGAGGCGGTGCTGGCCGCACTGAAAGAGGATCTGGGTCTCGCTGGAGACATTACCACGCTGTCAACCATTCCCGAGACTGCACACGCCAAGGCCGTCATTGCCGCTCGCGACGAGGGGGTCATCTCCGGCATTCCGCTTGCGGACAGCGCGTTTCGTCAGATCGGCAAATGGCATGGCGAGATCGTGACCTTTTTGCCCCAGATGGAAGACGGCACCGAAGTCCGCAAGGGAGACGTTGTCGCCCGCATCTTTGGCCCGGCTCGTCTTGTGCTCTCAGCGGAACGCATTGCGCTGAACTTCATGGGGCGCATGTCCGGCATTGCAACGGCAACCCATCAGATGGTTGTTTTGACCGAGGGCACGAAAGCCAAGGTCACCTGCACACGCAAGACCACGCCTGGGCTTCGGGCCTTTGAGAAATATGCGGTCAAATGTGGTGGCGGTTCCAACCATCGCTTTGGTCTGGACGACGCGATCCTGATCAAGGACAATCACATAGCGGTTGCCGGTTCTGTAACAGAAGCCATCCGGCGTGCGCGCGAATATATCGGCCATCTGGTCAAGATCGAAGTTGAAGTGGATACGATCGAGCAGCTCAAGGAAGCGATTTCCAACAAGCCCGACGTCATCATGCTCGACAACATGGGACCGGACAAATTGCGTGAGGCCCTGTCTTTGATGGATGGAACCGATATCGTTTCCGAGGCGTCCGGCGGCGTCAGCCCGGAAACCATCCGCGCCGTTGCCCAAACCGGTGTTGATTACATTTCCGCAGGATACATCACCCACTCCGCGCCGAACTTCGATCTCGGACTGGATATCTCCGTGAGCTGATCACGAAACGAGCGCTCTGGATATCGACAAGAAAAAGCCCCCGGCCTGCACGTCAGGTTCGGGGGCTTTTTGTATCGACCGCCGGGCCAACAAGGCCCGGAACGCCTAACCGAATTGGGGCATGAACTCGCGAGCATGCGAGGCGGGCCGGCGATTGCCCAGCGGATTGTCGCCAAACCGGTTGAAGGAGCGGCTGCCCTGTTTCGTGCATTGATAAAGCAGATAGAGAAAGCCGAAAACCGGGACCAGAACGATGAAAACCCACCAGCCGCGCCTGTCGATATCATGCAGGCGGCGCACGCAAAGGCTGAGTGACGGGACCGCTGTCCCGATCAGCCAGATCATCTGGAACGGGCCTTCACTGGATTGTGGTGTCGATGCAAACAGATTGACCACGTTGAGAAACATGGTGTCAAACTGGGCAGCAGACACCAGAACCATAAAGGAAAAAAGCTGCCACCACCAAAATTCCGAACGGCAGGCGCGCCCCTTGAATCCGGTATATTGCGACAAGGCTGACCGGACAGAGTCAAAGATGTTCATCGGTCGAACTCCAACACTAATCGACACCATTGGTTGTCATGGCACTATAGGAAGCAAAGTCAAATGTTTGGTTAATCGACGGTTGCCCGTTGGCTCTATTGCCGGGCTTTCTTTCCACGTCCGGGACGCCTCCAAATACGCAGGGCCGCGACGGCTTTGATCGTTGCTGCCAATGTCAAAAGACAAAGGACAGCTTTTGAAACGGGTTCCATGGTCCCCTCAATCAGCCAGGCATGAATCACGCTGCCGATGACGATCACGACAGCAAGTGCCCTATGCAGCAGGCGCCACGTCGGTAGCCGCAGAGGCAGGCGGGGCTTGAGGGCAACCAACAGGGCGGCGATAAAGAGCGCCCACATTGCGACGACACCCCAATAGGAAAAGGCGGTCGGAGCCCTCAACAAAAGCGCATCGATCGCGTCGGGCGGGCTGGTGATCCAAAGTCCTCCGACATGAACCAGAACCGCACCGACAAGGGCTATGCCGGTCCAGAGGTGAACCCGCCTTGCTCGCAGTAGGGACAGCCCGGGAAGTAAGCCACCAGCCAGCAGCGGCTGAAGCAGCAAGAGGCACATAGCAATCACGCCGGAAAATCCCGCGATGATATAGGCAGGTCTTCGCCACGCCAGCAAAGGGCTCATGGCCGATGCAATGAGCGGAACGAGAATGACAGCAAGGAGGCCGATCCAGATGAGCAGGGCACGTGTCCTGCTTGAGGGCTTGAACATCGGTGCGATCAGACGGGCTTCAGAACGAAATGAGCGCTGAGGTTCGTGTCTCTGGAGCTCGCCATGACAGGGCGAAGGAATACCGTTTCGAAGTCCCCGCTGTCATAGGCCAGATGTCCATGAGGCTGGCCAAAAGCGGGAACGATCTGCGGCATTTCGAGACGAAAGTTTCCGTTTTTATCGGTTAGCGTTGCACCGTGGCTCTCTGGATCGCTCTCATAGCCCTCGGTCGTGTGGGCCCAGATTTGGATGCGTTGACCGGCGAGCGGTGTTCCGTCTCCCGCTCTGCGAACGGTTCCCGTCATCATGAAGCCCCCCGCGCCAATGCGCTCGACGATCGGAGCGCCGGGTATGTAGTTGTTGGCTCCGCTCCGCATCGATGGGGTGGGGTCCAAACTTCGGGCTTCTGCCGGAACCGTGCGGAAAAGTGGACCTGATACGCCCGCAGCAAGGGCGGTGCTGCCTGCGACAAGCAAGGATCGGCGAGTGAACAGAACTGGTGGCATGCAAGACTCTCCTATCTTTCGCTCGATAGCCAGCAGGGCCGGTTGAGCTGGTGGTCAATCGAGCAAATCCTATCATGTTTGCTCCCCTTCCTACGGCTGGAATGGAACAAAAGACCAGAAATGACAGTCAAAGCTTCGTGAACACGGTTCGCAGACTGTGTTCTCGGTGTCTGGTTTGACAAGGGGCAAAGGCCCCGAGGATGCAGTGGAGAGCAAAGAGGGACGAGATGGATGGTTCCGGGCTATTCAGCCGCTGCATATTGGCCGGATGCGGCAGGAGCGTCGCCGTTCGGTCTCTGCGAGAGTCGGTCCGCGGCCTCAATCTGGGCAACGCTGAGGGGATTGGCCCCGAAGCGGTTGAACCCGTCCTGCCCCTTTCGGGCCAACATTGCGACCATTGGAACAAGGCCAAGCAACGGCACCAGATAGACAAGGCTCCACCATCCACTGCGCCCGCGATCATGCAGGCGGCGGATCATTACCGCAAGCATGGCCGGAGACAGAAGGATCAGGTGCAGCCAGACAAATGGCTCCCTGCCGCCGAAAAGCGTTTGCAGGGTCAGAAAAATACCGGTGGGCTCCGTCATACGATAATAGCTCACATCGGCTCCGAGAGCGGCGAAATAGAGCAGGGCATAGACAACAAAGAAAAACCAGAAGTCCTTGCGTGGGCTGCGGCCGGAAAAGCTAAAGGAGCGCTTCAGGATCGAATAGAGTTTTCCATAGAGTGCGAACATGCACCGTCTCCTGTCAGGCAGCCAAGCCCGAACCCCTCCACAAGGCCGTGAAGGGCGATCCAGCTACGATCGTCCGTGCGCAGTCTAGGAAAGGGATTATGGTTAATCAATCGTGAACACATGCTTTTGGGGCAACATGGTTAACATACACAGGCGTGACCCAAACGCATCGACCGTTCCAAGGGCATCAGGGGGAGAAAATGCCATGAGGAGGGCCACGCCATGACAGAGTGATCCTCTCTGCCTCGAATGTTGCATTGACTTGCAACCATCCGGATCGTTGGATGAGGTGTTACACCTACACGGATAAGGGAGTCGCCCGCCATAAAATAAGGCGCTGCACTCCATGGAGGAGCATCCGGCCTTTGACCAGCGTTTACATCACCCACCCAGCCTTCCTCAAACACAAGACACCGGAAGGGCATCCGGAGCGCCCGGATCGCATGCGGGCAGTTAATATGGCACTCGAACACGAGAAGTTCCATTTTCTGCCCCGCGAGGAGGCCCGCATGGGCAGTCGCGAGGATATCATGCGATGCCACCCGACCGAATTGGTCGACCAGCTCGAAACTCTGACCCCCGAAGAAGGGCTGGTGGCCATCGATGGGGATACGACGCTGTCCCCGGACACGTTCGACGCCGCACTCTATGCAATCGGCGCTTCGACGCAAGCGGTCGACGAGGTTATGCAAGGGCTGGTGAACAATGCCTTCTGCGGTATCCGTCCGCCGGGCCACCATGCTGAGATCAATAAGGCCATGGGCTTTTGTTTCTTCAACAATGCAGCGGTTGCCGCTCGCTATGCCCAGTCCAAATATGGTGCGGAAAAGATCGCCATCATCGATTGGGATCTGCATCATGGCAATGGCACACAGGATATCTTCTGGGATGATCCGAGCGTCATGTATTGTTCAACCCACCAGATGCCACTCTATCCCGGCACGGGGGCTTTGAACGAAGCGGGCAAGGATGACATGGGCAACATCGTCAATGCTCCCTTGGGCATCGGCGACGGTTCCGACAAGATACGCGAGGCGTTCGAAGCGCGCCTGCTACCCGAACTCTATGATTTCAATCCCGATCTGGTGATCATTTCCGCAGGCTTTGATGCACATATTCGCGATCCTTTGGGGGATCTGACTTGTACCGAGGCCGATTTCTCCTGGATGACCGGCAAGCTCATGGATGTTGCCGACAAATGCTGTGACAATCGGATCGTCTCCCTGCTCGAGGGCGGTTATGATCTCACGGCCCTTGCCCGGTCGGTGGCGGTTCATGTTGACCGGTTGATGCATGGCTAGAAGGGGAGGGCTTTTAAGCACTATTGGCCGTGTGGCTGAGAGCGTGCGTGCTCGCGCACAAGACGGATGAGGATGAACATAGCGATAGAAGCAGAGGCATTTGCAAAGCACCCTTTCCATGCAATAAAAGAAAAGGCCAAATCTCTGAAACGACGCGATTCTGAGATACGATTTTCATGGATGCCCTTGCTGACTTGCCCTCACTCGGGGGCGCTCATCAATCCACATCCAAAATAAGCAAAAGGACCTGCGCCCCAATGACTGATCTGTCCGACCTCACCTTCGAAGCGGCTCTTGCGGAACTTGAACAGATCGTTCAACGCCTTGAACGCGGCGACGTGGAGCTGGAAAAGTCGATCGAAGCCTATGAGCGGGGACAGGCGCTCAAAAGCCACTGCGACGCTCTTCTCAAAAAGGCCGAGGAAAAGGTGGAGAAAATCCGTCTGTCGGCTGAGGGGCAAGCCATGGGCACCGAACCGCTCGACGTGGATTGATCATCGGTCTTTTCCGAACTTGACACCATACCCCTGATGCCATGGTCTAGGAGCATGAAGCGTCTGCTTCGTGCAATTCAACTTGTCTGAGTTTGCATTTCCCTTTACGTTAAGTGGAGAGTGAGCGCAAAGCGAAGAGGAAATCATGTCTGCCTGTGATCATGTCAAAGTGTCCATCAACGACGGCGTTCGCGTGATCCGAATGGATCGGCCCGAGAAGAAAAATGCCCTCACGATCCCCATGTATGATGCCATCGCTGAGGCTCTGACCAAGGCGAATGAAGATCCGGACACGCGCGCCTCGGTCCTGCTCGGCGTGCCGGGCGCTTTCAGCGCGGGCAACGACATTGGTGAATTCGCGAACATGGCGAGAGAAGGGGGCCTCGGCGAGTCGATCATTGCATTTCTGGATACGCTCGCTGAGGCCGAAAAGCCAATTGTTGCTGGCGTGGACGGGCTCGCCATCGGTGTGGGCGTCACAATGCTGTTCCACTGCGATTATGTTGTGGCCTCGGACCGCGCGCTCTTCAAGACGCCCTTCACCGATCTTGCATTGGTGCCTGAAGCCGCAAGCTCTCTCCTTGCCCCGCGTATCATGGGGCATCCCAAAGCCTTTGAGCTATTGTGCATTGGCGAGGCGTTCGACGCTCAAAGCTTTGAAAAAGCGGGTGTGATCAATAAGGTTACGCATTCTGACGAGCTGGAGCCGGTCACCATGCAAGCGGCCAGCAGGATCGCGGCCAAACCGATTGGCGCCATGCGCATGGCGCGTGACCTGATGCGAAAGGCATCAGTGGAAGACGTCAAACAGCGCATCAGAGACGAGGCACAAAGCTTTGCCCAACAGCTCCAGTCGGCCGAGGCGCAAGCGGCTTTCGCCGCGTTTTTCAATCGCAAATAGCAGAGCGTCGGGCTAGTCTTCGCGAGACCCGGTTTTCATATCGGATTTCGTTTCAGTCTCTGCCGGTCCGGTCTTTTCATTCTTGACCACCGGCAGGAAGAGCACGACAAGTATGCCCGCGCCACAGCTCACCACGCTGAGGACAAACCAGACAAATCCGGATCGTCCCTTGGCCTTCGCCGTGATGGCACCGATGACACCTGCCAGGAACAACACCTGAACCACGATCATCTCATAGCTGCCGATCTGGAAGAGAGCGGGAAGATTTTGCATTGCGGGCTCCTTGGCTGGCGGTGTGGGTGAATGGTCTTCACTTGGGACTTTGATCTGGGCTGATGTAGGCAACTTCACCGCACATGGCAACCATCAATAGGCCAAGAGCGAGTTTTATTTGACCCACCCTTCGGACAGCGTCTTTTGCCAGCCGACCCAGTTGGCAACGGCATCAGCCACAGCCTGATAGCCAGCCCCGGTCGGATGGAGGCCATCGCCCTCGGCCAGAGCGCTGAGATAGTCGGCATTGTCGACCAGAGCCGTATAAAGATCGAAATAGGGGATCTGAAGGTCATCGCAGATGTCGCGATAGAGGAGGCTCCCGGTCTCGATATCCTCGTTGCGGAACTCGAACATCATCTGATTGGCCGGATGCAGGCGAACGCGTGCTTCATCAACAGGCGCAGGCCCAACCACCATCACGGGGGCGAGATCTGTCAGGTTGTCGATGAGCATACGAAAATTGCGATCAAGGGCACGGTAGGGCGTCCGCATTTTGCCGCGATAATCGCCATCGATGAAACGTGAAAGATCATTGGCACCGGTGCCCAGCACGATCAACGGACCCATCGTCCCCTGGAGCCGGGGCTCGCACTCTGCTCGTGCCCGCTTGCGGATCTGGCCAAGTGTCTGACCGCGAATGCCCAGATTGTACAAAACGAAGGCGTTTAGCGTGTCACGATGCGATCGCCACAGTCGCCCCGGCCAGCCAAGACCGGCCTCGTCACCCATGCCTTCGACGGTGGATGCTCCGATAAAGCAAATTTGCCGCATAGTCTTTTTCTATCGCCTCAATGGATCCTGACTGTTCGGTGTCACCTCAAGAGTGACCGACAACCGGATGCGGTACGTAAGGGGCCTCGAGCTTGGCGACTTCTTCATCTGTCAGTTCGATGTCGAGCGCAGCCACTGCGTCATCAAGATGATGCAACTTTGTGGCCCCGATGATCGGTGCCGAGATTACGGATTTGCGAAGCACCCACGCCAGTGCGATCTGAGCCATTGGAACACCCCGTGCTTCGGCCACATCTGCCACGGCGTCGACCACAAGCCGGTCCGCCTTTTCCATATCGGCAAACAGGCTGCGGCGGAGTGGATCGGTCTCGGTTCTTGGCGTGCTCTCAGCATCCCAGCGCCGGGTCAAACGACCGCGTGCCATCGGGCTCCAGGGAATGACACCGATTCCCTCAGCCTCACAAAGCGGCAGCATCTCGCGTTCTTCCTCGCGATAAATGAGATTGACGAAATTCTGCATTGAGACAAATCGGCTCCAGCCATTGGCTTTGGACGTCGCCAGCATGGTGGCAAACTGCCAGGCAAACATGGATGAGGCGCCGATGTAGCGCGCCTTGCCCGCCTTGACGACATCATTGAGCGCTTCCAGCGTCTCTTCGATTGGCGTTTCATAATCAAAGCGGTGAATCTGATAGAGGTCGACATAATCGGTTTGCAGACGCCTTAAGGAGTTGTCGATCTCCTGCATGATGGCCTTGCGGGAAAGCCCTGCGCCGTTGGGTCCTTCATGCATCCGATTGAACACCTTGGTGGCAATCACCACTTCTTCGCGCCGGGCAAAATCCTTGAGGGCCCGACCAACGATGTCTTCTGACGAGCCATCCGAGTACATATTGGCCGTATCGAAGAAATTGATTCCCATCTCCAGTGCCTTGCGGATGTAGGGCCGGCTGTCTTCCTCGTTGAGCGACCAGGGATGTGAGCCAGCGCCCGGTGTTCCGTAGGACATGCAGCCCAGACACAGGCGGGAGATATCGAGGCCAGTGTGGCCGAGCTTTGCATATTGCATGATAAGTGTCTTTCGTGGAAGTTGCGTCTTGGCGGGACCGGGATCAACTGAGGCCGGTCCACTTGCATTGGCCGAGATGAGAATGCCATTTTAGCGGAAATTGGCAAAATAAAAAGCCGAACCTTACAACGATGCGGCGAAGGAAAAGAGATGATGAACGGCACTGATACCAAGGGCTCCCCTAGCGATGCTTCGTGTCCTTGCGGCAGCGGCAAGCCACTTACCCACTGCTGCGGACCCTATCTCGACGGCAAAGAGCTGCCCGCACGCGCTGAAAGCCTCATGCGGTCTCGCTACACAGCTTTTGTGCATGAGAATATCGACTATCTGTATCAGACACTCTGGCCGAAATACCAACCCGGGTTCGATCACTTCGCCACGGCGCGATGGGCCGCTGAAAATCACTGGGTTGGACTGGACATTCTTGATGTGAGGGAAGGGGAGGCGACAGACCGTCGCGGCATGGTCTTGTTCGAGGCCCGATATCTGGCCGGTGGAAGCCTTCATACTCATCGCGAATTGAGTCTTTTTCGCAAATCCAAAGGCCGCTGGTACTATTGCGAAGCTCTGCCCGAAAGCTGAGGCGGTGGGGCAGTCTTGGTGTCATTGCTGACTTTTGGCGCTTCTAAATGGCCGAATGGGGGACAATAACCCTCGTAAAAACCCATAGACCGCCCCATGTCGGCAAAAATCGACATATTTCTGGGGATTGCGTCAGAGGCCACTGCCCAAGTCGTAGTTGTCATGAAAAAGTTGTTGAGGTTCGATAACGTTCCTGCACGTCAGAGCCTCCCCGGCAAACGGCTCTGCAAGTGTCTCCCGAAAGGGTCCATCTGTCTGCGAAAAAGCAGCGGAGGATCCTGCGCCATCGATAAGTGGCGCAAGGAAGTATTCAATCGTTTGGAGGTTTCAAATAGTATGAAAAAATATCTCACCGGTGTTGCTGCCATGGCGCTGACTGCTGGCTTTGCTGGCTCGGCGCATGCGGATTATTCTCTCAACATTCTGCATATCAACGATCTGCATTCCCGCATTGAATCCATCAACAAATATGATTCCACCTGTGACGACGAGAGCGAAGCAGAAGGCAAGTGCTTTGGTGGCGTCGCCCGCGTCAAGACCATGATCAATCAGCGCCGAGGCGAACTCTCCGATGCCGGCAAGAATTTTCTCGTCATCGATGCCGGCGACCAGTTCCAGGGTTCACTCTTCTATTCCACCTACAAGGGCGACGCCGCCGTTGAATTCATGAACGGCATCGGCTTTGACGTCATGGCCGTCGGCAACCACGAATTCGATGATGGACCGGAAACACTGTCCGCTTTTGTCGACAAGGCCGAATTCCCCATCATCTCCGGCAACATTGATGTCTCCAGTGAGCCAGCCCTTAAAGGCAAGATCAAGGGCTACATCATCAAGGAAGTTGGCGGTGAGAAAATCGGTCTCGTCTCCACACTGGCTGAAGACACCGTTGAAACCTCGTCCCCCGGAGACAAAGTCATTTTCTCCTCCTCCGAGGACTATCTGAAGCAGGCGGTCATGGAACTGACCGAGCAGGGCGTGAACAAGATCATCGCGGTCACCCACGAAGGTCTGCCCAAGGATATGGATCTGGCATCCAAAGTGTCTGGCATCGACATCATCGTCGGTGGTCACTCCCACACGCTTCTGTCCAACACCGACGACAAGGCAGCAGGCCCCTATCCGGTGATGGTCAAGAACCCTGATGGCAAAGATGTGCCAATCGTTCAGGCCTACGCCTATTCCAAATATGTCGGCGATGTTGTCGTCACATGGGACGATGACGGCGAAGTCATCTCCGCCAAGGGCGATCCGATCATTCTTGATAAGTCTGTCACCCCTGACGAAGGCTTCTTGGCTCGCGTCAACGAACTGGGCGCTCCGATCGAAGAGCTGAAGGTCAAGGTCATCGGCTCTGTTGCTGATGAGATCGACGGCAGCCGCGACAATTGCCGCGTCAAACTCTGTGAAATGGGTGTCCTCGTCTCTGACGCCATGCTTGATCGCGTGAAGGATCAGGGCATTTCCATCGCCATTCAGAACGGGGGCGGTCTGCGTGCCTCCATCGATGCTGGCGAAGTCACTATGGGTGAAGTTTTGACGGTCCTGCCGTTCCAAAACACAATCGCCACCTTCCAGCTCAAGGGCGCCGATGTGATCGCTGCTCTGGAAAATGGCCTCTCGCAGGTCGAAGAGGTCGCAGGTCGCTTCCCGCAAGTTGCCGGTCTCAAATACACTTGGACCAAATCCAAGCCTGCTGGTGAGCGCGTGATCTCGGCTGAAGTCATGCAGGATGGCAAGTGGGTTCCGCTGGATCCCGAAGCCACCTACGGCGTTGCATCCAACAACTACATGCGCTCTGGCGGTGACGGCTACAAGGTCTTCGCAACCAACGGCATGAACGCCTATGACTACGGTCCGAACCTCGAGAATGTCGTTGCCGATTACATCTCGGCCCATCCGGACTACACGCCCGAACTCGACGATCGCATTACCGAAGAATAATTCGGCTTATGCGATTGGATCATGATCTCCCGGCGGCAGCTTTGTCGCCGGGTTTTTATTGCCGAGGCTTTGTAATGATCGTCACCGAGACCGATCAAAGAGGGTAACGCGCACTCACCTATCGCTTGGGTTTTACCCAGAGTGAAGCGCCAACCGGGGTCAGGGCAATGTCGCTGCTGAAACACACACGAAAAGTGGAAACTTTTGATATTTGGTGAGAAATCGTCAGCCATTGTTGCATTTGCGTGACGTTCGGAGTATGCACATCTCGAACAGCGTCGGAGTGTAGCTCAGCCTGGTAGAGCACTGCCTTCGGGAGGCAGGGGCCGGAGGTTCGAATCCTCTCACTCCGACCAACCTTTTCAAAAGGTTAGGTCTTTCCCGTCTCGGTGAAAAGACAAACGCTTCCCCCAAAAAATCTTGTGTCGAATGCCTAACGACCAGTAATCGCTTGAGACATGTCTTGAGTGGTTCGCAGTCCCAACCGGTCTTTGCTTTCCTATTAAAAATCCGCAACCTCGCCATCATGCTTGCGCTGGGTCTCATCGTGGAAAGCCATCATTGAGATGGCACGAAGCCGGGCGATGGTCTAGACTTGCACACCATCGGATCACATGGCGCTTTGCATTCGTCAGTCCTCGTTTCTGAAGCACCCAGCGGGATGAACAGGAGAGGCGAAGAAGTGCTTTCCAACAAGGTGAAGACAAGATGACAAGGGAAGTGGATCAAGTCGATGGTCTGGCAGATGCCATACTGCAGCGGTTCAATGGTGAGAGATTTATCGTTTGTTTGGCTGGGGCCCCGGGATCGGGCAAGTCGACATTCGCTGAGAAGCTGGTCGAAAAACTGAATGTCGGGCATGCCGAACAGGCAACGCTTCTGCCAATGGACGGCTATCACTATGACGATATCGTGCTTGACGATATGGGCAGGAAAGCGCGAAAGGGTGCCAGCGACACGTTCGATGTGGGCGGGCTTGATTCGATCCTCCATCGCCTTCGCGGGGGACGCGAAGACAGGATCGCCGCTCCCATCTTTGACCGGTCCATAGAAATCGCCCGTGCAGGTGCCCGTCTGATCCCTCTATCCACCAGATTGATCGTTGTTGAGGGCAACTACTTGCTGCTGGATGACGAGCCGTGGATCCGTTTACGGCAGCATTTCGATGTTTCAGTCTTTATTGATGTGCCCGAAGACATCCTGCGGGAGCGGCTCATGCGGCGCTGGCTGGAGCTGAACTTCTCCCAAGAAGCTGCCCGGAAAAAGGTCGAGGAAAATGACCTTTTAAACGCCCGTATGGTGATCTCGAACAGCAGCAATCCAGACATTCGCATTGATGGAACGAGACCCTAGCGAAGGGCGAAAGCCTCTCGACACGCAATGCGTCTCTTCTTTTGGCTTGTGTCTTGGTTCAGGTTCGATGTTGTCCACTTACCTTTGTTATGACAGGGGTGACTGACCTTCGGCGCGTGTAGGAACCGCGAAGCTGGCGCTGGCGCGCGTGGTCGCAAAGGCCTTGACGCTGAGGCAAGGCGGCAATGTCGCACCCCCTGTTATCCTTTTGGGACGTCGCTTCGCTCCATTCGTGCTCAAGCTTCTGGGACAAAAGACGATGCCGAGATTGTGCAGATGAACGTGGAACAATGTTTGGTGGTCGTGTATTACTTCAACTGAAGCTGCTGTTGGCATCATGCATATGGATGCCAAACCCCAACGACCTCATCTCTTCGGATATGGCCCGCACATCTGCGGACATGGCGAGGAGATTTTCTCAATTGATGATCCGCGGCACAGTCCCGGGCGGAAGCGAGGAAATAAACGCATGAAGCCGCACATCCTGACGAAGCGCAGAGCCACTCTCCTCATTGCAGGGCCGATCGTTGCCAGCCTGCTTGCTTGCCAGTACGCGTGGGCCCAGACCGGGAAACGTCCCGTCAAACTCATGAAACTCGAGCCTCAGAAAGAGAGGGTGGAGCGCCGCTTTTTCGGCCAGATACGTGCGCGAGAAACCGTTGATCTGGCGTTTCAGGTGGGCGGGCAGATCGTCGAGTTCCCCGTCAAGGAAGGCTCCCAATTGGAAAAGGGGGAATTGGTTGCCCGTCTGGATACCGAAACCTTCGAGCGTGCTCTGCGGCAGGCCAAACTCAATCTGAAAAAGACGGAACGAGAATTGAAGCGCTACAAAAAGCTTCAGGGCAGCAGCATCTCGCGGACGCAGGTTGAAGATGCCCGCACGGCCTTTGAACTGGCAGAAATCGAGGTCGAGCAAGCTGAACGCCAACTGGAAGATGCGACACTGCACGCGCCCTTCAATGCACTTGTGGCCCGTCGCGCAGTGCCCAATTTCACGACCGTTTCAGCGGGCACTGCCATTGTACGCCTGCAGGATATTTCGGAATGGCGGGTGGATATCGACATTCCCGAAATACTTGCCCAACGCTCAAATCGGGGCAACGTCGCGTTTCAGGCGCAGTTTCCTGAAGACAAACAAAGCTTCCCTCTTCAAATCCGCGAGTTTGAAACCGATGCCACCTCGATCACACAGACCTACAAGCTCACTTTGGCGTTGATCGACGCTCCCCAAAATCACACCATCCTGCCCGGCTCCTCCGTTTCGGTAAGGGTTGTGTCCGCCTCAGACAAGCCGGATCGGATCGTCCTGCCCAAGACCGCGCTCATCTATGACAGCGAAGGTGCCCCCGGTGTGATGCTCTATCACCCATCGAACGGGGATGAGGATAGCGGCACGGTCAGCCGCGAGCCGGTCGAGATTGAGACGGATGACAATGCTGCAATCGTGCTGAAAAAGGGGCCGCCAGAAGGGTCCGAAATCGTGTCCGCTGGTGCCTCACTGCTGGAGGAAGGCCAATCTGTTCGTCGCTTCACCGGGTTCGGAGAGTAAGTCATGTCGATATCCCGTGCCTCTATTGACAATCCCATCCTGACTTGGATGCTCATTCTTGGCTGTTTGCTTGGCGGCCTTTGGGGCTTCATGACCATGGGACGTCTTGAAGATCCCGCCTTTTCTATCAAGACAGCGGTCGTGATCACCCAATATCCCGGTGCATCGGCTAAAGATGTGGCAGAGGAGGTTTCAGAGCCTCTTGAATCCGCGATCCAGCAGATGTCCGAGATCGATTATATTTCATCGTCCAATGCGCCCGGCCTTAGCCGCATCACGGTCAACATCCGCATGGAATTCGGCCCAGATCAACTTCCCCAGATCTGGGACAAATTGCGTCACCGGGTTTCCGATGCTGCAGGAGAGCTGCCCGATGGAGCCAGAGAACCCACGGTGAATGACTCCTTTGGTGACGTTTATGGGATCTTCATGGCTGTGACAGCGCCGGGCTTCGCGGCCTCCGAACTGCACGACCTAGCCCAGTATATGCGACGCAACCTTCTGGCCGTTGACGGCGTTGCGAGCGTTACCCTCGACGGGCTGCCCGAAGAGGTCATCTATGTCGAACCCCGCCAAGCCATTCTCAACAATATCGGGCTTTCACCAGCCGCTATCATTCAGGCGCTGAGCATCGCCAATCCAGTGACTGATACCGGCACGATCCATGGAGAAGACAAAACCACGCGTCTTGCCGCACCCGTGGCTTCTTCAACGGTGGAAGAGATCGGCAACCTGACCATTGGTGCGTCGGGGAAGCTGATTTCCATTCATGACTTTGCCAACGTTACACGTTCCGAAACGGAGACGCCCCATCGTCTGATCCGGTTTGATGGAGAGGAAGCCTTCACTATCGGCATCGCAGGGCGGGAAGATCTCAATATCGTTGATATCGGCCACCGTGTCGACGACCGGATCAATGAGTTGATGCAGAACATTCCCCATGGTGTCCAGCTGCATCCGATTTATCAGCAGCATCTGGTCGTCGAGGAGGCCTCCAACAGCTTCCTGATCAATCTTGCGCTGTCGGTTTCGATTGTCATTATCGTGCTGGGGCTGTTCATGGGATGGCGGGCCGCAATCGTGGTCGGATCCACCCTGTTGCTCACTGTGGTGGGCAGTCTGTTCTTCATGGCGTGGTTCGGCATCGAGATGCAGAGGATCTCTCTTGGTGCCCTCATCATTGCCATGGGCATGCTGGTTGATAACGCCATCGTGGTGGCCGAAGGCATGCAAAGTGAAATGGAGCAGGGCAATGAATCGCGCGATGCGGCACAGTTGGTAGCCGCGAAAACGCAGATTCCGCTACTGGGTGCCACGGTGATCGGGATTATGGCCTTTGCCGGCATAGGGTTGAGCAATGACGCAACGGGAGAATTCCTCTTCTCGCTGTTTGCGGTCATCGCCATTTCGCTTTTGATATCGTGGGTGCTGGCGGTTACGGTGACCCCGCTTTTGGGCCACTATCTCTTTCAACACGGCAAAGATCGTGACAAGGACCCCTATGGCGGCCCTGTCTTCCGCGCCTACGCCAAAATGCTGCGTGGCGCTTTGCGCGGTCGCTGGTTCGTTGTGATCGGCCTGATTTTGCTAACCGTTGCCTGCTATGTCGGTTTCGGACAGGTGAAACAACAATTCTTTCCACCCAGCAATACACCTCTTTTCTTCGTTCACTACAAGTTGCCACAGGGGTCTAGTATCGAGCGCACGTCTGCGGATCTGGAAGTGCTGGAATCATGGCTTGCCAAGCAGGACGAGGTGGTTTCCACCGCAACCTTCATCGGCCGGGGCGCTTCGCGCTTCATGCTGACCTATAAGGCGGAGGAAAGTCTTGCCAGCTACGGCCATTTGATAATCCGGGCCAAAAATCTCGATGCAATTCCTGCATTGCGAGAAAACCTCACCGAATTTGCCGAACGGGCATTGCCCGACGGCCTGTTCAGAACGGAGCGGCTGACCTTTGGCCCCGGCGGAGGCACGCCCATCCAGGGAAGATTCTCCGGGCCCGATCCAACGGTTCTTCGTGCCCTTGCGCATGAAGCAGAGAACCTGATGAGGAAAAGCTCCGACCGGGTCGAGAACATCCGACAAAACTGGTATGAACAGGAGCTCACACTTCGTCCGGATTATGCCGAGGATCAGGCCCTGATCGCAGGTATCACGCGTGCGGATGTATCCGACACCCTCAAAATGGCGACTGACGGTCTGACTGCGGGTATCTATCGTGAGGAAGATCGCCGCATCCCGATCAAGATCCGTACGACTGATCGCAACGACAAACAGGCCATTCATTTGCTTGACCAGCCGATCTATTCTTCTGCTGCATCACGCTATGTGCCCATTTCCGGTGTTGTGAAGAGCCTGAAGCCCCAAACGGAGAATACCCACATCCAGCGACGAGACAGGGTCTATAACCTGACGGTTCTCTCCGGGGTGGCTGAAGATGCCAATGCTTCTGCGGTCTTTGAAGAGGTTCGTCCGGCTATCGAGGCGATGGACCTGCCCTCCGGGTATAATTTCGAATGGGGCGGGGAATATGAAACCCAGACCGAGGCGCAGCAAAGCCTCGGCCTCAAGCTTCCTATCACACTCATTATCATGATTGTCATCTCGATCGTTCTGTTCGGCAAACTGCGCCAACCGTTAATCATCTGGTTGCTCGTGCCGATGGCTGTGAATGGTGTCTCGATCGGTTTGCTGCTGAGCGGGATCCCCTTCTCCTTCACCGCGCTTCTTGGGCTGCTGAGCCTGTCGGGGATGCTGATCAAGAACGGGATCGTTCTGGTCGAGGAGATTGATCTGGTCCGCGCCGAGGGGCTGGCGCTTAACGAGGCGATTGTTCGGGCATCCACCACTCGTGTTCGGCCTGTGACGTTGGCCGCTGCGACCACGATTCTGGGAATGCTCCCCCTGTTGTGGGATGCCTTCTTCGCGTCGATGGCTGTCACGATCATGGGTGGATTGGGGTTTGCCACCGTGCTTACCCTGTTGGCAGCTCCCGTCTTCTATCGCCTCTTCTTCAGCAAAGAGGCCTGAGCCGTAGAGGCTATTGGGGATGGGCCTCCTGGTTTTCAATCGGGCTGGAGGGGAGAAATTCCCTCTGCGCTATAACCTAAAGCGTGTCGCAGTTAATGAGATTCAGGATTCCCATTTTTTGCCAATTGTGATTCCCTTTGAGAAAAGGGGATCATCATGGGCAAATCACTTCCTATTGCATTGCGCGAACGTGTTGCTTCATTTGTTGATGCCGGTCATTCGCATCGGGCGGCCGCCAGCCATTTCCGCGTGTCACCACGGTTTGTCAATAACCTGATGCTTCTCAAGAAAGAGACGGGTTCTGTGCAGCCTCGCAAGCAAGGCCGACCAGACAAAGGCAAATTGGGTGTGCATCATGAATGGATCACAAGGCGCATGTCTGAGAATGGCGATCTGACGCTTGATGAGCTTTGTCTGGAATTGGCTGAACGCGGGGTCCATGTGCATCGCTCTAGCGTTGGGCGCGTGCTTCACAGGCTCGGCCTGAGCCATAAAAAAAAGTCTGGTAGCCACTGAACAGCTACGGGCCGCGATTGCTCATGATCGGTATGTATGGATCAATCAGCGCCGGCCTTTCTTCAACAAAGCATTGTCCCGATTGATCTTTATCGATGAGACATCAACCAACACGAAGCTGACCAAACGGTCTGGATGGTCACCAAAAGGACAGCGCTATCGCGCTCACGCTTCTTTTGGTCATTGGAAATCCCAGACCTTCATCGCTGGTTTGAGATCCCGTGGGATGGTTGCGCCCTGGATCGTCAATGCTCCGATGAACCGACGTATCTTTGAAACTTGGATTGAAACTCAACTACTGCCGACCCTGTCAGCTGGCGACATCGTCATCCTCGATAATGTCGCCTTCCACAAAAGTGAGAAAGCTCAAAAGCTCGTCAGATCAAAGGGAGCATGGCTGCTGTTTCTTCCGCCATATTCACCGGACCTCAATCCCATCGAAATGGCATATTCCAAACTCAAGACACTGCTGCGCAAGCGAGCAGCCAGAAGCTTCGATACAATCTCAGACGCGATCGGTGACATTTGTGACCTCTATTCTGCCAAGGAGTGTCTGAACTACTTCAAAGCTGCCGGGTATGAGGTTAATTAATTGCGATATGCTTTAGTTCGTTTGCTTTGCTTTCACCGCGATGAGATAAACCGGTTGATCTTTCAAGGAATTGGTGTGAAGAGGAGACAAGCGACGCGCTCCCTCACGGGGGCAGCACACCTCTGAAAGACATGGAACACCGCGATGATCATTACTCAGCTTGTCACCCATTCCGGCGGTTTTCACGCGGATGAAGTCCTGTCCTCGGTGGTTCTGACGCATCTGTTTCCGGATGCGCACCTGATCCGCAGTCGCAACAGAGAGCATATCGCGCCGGCACCCGAAAAGATCGTTTTTGATGTCGGAGGTGCCTATGATCAGGCCCGGCAGATCTTTGACCATCATCAGAAACCCGGTCCTCTTCGGCAGGATGGGCAACCCTTCAGTTCCTTCGGTCTTATCTGGAAGCATTTCGGACGGGATTATCTGGCGGCAATCGAGGTGCCGGATGTGGACCTTGAGGCGATCCATGCTGCCCTCGACGCAGATTTTGTGTTGCCGATCGATCTTCTGGACAACGGAACCATCGAGCCGTCCGTGGCTGGCCCCTTGTCGAGCCTGACGCTGCCCTCGCTGCTGGCAAACCTCAAACCCGTCTTTGACGATCCATCGCCAACGGCGGATGATGATGCCTTCATGGCCGCGCTACCCATCGCTCGCAGCTTTCTGGAAGGGTTCATCCGCAACCTTGTCGCCAAGGAGCGGGCGAGGGGGATCGTGCGCGCTGCAATCGCCAAAGCGGGAGAGGGGCCTATTCTCGAACTGCCAAGGGGCATGCCCTATCTCTCGGCCTTAAAGCGATCTGGCGCTGACCATATTCTGTTTGAAATTCATCCGCGCGGAGAAGACTGGACTTTGAATGGTATAAAGCTGTCCAGAGATACATTCGACCAGCGCGCTGATCTGCCTGCCGCATGGGCGGGGCTGTCCGACGAAGCGCTCGAAGCGGCCTCTGGTGTCAGCGGAGCGAAATTTTGCCACAGCGCGCGGTTTATCGCGGTGGCCGGTTCTCGCGAAGCGATACTGCAAATGGCCGATATCGCGATCAAAGAGGTGCGGCGCGAGCGAGAGGAACGCACGCAAAAGGCTTGAGCCTCAAGTCCCCTGTTATCAACGACGCATGATGCCTATCTGGGCCAGGTGCGGCAGGAGAGAGGCAATGCGTTGGCGCGATCCTCCCATAAAACAGGACAAGCCTCACACGTCCAAATCCAGCACGAGAATCCCTTCCGCGCCGCCAACAGCATTTTCAACCAATTGAGCGCTGAGAGCCTTGTGATCCGGATGATCGGCATAGATCTTGAGATCATCCCAACTGTCAAAGTCGATCACAAACCCATGCATATAGCCCCGTTCGATTTGCTCGGGGCTTTCTGACCGGCCACCGGTAAAGCCGTGTGCACCGGAAAGCCGACCCGTCAGCGTTGAAAGCGCAGCGTAAAGGCTTTTGATCTGGTTCTCTGGCACATCCGGTTTGAACTTTGTCAGAACGATATGACGGATCATCTTCCATTCCTCCCATACTGTCATGTGATCACGTTGACATGAATGACGCGCGCGAGAAAGCCCGAGCTGTCTGTTCTCTCCGCTTAATCCGCACCTGACGCGAAAGCAAACGAACCCCTAAAAAAACTACCCGGAAACAGGTGTATTCATGGGTCTTGAGCGCAATAGTCGTCCTGCCTGCGTCATTCGGGCGCAGGGAGGAATAGGTACAACTGACAGATTGGCTCATTTAACTAACTTGACCCTCGAAATCCACCGTGCAAACAAAAATCCAATAAACGCAACTGAGTGTTGGGCCGGTCGCGATGGCGGGCAAAAAACGAAAAAAATACACGCACAGAGAGGATAACAATGGAAACGTTGAACTCAATTGTAACCAGCATCAACGGCATCGTCTGGGGGCCGATGATGCTGGTGCTCATTCTTGGTGTCGGTTTTTTCTTGCAGCTTGGACTGAAGTTCATGCCGATCATGAAACTAGGCACAGGCTTTCGTCTCCTGTTCAAGGGGCGCGAAGAGCAGGGTGAAGGGCAGATCAGCCCGTTCAATGCTTTGATGACCTCCCTGTCCGCCACAATCGGCACCGGTAACATCGCAGGTGTTGCGACGGCTGTTTTTCTGGGTGGCCCGGGGGCGCTGTTCTGGATGTGGATGACCGCGCTGATCGGCATGGCCACCAAATATGCCGAGGCAGTCTGCGCGGTTGAGTATCGCGAACAGGACACACTGGGCAATTATGTCGGTGGCCCGATGTATTATATCAAGAATGGCCTGGGCAATAACTGGCGCTGGCTTGGTTTCGCCTTTGCCTTGTTCGGTGCCTTTGCTGCCTTTGGTATCGGCAATGGGGTGCAAGCCAACGGTGTGGCTCAGGTGCTCGAAGTCAGCTTCGGGCTGAACACGTCCATAACCGGCGTTGTGTTGATGGTACTGACCGCCATGGTCATTCTTGGTGGCATCACCCGAATCGGTGCTGTTGCCGGCAAGCTGGTGCCGTTCATGGCCGTTTCCTACATTGTTGCCGGCCTGCTGGTGCTGTTGCTCAATATCGGCAACATCGGTGCGGCACTTGGTTTGGTCTTTTCTCATGCCTTCACGCCCTCCGCCGCAGAAGGCGGCTTTGCTGGTGCGGCCGTCTGGGCTGCGATTCGGTTTGGTGTGGCGCGTGGGGTCTTCTCCAACGAAGCCGGTCTGGGGTCTGCCCCGATCGCTCACGCTGCAGCCGCGACCAAAGGCCCGGTCAATCAGGGTCTGGTTGCCATGCTCGGCACTTTCATTGACACGATCATCGTTTGCTCGATCACCGGCCTTGCCATTATCACATCGGGAGCCTGGACGAGTGGTGAGTCGGGAGCGGCCCTGACGTCTCTGGCCTTTGAAAACTCCTTGCCGGGTGTCGGCGGATATCTGATTGCCATCGCCTTGTCTATCTTCGCCTTCACCACCATTCTGGGCTGGTCCTTCTATGGTGAAAAATGCGTGGGGTATTTGTTTGGAACCAGGGTTTTGATCGCCTATCGCATTGCATGGATCGTCATGATCTATTTTGGCGCCACCGCCGATCTTGGCTTTATCTGGCTTTTGGCCGACACGCTCAACGCCATGATGGCCATCCCCAACCTGATTGCGTTGGCTTTGCTGAGCCCGATTGTCTTCAAACTGACCAGAGATTATTTCGCATCCAACGGCTCAAAAGGCTAACCATCAGCTGAGTTTTCCTGGGAAACAACTAAAAGGGGCGCTGCGCGCGCTCCTTTTTTATGAATAGGTGCAATAATTGCGGCATTTTCTCAAATCTTCGCAAAATTAACCTTCCTTCTCTTGAGTCTAGGAATGCGCACATCTTGCACTTATTCTTGATGTCTCGTGAAGTTGAAAAGAATTTCGGTGAATAAAACTAAAAATATCTGTCGATATGTCCCGAAATTACGACACATAATCCCTTGTATTTGACGGAACGCAACTCTACCCCATTGCTCGACGAATAGCTTGCCGTCAACTCGGCAATCGACGGGCTCGCTCTTGCGCGCTAAGGCCGAATGCCCAATTGAGCCTCGGAGGGGACAATGAAAGTCAGAGACTATCTCAAAATCGAGGATGCCGCTGATTTGAGCAGAACAGAAGTTGGAAGACTTGGGACTGCCGTCCTGTTTATCGTGGGCGTGATGATCTACACCGGCACCCAGTTTGCCGATGTTGATCGGGCATTTCTGTTGGTTGCTGCTGCTGTTATTGGCGCCTATATGGCTCTGAACATCGGAGCCAACGATGTGGCCAACAATGTCGGACCTGCAGTCGGTTCCTTCGCGATCACATTGACATCAGCGATTCTGATTGCGGTCATCTTTGAGGCGAGCGGGGCCATCATCGCCGGGGGCGATGTAGTGGAAACCGTGAAAAAGGGCATTATCGATCCTGCCAGAGTGGGCAATACGGACGTTTTCGTGTGGGTCATGATGGGTGCGCTAATGGGGGCCGCGATCTGGCTCAATGCCGCGACTTGGCTGGGGGCTCCTGTCTCGACAACCCATTCCATTGTTGGCGGGGTCATGGGGGCAGGGATCGCATCTGCCGGCTGGGACATCGTGAACTGGACCTCGATGGCTCAGATCGCTGCCAGTTGGGTGATCTCTCCTCTGATGGGGGGCGTGATTGCGGCCACAATTCTCTATGCACTCAAAAAGCTGATCTTCTTTCAATCGGACCCTGTGAGCGCGGCGCGAAAGGTCGTTCCCTTCATGAATGCCATCATGGCTTGGGTGTTTACCACCTATCTTGCGCTCAAGGGGATCAAGCATCTGGTCAAGCTTGATACTATGACAGCCTTGTTTGTGGGTGCGGCGGTCGCTGTCCTTTGTTACGTTTCTGTCCGCCCCTTCATCGTCCGTGCGACTCAGAATCTCTCGCCGGATCGGTCCAGCGTCAACCGGCTCTTCACCGTGCCCTTGATCTTTGCGGCAGCTTTGCTGAGCTTTGCCCATGGGGCGAATGATGTGGCCAACGCGGTTGGCCCGCTCGCCGGTGTTGTCGATGTGCTGACCCAAGGGGGCGGCGGCGGCAAGGTGGCGATTCCCATGTGGGTGATGGTCATCGGCGCGATCGGAATTTCGTTTGGTTTGGCGCTGTTCGGCCCCAAACTCATCCGCACCGTTGGCTCGGAAATCACCGAGCTCGACCGCTCGCGCGCCTTTTGTATTGCGCTCGCAGCAGCGGTCACCGTGATTATTGCCAGCCAGTTGGGCCTGCCGATCAGTTCAACCCACGTGGCTCTAGGGGCGGTGTTTGGCGTTGGGTTTTTGCGGGAATTTCTGGAACAGCGCTTGGGCAGAGTGGTCGAAAATGTGCTGGCAAAACACGAAGGAGATCCCAACCTCGATCAGGTGGAAGCCGTTTTGATGGACTTCCGCAATGCGCCACCCGAGGAAAAGCACCGCATGCTGGACGCTTTGAAGGCAATGGGGCCGGAAGCCGTTATTTCGGCAGCGCAACGCAAAAAGCTGCGCAAGGCACTCAAGCGTCAGCTGGTTAAACGGTCATCGCTTTTGAAAATCGCATCTGCCTGGGTGATTACCGTGCCAGTATCCGGTGCACTGGCGGCGCTCTTCTTCTTCGCTCTGCGGGGCATGATGCTGCCTTAAGACCCATCGTAAAACCGATGGGGTCTCGCCGAGAAGTGAGCGTCTATAATCAAATCAATGAGAAAGTTGTGTGCTACTTGGGCTTTGCCCGTTTGCGGGTGGCTTTGGCCGGAGGGGGATTCTTGCTGTCTTCTTCTTCTTTGGCCAGACGCATGGCCTTCAAGCGAGCGGTATTTGCTCTAACTTTGGAGACGCGTTCTTCCTGTTCATTCAATGCAGCCTTCTGGGACTTTTGAACTGCCGCCAGACGTTCTTCCGCTTTTTTCTTAGCAATGCTAATCACATATACACCTCTGTGGGGGGCACTCGGTGGAGATAGCCAAGGCCAGTCGAGTTGACCGGCCTTGGCTGGTATTGAATTACAGAAGTTTCAAGTCAACTGCAGATTCTTTACCGTTACGGCCGCTTTCCAGCTCGTAAGAAACCTTTGCACCTTCAGCGAGATTCGCAATACCTGCGCGCTCAACTGCGGAGATGTGTACAAAAGCGTCCTTGGAACCATCTTCTGGCTCAATGAAGCCAAAGCCTTTGGAAGAGTTGAAAAACTTAACGGTGCCGATAGTCATGGCAAATTCCTTTTTAAGAATGCCCGTAGCCTGAAGCGAACGGGAAAATTGTCCGCAGGTGAAAACACCAGCGGGCTCGTACGGTCACAAATCAGGGGAATATCAAGCATACCGGATAGCCGGGAGATTAGATAGCCAATGATGGCTGTAACACATGCTCATATACATAGTTGCTTTTCGAATAAAAAACAAGCCAAACATTTATTATGCAATTTTTGCAGGAAATTGTGCTACCATACAATTCTTGCACGAGATAAATTGTGCATCTTAAAATACCGATTGGACACACATCATGAAAATTTCTGAATGGATTAAACCGGCCCTTATGGGCGCGGGAGCTGGTGCTATTGCGCTTGCGGTCGTGGGGTTCAATTGGGGTGGTTGGATGACAAGCAGCTCTGCTGAAGAGCTATCTGATAGTGCATCGAGAACGGCGGTCGTTTCGGCACTCACGCCTTATTGCATCGAAAGCTCAAAATCGGATCCGATGGCTTCTAAAGTCTTGGCGGATCTCAAGGCGGCGAACAGCTATCAGCGCAAGTCGATTGTCGAGGAAGCCGGCTGGGCCACACCAACGGGAGCCGAAAAGCCAAATGGTTTTCTCGCGCAGGCCTGTCAGATAGAACTTGTCAAAGCGATGTAAGGTCTGCTGACGATCGCACCGTACGCTCGAACTGTCTCCGAACCCAGGCCAACCAAACGGCATAGCAATTTGTGAATGGCCAATCCTGATATCAAGCGGACTGTCAGCCACGAAAAGGCATCCGGGTTCGACCCTTTCTCTTTGAATTGAGGGTTCATCCGGCAGCCAGCTAAAGCGCATACAAATGGAATCACATGCATTGAAAAATGCATGCTTAAGACTGAGCACGAACCTTTCGCGCGGTGTGATGTCACTATCCTGAAAATTCAGAATTTGATGCTGGTCGCTTGAGCAGACGCTCCGTCAGATCTTGTTGAATTTAAAAATTCGAAAATAAACAAATAAAGAAATTTAAGGGCCGTATCGAACGCACCCTGAGTTTCACGGCACCTAAAATGTGAAATCGGACGTTTCAAACCGTCCCCAACTGTGAGGTTTAATTCCATGTCCAAGAAACAACAACGCAGCAACAAGGAAGCACGCAAGCCCAAAAAAGACAAAACCGCCAAGACTGCGGATACCAGCACATTTGAAAAGCAAATGGCGAGTTCCAAGCCTGCCGGTTTTCCAAAAAAGAAATAGAAAAATCCTATTGCGTAGTCAGCCGGAGCGACGAACATGCGTACTGAGTGAAACCGGATTTGGTGCTCAGGACGCGTGTGACGCATTCATGAAATCCATCTCCGGGAAAAAGCTGAGTGCAGTGGTTATGGTTTGGTCCACGCTGGATGATTCGGTTTTCCGCGTACTCGAGGCTCACGGCATCAGCTATGCAGGCTCGAAAAAGCGACCCTTCTGCATGATTGCGACAGGGGTCTAGCTGTTCGGTCCCGGGATTTGATGGATCGGATTCATTTTGAATCTTTCCGGATCCTCTGTCCACTTTTTGCAGATAAATTCGTATGGGGTCAGGCCCCTTAGCGTCTTCAATCGTCTAGCGAAGTTGTAGGCATCTATGAAAACAGCCAGATGCTTCTGGAGTTGCTCGTGATCGTCGTAATGGAACCGTTTGACGGTGGCATCCTTAATAGTCCGGTTCATCCTCTCGACCTGACCGTTGGTCCATGGGTGCTTCACTTTTGTCAGGCGGTGTTCAATGCCGTTTCCAGTGCAGACCCGGTCAAAGATGTGCTGGAACTCATGGAGATCGCGAGACCGATTGGTGAACTGGATGCCATTGTCGGTCAGAACAGTATGGATGGTATAGGGCACAGTGGCGACCAGATTGCGCAGGAACTGTGCAGCATTCATCTTTCCTGCCTTGGTATAGAGTTCAACGAAGGCATACTTGGAAGTCCGGTCAATAGCCACAAAGAGATAGAGCTTGCCTTCAGCTGTCTGTACCTGGGCAATATCGATATGGAAATAGCCGATCGGATAGCTCTTGAAACGCTTCTTTGGCTGCTTGTCGCCTTCGACACTCGGTAGTCGCGAAACTCCGTGTCGTTGCAGGCATCTGTGCAGTGAAGAGCGCGTCAGATGCGGGATTGTCGGCTGGAGTGCATAAAGGCAGTCGTCGAGAGGCAACAAGGTATGCCTGCGGAAGGCGACAATGGTCGCTTCTTCTTGCCGCGAAAGCACAGTCGAACGTGGCTCCTTCGGTCCGGTTCTTAAGTCCGCTTGTGAGGTGCGCGTCTTCCACTTGACGACCGTTTTCTGATTGATGCCGTATCGCTTGGAAAGCACTCTCAGGCTCTCTTGACTATTTTGTATTGCTCGACGGACTGCCTCTGTCGTCGTGGCGCTGCCGTGTAGAACTTGGCCCATAGTGCTTCCCTCCATTCAAATGAGAAAGGTGCACCATCAAAGCATGGGATCAAACATCAGCCAAACAAAAAGTTGCCGCTGACGGGTTTGCTACCACGGCATTTTTTGTCACGACACCCGATGAACTCAAAAACTGCAACCGGCCTTCCCTTACCTTTGCCCCTGCCATTGTTCATCAAGCGCAGGACTGGCTCGTTGCGGCATCCGCGAGATCGTGTGACCGGCGATACCAACCAAAAGAGAGAGTGTGTGTTCCAATCAAGCTTAGGAAAATCAGAGCTCAGCCTGTATGGTGATGGCCTAATCCCCTGCGATCAGCGGAGTGTAAGGAAACTCGATGGTGCGATTGACGATCCAACACGACACGACTTACCGCTATAAAAAGCCGGTAGGGCTTAGCAGACACAGATTGATGGTGCGGCCACGCGAAACACGCGATCTCAGTTTGATTTCATTCGATATTGACGTGACCCCTCAAGCGAATATCGGTTGGGCACATGATGTTGCCGGCAACTCGATCGCCTCGGTCGATGTTTCCGCACCGAGTGACTGCTTGCTCATCAAGAGCAGGGCTGTCGTTGACCTGTCCGCGCCGGTCTGGCCCGTGTTCGATATCGCTGCATCGGCGATCAATTTTCCCTTTCTCTATTCCAGCGACGAATTGACCGATCTTGGCGCTCTGTCCTTGCCGCAATATGCGGACCCGCAAGGCCAATTGGCGGCTTGGACCGAAGGCTTTGTCATGACGCGACCGACCGACACGCTGTCGTTGCTGAAAGACATTGCCAACGGCGTCTTCGAGCAAATCACTTACCAAGCCCGGGATGCCGAGGGAACGCAAAGCCCGATCGAAACCTTGAACTGCCGATCTGGCTCGTGCCGCGATTTCGCCGTCCTGTTTGCCGAGGCCGTCAGGTCTCTGGGCTTGGGCGCGCGGCTCGTTTCGGGATATCTGTTTGATCCCGAACAGAGCCTGACCGGTTCTGATCGCGAGGGATCGTCCCATGCTTGGGTTGAGGTTTATGTGCCTGGAGCGGGCTGGATTTCTTTTGATCCCACAAACCGCGCCGTCGGCTCCGGTCATCTCATCGCGGTCGCTGTTGGGCGCTGTATTAGCCAAATTGCGCCGATATCAGGCAGTTTTCAGGGATCAAATGACGACTTCATCGATATGGCGGTGAAAGTCTCTGTTATCAGCGCGGCATGAGAATTGAGGCATGAGGCTGGAGGCTAGGGGCCGATGCTTGGGAGCCCCCCGGTCCGCGATGGGATCGAAGGGCAGGGGCTTGGAGGAAACTCAGGAGAGGCGTTCCAGCTTGGCGGGCAGGCCCTGACGCACGGCAGCACCCGAAATCGGGTCAACCCAGACGCCGGGCATGCCTTTGCGGGTTGGGTCCATGAGACCAAGGTCATTCTGCAACACACCAGTCGCAAGACGCGGATCCGCAGGCAGGGTCTCATCATCAATGGTGATGTCGCTGCCGCCAAAACCGCGATGCCCGAAGCCGTGCTCGATGGCCACAGTGTTGCCAGCAACGCCTTCTCGCACCACCGCGACGCTTTCCAAACGGCCACCCGGCGTCGTGAGCCGAACCCTGTCACCGGTTTCAATGCCAAGAGACGCGGCAAGGTCGCGGCCGACATTGACCGGATTGCTCGACACAATCCTGAGCAGAGACTTGGCTCCGACCGAGTAGGAATTCTGCAACGGTGACTTGAAGCTGATGACCTTCACCGGCCATTCGCTCGCCGGATAGAGATCAGCCACCTTGCTGCCGTCGGCAAACTCGGCCTCACGCCAGCTCGGTACGCCGGGGGATCGCTTGCCGGTCATGGCATTGCGTGTGCTGCCAATGCCTTCGTTGTAAACCAGCATTGGTTTCTTGAAGGCGTGGCTGCCCAGATCCCCTTTATAGCTCTTATCCTTATTCTCATAGCGCCCACCCTTGGCATAGATGGTTGCGGCCTTGCGCCATTCGCCGGGCTTGAGTACATCTTCCAGTGCGGAGCGGATGCGGGTGACGCCTGTTACTTCGAGATCCTCGTCACTGGCATCCGGCACGCTCGAGCCGCCAACCGTGGCGACATTGACCGCACCGCGTAAATAGAAATCTTCGGGCCGGTTGAGCGGATGCATGGTGCCTTCTGCATCCGGAATGGCCTCGTCACCAAAGCCGGGAAGACCCATGCGTTTGGCCGTGGCGATCAGGAACATGTCCACGTCGATCGGCACGCCCTCCGCCGTGCGGGCAACTTTGGGCTCGACCACCGGCCAGCGGGCGGTGGTGATCTTCGTTGGCACTCCGTTCCACGGTTTGACGAACCCCCAGCTTTCATACATCACCGTATCTGGCACGATATAGTCCGCAAGGGCGGAGCTTTCGTTGATGAAAGGATCGATGGAGACGATGAGCGGCACCACCTTTGGATCCTTGAGTTTGGGGACCAGATGGTCAATGCCCGCAATGCCATAGACCGGATTGGCATTGCGCAGGATCAGCGCTTCGATGTTGTAGGGATAGCCGTTGACCATGGCCGAGAACCATTCGGTCGCCAGCCCCGGTGCGTTGGGATACCAAGGCGCTTCTGCGGGGAAGGGCTTGCCGCCCGCCTTCTTGGTTATGAATTCGCTGGTTTTCTCGTAAGGCACATTACGGCCAAGGGGGAGACCCTTGGGTTTCACGCCGCCCTTCACCTTGGCCAAATCATAGGCCGGACCGTTGGTGTCCGGATACCATCCGCCCAGTATCAGGGTGCCGCCCTTCCAGTTGAGATTGCCGATCAGCGTGTTGAGCATCATCAATGCAAAGGCATTGTAGAAACCCGATCCGCTCATCATGCCGCCATGACTGTTCACTGCGGCCTTGCGTCCGTGGCTGGTGAATTTGTCGGCCAGGTCGGTGATCGAGGCGACCGGAATCCCGCAAGCAGAAGAATAATCCTCATAGCTGCGGCTCATTGCTTCCTCGCGCAGCAAGGTGAGGGAGGTCTTCACCGCAAGCGGTCCATCTTTGCCCTCAACTTTGCCGTCAAAGAACAGCGGTGCAGCATTCGGGCCAACCGGCACGGGACCAGTATCCGACGCGACCATATAGGCATCCGCATCGGAATAGGGCTCACCATCAAACTCTAGCCCCATGTCGGATGCGCGCAAGAGCTTGCCCATGCGCGGATGGTCCTCATCCGTGATCACCAGATGGGTGGCGTTGGTCCAGTTGGCTTCACCGGCGCTGTCAGCGGCTGGCTTGGAGGGCTGTGCGAGATAGTCCGCATTGATGCGGTCATTCTCGAACATCCAGCGAATCATTCCCATGGCGAGTGCCCCGTCGGTGCCCGGCACGATGGGCAGCCAACGGGACCGGTCGCCTGCCGGGCCACTCTGGGCATGATTGAGCACAGGATCGACGAGCACATAATCAAGCTTGCCCTCGCTGCGTGCTTCGGCCACCAACGCACCAATGCGCTTGAACGGATTGCCCGCATTGCCCGGCGCCGTGCCGATGAAGATGATGAATTCGGCCTCTTCAAAGTCGGGCTTGGCATGAGGCATCTTTTTCACGTTGCCGAACATGGCGCCCGAACCGGAGCGATAGGAGCCGCCGCAATAAGATCCGTGGCGGGCGTAGTTGGTTGAACCATAGCTTTTCTTGAGCCACCTGATGTTCATGTTGTCGCGGCCATCATTGACCGAACTGAGCATCACGACCCCATTGGCACGGGGCCCCATTTCCGGCGCATCGGCCCGGATCGGGGTTTCCAGATCGCGAATCTCGCGCAAGCCGGCAACTTTGCCTTCTCCGAACAGGTCGCCGCCTTCGACGACTTCCTCGACGAGCTGTTCAAAGCTGATGGTTTCCCATTTGCCTGAGCCGCGTGGACCAACCCGCTTGAGCGGTTTGAGGACACGGTGCGGATTGTCGAGCTGTTCGAGCACTGCGTTGCCGCGTCCGCAAGCGGTGGAGCGGCGCAGCTGGCCGTCGTTCGCACCTGCATGGGCGAGCGCGACCAGACTGTCTTTCACAGGCGTTTCATAGGGCAGAAACTCGGTGGTGCTGAGCGGATTGTAGGGATTGCCGGTAACACGCAAGACCTTGTTGGCGGCCTTGTCGACCCGCACCCGCACCCCGCACATGGTGGTGCAGCCGATGCACATGGCGTAGCTGATGGCTTGATCGGGGTTGAGTGTGATATCGCCATTGGCACTGACGGTATATTCCGGCTCCGGGGCGTCGCCCGTTACATTTTTGCGCGGCACCTTGCCTGACCATTTGCCTTTGACCAGTTTGCTGGCGGGTTCGGCATAGCCTGCAGCGAACGCGCCAAAGGCTCCGATGGCGGCTGCGCCCTTGAGTATGTTGCGGCGTGTAGACATGGATTTTCTCCTCAGGCTGTGCGGACCGGTTGGGCGGAATGATTTTGGGAAGGCGCGACAGGCGTCTCGGCTTCGGCCCAGGGAACAAAGGTGGTGTAGAGGATGAGCAGGAAGATCCAAAGACCGAACGTGCCGATCACGCCCATCATGCCGTCGATGCCAGTGGGCATCAGGGCGTCATAAAGACCTGACCCGACTTTGGGGACAGCCTGGCCGCCCATGAAGACGGTCCAGCGGAACATCCATGCCGCGTGAATGGCGATGATGCCGGTGATCCATCCCGTATGGGCCGGAGAGATCAAGGCGATGACAAAGGGCAGAGCGATGGCGAGCGTCGCCCAGATCGCGATCATCTGCCAGACAGGGAACCCGGCAACCGAGGCGAGCGCTTCTGCATGGACGGGGCTGAGACCAGAAAGGGCCAGACCGAACCAGAGGGCACCAAGCACGCCGACAAAAGCCAGACACGTGGCGAGCAATCGGTTCATGCGTGATTCGCAATCGGAACCAGACCCCAGCAGGCGGCCAAGAACCAGCATAACACCAAGAGCACCCACGGCACCGGTGGCAGCAAACTGCACGGGCAGGAGGGGTGTGTTCCACAAGGGACGGGAATGGACGATGGCAACTTCGGCGCCGGTGTAAGTCAAAATGCCAAGTGCGGACAGACAGGCAGCAAGGCCGAGCGGACGGGCAAAGCTGTTCGCGCTGCTGCCAAAGGCGAGAAAGCGGTAAAGCCACGCAAAGCGCCAGTCCTCATTGCCCCAGCGATAAAGCGCCGGACGATGAACCGCCCAGGTGTAGAGCAGCAGCAAGGTGACGTAGGAGACGACGATCCATGATCCCCATGCCATCCAGGAGCTGGCGTTGGTGTAAGCGAAGAATTCCCAGAAGCGGAACGGCTGATGCAAATCGGCAAGAAGAGCAACGGGGCCGGAAATGCCGGTCGTCACCGCTGTAATCAGGGCCAATCTTGCCATGGGCAGGAAAGACGTCTTGCCGAAAACGAACCCCGGCAAGGTCATGAAGAGGGCCGTGGTCGACATACCGATGAGGAAGAAATACTGGACCGCCCAGGGAAGCCATGCGGCTTCGTGAACGGCTCCGACGAGTTCTTGAATTTGCATTACCGGCTCTCCCCGTGATGTTCGAGTTCGGACGTCAGTGGCGGTCTGTAGGCGGCTTCCCCTGCGACCCGGCCGCTGAGGGCTTCATCCAGCCCGATGTAATAGACATTGGGATCGGTGTGCATTTCGGGGCGCAGGACAGATACCGTGTTTTCCTTGAGGAGCTTTGAGACCGAACTGTCGGGATCGTTGAGATCGCCAAAATTGCGGGCCCCACCAACGCAGGTCTCGACGCAGGCAGGAAGCAACCCGGCCTGTGTGCGGTGAAAGCAGAAGGTGCATTTGTCTGCTGTCTGGGTTTCATGATTGATGAACCGAGCGTCATAGGGACAGGCCTGAACGCAGTAGGCGCAGCCAACGCAGCGCGAGGCATCAACCAGCACTTCGCCGGTGCCTTCCTGCTTGTAGGTGGCCTCGACAGGGCAGACCGGCACGCACGGTGGCTCGTCGCAGTGATTGCACAGGCGCGGCAGCATCACCATGGCAGGATCGCCGCCGTCCTTGATCACCTCATAGACGGAAACATGGGTGCGGAAGGCATCCTCCGGCACGGCGTTTTCCATCACGCAAGCGACGGTACAGGCCTGACAGCCGATGCATTTGCGCAGGTCGACGACCATGCCCCAATGGGGGGATTGGATGTCATTGCTGTCGGGTGAAGGGGTCTTGGCGTTGGCGTGTTTGGCTCCGGCAACTGTGGCCGCAGCGCCAATCGTCACCTGGCCGACCGATCCCAGAAAGTGGCGGCGTGTGGTGTCCATGGTTGGTCCTTTCGCTCAAGGCCTTTTGCGTTAAGTGGCGCGAAAGGCTCTCGGTCCTTGATGTGCCAGCCACCAAAACACGCTTGATAAGAGCGTGCGGGAGGGCTGGCCTGATCTTGAACCAAGCCTAGGAGCAGAGCGATAAGGAGTGAATCAGAGCAAACCCAATGGCTTTAGGGGCTAACCCCTAATCTTGGGGCCAATCAGCCGTGACAAGCTGTCGCACCAGGTCGGCCGTGGTGGTCGCTTCCATCTTGGCCATCAGGTTATGGCGATGAATCTCGACGGTCTTGGGACTGATTCCAAGATCGGCGGCAATCTGCTTGTTCTGTCTGCCATCCATGACAGCGCGGGCCACGTCCATCTCACGGCTGGTGAGGCTGGCGATGCGCTCGGCAATTTGAGCCTTTTTCTGGGCGTCGCCAGCGCTGGCACGGGCTGTTTTCAGAGCTTCATTGATGCGTTCGACAAGCGCCATGCCATTGACCGGCTTTTCAAAGAAGTCGAGCGCTCCGGACTGGATGGCTCTGACCGCCATGGGCACGTCTGCGTGGGCGGTGATAATGATCACCGGCAGAGCACAGCCGCGCCGGTTCAGCTCATCGAGCAATTCCAGTCCCGTCATGCCGGGCATGCGCACATCGGCCAGTATGCAGCCAATAACCGCGTCATCAAGGCGGTCGAGCAGGTCCATGGCCGAGCCATGGGTCTGAATGCCAAGGCCGAGCGAGGAGAGCATGAAGCCGAGCCCTTCACGGACGGCGCGGTCATCATCAACGATATGAATGACGGCATCTTCGTTCATGGAGCGTCTCCTGTCGGCAAAAAGAGTATGACCACAAGGCCCGGCCCTTCGCTTGGTGCCTCGGCGCGCATGGTGCCGCCGTGGGCTTCCACAATCGAGCGGCTAAGGGCAAGGCCGAGGCCGATGCCATTTTCCTTGGTGGTGTAGAAGGCTTCGGCAAAATGCCCAAGGCCTTCTTCATCCATGCCATGGCCAAAATCGCGAAGGGAAAGAACGATCCCCGGAGCGTCGCCACTTGCTCGCCGGGCATTCAGTCGCACGCGTTTTTGGTCTGCGGGGGCGTCAATCATGGCGTCGATGGCGTTCTGGACGAGATTGAGAATGACCTGTTGTAGCTGGATCCGGTCGGCCTCAATGGTGGGCAGGCCCGGTGCGATGGTCACCTCGACCGCCACCCCGGCCCGATGGGCCGAGGCCTCGTAGACCGGAGCGCAATCGGCGATGAGGCCAGCAATGCCGACCGTTACCTTCTGGCTTTCCTTGTTGCGAACAAAGGCCCGAATACGCCGGATGACGGACGCCGCCCGTTCAGCCTGTTGGGCAATCTCGTTGCTGGCGACTTCCATGTCATCCTGCGTGAAACGCCCGGTGCTGATGCGCATGGCACAGCCCTGAGCATAATTCGAGATGGCCGCCAGCGGCTGGTTCAATTCATGAGCGATGGATGTCGCCATCTCGCCCAATATGGACAGGCGGGCCACATGTTCGAGCTCTCGCCTGTGCATCCGGTCGGCTTCCTCGGCGCGTTTGCGCTCGGCGATTTCCAGCACCAACTGTTCATTGGTTTCGTTAAGCGCCCGTGTCCGCCGCCGTACCAGATTTTCGATCCGGACCGAATAGATCGCCCAGAAAATCAGGGCACAGGCGATCAACAACAGCCATTCGCTGTAGTCCTCGATGAAATCGGCAAGCGAAATGAGCCCTGTTCGGGCATAGGGGCCGATCTCAAGACGCCGCAGAACAGCATGGACGGACTGATAGTCGAGGGGAACGGTCCAGAGGTTGCCTTCCTTGATGCTCATCAGGGTGACCGCGACCTCTTTGGCAAGCTCGCTGTCTGTCTTGCGTGTCTTGGCAAAGGGCCAATTTGGAAACAGCGGACTGGAAACCACGCAGTCAGTCTCATCCGTTTCAACGAGGCCAAAGCCATGCAGCGAACCATAGCGATCCGGATCCTCCGCCTGCAAATACTCCAGCGTACAGGTGCGCAGAACCGCTGCGTCAGCGTCTCCCGAGAGGACGGCGTTCACCGCCTTTTGCATCGGATAGCCCGTAGCAACCACCTCGACGCGGCGGGAGAGAGACGGATCGACCTTGTCCATCTCGGCCCAAATGATCTGAAATCCGCCAAAGGCTTCTGGCGTGACGACCGCCAGACGCTTGCCGACCAGATCCGCCAGATCCTTGTAACCCTTGTTGGTCACCAATGTGGACGCGACCGGCTGATCCTCCTGTGCGGTGGCGATGCGGCTGATGTGGTAGCGATATTCCAGCTCGGCATAGTTGCCCGGATTGGTGATGACAAAGTCGAGCCGGTTTTCGGCCAGCGCCTTGTCGAGGCCATCGATATCAAGCGCGACGAGTTCAAAGGAGAGTTGAGGAAAGGCAGCGTCAAGACTGGCCGCCGTTGCCCCCCAATGTCTCAGGGAATGATCGCCGCCAAGAAAATCCAGAACGCCGATCCGCTTCACGGCCTGCTCGTCTGCCCTTGCAAAGGGCACTGAGAGCCAGACAACGGATATCAGAAGTCCCATGAGCAGAGAGAGAAGGCGATGGCTCAACATGTCCGGTCCGGCAGGCGTCTTGAAGAAGGAATGGGCAGGAAAGGGGATGACATGCCTGTTCGCGACAAAGCCTAGTGCATTTGGGTGGGGCTGTCATGCCCCATATCGCAGTTGCCACGGAACAGCGATGACCGGATTTCGAGACCGGATCCTGGGACCGGGCCAGCTAGGTCAGGCCCAGGCGAGATCCTGCTCCTCGAACCCGATCACCATGCCATCCTTCGCCCAGAGGGGCGGGTTGTTGAGCAGGTGGAGCAACTGGTGAAGCGGCCGGGGTTTGGAATAGAGATAGCCCTGATATTCATCACAGTGGTTGAGCTGTAGCCATGCCAACTGATCAATGGTTTCAACCCCTTCCGCGACGGCGGAAATACCAAGGAGGCGGCACAGGGACAGGATCATGTTGACCACCGGAGACTGATCTTCGATCATCTGGATGAAGGAGCTATCCACCTTCAGGCTTGAAATTGGATAGGATTGAATGTAGGCGAGATTGGAATAACCGGTGCCGAAATCATCCACGGCAATCGAGAAGCCGGCCTTGCGCAGATCCTTCAGCACCGCTTTCGCATCATAGCCATGCCCCATGAGCATGCTTTCCGTTATTTCGATTTCGATCTTGCTTGGCGAACATCCGGTCTGGCCAAGATTGTTACGCAGCCGATGGACGAATTGCGGATGGGCAAACTGTTCCGGCGACACGTTGATCGAGATGGGAATGTCATAGCCATTCTCATTGAGAATCTGCTGATCGTATCCGGCCTGCATGGTGATCCAGTCTCCGACGTCATGGATCATGCCGGTTTCTTCCAGCACCTCGATAAAGACAGCGGGTGAAACGACACCCTGATTGGGGCGATACCAGCGCATGAGGGCTTCGACGCTCAGAACTTTCTGCGAGATACAATCAACGCGAGGCTGATAATAAAGCCGGAATTCTCGTTCCTTGATCGCCCGATCAAGGTCTTTTTCCAATGTGCGTTTGAGAACGGCAGCCTGCTGCAGGGCAGGGCGGTAATAGCGGAAGGTCTTGCGGCCATTGTCTTTGGCCTCATACAGCGCCAGATCCGCATGCTGCATGAGTTCGGGCAGCGTCGTGCCATGTTCGGGGAACAGGCTGATCCCGATGGAGGCCTGGGTGTTCAGGAGGTGACCATTCAGCTTCGTCTCGAACGAGATGGCACACATGATGTCATTACAGAAAAAGTCGAGCTCTTCTGTTGTCTCGAACGGTATCAGGATCGCAAACTCATCGCCGCCAAGGCGGGCAATATGCCCCTTGCCGTGCATCGAGGTCTTGAGCTGACGGGCGACATGGATCAGCAACCCGTCCCCTGACAGATGTCCAAGCGTGTCATTGATTGCCTTGAAGTCATCAAGATCGATCAGCAGCAAGGCCAGCCGCTTTTGAGCTTGGCCTGCCTTTGCCAATACCTCCGGAAAATGATGGTTTACATAATTCCGGCTGTGCAGCCCCGTCAGCATATCGTGATGGGCAAGATAGGAGATCTTCTGTTGCTGCAGTTTCTGGTCCGTCACATCGATATCGGAGAGAATGTACGCCGGAACACCACTGACAGAATCGCGGCAGGCTCGGATCGAGATTTCACGCCAGCGCACCCCATCGAGTGTGAGCATCCGGCACGTCATCACGGCAATATCATTTTCTTCGGCCGTTGCAAGCGCCGCGGCGAAAGCCTTGTCTTTGCTAATCAGAGCAGTCAGGGGGCGGATTCCCCAGCCATAGATGCGATTGGCTTCGGTATTGGCATAAAGCAGCGCACCATCGCGCGTGAAAAGGGATATGCTGATCGGTATGTGGTTGAGAGCTTCCGCGCTCCGCATCTTGTTCGGAACATGGTCCTCTTCCGCATTGGCTTGACAGAGCAGGCCGACGCGCCCGTCGGGAAGGTGGTAGCCACGGAACGCAATTTGATAGGTTGCCGGCTCGCCGTTCGGATAGAGGGTCCAGAGCTCGCGGAAGGTTTCGTCGGTTGTCTCGAAGGCTGTGATGTACTGCTTGAGCCGGCTCTCGATCCCGCTGCTCATGTCTGCTTGCATGTTGCGTTGGTAGAGCTCGTCAAGAGTGGACGCCTGCCAAAGGAGCCGTGCGGCTTCGTTGGCCCAGACGACCTGCGCTTTGTCGACGTCGAATATCCATAAGGGAACGGCCAATTCCATCAAATCGGAGTGGCCTAGATTCACCGTCACCTCACTGGGTTGACCTTGGGACATATTACCGTACACCTAACCTCTCGATTAGGTCCCTTCCCTGATATCGTTCTCACCGCGACTTTTTGCTTGTCTTGCTGTGTCCCCTACTCACCCGCCCAGTTCTTTTCTTAACTGACGAGCAATTCAGCAAAACGGAAATCGGGTTGTATCTTCGACCCCATTAAACCCGTTAAGCTGTAAAAAAAAACTTAACTTGCTAGTGTTGAATAACTTGCAAAAAATAAGCACCTCTTTTCGGGCATTTGAGGCTTTTGATATCGTAAGTAACACTTCCAATTTGTGCATCAATGCCTAGGTAATTATCTATATGTTCTGCTGAAAAATTCCTACTTTTGGTAGAAAAATAATAAAATTTACAATCATAAACTGTATTGTGAATGGTTGGGGGCAAAGGTGTTCACAACTAAAAATTTGCCCAGTGCATATATTCCGTATCGACGGGATAATCGCCTATCACTTCCCGACACACCCGGCCCGGAGTTGCGCCGAGTCGCAGGTAGAAACGCTTAGCTGCGTCGTTGCCGACTAGGACACTCAGGGATGCAGATGTCTTGTTTCTCGAACGCAGTCGATCAAAGGCTGCTTGCATGAGGGCCTGACCGGTTCCTCTTGATCGGATGGCTGTCGCGCAATGAAGATTGTCGATGAAGGGGGCCGGGCGGCAGCGAACGGACAGGAACCCCGCAGGGCCAGTATGGTCATCCCGAAAGGCAACCAGAATGAAGTCATCCGCCTTAAGGCGCATGTTTCGCCACTGATCCATCAGATCCAAGGGCGCCTGATCATGAAGATAGCGGGCGGGCAGAAATCGGTTGTAGCTTGTTTGCCAGCTGTCCAGTTGCAACTGCGCCAGAGCTTCGTAGTCTGACCGTTTTGCCGCGCGAATGAGCACGTTACCCATCGCCAGTCGCTCCATGGTTAGCTTGCCACAGAAGAAGCAGAAGAAAGAGTGTCACTGTCCAGTTCGGCCATTTCGCGCTGTTTGGCCAGAACCAGCTGGCAGGCCTCGCTAATCTCGGGCAGATCTCTGGCAACAGACTTCACCAACTCCCGGAACCATTTATGGCGTGGCGAATGTCGATTGCGCACGTGCCAGACCATATAGAAGTGGGTCGGCTCCAGTTCAAACGGCGTCTCCACCCATGCCAGATCCCGAAAGATCGTGGAGGCCATGCGGGATGGGCCCGTCACCAGCATGCGGGTTCCGCGCACGACCATGGCTGCGGAGTTGAAGGTCGGACCGATGTAGGCAACCCGGCGCGTGTGGCCCAGTTTGCCAAGCGCTTGGTCGATGTTGGTCGTCTCGTTGTTGCCGAACGCAAGGATGGCATGTTCCGATGCGCTGAACTCATCAACGGTGCAAGGGGCATCGCGCTGCGTGGGATCATAATAGGTGATCGAGCGGTCCGAGCACAGCTTGGTGACCACAATGTCCGAGGAATCCTCAGGCGGGAAGGGGCAAAGCTCCAGATCGGCCATGCCCGACTTGAGATGCATGTTCCCCGACAACAGTTGCTGATGGGTGCGCAGGGTGCTGTCGGGGGCTTCCCGTTTCAGTCGTTCAAAGATGGATGGGACAATCAGGTCGTGCTCGAAGTCATTGCAGACGATAGAAAACCGGTCCTTGGACTTGAACGGATCGAACTCGGTCTGGTGAAACAGAGCTTCGAAATTTTCGAGCACCTGATCGATTTCGGGGGCCATTGCCTCCACCCGTTCGGTCGGCACCATCGAGCGGCCAACCTTGATGAACAGCGGATCGCCCAACAGGCTGCGCAGCCGGTCCAGAGAATGGCTGACCGATGACTGGGTAACGCCAAGGATGCGCGCGGTTTCCGTAACGGATCTGTGCTCGTAGATCAGCTTGAGCATGTAGAGCGAGCGACCGTCAAGGGACAAGTAATCGATATTCTTCATGATACCGATGTTTATAATGCATTTGCCCTAATAAGAGCAATGGCTATTGTGGCGAACCAGTTGGATCTCCTCCCGATCCAAAAGCCAATTAGAAAATTTACCGCTCACCAGAAGCGAAAAATCAAAAAGGAATTCCGGATGTCCGAAACCAGCGAAACATCTGTCGTTATCGTCTATCACAGTGGCTATGGCCATACTGAATCCATCGCCAACACCGTTGCAAAGGGCGTGCAAAGCGTCGAAGGCGTCAAGGTCACGATGATCAAGGCCGACGATCAGGACAAGGATTGGGACGTTCTGGCCGCCGCCGACGCCATCGTCTTCGGTAGCCCCACCTATATGGGTTCGGTCTCAGGTCAGTTCAAAATGTTCATGGACGAGAGCTCCAAGGTCTGGTTTACGCAGGGTTGGAAAGACAAGGTCGCAGCAGGGTTCACCGTATCCAGCTCGCAGTCTGGCGACAAACTCAACACCCTGACCCAGCTTCAGATTTTTGCAGGACAGCACAGCATGATCTGGGTTCCGCTCGGCATGCTTCCGGGCAACAACAGCTCAACCGCCAGCATCGAAGACCTCAACCGCCTCGGCGCCGCCACCGGCCTGATGGCGCAGGCAAACGCTGATGAAGGCCCGGACGTTGCTCCGCAGTCCACCGATCATCGCACCGCAGAGAAATTCGGAGCGAACGTTGCGGCCAGCGCCAAGCGTTGGGCGTCTGCTGCCTAATCAAGCTTCGTTTGGCTCACAAACAGTAAAGAAGCAGAGGGTTGATGCCTTCTGCTTTTTTTATTTCCAAGGGAGCACAGCGAAGAATTGAGATTGTCCACGATTGGACTTATGCTGATCCACGAACAGATTTGCGCCGCCCGTCGGCGCTCGAAGCGTGCCCAAATTTTGCGTTCGAGGAAAAGCGACTGAAATGGCAGGGGTCTACAAGTTTAAAACCTCCCGGTTGGCCCGTTGGGCATTGTGGTTGTCGCGCCTGACTATTCCGGTAGCCATTCTGTCTTTTCTTTTGATGCGGTTTGGCGGCATCCACCCATCCCTGGCGGTCTATTGTTTCGGGGCATCGCTGGTGCTGGCGTTGCTGTCGATCCTTGTCGGTCTCGCAGCCATTCCAGCCATCTGGTCCGAAGGGCAGGTTGGCGGACAGCGCATTATCGGCACTGTGCTCAGGAGCATGGTGGTGATCTTGCCCGCACTGGCGCTTGCCTATCTTTATTTTACGCGCCCCGCCTTTTCCGATCTCTCTACCAACCCGATTGACCCGCCCGAGTTCGAGACTGCATGGCAGATGCGTGAAGATGCCGACAACAGCCTTGATGTGGTCAGCCTTGCCGAGCGAGAGCAGCAGGCGCTCGCCTATCCGGAGCTTGCCAGCATCCGGATCGATCACCCCATCGAAGTCGTCTATCTTCTGGTTGCCGATGAGCTTGCCAAGCAGAAATGGAAGCTGATTTCTGCGACCGACCATGCTTTGTCCGCCGACGGAAGCCGCTTTGAGGCCTATTACCGCTCCGTCATCACGGGCTTGCGCTATGTTGTTGCCATTCGGTTGCGTCCAGATGGCGAAGAAGCGACCATACTGGACATGCGATCCGCCAACCTGTGGGGGCCGCACGATCTCGGTCGCAATGCCAACAGCATTACCGGTTTCCTCAGTTCGGTCGAACAAAGGGTCGCTCAGGGCATAGCGGCCTTTGAGCTGCAATTCGAAGAAATTCAGCGTCAACGCAGGCTGCAACTGGGGCCGATGCCGCGACCCAAGCCTCTTGATCTGATCAACGATGACGCCGCGAACAGCTAAGGCAGCGTAAGGCTTCGTGACAATGCTTTACGGCGATATCATGCGGGATCAGTCCACCAGCCTGTAGCGCGCCGAAAGGGTAGGGGCTTCGTCAAGGCACACGACGCGCTCCTGCGCCATGAGATACTCGAGCTGGGCGAACATCGACAGGCTGGCAGCGTCATGTAGGGATCGATCAACATCTCGATAGACCACCGCAACCATCTCCGCGATGGTCTCATCGCCCGCTGTGAGACGATCAACAAGCGCTGCTTCTCTTTGCACCCGGTGCGCCTTCAGTCCTGCAAGAAACGGTTTCGGGTCTTCAAGCACATCCCCGTGCCCCGGCCAGAATACCGGATCATTCCGCGCGATCAGGCGGTCCAGACTGGACATATAGTCTGCCATCGAGCCATCCGGCGGCGCAACAATCGAGGTGGACCAGGCCATGACATGATCGGCGGAAAACAGGCCCGTTCCATCCGTGAAGGCAAAGCACAGGTGGTTCATGGCATGGCCGGGTGTATGCAGAACGGTTAGCGCCCACCCATCGCCGTTGATCTGGTCGCCATCCTTGATCTGATGATCAATGACAAGATCCCGGTCACTGGACGCGTCGAGTGCATTAACCTCGCCCAGATGCAACGGGCGGGAGTCGCGATGCGGCCCTTCTGCATAAATGGGGGCGCCGCAACGGTCCTGCAGCAATTTCGCGCCCGCCGAATGATCCGCATGGGTGTGGCTTATCAGTATCTTGTCGATGCGTTCGCCTTTGGTGGCAGCAAGCAGCGCATCGATATGCACGCTATCCACAGGGCCGGGATCAAGCAGCATGACATCGCCTTCACCGATTATGTAGCTGTTGGTGCCACAAAAGGTGAAGGGGCCGGGATTGTTGCACGTCACGCGCCGCACCCCCGGTGCCAATTCGATCGCGGAACCATGATCGGTGAGGGGCGTGGTGTTGAACCTCAGCTTGGCCATGAAATGTCGTTGCCTTTCAAATTTCGTCAGTCGCGTCTGGCGCGGTGATGCCATTTCCTATCAGATAACCCTATGCCCTTCAAATAGTGGTGTATTTTCATCTGCGCCGTACATTTATTCGATGTAAGACTAAATTGCGTAAATATGCTTAGGTACTATTAATCAGAAAACCGCTTCGCTATTCTGCCTAGCATCAACCAATATTCAATTTGGGATGACTGGTTTTTGCCGCAAAAATATTGAACATGAGTCCAAATTTGAAATCCGAAATAGTGTAAAGATCCAGACCTTTAATAAGTGAATGGAGTTTTGAGCAAGGGTGGTCGCTGTATTTAGTGTTTTGATGATTTGTACAAGCTTTGGTTTAATTGTCTTTTAACCTGGTGTGGCAAGGATAGAAGATAGTTGAGTCTCTTCTTTGTGAGCTATGGTTGGATAAAGAAAATTTTGATCATAACTATTTGTCAGGTGCTGCTTATCCATGGGACAGTCAGTTTACGTTTCCGGTGTCGAAAGATACTTCGATGCAGATGACATCATCGTCAGCAAGACAGATCTCAAGGGGCGCCTGACCTACGCCAACCGTCTCTTTCTCGATCTATCCGGCTATACCGAAAAGGAAGTTCTGGGACAGCCTCACAGCATGATCCGACATCCTGAAATGCCGCGCTGCATTTTCAAGGTGCTGTGGGGCGCGATAGAGACGGGCAATGAAATCTTCGCTTACGTCAACAATCGCTCCAAGAACGGAGACAATTATTGGGTCTACGCGCATGTCACGCCAAGCCTGAGTGTCGATGGTAAGGTGGTAGGGTATCACTCCAATCGCCGTGTTCCGGACCGCAAAATTCTGGAAAGCCACGTCTTTCCTCTCTATGCAAAATTAAAGTCGATTGAAGATAAGCATACCAATCGCAAGGATGGCCTGTTGGCAAGCGAAAAGGCCATGAACGAAATTCTGGTCGAAAAGGGCGTGGATTACACGGAGTTTATCGTCACTCTCGGTCAGCGCCGGCGACGCGGTTTTCGTTGACGTGGTGATGGCGGCAAACAGGGCAGGACTGTCACAACGACTTTAAGGATTTTTTGGGGTACGCATCTATGAAATTTGGAAGCAAAAAGGCTTCGATCAGACAAGCCATTGAGGTCTGCAAAGCGGTTGCTCGTGGAGACTTCGAAGCCCGTATCCTGAATATTCCGGAGCGTGGTGAGACCGCTGAGTTGATGGATGCCATCAACGAAATGATCGACCGCACGGATGCCTACATCAGAGAATCCAAGGCCTGTCTGGACTATGTATCCAGAAACCAGCATTTTCGCCTGATTGCCGAAAAGGGCATGATCGGCAATTTCAAGTCCGCCGCAGAAAGCATCAACAAGGCGACCTACCAGATCAAGACACGTCACGATGGCTTTTGCGAAATGGGAGCACGGTTCGAAACCGATCTGGATACGATCATCAGAGATATGACCGCAATGATCAACGAGCTGCAGTCATCGTCCCAACAAGTGTCGAACGCCTCGAACAGCGCCAAGGAGCAGTCCCTCGTGGCAGCCTCCGGGGCGGAAGAGGCCTCAACCAACATGCAGTCTATCGCGTCCTCCGTGGAGCAACTGAGCGCTTCCATCGCCGAGATCAACACACAGGTTGTGACCAGCTCCGACATTGCGCATCAGTCCGTTGACAAGTCGCGCGATATGAGCGGGGAAATCTCCGGTCTCGCCACCGCGTCGCAGGAAATTGGTGATGTCATTGCACTGATATCGGACATTGCCGCCCAGACCAACCTCTTGGCACTGAACGCGACCATTGAGGCAGCTCGGGCCGGGGAAGCGGGCAAGGGTTTTGCCATTGTTGCGCAAGAGGTCAAGAGCCTATCGACACAGACTGCAAACGCGACCGAGCAGATCGGCAAGCAGATCGACGGCATTCAGGCCGCCACATCGCGCGCTGTTCGGGCCAACGATGAGATTTCCGCAACCATCGAAAGGGTGAGCGAGATTTCTGCTGCCATCGCGGCGGCCGTTGAAGAGCAGAGCTCGGCAACGCGGGAAATCGCCAACAATGTGGAAGAGGCAGCCAACGGCACGAGGCATGTCAGCTCCGGCATCACCGAAGTGAATGAAGCGACCGCAGCGACCGAAGAAACAGCGAAGAACGTCCTGACAGTTGCCGAGCGTATGGCCGAAAAGGAAGAAAGCCTTGATACCCTGCGCAAGGAATTGCTCGAGTTCCTCGTCGAGGTGCGCCGGGTCGGATAGAAAATAATGTGGTGGGTGCAAGAAAAAACGGCGCTACACACTGTAGCGCCGTTTTGCTGTTTTCAGATCTTAGGCCGGATCAGGTGATGACGTTCGGTTCTGTTCGCCCAATGCGGTTGCCAAGGTCGGTCATCTCAAGCATTGCGGCGACAACGCCCTTAAGGGCTACCTGCGGATCCTGAGTGTGGTTCCCATGGGTGTCAACATATTGCTCCAGATAGACCCGCAAGGTCGCGCCTTCCGTGCCCGTGCCGGACAGGCGGAAGACAACGCGGGCGTCGCCCTCGAACCAGACCCTGAGCCCCTGACCGGTGCTAACGGAGCCGTCGACCGGATCATTGTAGGAAAATTCATCGGCCTTGGTGACCTTCAGACCTGCAAAGCTCTTGCCTGGAAGGCTGTCGAGCTGAGCACGCAAGTCGTCTACGAGCTTGTTGGCGTCTTCAGCAGGAATGGCTTCGTAGTCATAGCGGGAATAGTAGTCCCGGCCGTAATGCTTCCAGTGATCGAGCAGAATATCCTTCACCGGTTCGCGCCGCTCTGCAAGGATATTGAGCCAGAGAAGAACCGCCCAAAGACCGTCTTTCTCCCGCACATGGTTTGAGCCGGTGCCGGCGCTTTCCTCACCGCAAATGGTGACCTTGTCAGCATCCAGCAGATTACCGAAGAATTTCCATCCTGTCGGTGTCTCGTAGCAGCCGATATGCATCTTGGCTGCGACCCTGTCACAGGCAGCGCTGGTTGGCATGGAACGCGCAATGCCCGAAAGTCCCTCGCGATAAGCTGGCGCAAAGTGCGCGTTGGCCGCAAGAACTGCCAAGCTGTCGGACGGGGTGACATAGGCATTTCGACCGATGATCATGTTGCGGTCGCCATCGCCATCTGATGCCGCACCAAGGTAGGGCGCGTTGGTCGACATCATGAGATCCATCAATCCCTTGGCCCAGACCGGGTTTGGATCGGGATGCCCTCCACCAAAATCTTCGCTTGGAATGGCGTTGATGACAGTGCCTTCCGGCGCCCCGAGAGCCCCTTCAAGAATTGCCTTGGCATAGGGACCGGTCACCGCGTGCATCGCGTCGAAGACCATTGTGAAACCACCCGCAAAGAGGTTGCGGATATGGACGAAGTCGAACAGAGATGCCATCAGCGCCTTGTAATCGGCAACCGGATCGATGACATCGACAATCATCTCCCCCATCTTGCGCTCACCAATCGAACCCAGATCGATTATCGGCTCGTCTGCGATCTTGTATTCGCTAAGGGAGCAGGTCTGATCATAAATCGCCGCTGTGATATTCTCGGGGGCTGGCCCGCCGTTGGGGACGTTGTACTTGATGCCAAAGTCCTCGTCGATCCCGCCGGGGTTATGGCTTGCGGATAGAATGAGCCCGCCGTCGGTCTTGTATTTCCGGATAAGGTTCGATGCCGCGGGCGTTGACAAAAGCCCATTCTGCCCGACGATGACTTTCGCCGCGCCATTGGCTGCAGCCATTTTCAGGATCTTCTGAATGGCTTGGCGGTTGAAATAACGGCCATCCCCACCAACCACGAAGCACTTGCCTTGCGCTCCGTCGATCGCGTTGAACACCGACTGAATGAAATTCTCAAGATATCCAGGCTCCATGAAAACCCGTGTCTTCTTGCGAAGACCGGATGTGCCGGGTTTCTGGCCTGCGATGGGCTTGCAGGAAATGGTATCGATTTTCATTTTGCAGACTCCAGGTCGAATATTTGGCAAGCTTATCGTTCACATTGCAAAGCGAACATAGATTTGAATCAAATTGGAGACGAAGAAATGCATTTTATCGCCTCTTTGGGGGTGAGAATGCGAAGTTTTTGTAATGCAAACCCGACAAACTCAAAGCGGGGTGGCTCTAGATCAGGAGCCAGCCAGTTGGACAAATGTCGTCAATGAAGTGATTTTGCATCTTTGAACGCGAAAACCAGTTGCGTGGCGCAATCACATGTTTACTCGGAGACGGATTGAGCCACGCTCCCCACCAGCTAAATGTGCTGTTGGCCACGATATGATGATTGCAAAGGGTCATCAATGCCAAATCATGGGCGCGTTCCTGACCTTCAGGCATCAGGCGACGGGGCCAGTGATCCGTCAATTTCTTCGCGGCGTCCTGATCGTCGCTGAGAATAAGGAATTGACACTCTGGAACAAGTTGCTCAATGAGTGCACGCGCCCGTTCGTAGTAGGAAGCATCAAGAATGCCGAAGTCCTTCAAATTCTCCGGGTTATTGAGATAATCTCCTCGCCGGATGTGGACTGACGCCGTCGGTCGCGTTTGCATGTCCGCGAGCAGCCCGGTATCCAATTCCTCATGGAGATAGGCAAGCGAGAATTCCTGCCGGATTGCTTCGCTGTAATCACTGAAATAGCGCTCTGAGGAGAAGTTTCCTTGCAGACAGCAGCCCGGTGAGATCGTCTCGATATCGGGATTGTAGGCAGAGCTCATATCGACGAAACTGGTGCCCGGCCAAAGGTCTATCAGTGACAAGCCTTTTGGTTCCCTCTTGATCAGTCGAATGAGTTTTCGAGACCTATTGCGTTGTTCTATACGCCAGATTTTTGCGCTGATCGGGAAGATATCAAGACCAAACTCGGTGTGGGCAATTTTGTTCGCTGATTTGACGAAGAGGACCAGATCAAGGCCGAGCCTTTTGGCTTGCGCAAACCCGGCTGCGTAGAAGAACATCTGGTTGCCAAGACCGGCATTGATCTGGGAGCAAATGTAATTTTGGACCGAATCCTGATCGATATCCACCTGCTCCATATCGGCAAGGCAGGTCGGGCGGCGGGCATGGGTACCATGATTCACAGTGAGCATTCGTCGCCTTCGGCAGGTCTTGAGGATTATTCAATTCCTAGCGTATCTGGTCACCTCTGTCCACCTTCTGAGACGGGTCGCCGAATGTGCGCCCAGCGCGTATCAATCAACGCGATCGGCGGCTGTTGAGCGCTATGCCCACAGCAATACATGCAATCCCCAGAATATGGAAGCTTTGAAGACGCTCACCCAGAAAGATGAAGGCGAGAATAGCAACCCAGCCCGGCATCAGATGGATGGCCACGCCAGCCTTTGCCGGTCCAATCAGACTGACGCCGCGATTGTAGCTGGCAAAGGCCAGAAGCGAGGCAATGAACGTCAAATATGCGATTGTCACGAGCGACAGCGGGCTGATGGGCATCGGTTTGAAAACAAGACTCTCCCAAATGTAGAATGGTAGCAAGAGAATTGCGCCCGTGCCTGTGATCAGCGTCAGCATGACCAGCGGATCCAGATCGTCAGGGCGCATTTTTACTGTGATAGAATAGCCCGCCCAGACAAGCGCCGCTGCAAGCATCCAGAGATCGCCAACCCTGAACGTCACCTCCAGCAATCGCGCCAAATTGCCATTGGTGATCACGATCGCGACCCCGATAAACGAGATGATGATGCCTGTGATCTGTGACCAGCCGATCCGGTCCTTGAGGAAAAGCACCGAAAACAGCGCCATCAGCGCTGGGCTGGTTGCGAGTATGAGTGTGACGTTGATTGCTGTGGTGGTCTGAAGAGCATAATATTGCAAGGAATTGAACGTGGCGATGCCAAGCGCCGACATTACGAGCAACAGCTTCCACTCTCGCTTGATGATCGGCAAATTGGCCGGAAACTTCGGCGCGGTGAAAAACAGCAATACCAGACAGCACAGGAACCAGCGCCAGAATGACATGCCCAGAGGCGGCAAGTCGGCGCGGACGGCGCGCCCGATGACGATATTGCCGCTCCAAGCCAGCGTTGCTGTGGCAAGAAGAGCGAAGGCGAGGATGGTCTGATTGGTCTTCATCGGATGCACTTGACGAGAGGTGCCGGCAAATGCCGGAGAAAGGGGAGGCTTCAATTCCTTTACACACTTTGAACCCGGGCAAAAGCGTAAAAACACGCCTGCAGGCGCATCCCGGACGAAAAGTCCGTGCAAACCGGGCGCGCAGCCTACTGGGCCAGCATCCAGTTCAGCGTGTCGCGCCAGTCAACCATCCGGATCGGCGTGCCGTGTTTGCCGGTCTTGAAGAGGGCCAGTCGGATTGGATAGCCGGGTTTGAGGCTCTTCACCGTCTCGAAAAAATCAAGCTGGCTTTTCCAGGGGAAGGCGCTATCCCATGTGCCATGCCCGATATAAAGAGGAATGGCATTGTCGGCCGATTGAAAGGCAGGAGAGGAGAAAAGAGAATCATTGCGCGCGACCCCCAGCAACAAGAGCCCATCCAGCATCGGCGACATATGCGCATCGGACAGAAGCCGCCAGCAAATCTCTCCCCCCATGGAGCCGCAGGCAACAAAGACGCGTGCGGCTGGTGACTTGGCTTTCTGGCTCAGGATGAGAGCCTTGATCTCCTCTGTGCCCCGGTATCCAAAGTCCGAGAAATCAGGCGAGATATAAAGCCCGCTGTTTCGCGCCATCAGGTTCTTGATGCGATTGAAATTCCCGCCAAAGCTCCAGTCGTCGATGCCCTGATGCCGATTGCCACCCTTGCCATGAAGGTAGACAACGATAATGTTCGCGCCGCCATCGGTGTTCCCGACCGCTTCATATTTCAGGCCGCGCCCGTTCACGCTAAACCCGCGGCTCACTCGGCTGCGGCCCGGCTTGAACGAGACATAGTAGCTCTTCACCTTGCGAACCGGGACTTCATCCCGTTCATTGATGTCGCGTGCGACGTCGTAATCCACGAGAACGAGGTCGCCTCCATACTTGCTTTCAAGGATGCCGGGATAGCGGAACAGGCGATCCTTGTAGGACGAGAGGCGAAGCGCATGGCCGGGAGTGGCGGTTGCGATGACCGCAAAGCATGCGATCAAAAGGGCGGCTAGAACGGAAGAAAGAGAGCATCCCGTGACGAGCCGTAAGCCGGTCCGGAGCAGTGTGCGGACAGGCCGCGCAGAAACGAAGATCATTCAGATATCCGGGTGTCGGTGGTGCGGGACAATTTTCGCCACATGATACCGGCTCTGATCGTTTCTTCAAGCAAAAGCACGCTGAAAGCCACATAGATAGACAGGTCGAACGACAAGGTCAGAACAAGCAGAAGGGGCAGGCCAACCCCCCATTGTAAACCGACTTGAACCCGCGTCACCCAGCGTGGCCAACCGGTTGCCCGAAGGATAGCGCCGATCGTCACCGATATTGTGCGGATAATCACCATACATCCGGCAAACGGAATGAGCAGCATGAAATTGATCCGTACAGCGCTTGAGATGTGCCAGCTCACACCGCCGACTACCAGTGTCACGCCAACAAAGATCAGCGCAAGGCGCGGCGCGAGTATCTTGAGCGCCTTGAGGATTGCACCAATGGTATTGTCCAGCTTGCGGCTGCCCGAGGGCAAATCAGCACAAGAGATGGTGGCCGAAAGCGCCACGGCCCGCCCCAGAACATTAGACACCGACAGCCAGGGAACCATCAATGCAAGGGCTGCAAAGGACAGATAGGGCAACTGCGAGAACAACAGATTATAGGCTTGCGAGCCCACGATCAGCGAAGCGACGTTGAGGGTCACCGGCACAAGGATCGTTCGTTCAGATTGCGGATCGATTGATGTCCGTCCGACATCCTGTTGGCGGAAATCGATGACCGTGAGGCCGATCAGATAGCAAAGACGGGCGCTCTGGCTGACAAGTGTCGCCACGGCCGCGCCTTTGACGCCCAATTCCGGCGCTCCGAACCAACCATAGATCAAAAGCGCATTGAGAATGACGTTGATCGGCAGCTCGATGATATAGCCTTTGAGTTCTCTCTTGGCCTGCCGCCTGACGTCAAATGAAAGGGAAAGAAGATAGGCGGCAAAACTGATCGGCAAGCCATAGACCATCAGTTCGAGATAGCGCTTGGCGGCAAAGCCGACGCCAGATGTGGTCGCCAGATGATCGACCAGAAAATTGATATTGAAGCGGAACAGGAGCACAAGAACGAGGCTGCATGCCAGTCCGAGTGCCAGAATGCGAAACAGTCGGCTGTAGAACAGCGCGGTGTCCCCGGCTCCGAAGGCGCGCGTCAAAAGGATTTGTGCGGCTGATCCCATGCCGAACAAAAGCGCCATGAAAACCCCGTAGAGCCCGGCGCACAGACCAAGGCCTGCAAGTGTTTCGTCACCGACAGGCGCCACCATGTTGGCATCGATGAGAATCGCAGAAGTGGCCAGCAGCCCTGAAAGCGACAGATACCCGGCGAGCCGCAGGATCGACGGAGTGCCACGATCAAAGAGATCTTGTGGGGGGGAGGCGTTTGTCACGGGTTTTGATGAGACCTTGCAACGTCAATTGGCTTGCGTGAGCAGGACATTAGGATAAATTGGCTGCGATTCCAATGTTCAAAACAATAAGGTCGGAGCGATCGTGTCTCACATAGCCATAACCAGTCCCTTTGTCGGGATGACCGTTCTCGTGATCTTCGTGATCGCAGGCAAGGTTTTCAGAGACAACTGGAAGCTGGGAGGGGCGCATTGGAAGCGGAATTGCTGGCTGAGCGGTCTGGTCGCAGCAGCCTGCTTTGGTGTTCTGGCCTTTGTCCCCTTCTTGCCGTGATCGGGTGTCCATCACAATGGCACGACAGCAACGAAGTACTAGCAACGAAGTATAAGCGTCATGGCCGCGAGCTGCACGCCCGCGACGCTCCATCTGCCAGATAGCTCCAAAAAGCCGAGGCGAGGGGGATACGATCAGGCCTTGCCTGCCGACCCTTCCATGGCCGCTTCGCGTTCGAGCTTCTCGCGCATCGCTTTCTTGCGGGGGCATTCGCCATTGAGGCGATCTTTCAACGGGCTGTCCTTGTCGACAGCCGAGCCGCAAATCAGGCAGTGATCGGCATCGGAAATGGCATTCAGGCCACCGCAGGAGCCGGCGATTGGCTTGCGCTTGAACATCACGCCCACGGCCATGCCGGACATGACCACCAAAAAGGCGAAGAATGCGATCAGAAAGGTTTCCATTGGACTGTTCCTTCGTTACCCGGCTTCAAGGGCCGGGGTGTCCTAATTTGCGGCCATCAGGGCATCGAATGCATCGCTGCTCGATGTCGCAAATCCGTCCGCTTCCCGCGTGATGAAATAGGCGGGAATCGATAGTTTGTTGGCCAGCGCCCGTCCGGCTTTCTCACCCAGCACCAGAAGGGCCGTTGCCAGTCCGTCGGCTCGCATGCCCGATGGCGCAAGAACCGTGACAGACGCTAGATTGTGCCGCGCGGGATGGCCTGTCACCGGGTCGATGATGTGGGACATGCGCTGACCATCTTCATCGAGATAGAAATTGCGATAGTCCCCCGACGTGGCCATGCCCATGTCGCGAACCGAGACGATCAGTTGCACAGAGCGTCCCTTTTCGTCCGGTTTTTCGATGCCGACCCGCCACGGCACGCCATAATCATTGTTACCATGCGCGATCAGGTCTCCACCTATCTCAACCAGATAGTTCGAAATGCCATGTTTCTCAAGGGTGCGTGCGATCAAATCCGCGCTATATCCCTTTGCAATTGCGCCAAGGTTGATCGAAACGGGCGCTTTTTTCTTGCGAATGCCGGGGGGATTGTCCCTGATCTCAAGGAGTTCGCTCTGCCCCACATTGTTGAGAGCAGCCTGGATTTCCACCTCGCTCGGTGCCGTGTCGCGATCGCCAGGACCAAATCCCCACATATCGATCAACGGCGACAGAGTGATATCGAATCGCCCGTTGCTTTGATCATGAATTCGCTGTGATTCTTTAAGGACTTCCAAAAAGGGTGGGGATATCTCTAGCCAATTAGTCGTAGAACTTGCGTTGAATGCCGATATTTCCGAGTCATCGGTCCAGTTATTCAGTTTGTCATTTGCTTCATCCAGTGTCTTTTTGATATCGTGATACAGGGCTTCCTCATCCACCTTTCCGCGGGCGTGTAAAGCCTTGATCGTATAGCTCGTGCCCATTGTATTGCCGCGCAATACATATTCATCGGTTTGCTCGCTGAGCAGGTCGCAACCCGAAAGACTCATGATAACGGCAAGGAAGGCAAGGGCGACGAGCGCGCGCATAAGGTCTTTTCCTTAAAAGGCTGGAGTGCAATTCTTAACACTATCCCTTAGGATATCTCGGCAGGATTCGATCGCTTTGTGCCTTTCCTATTCGATCGAAGTCAAGGTATTTTCACCAACGTCAATGAGAAGGATTAGCGGATTTAAAGGGAAAATTATTTCATTTTCTCTATCCATATCCCATCGCGTTGCAAAACCAACCCTTCTCGCGGCAATTGGACTTGAATTGTCCTGCGTCCACAGTTAGCAAGAGGACGCTATTTCGCAGGGCAAGACTAGCGCTCGCGGCCAAAAAGAACACACATTTAGTCAAGGTATGCTATGAAGCTAAAAAAAGGATTGGACTTGCCGATAGCCGGCGCTCCTGTCCAGACCATTCATGAAGGGCCAAAAATCACCAAGGTGGCTGTGAATGGTCGGGACTTCATCGGCCTCAAACCCAAGATGCTGGTCGCAGAAGGGGATAAGGTCAAGAAGGGTCAACCACTCTTTTTGCACAAGGCTTCTGAGGATGTGATGTATGTCGCTCCCGGTGGTGGTACGATTACCGCCATTAACCGAGGGCCCCGCCGCGTGCTCGAAACCATCGTGATCACTCTCGACGACACCGAAGAGGAAGTCACGTATGAGGCCTATGCGCTCAACCAACTGAGTGCATTGCCACGTGAGGCGGTTCAGAAACGCCTTTACGAAAGCGGCCAGTGGACCTACTTCAAGACCCGGCCCTATTCCTACGTACCTGAGCAGGACACCGTTCCTCACTCGATCTTTGTCACGGCAATGGACACCAACCCGCTCGCTGCGGATCCCAAGGTGATTATTGCAGAGAATGCCGAAGCCTTTGGCGCCGGCGTTGACGTGATTTCCCGATTGACCGACGGCCATGTCTATGTCTGTCACGCTCCGGATGCCAAGATGCCGGGTGTGACCACCGAAAGCGCCGTGTTCGAAACCTTCGAAGGTCCGCATCCGGCCGGTCTTGCCGGGACGCACATTCACTACCTTGATCCTGTCGGGCCTGAGAAAATGGTGTGGTCCATTTCCTATGCTGACGTGATCGCCATCGGTAATCTGTTCAAGAACGGCAAGATCGACACGGACCGCACGATTGCGCTTGCTGGGCCGCTGGCGACCAATTCGCGTCTGATCAAGACCCGGGTCGGCGCTTCGACCGATGAGCTCACCGCAGGCGAAGCCGAAATCGGCATTGACTGCCGCGTTGTCTCGGGTTCGGTTCTGTCCGGCGTGCATGCCCATGATCACTTCGGCTTCCTGTCGCGCTCTGCTCTTCAGATCACCCTGATCGAAGAAGACATGAAACAGCGTGTTCTGGGTTGGGTGAACGCGTCGCCGAACAACTGGTCCTTCAATAACGTGCATCTGTCCTCTCTTTTCGGAGGCGACAAGAAGTTCGCATTCACGTCCAACCAGCGTGGTGGACGTCGTGCGATGGTGCCGTTCGGGTCCTATGAGCGCGTTATTCCTCTGGACATCCTGCCGACCCAGTTGCTCCGGGCACTGGTCACGCTGGACACCGACCAGTCCCAGAAGCTTGGCGCTCTGGAGTTGGATGAAGAGGATCTCGCTCTGTGCACTTTCATCTGCCATTCGAAATATGAGTATGGTGAAGCCTTGCGTGCCAATCTCACAAAAATCGAAAAAGAGGGCTAAACCTTGGGTCTGCGCAGTTTTTTCGACAGCATCGAGCCGCATTTCCATAAAGGCGGCAAGCTGGAAAAATTCTTTGCCATTTACGAGATGGTGGAGTCTTTCATCTATACGCCCAAGTTCGTAACACGCGCCGCGCCACATGCGCGCGACGATATCGACTTGAAGCGTGTCATGTCCTACGTGGTTCTTGCCACATTCCCCTGTGTCCTGATGGCTCTTTATAACACCGGCTATCAGACCAACATGGCCCTGTCGCAGTTGGGTATCGAGGATGTGCCCGGTTGGCGCGCCTGGATCCTGTCCGCGCTCGGCGTCGGCTTCAATCCTGACAGTCTGTTCGCCAACATCATGCACGGGCTGCTCTACTTCCTGCCCGTCTATATCGTGACGTTGACAGCAGGCGGCATCGTGGAAGTGATTTTCTCCATCGTGCGTGGTCACGAGATCAACGAAGGCTTCTTCGTTACCTCGATGCTCTATGCGCTGATCCTTCCTGCTTCGTCTCCACTCTGGATGGTTGCCCTTGGCATCATCTTCGGCGTTGTCTTGGGTAAGGAAGTGTTTGGCGGAACCGGCAAGAACTTTCTCAACCCGGCGCTTGTGGGTCGTGCGTTCCTCTATTTTGCCTACCCGGCAGCCATGTCCGGCGACTCCGTCTGGACGCCGGTAGACGGCTTTTCAGGGGCAACAGCACTTGGCGTGTCCGCACTTCAGGGACATCAGGCGCTCGGCTCCATTGATCTGACCTGGTGGGATGCCTTCATCGGTATCATGCAGGGGTCTCTTGGTGAAACTTCGGCGCTTGCCTGCCTCATTGGCTGCGTCTTCCTGATGTACACCAAAATCGCCAACTGGCGCCTCATCGCGGGCTGCGTGGCCGGCACGGCAGGCTTCTCTCTGCTGCTGAACCTGATTGGCTCCGATACCAACCCGATGTTCGCAATGCCCTTCTGGTGGCATATGGTTCTGGGTGGTTGGGCCTTCGGTCTGGTCTTCATGGTCACTGAGCCTGTTTCTGCCGCACATACCAATGCGGGCCGCTTCTGGTACGGGGTCCTGATCGGCTTCATGGTCATCATGATCCGTGTCATCAACCCGGCTTTCCCGGAAGGCATGATGCTCGCAATCCTGTTCGGTAACATTTTTGCGCCGCTCATCGACTATGTCGTTGTGCGTGCCAACATCAAGCGGAGGGCTGCTCGCAATGCCTGAGGCATCTGAAAAGAAACTCGGTCCCTGGGGTCGTTTTCTGGCAATGCCAGCCGACAATCCCGTCAAAACGGTCATCGTCGCCGTGGGCCTGTGTCTGTTCTGCTCCATGATCGTGTCCGCAGCCGCCGTTGCTCTGCGACCGGTTCAGGAACAGAACAAGGTTCTCGACAAGCGCCGCAATATTCTCGAAGTGGCTGGCCTCTATCAGTCCGGCATGGACGTCAACAAGACCTTCAGCGAGCGGGTTGAACCGCGCCTTGTCGATATCGAAGCCGGCACCTTCTCTGATGCTGCGGATCCGGCAACCTACGACCAACGTGCGGCCGCAAGCGATCCGACCAGATCTGTTGCCCCGGAGAATGACATTGCCGGTATCGGCCGTCAGGCCAAACTGGCAGCCATCTACCTGGTTCGTGACGACGCAGGTGAGGTCGAGAAGATCATTCTTCCCGTCCATGGCTATGGTCTTTGGTCCACGCTTTACGGCTTTGTTGCTTTGAAATCTGATGGCAATGAAGTGGCCGGTTTCCAGTTCTATGAACATGCGGAAACTCCGGGTCTGGGTGCTGAAGTTGATAACCCCAGCTGGAAATCACAGTGGCCCGGCAAGAAAATTTACGGCGAAGATGGCGATGTTCAAATCACTGTCTCAAAGGGATCTCCTTCCGGCGAAATGGCCCAGTACCATATCGACAGTCTGGCAGGTGCAACCCTGACAAGCCGTGGCGTTGATAACCTTGTCCAGTTCTGGATGGGCGAACAAGGCTTCAAGCGCTTCCTTGAAAACCTCAAAGAAGGGACGGTCTGATGTCTGAGCCAAGCAGAAAAACAATGCTGATCGACCCGCTGGTCGACAACAACCCCATCACTTTGCAGGTTCTGGGCATCTGTTCAGCACTTGCCGTGACGTCCTCGCTTAAGGTGGCGTTCGTGATGGCATTGTCGGTGACAATGGTGACTGCGTTCTCGAACCTGTTCATCTCGATCATCCGCAACCATGTACCCAACAACATCCGCATCATCGTGCAGATGGTCATCATTGCATCGTTGGTGATCCTGGTTGACCAAATGCTCAAGGCTTATGCCTTCGAGATTTCGAAAACCCTCTCGGTTTTCGTCGGCCTGATTATCACCAACTGCATCGTGATGGGACGTGCAGAAGCCTTCGCCATGAAGAATCCGCCGATTGCGAGTTTGCTTGACGGGATTGGCAACGGACTTGGCTATTCGCTGATCCTGATGCTGGTCGGTTTCATCCGCGAACTCTTCGGAGCGGGCTCCTTGTTCGGCATCACCATTCTGGAAACCGTGAACAACGGTGGCTGGTATGTACCGAACGGCATGCTTTTGTTGCCGCCAAGCGCCTTCTTCATCATTGGCTTCATCATCTGGGGGTTCCGGACCTGGAAGCCGGCACAGGTTGAAGCACGTGACTTCAAGATCATAGAACAAGAAGGGGGCCACTAAGAATGGAAGGTCTCATTTCTCTCGCAGTCAAGGCGATCTTCATTGAGAACCTTGCACTGGCTTTCTTTCTGGGTATGTGCACATTTCTGGCCGTATCCAAGAAGATTGAAACTGCATTAGGACTTGGCATTTCTGTGACCGTCGTACAGCTCATCACGGTTCCAGCCAACAACTTGATCCTGACCTATCTTCTCGACGAAGGAGCCCTGTCGTGGCTCGGTCTCGAAAATGTAGATCTGCGCTTCCTCGGCTTGATCTCCTATATCGGTGTGATCGCGGCCATGGTTCAGATCCTAGAAATGATCCTCGATCGCTTTTTCCCGGCGCTGTACAACGCGCTTGGCATCTTTCTGCCGCTCATCACGGTCAACTGTGCCATCCTTGGTGGCTCGCTCTTCATGGTGGAACGCAGTTACGATTTTGCCGAAAGCACGGTCTACGGTCTGTCATCCGGTATCGGTTGGGCTCTTGCGATCACAGCAATGGCTGGCGTACGCGAAAAGCTGAAATACTCCGATATTCCTGATGGCCTTCAGGGGCTGGGTATCACATTCATCACCGCAGGGTTGATGGCCATGGGCTTCATGGCTTTCTCCGGCGTGAAGCTGTAAGGGAGACAAAAGATGCAAGAGTTCGCCCTAGGCATCACGTTCTTTACGATTATCGTATTGGCGCTGGTGTTCCTGATCCTGTTTGCGCGTAGTCGCCTTGTCTCAAGCGGCAACGTGAACATCACCATCAACGGGGAGCGTACGATTACCGTTCCTTCAGGCGGTAAGCTTCTCGGTGTGCTGGCTGGACAAAAGATCTTCGTTCCCTCCGCGTGCGGTGGTGGTGGTACTTGCGCCCAGTGCCGGTGCAAGGTTCTCGAAGGCGGCGGGTCCATCCTGCCAACCGAGGAAACCCACATCACCAAGCGTGAAGCCCGCGAAGGCGATCGCCTGTCTTGTCAGGTGGCCGTCAAGCAGGACATGAAGATCGAAGTTCCCGAAGAGGTCTTCGGGGTCAAGAAGTGGGAATGCACCGTTCGCTCGAACGAGAACGTTGCCACCTTCATCAAGAACCTGGTTCTGGAATTGCCGGAAGGCGAGAATGTTGACTTCCGCGCCGGTGGTTACATCCAGATCGAGGCACCTGCGCACGTGGTCAACTACAAGGACTTCGACGTCGAGGAGGAATATCGCGAGGATTGGGACAAGTTCAATCTCTGGCAATATGTCTCCAAGGTTGATGAGCCGATTGAGCGCGCCTATTCGATGGCCAACTATCCAGAAGAAAAAGGCCTGATCATGCTCAACGTACGTGTCGCAAGCCCGCCCCCGGGCATGCCGAGCGTACCTCCGGGCAAGATGTCGTCCTACATCTTCAACCTCAAACCGGGTGACAAGGTCACCATTTCCGGTCCGTTCGGCGAATTCTTCGCCCGCGACACCAAAAGGGAAATGGTCTTTATTGGCGGTGGTGCCGGTATGGCTCCGATGCGTTCGCACATCTTCGATCAGCTCAAGCGGATACACACCGATCGCAAGATCACCTTCTGGTATGGTGCCCGTTCCAAGCGTGAGATGTTCTTCGTCGAAGACTTCGATCAGCTGGCGGCAGAAAACCCGAACTTCACCTGGCATGTCGCACTGTCTGACGCATTGCCAGAGGATGATTGGGATGGCCACACCGGGTTCATTCACAATGTTCTATACGAACAATATCTGAAGAACCATGAGGCACCGGAAGACTGCGAATATTACATGTGCGGTCCTCCGATCATGAACCAGTCCGTGATCAACATGTTGCTCGATCTGGGCGTTGATCGCGAAGACATCATGCTTGATGATTTCGGCGGCTAAGTCGCGCAATCCTTGAACATTCTGAAAAAGGGCCGGGATCTACCCGGCCCTTTTTCTATGTCTCTTCTGGGCAGAGGCAAGTCAACCATTTGGAGACTTTGTTTATGCAATCTCTCTAATACTACTCCTTTCTGTTGTAACCCCATGGCGAATGACTTAACCTTCGGTTGCAAGAGCCTGCTTTGTCTCACCCTGTTTAGCGTTCAAGTGGTCGGTGCGTGAGACACAAATAGTCACTTCAATAGCTGAGATCATCCATTACAATCGGTTGTGCTCAGGCACTGAACCGGGGGAGGTTGCATGTGGAATCGCAAACAGCGGTAAAGTATCTGGCGATCAAAGAGCTCATTTTAGAACGGATCAAACAGAAGCAATGGCCTCCGGGGTCGCTGCTGCCAACCGAAATCCAGCTTGCGGAGGAATTCGGCTGTGCCAGAGCGACGGTCAACCGGGCACTGGCACAGCTCGCTGAGGATGGCATCATTGACCGTCGGCGCAAGGCAGGCAGCCGGGTAAATTCCCTGCCGCAGCGAAGTGTGCGCGTCAATATTGTTTGTGCTATGCGGGAAATTGAGGCGAAAGGCACCGATTATCGCTATCAGCAGCTAAGACGAAGCTTTGGACTGGCGCCCGAGTGGCTCTGCGATCTAGTCGATCTGCCAAAAGACATAGAGATGCTGTATCTGCAAAGCCTGCACTTTGCGGATGACCAACCATTCCAGTTTCAGGAAGCCTGGCTGAATGCGACGGACTATCCGGAAGTTGTTGATATGGATTTCATCAAGCAGGACCCCTTCAACTGGGTGCTGCGGGAAATGCCGTTTCTTGACACGACGCTCTACCTGAAAGCACAGGCCGCGCACAAGCATGTCGCAAAGTGTCTGGATATCGCAACTGGTGACCCTGTGCTCTTTAGAAGCTATCATGGATCGTGGTCGTCCAAGACGGTCTGCTTTTTCCGCAGGATCTACCGCAGCGATTATGAAATGATTTCGCAAGGGTGAGGAATAGCCCTGCGGCGTTTCGATCTTAGGCGCTCATGGCGAGGGGATGCCGGTCTGCGCTCCACGCGTCGTCGATCACATGCTCGATGGCTGGCATCAGTTCGTCCCAACCAAAGGGAACGGCACCGGTCCGGACACGGTCTGCTCCGATGCTGTAGGCCAGCAGGGTATTGTCGAGATTGGGGTGCGCCGCAGAATAGTGATCTGTGCAGTCGCAATATGGAATGGCTTCAGCTTCCAATGCAATGGCGCGGGCTGCCTTGCTGCATTCCGCGCGTCTGTCGTATCCAACCATTTGTTTCTCCTACTTATGTATAGGTAAATAGCGGATTGTGAGCGGGTGTGCATCTATAAATTTAGCAGGCAAACTAATTTTGCACTGCAAAATAAACTGAGGTTAACAACGCTGCGGTGCAAAATCCAAAGGCGTGCATGCAAAGGCGTGGCGAGGAGGGTATGGCCTCAGCATTCGGGCAGGTTCACGGCAAGCCCGCCACAAGATAGGCCGCCGTTGGTCGCAACGGTGCAAAGCCTATCGCCAGAAAAGAAGCGCGGCGGGCTTATTCCGAAGCTCAGCATTCGGGGAGATTGACCGCAAGCCCGCCACAAGATAGGCCGCCGTTGGATCCAGCGGCGCAAAGCCTATCGCCAGAAAAGAAGCGAGGCGGGCTAATTTCGTAGCTCAACACTCGGGCAGGTTCACGGCAAGCCCGCCACAAGATAGGCCGCCGTTGGATCCAGCGGCGCAAAGCCTATCGCCAGAAAAGAAGCGAGGCGGGCTAATTTCGTAGCTCAACACTCGGGGAGATTGACCGCAAGCCCGCCGAGCGACGTCTCTTTGTATTTCTCGCCCATATCCTGGCCGGTCTGCCACATGGTCTCGATGCAATTGTCGAGCGGCATGAAGTGGGTGCCATCGCCATGAAGGGAGAGGGACGCCGCTGACACCGCCTTGATGGCCCCAAGGCCGTTGCGCTCAATGCAAGGCACCTGAACCAGCCCCTTCACCGGATCGCAAGTCATGCCCAGATGATGCTCCAGCGCGATTTCAGCTGCATTCTCGATCTGCTCGTTGCTGCCGCCAAGGGCCGCACAGAGACCGCCAGCAGCCATTGCCGCCGCAGAGCCAACTTCGGCCTGACAACCTGCTTCTGCGCCCGAAATGGAGGCGTTGTGCTTGATCAGCCCGCCAATGGCTGCCGCCGTCAGCAAAAAGGTGCGGATGCCTTCATCGCTCGAACCGGGGCATTGATCGCGGTAATAGCGCAGTACGGACGGTATGACGCCAGCCGCGCCGTTGGTCGGCGCGGTGACAACGCGCCCACCCGCAGCATTTTCCTCATTCACCGCCATGGCATAGAGGCTCAGCCAGTCATTGACCTGATGCGGCATAGGCTGATTGTTGCCCCGATCGGCAATCAGCCGCTCGCGGATGGCTTTTGCGCGGCGTTTGACATAGAGGCCTCCCGGCAATTCGCCATCCTTCTCAAGCCCTCTATCGATCACTGCCCGCATCGTGTGCCACAGGCGATCAAGGCCTGTCAGCAAAGCCTCCCGGTCGAGCTCCACTTCCTCGTTTGCCTGCTTCATCGCCGCGATGCTGAGCCCGGAGCGCTGTCCCATGTCGAGCATCTCTGCTGCAGAACCGAAGGGATAGGGATAACCCGCCGCCTTCTGCTCCTTGTGTAGATCCATGGGGTCATGGCTGATCTGTTCATCCAGCTCGCTGGCGGTGACGATGAAGCCACCGCCGATGGAATAATAGGTGGCGCTGGCGAGCTGCTGGTTGCCCTCGCCATAAGCAAAGATCTTCATGCCGTTGGCATGGCCGGACAGGGGCGGGCCATAGTCAAAGACGAGATCCTCGTCAGGGTTGAAGCGCAGGCGCTCAAAGCCATCCGGCTCAATGTGTTTTTCTTCGCGGATGCGCGCTTCCAGCCCTTCGGCTTCGTCCGGATCGAGCTTGTCTGGCGTGATGCCGATCAGCCCGAGGATCACGGCCCGGTCCGTCGCGTGCCCCTTGCCGGTGAAGGCCAGCGAGCCATGCAGCGAGCAGGAGACACGTCGCACCTGCTCAGCGCTGACGCCCATGAAGACACCGCCGCGCAGGTCATCCATGAACCGCGCCGCCGCATTCATCGGCCCCATCGTGTGGGACGAGGAGGGGCCAACCCCGATCTTGAAGATGTCAAAGACGGAAAGGAACATGGGTATGCCTCAGATCGGGGTCGTAGAGTTCAGATTGGACGGCCTATTCAGCTGCCTCTTCGTAGGCATCCACCGGTGGGCAGGTGCAGATGAGATTGCGGTCGCCATAGGCATTGTCGACGCGGTTGACTGGCGGCCAATATTTGTCCACCTCGAAAGCGCCCGCCGGGAAACATCCCTGCTTGCGGCTGTAGGGACGGTCCCATTCGCCAACCAGATCGCGCACCGTATGAGGCGCATTTTTCAGCGGGTTGTTGTCCTTGTCAATCTTGCCGTCTTCAATGTCCTGCGCTTCGCGACGAATGTCGAGCATCGAGGCGATGAAACGATCAAGCTCGGCCTTGGGTTCGGACTCGGTCGGCTCGACCATCAGGGTGCCCGCCACCGGCCAGCTCATGGTCGGCGCGTGGAAGCCATTGTCCATCAGGCGCTTGGCGATGTCATCCACGGTCACATGGCAGGCCTCATCGAGGGGGCGGGTGTCGAGAATGCACTCATGCGCTACACGGCCCGTCTTGGAGGTGTAGAGGATGTCAAAGGCATCCTTGAGGCTTTCGGCGATGTAGTTGGCATTGAGGATCGCCACCTTGGTGGATTGGGTGAGGCCAGCGCCACCCATCAACAGGCAATAGGCCCAGCTCACCGGCAGGATCGAAGGAGAGCCGAAGGGCGCCGCCGAAACCGGTCCGATGGTCGCGTCCCGTTCCGGATGGCCGGGAAGATAAGGAGCAAGATGGGATTTGACGCCAATTGGCCCCATGCCCGGTCCGCCACCGCCATGGGGGATGCAGAAGGTCTTGTGCAAGTTGAGATGGCTGACGTCGCCGCCGATGTCACCGGGCCGGGACAGCCCCACCATGGCGTTCATGTTGGCACCATCGATATAGACCTGCCCACCATGCTCGTGGGTGATGGCACAAACCTCCTGCACCGTCTCCTCGAACACCCCGTGGGTGGAGGGATAGGTGATCATGCAGGCGGCGAGTTGATCGGAATATTGCTCCGCCTTGGCCCGGAAATCCTCAAGATCGATGTCGCCATTGTCTGCCGACTTGACTGGCACCACCTTCCAGCCGGCCAAATGGGCCGAGGCAGGGTTGGTGCCATGGGCCGAGGTCGGAATGAGGCAAATGTTGCGGTGGCCCTGACCCTGAGCCTGCTGATAGTTGCGGATGGTGATGAGGCCCGCATATTCCCCTTGCGCGCCGGAGTTGGGCTGCTGAGAGATGGCGTCATAACCGGTGACAAGGCAGAGCTTGTGATTGAGATCGTCAATCATCTCCTTGTAGCCAAGCGCCTGATCGTCGGGCACGAAGGGGTGCAGGTTGGCAAATTCGGGCCATGTCACCGGGATCATCTCGATGGTCGCATTGAGCTTCATCGTGCAGGAACCGAGCGGGATCATCGCCCGGTCAAGCGCGAGATCGCGGTCGGCGAGGCGGCGCATGTAGCGGGTGATCTCGGCCTCGGCGCGGTTGAGATGAAAAATCGGGTGGGTGAGATAATCGCTTTCGCGCAGGTTGGCCTGTGGCAAGCGATAGGCGATGTCTTCCTCGCGGGCATATTCGTCCGCACCATAGTCAAGATCGCCGCCAAAACTCTTCCAGACCGCTTCCACGACTTCCGGCCGTGTCTGTTCATCAAGGCTGATGCCGATCTTGCTGGACCCCACCTTGCGCAGGTTGATGCCGTTGGCAACCGCGGCGTTCATGATGACGCCTTGAAGCGCGCCCACTTCGACCGTGATGGTGTCAAAGAAGACATCCGGTTCGACCTTGAAGCCTAGTTTCTCAAGGCCATCTGCGAGGCGGACGGTGCGGCGGTGAACATATTGCGCGATGGCCTTGATGCCGTCCGGTCCGTGGTAGACCGCATACATCGAGGCAATGACGGCCAGCAGGGCCTGTGCGGTGCAGACGTTGGAATTGGCTTTTTCGCGGCGGATATGCTGCTCGCGGGTCTGAAGCGCGAGGCGATAGGCCTTGCGGCCCTGACTGTCGATGGTCACGCCAATGATGCGGCCCGGCATGGAGCGCTTGTAGGCGTCGCGACAAGCCATATAGGCGGCATGTGGTCCGCCATAGCCGAGCGGCACGCCAAAGCGCTGGGTGGAGCCGACGGCGATGTCCGCGCCCATCTCGCCCGGTGCCTTGAGCAGCGCCAGAGACAGCGGGTCGGCGATGACGATGCCAAGGGCCTTATTCTCATGCAGGCTCGCGATGAGGTCTGAGAAATCGCGCACATGACCATGGGTGCCGGGATACTGGAAGATGGCCCCGAATACTTCGCTGGGGTCGAGATCTTCCGGTGCGCCGATCTTGACCTCGATGCCAAGTGGCTCTGCCCGTGTCTCGATCACGGCGATATTCTGCGGATGGCAATTCTCGTCGACAAAGAAGACATTGGCCTTGGTCTTGGAGGCGCGTTTGGCCATGGTCATGGCTTCGGCGGCTGCCGTTGCTTCGTCTAGGAGTGAGGCGTTGGCGACCTCCAGACCGGTCAAGTCCGACACCATGGTCTGGAAATTGAGCAAGGCTTCAAGCCGACCCTGACTGATTTCGGGCTGGTAGGGAGTGTAGGCCGTATACCAAGCCGGATTTTCAAGGATGTTTCTCAGGATCACCGGCGGCGTGGTGGTGCCATAATAGCCCTGACCAATCAGCGAGGTGAGAAGCTTGTTCTTGGAGGCGACCTGCCGCATGTGGTGCAGGGTGTCTTTTTCCGTCAGTGCACCGCCCCATTCCAGCGGCTCTTTTTGACGGATCGAAGGAGGAACGGTGGCATCGATGAGCGCATCCAGCGTTTCGAACCCGACGACCTTCAGCATCTCTGCCATTTCCGACGGGCTCGGGCCGATGTGGCGCCGGTTGGCAAAATCATAGGCTTCGTAGTCGGTCAGTTGGAATGCCATGGGCTCTGTCCTCTGTCTTTTTGAGCGGCTCGCCGTTGCGGGGTAGTCTGAGTGGCGAGGGACAATGTTGCAAGTGCAGTTGTGTTTCTTATAGGGGAAATTTCCCTCTTGGGCAATAATGTGTTATATGAGATACCTGACTTGAGGCCCAAAATTGCGAATGCTCCACCGCCATTTGGAAGGAGCGCCAAGGAGATCCGAAAGATGAGCGGCATTGTGACACAAGACGAGGACGGCAAGCTGCGAATCGATGATGGCGTCAGCGTGACGGAAGCAATTGGTGTTTCCCCAGGACCATTGTCCCTTTCCTCGCAAGAGGCACCCGGCCTTGAGGAAATCGGCCAGATGGTGCGTGAAGCGCGCAAGAAGAAGGGCTGGACGCTTGAGGAAACGGGCAGGCAAGCAGGCATCGGGCGATCGACCCTGTCAAAAATCGAAAATGGCCAGACAAAGCCGGGCTTCGATATCGTGCGCCGTCTCACCAAGGCGCTGGAGCTTGAAACCCCCAACCTGTTTCTGCAATCCGGCAAGAGCGATCTGTCCGGCCGCCGCGACCTGACCCGAAAAGGGCAGGGGGAGCCGAAGATTACCGCGACCTATTCCCATGAGCTATTGTGCAATGAGCTGATCAGCAAATCCATGGTGCCCTATGTCAGCACCATCAAGGCACGTGACATTTCGGATTTTGGCGACTGGATCCGCCATCGCGGCGAGGAATTCATGTATGTCCTTTCCGGCGAGCTTGTTTTGCACACCGAGCACTACCGCCCCCTTGCCATGAAGACCGGAGACAGCATTTACTATGACAGCTCCATGGGGCATTGCTGCGTGACAACAAGCAAGGAGGACGCCGTCGTCCTCTGGGTCAGTCTAGAACGATAAGAGACGTTGCGGATGATCATCAGAAACGCCGAGCCAGGCGATGCAGCGGCCATCGCCGCCATCTACAATCATGCGGTCGAGCACACCACGGCCATATGGAACGAAGCGACGGTGACGTCGGACAACCGCGCCAACTGGATCACCGGGCGTCAGCAAGGGGGCTTTCCTGTCCTAGTGGCCGTTGATGAGGCTGGAGACATTGCGGGCTATGCCAGCTATGGCCCATGGCGGGCCTTTGACGGCTACCGCCACACGGTGGAGCATTCGGTCTATGTTGAAAAAGACCATCGCGGCCAAGGGATCGGACGTCAGCTCATGGACGCCCTGCTTAAAGAGGCGGGCGCGAGCGGCATCCATGTCATGATCGCTGGAATTGAAGCCGAGAATGCCGGCTCAATCGCGTTGCACCGAAAGCTAGGCTTCGTTGAGGCCGGAACGCTCCATGAGGTCGGCACCAAATTCGGGCGCTGGTTGGACCTTACCTTCATGGAGTTTCGCTTCGGTTGAAAGGCTATTCTTCGGCTTCTATCAGTGTCTGATGAATCTGGCTGATAAGATCCGGTTCGAGATCGAGACGCGCTGCCAGCATCGCCAGATAGGCCTGTTCGGACGGCGTGTCCGGCTCGATGGCCATCAGGGAGGCCATGTAGACCTCAATGGCCTGTTCCCGGGTGCGCGTGTGTGCCACGATATTGTCGATGTCGAGCGGCTTATTAAGCTGATCGAACAGGAACAGTTTTTCCTCCGAGGACAGTTGCATCTCTTCGATCTTATCGAAAATGGCCTTGTGCTCTGCGGTGTCGATCTGCCCATCCGCTTTGGCCGCCGCGATCATCGCGCTGACAAGTGTTGCCCCAACGCCGGTTGCCCGATCAGTCATTTCGTTGACTTCAAAGCCCGACCCTGTGGGCACGATAGGCACATGTTTGAGTTTGGCTTGCGAACCGAGTGTCTGGTGCATGCTGGCGGGAATAGTGTTTTCACCTCGCCCGACCTGGCCATCAACCACAGGTACGCCTGCCTTCTTGCCCTGATAGTCCGAATAGGCCTTGTAGGCGAGACCCGCAACGAGCGCCAAACCACCGTAGGTCGCCGCCTTCTTGGCCATTTTGCGACCCTTTTTGGACCCCATCATATAGCCGGCGAGACCGCCAGCAACAGCACCACCACCGATGCCGCCTGCGTTGTTGCTCAGGTAATTTCGTCCTTGCTGTAAAAGATCTCCCGAATTTGTTTGATTGCTTGCGGTTGATTGGCCCGCTCCACCGGTTGCGCCAAGAATTTCATTGATCAGTTTCGATGCATCAAACATTCGGTTTCAGAGTCTCCTCATTTGGTTGTTCTTCTTGCAGTCCCCACGTCGTGTGCAGGATGTGCGTTTTGCTCTCGAACAGGTTGAGAGTTCACAAAGTGTTTCACAGAAATATAGGGCGTATCGGGCCGGAGTCCAAAAATTCTTTTTCCGCTTTTAGTGGTAGGGGTCTTCGGGGGGCAGAGCGAAGGGTCAGAAAGTGATAGTTGCGAAAGTTATGAAATATCGCTATGGAGTGACATTGAATTGCACGCTCTTTGCGCGTGAACCCGAGAGACTGTTTGGGGATTTGGCTTTGTTGACCCTTATTGATCGCATCCCGCTGAGCACATTGATCGTTGCTGCGCTGACCCTTGGCCTCGCGCCATTCGTGCCGGAGCCGCACATATGGGAAAAACTCAAGATGCTCGCTTCCGGCACCCTGACCCGGCCCATTGATGTCTTCGATCTTTTGTTTCATGGTCTCCCGTGGGTCTTGTTGCTGGCCAAGCTCGCGCGTATCGCAACGACCAGCAAACACGAATCCTAGAAGAAACGTGTAACCCTATAACGGTTTAACCCGATTATTGTTCCGCTTTGCAGAATAGTTTTGTCGCTGCCGTCTCAAGATGATGTACAATTTTCTCGTCTGCCCACTGTCGTTCACGGCTTAGCAATTCCCATGTGCGAACCGAGATCATTGCCCAAAGCAGATCCGTTGCCGTCTCTGCGTCATAGGCGTCGCTGAGCGTGCCATCGCGTTCCAGCGCCCGAATTGCTGCCTCGCATCCCTCTCTCATATCCTCCATTCGCTTGCGCCACGCCCGCTCCACTTCGGCATCATGTTCAGCCAGATGAAGAATGGTGCGCGCGACCGGATACATGTGCGGAATAAAGGAGCACCAGGCCCTGACAAAGCTGACAAGGCGCTCGCGCCCGGTCGTCGCCTGCCTACTGGCCTCAAGCCGCTGCTCTACCCCTTGTGCATCGTCCTGCAAAAGAGTCGCCGCGATGATGAGATCTGCCCGATTTTGAAAATGCAGATACAGCGCTTGGCGGGAGACGCCCGCTCGCTTTGCGATGTCGGACATGCGGATGCCGCTGCCTGCTCCTTCTTCGAGCAGGGCGAGACAGGCCTTCAGAATTTTTTCTCTGGTATCACTTTCGGTTCTTGACATGGTGTCAAGTTAACAGTATTTGACACGGTGTCAACTTTACACAGTGTCAAGATATTAAAAACTCTGGGAACAGGAGAGAGACCCATGAAAGTCATCATTTTTGGAGCGACCGGCAAAGTTGGACGACAGCTCACGGCACAGGCCCTGAGTGAGGGTCACGACGTAACAGCATTCGTCCGCAAGCAGAGCGGCGATCTGGGTGAAGATCCCAAACTTCGTCATCATCTGGGAGATGTGCTCAATCCAGCCGACGTTGCAGCCGCAATCAAGGATCATGACGCGGTGTTTGTGGCGTTGGGCAAACCGCTGCGCAACAAGGATCGATTGCGCACCCGAGGCACCGCCAACATCATTGCCGCCATGCAGCAGCATGGACCCCGCCGCCTTGTCTGCCTGTCCGGCTATGGGGCAGGGGAGAGTTATGCAAAGCTGCCGCGCTTCTATCGCTGGGTCATCATGCCGCTGGTGCTCAACCATGTCTATGCCGACCACGAAGAGCAGGAGAAACTGGTCAGGGCAAGCGGTCTCGACTGGACCTTGGTGCGCCCGTCCAACTTGTTCGACGGTCCACGCACCGACAGCTACAGGATCGATTTCGACAAGGTTGAAAAGGGCATGAAATTCAAGATCAGTTTCAAGGATGTGGCGCACTTCATGCTTGGTCAGCTTATCACACGGTCGCATCTCAAGGCCGCGACGGCCATATCTTCGTGAAACAGATAGCGGACAAGGCCAGAGTAACCATCGGGGATCAGAAGCTGTCGCTCTGATCCCCGGTTTGGTCAGAAGGTGAGCGAGAGGAGCTGTGCGAGTGATCGGGATTTTATACAGATGCGACATTTTGCAAGGCCTTCAGGCGTTCAAAGACAAGAAAATGTCAATAAAACACCTTTAAAAGTGGGGCAGGATGTGTCGGAACAGAGCGTTCGTCACCAGACTTTTCGGGGAGCTTTTATGTCTGGCAACAAAATGGTCGTGGTCACGCGGCTGGGCACCATCGTGGCATCTGCACTTGTCATTTCGCTGATCGCCTCAATGATGACCACCCTTCCATATGGTCGCGCGTTTCATGACCTATTTACACTGCTCGATGGGGCCTATCGGGTTTCTGTCGGGCAATTGCCGGGGGTCGATTTCGCCTCTCCAATCGGCCCTTTGTTGCTCTATTTCATGCGTTGGGGGCAAATCCTCTGGCCAGCCGGCCATGATTATGTCACCTACCATGCCATAACCTGGCTGTTCATGCTGCCCCCGATGGCCGTCCTGTCGTTGCGGCTTCGCTCGGGGCTGGCCTTTGCTGGCGCCTTTGCCCTGCTTGCAGTGATGATCCTCCTGCCGATGACGCTGGATGATACCTACCTGTCAGAAATCAGCTATTTTGCCTCCTACAACCGATTTGCCTCGGGGCTTCTGTTCCTCCTCAGCCTCTGGCTTGTGTTGCCGAAGGGGCGGATAGACGGGGTGCTGTTGGCGTACCTGTTGTTGTTGATGGCCTTTATCAAGATCACCGCTGGCATGGTCGGTCTGGGGATGCTTATCTGTGCGGTGATCCTTGGCCGAGCGAGCCTGCGCATCGCGATTGAAGCGCTCTGCCTCTTGGTTGCGGTATTGCTTCTGCTCGATGTCTCGACAGGTATGGTTTCGGGCTATCTCCATGACATCGGAACGATGATTGCGCTCAACGAAGGTGGAGGCCTTTACAAGCTTTTCTACTATGGTTTCAACAACTGGCTTGTGCTGTTTCTGCTGGGGCTTCTTGTGCTTTCTGCACTCTACAAGGCGGTGTCCAGCAGCGAGCTTAGTAGGTTGTGCCTTGTTGATTTTACGCGCACGGTATGGCAGCGCGAAGCTTTCATTGTCGATGCCGTCCTCATTACCGTTGCCGTGTGGGGGGCAGAAAGCCAGAACACGGGAAGTCTGGGCCTGATCCCGGCTGCCGCGATCTTCTTTCATCCCGCCGCTTGGCGCGAGTATCGTCTGGTCAACATGGCCCTTCTGGCGGCGCTTGTCTTCCCGGTTGCTGACATGGCCGTCAAGCGTTCGATAAGAGCCTATGTGCGCGAAAACAAACCGGCTCCCGTGCAGCCGCTTGAACCCATGGTCAAGGGCACGCGCGTCCCGTTCACGACCTATGAGGGGGCCCGGTTCTTTAGCGAGATCTTCAGGGACAAGCTTGAGCTGACGCGAGAAGTACAGAACAATCGCTTCTTCATCACCCTCGATCCCACGTCAAACGCCCCGGCTGCCCAGTTGGCTCTTCATATGGATACGATTGAAGCTGCCCGCCTGTTTGAGGAACGGGGCTATCGCAAACTCGCCAATCACTATGCCTCGCTCTATTTCTCGGATCCGTTCGGAATGATGCTGGGTTTGATGCCAGCCAAGGGCACCATGTTGACCATGGATGCCGACCGAACCGTTCCGCGCTTTAATGATGAGCAGGCACACGACTACCTCAAGACCGTAGACGGTGTTTTCGTTGGCCATTGCGATCTCCACAACGAGGAGTTCGACAAGATGTTTGCCAATGTGCTCGAAGCCGAATTTGACGGCTATCCGCTGACCCAATGCTGGAGCTTCTACGCGCGCAAGCAGCCCTGACCAATTTGGCTCAGGGCCGGCCATGATGCCAAGTCTGAAACGAAAAAGGCCCGCTGCAAGCGGGCCTTTTCTATTCTCTTGACTGTGCCTTCGGAAGACTTAGCCCGCCTGACTTTTCACAAAGTCGGTGACGATCTTGACCACACCGCCGGACAGGACCTTGTCGAAGGCAGTGATGAACTGATCGACATGTTCCTTCGTGGTGATCAGCGGTGGCTGCAAGCGCACGACATTGCGGTTGTATTCGGTGAAGGCGACCAGCACATCATGATCGCGCAGAAGCGCCGAGCCGATAAAGCCCGAGAGTGATCCCTTGAGCTTGTCATCCAGCATGCCGAGCATCGGACGCACGGCCATCGGCATCGTTTGCGAGAAATCCTGAAACTCAAGCCCAAGCATGAAGCCGCGCCCGCGCACATCCTTGATAAGGCTCGGATGCTTTGCCTGAAGGCGCTTGAGCTCCTCTTTCATGTAGTTGCCAACCTCCTGAGCATTCTCCAGGAGGTTTTCCTCATAGATCACATTCAGCGTCTCGATGGCGGTGATGCAAGCCTCACCAATGCCGCCGAAAGTTGCCGGACCATGGATAAGCGCCGTGGCTGGCTTGCCGTAGGCACCCATGTAGATCTCGCGGCGCGCAATCATGGCCGCCATGGCGGTCTTGCCGCCGCCCAGTGCCTTTGCTAGAGCGGTCACATCGGGCACCACGCCATAATGCTCAAAGGCAAAGAAGCGGCCGGTACGGCCCGTGCCGGACTGAACCTCATCAGCCACCCACAAGACGCCGCGTTCATCACACAGCTTGCGCAGGCCCTGCCAGAAAGAGGCGGGAGCTTCGATGATGCCGCCACCGCCCTGAATGGTCTCAAGACAGACAATGCCGATGGCGGGATCATTGTCGAGCGCCACACGAATGGCATCGAGATCGCCAAAAGGCACCTTGGTCACATTCTCTACCAGCTTGAAATCGGACTGATAGAGCTCGCTGTCGGTGATCGAAAGAACGCCCTTGGATTTGCCGTGGAAACTGTTCTCCGCATAGAGCACCTTACAGCGGTCCGGGCCCTGATATTTCTCGGCAACCTTGATCGCAGCTTCCATCACCTCCGACCCGGTGGTGCCAAGGAAGACCATGTCGAGGTCACCCGGTGCAATGGCGGCCAAGTTGTTCGCAAGAGCCGAGGCATATTGTGACAGGAAGGCCATGGCGACCTCGTGCCGGTCCTCTTCGCCGAACTTGCGCCGTGCTTCGATGACACGGGGATGGTTGTGACCGATGGCCAGTGTGCCAAAACCGCCGAAGAAATCGAGAATGTCGCGCCCGTTCTGGTCCCGGTAGTGGAGCCCTTTGGCGCTCTCGATTTTCACCTTGTGAAAGCCTAAAAGCTTCATGAAATGAAACTGGCCGGGATTGAGATGGGCCTTGAAAAGCTCGGCGATCCGGTCGATATCCATCGCCTTGGCGTCCTCGACGCTGATCAGCGCGGGATGAGGCACGGGTGTTTTCACTTCCTCACCCGGATCGATAACAATCGGTTGGCTGGCTTGCTTGGTTGCTTTGTTCCGTTTGCGGAGCTTGAGGAGCATGAAGTCAGTCCTTGTTGAAATGGTTATTCAGCGGCTTCGGGAGAGGCGGTCAATTTACCGGCTTTCTCATCGAGGCCGTGGCGATATTCGCGATAGGCCGCAACCAGCATGTCGTCATCGGAATAGCGGGCTTTCCAGCCAAGATCCCGTTCGGCTTTGGAGCAATCGAGCAGGCATTCCTCGTCTGCAATCAGATATTGCTCCGGATCCATGATCGGCTGGTTGATCATGTCCAGAAAATCGAGTGTGCGTTTCACCGCCCAGCCCGGCGTTGGTACCAGGATGGAGTAACTGTTCGCATCGTCGATCAGCCGCTTCAAGAGCTTGCGAACGCTCGGTGGATTGGACGAACCCAGATTGTAGGCCTCGTTCGGGAAGCCTTTCTTCCAAGCCAGATACGCCGCTTCGGCGCAGTCAAAGACCGAGATGAATTGATAGGGATTCTTGCCCGATCCGATCATTGGAACCGGCAGGTTATAGTCCACCAGCTTGAACAGCTTGGACAGGATGCCCAGCCGACCGGGGCCGATGATCAGGCGCGGGCGGAAAAGCGAGATATTGAAGCTCTTTTCTGCGCGCCAGACGCTGGCAAGCTTCTCGGTCTCCCACTTGCTTTCACCATATTCACCAAGGGGCGACACCGGATGATCTTCATACATCGGCACGGTCTTGGTGTGCCCATATATCATGTCAGTGGTGAAATGCACCAGATTGCGGGCCCCGGCCTTCTCCATGGCTTCGAGAATATGGGCCGTGCCATGATAATTGACCGGCCAGAAAAACTCGTGCCGTTCGGCGCGGGTCACGATGGGCGACAGCATTTTGGCGGACAGATTGTAAACGGCATCCTCAGGCTGCATGTCGAGCGGCTCAAAAGCCTCCCGTTTGGTGACATCCAGCTCGATCCATGTGCAAAGCTCGTGATTATAATGCGGATAGTTGCTGTTCTTGATATCGCAGACGATCACTGTCTCGCCTTCTGCAATCAGCTTGGCCGCGAGAACATGACCCACAAAGCCATCTCCGCCGAAAATAATGTGCTTCATTACACCAACTCCTTGTCACCGGTCGGCGAGGCCACCAACTCGGCATGGTCTTTCTGCAATTCGATTTGTTGCGCAATTCCGTCGGGCTGCTCGTGCTCGGCCGACCCGCCTTGTGCGATCAGGTAGGTCCCGACACAAATGAAAGCGATGCCCGCGATCCGCCAGTTGTTGAGGTCTTCCTTGAATAGCCACCATGCCGCGACAGCCACCGCAACATAGGCCAGAGAGAGGAAGGGATAAGCAAAGGACAGTTCAACCTTGCTCAGGACATAAAGATGAGAGGCCATGGAAATGACGAACGTTACCAGACCAGCAAACACCCATGGATGAAAAACGATCTTGAGCACCATGGTGATGACGCCCAGCACCGATATCCCGTCAGCCGGAGCGATTGGCCCCAGAGTCAACATGCCCTGCTTGAGCATCATCTGTGCCGCCGCATTGGTCAGGACGGTGAAAAGAATGAATGGCAAATAAGTCATGTTGGGTCTTATCTTCCTTTAACGAATAACTCTTCAGGGCTCTTACTTTGCGGTGCTACAAGAAATTACTTACGCTCTTGAAGACGCGACGGAAACCTGCCGGTTCAAGAGATGGTTAAGATGCTTTCTCGGCCTTTATTTCCGATCTGAATTCTTCAGTCTGATGGCTCACCCGACGCCAGAAATCGCTCATCATCGCCGGATCGCGCAATCGCTCAAGCGCGCGCCATTGACTGAAGCCAGATCGGAAGGTTTCGGGTTGCATGCGGCTGTCTTTGTAAGGATTAACCCGGCCTCCCACCTCAAGGGTGATCCTGTCGAGCCTGTCGAGCAGGGCATGGGTCGCCGGTTCCCGATTGGGGAAGTCGAGCGTCAGGGTGAAGCCTTCCATCGGAAAGGACAGAAGCCCCGGCGACCGTACCGATCCGAACCGTTTGAGCACCGTTAAAAACGAACCGTGATTGGCATCGTGGCTGGCTTCGAGCATCCGCCGCAGGGCCGCTTCACCGCCTTCAAGCGGGAGGGAGCATTGATGCTGATGCAAACCGCCCGGGCCATAAAGCCGGTTCCATCCACCCACCGCATCAAGGGGGAAGAAAAAGCTGTCCGGTCTTGCTACATGGGGCGCCTGTTGACTGGCGTTGCGCCAATAATAGAGCTTGTTGAAAGCCGACAGTGCCGGTCCCGCCACCAGAGGGATCGGTGGTGTGAAGGGAACGGAAAGAAGCGGCTTGCCATATTTGGGCGGGGTGGGGCTCTCGATGTGATCCCCGAGCATCAGGATGCCGCGTCCCAGACGATCACCGGTGGCAAGCGAGTCGATCCAGGCAACGGAATATTCATGCTCGGGATCCTCCTGAGCAAGCAGATCAAGGCCTTCTTCAAGGCTGTCGAACGGAAGTTTGGTCTCCAGCACCTTGTGTGAAGCAACGGGGATCAAAGACAACTCGATCCACTCGATGAAGCCGGTCAGGCCCATGCCCCCGATGGTCGCAGCATATAGATCGCTGTTCTGATCAGCAGCGCACACGAGCCGTTCGCGATCCGATCGCAAAAGTGAGAATTGACGCACGTGGCAGCCGATGGTGCCGCGATGACCATGGTTCTTGCCGTGAATATCGTTGGCGACCATACCGCCCAGCGTGACGAATTTCGTGCCTGGAACAACAGGTATGAACCAGCCGCTATCCTTGAGCGCATCAAGAAGCTCGATCAGCAGGATGCCGCTTTCCGCCCGCAGGATACCTGCATTCAGATCAAGTGACAGGACGCGATTGTGGTGCCGGCCATCCAACAGGGTGCCGACGTCATTCAGACAACTGTCACCGTAGGAGCGGCCATTGCCATACGGCAGGTAGCTTTGAGACTGGGAAAGCAATCCGTCGCGCTGAACCGAGGCATCAAACGCGATGATTTCGCGTGCCCTCGTGTCGATCCGTCCCCAGCTATTGGTTTCTTTCATTGCCATGGGTTCCGCCATCCTCAAATCATTTGCGCCACGAGCATGACCACAGCGCCAAGCGCGATCATGAGCTGGCTGCGCCAATCGGTCATCAGGAAGACGACCGGGTCGTCGTTCATCTCCTGCCGACGGGCTAGGGTCCAGATGCGCAAAATCAGATAGAGCACCAGTGGGCAGACAAGCCAGATCAACTCCGGATAGGTATAGTTTTCCGAGATTTGAGGCGTGTCTATGAACAGCGCCAAAACGACCACCGCCGCAAAGCCCGATGCCAGACCGCCTTGCGAAATTGTCTCGGCATCCTCGGAATGATAACCGCGCCCAGTGTCCTTGCGCCCTTTCACCTCAACCTGATGATCCAGTTCGACATAGCGTTTGACGAAGGCAAGCGAGAGGAAGAAGAACATGCAAAAGGCGAGCAACCAGGTGGAGATGGGCGCGGCAATGGCCGCGGACCCCGCGATCACACGGATTGCGAAAAGGCCAGCCAGCGTAAGTGTATCGATCAGCAGCATCCGCTTGAGCAGGAAGCTGTAAGTTGTCGTCACCACCAGATAGATCAGCAGCACCGCAGAGAAAATCGGTGGCAGCAGCACCGAGATGCTAAAAGCGACCGCGATGAACAACACCGCTGCGACGATGGCATGGGCGGGCGAAACCAATCCGGATGGGATGGGACGCGCATGCTTGCTGCGATGTTTGCGGTCGGATTCAATGTCGAGCAGATCATTGAACAGATAGACGCTGGAGGCGCAAAGGGAAAAGGCCAGAAACGCCAGAATGAGCGCCGGAATGTTTGACAGGGTCACCAATTGGCTCGTCAGAATTGCCGGAACAAAGATCAGCGAGTTCTTCAGCCATTGATGCACCCGGATGGCTTTCAGCCAGACACGCCAGCGTGGTTTGGAAGGCTGTTTGCTGGAAACATGCCGCGCATGGTCTTGCTTTTCGCAGTAGGACAGGGCGGCGCGGTCGTCTCCCACGACGATGGCCTCACCGGCCTTGTCCCAAACGGAAAAGTCGGCTCGGCTGTTGCCGACATAATCAAAGCCCTTCTCACCATAAAGAGCACTCAAGCGGTCCGCCTTGGTCTTGCCAACCAGATTGACCGCATCATCGGTTGCTTCGATGCCGTCAAAAAAGCGCAAGTGTTCGGCAATGGCCTTTGCATACGGATAGGGCGATGCCGTTGCGAGCACGAGTTTACGTCCGCGCGCACGCTCGGTTTTCAACATCTCGACAAGATGAATCCGATAGGGCAACAACGTCACGTCAGGCGTCACTCGCTTGGCGATCTGCATTTTCAGATGTGCCTTGCCCTGCATGAGCCAGAGCGGAAGCATCACGATGAGATGAAAGTGATTGCGCAGCAGCAACAGGACGGCCTCATACAGCAGATCGGTCCGGATCAAGGATCCGTCGAGATCTACACAAAGAGGTCGCTCCCGTGATTCCGGCGACGAAGTAACAACACGTTCTGGTGAGGAATTGCTCATTTTGGAATAATCATTTTGTTGTTTAGTCTTTCGGTGTTTTCGATAGTGTCATCAAATTCCTAAATTCAGTTCTAGAATTTAGGTTAATGCTTTCCAAAATTCCGCAATGCAATTTTACGGTTAATACTGACTTAAGGTACAATCGTGGTGTGACAGGAAATATGCGGACACATTGCGCAAATGCCCGGATTGTCATGCCGGTGTCATCCAACATCCCGTAGATCTTGCTTGGAAAGAAGAAAGTCTTGGTGAGAATGAAGCTATCAATCAATCAGATGCGGGCTGTTGACGCGGTTGTCCGGACCGGCAGTTTTTCGGCTGCAGCCAAGGAACTTGGCATTTCCCAACCATCGGTTTCTAACCACCTGTCAGCGCTGGAAAAGCACTATAATACCCAGCTGATTCACCGCAATGGGCGTCAGGCTGAACCGACAGGGGCCTGCCGCGAGGTTCTGTCGCGGATTCGGTCCGTCTTGGCCATCACCAATGAGATCGAGCATTCTCTCGAAGGGCGCCGGAACCTGAAATCGGGATCTCTGCGACTTGGCTATTCGGCCCATCAATTTGCCATGCCGATCCTGTCCGCATTCATGACCCGATTTCCCGACGTCGAGATCGAGGCCCGGGCAATGGCGTCGAATGATCTTCTGCCCCTGCTTCTGGATGGCAAGTTCGATGTTGTCTTCTTGACAGCCAAGGAGCCGCCCGCCGATCTGCATAGTACCCATATCTGCACGCAGAATGTCTCGCTTGTTGTGCCCAAGGGCCATCCCCTGACAGCAAGGGAAGCTGTAAGCTGGGCCGAGATTTCGAGCTTTTCGCTGCTTCAGCGCGAGAAGAGTTCGGGCACCCGTCAGGTTTTTGAACAGGCAGCTGCCCGTGTCGGTGCCAACCTCAATACGGTGCTTGCTTTGGGATCCTGGGGGTCGATCGTGTCCACCATTCACGCCGGGATGGGTTTTGGTGTTGCCATGCAGGGTGAGGTGAGTGAAGCGGACAACCTCGATACCATCTTGATTGAGGACAGCAATCTGATGGTCGGTCACTATCTCGTCTGCCTGCCTGAAATGCAGCAAGTGGCTGCGATCAAGGCGATGATCTCAACGGCACAAAACCATACTCCCTGACATTAGGTTCATGTGTCGCCGTCGTGAGTGTGACGGTTACATGTCAACGCCTCATGTATAGTAAAAAGCTATAGTAAGCATGACTTCATAAAACTGTTAAATAAGCTGCTTAGGACAGGGATTGCTCGATACAAACAGGGAGTCCATCCATGAGTCCGAAATCTGTGTTTCTCGCAAGTGCCGCGCTTCTTGCACTTGGCGTGACCGCCGATGCAGCCTGTCCGGTTGCTACGGTGGCCGACATGAAGGGTTTGACCTCGGTCTACCCTCAGCAGTTCGAATTGGCCGAATTCGAAAAAGCCGCTGACTGCGACCTGACCTTCACCCAAAACCCGAACATTGCTGACTTCAACGACCGGATCGTTGGCAACAATGATCTGGCCGATGTTGCTGACCGTCTGCCTGCCGAACCGCTGGTCGTTGCGCCATATGAGGTCAAAGGCAACTATGGTGGCGTGATCACCGGCCTGTCCAAGGGCACCGAGTCCGGCACCTCGGATCTCTTGTCCGTGCGACACGTGAACCTCGTGCGCTATTCCGACGATCTGCAGACCATCGTTCCCAACATTGCCAAGAGCTGGGAATGGAACGACGATTACACCAAGCTGACCTTCACGCTGCGCAAGGGGCACAAGTGGTCTGACGGCGAGCCTTTCACCGCCGAAGATGTGGCGTTCTGGTACAATGATCTGATCCTGAACAAGGATATCTTCGAAAAAACCTCCGGCCGTTGGCTGTTTGATGGCAAGCCTGCAAAGGTGGTTGCCGAAGACGATGTCACCTTGTCCTTCAGCTTTCCGGTGCAGGCTCCTGGCATCCTGAACCGCTTTGCAACCGACTACGGTCAGCCTTTCCAACCCAAACACTTCCTGTCCCGGTTCATGTCCAAATACAACAAGGACGCGGACAAGCTGGCCAAGGAATACGGCCTTGAAAGCGGCACCACTGCCGTGAACATGTATTATGGCGGTTCCGACTGGAAAGACGTGCCGAGCCCGCTGCTCAAGGATGCTGAAATGGCGATGAAGATCGGCCGTGCCGTTGTGCCGACGCTGGAATCGCACATCGTTGTCGAGGAAAGTGCTGAAGGCCGCAAACTGGTCGCCAACCCCTACTTCCACATGGTTGACACTGCTGGCCAGCAGCTGCCTTACATTCCTGAAATTCAGGAAACCTATGTGGGCGACAAGGAAGTCCAGAATCTCAAGATCATGAATGGCGAGGTTGTCTGGAAGCAGCAGGCTGTCTTCCTTGAGGATTTCCCGCTTTTGAAAGAGAACGAAGCCAAGGGCAACTACACGGTCTCCTACGCTCCGACCTTTGGCGAGAATGTCTTCTTCTCCTTCAACCGTACCCACAAGGATCCGGTGCTGGCCAAACTGTTCAACGACATCCGCTTCAACCGCGCCATGTCCATCGCCATGGACCGTGATGAGATCAATGAGATCGTCTACCTCGGTCAGGGTACACCGATGCAGGGCGTGCCGGCTGAACCCAAGACCGTATCCTTCATTACCGACGAAGAGCTCAATAAAGACATCGACTATGATGTCGAGGGTGCAAAAGCGCTGCTGGCAGAAATTGGCCTGAAAGACAGCGATGGCGACGGCACGCTGGAACGCGAAGACGGCAAGCCTCTGGTTCTTCGTCTTGTCTATTCCGCACAGGGCGTTCCGGTGAAAATGATGGAGCTGGTCCGCGATTACTGGACTGCCGTTGGCGTCCGCATTGATCTCAAGGAAGTCTCTTCCGACGAATATCGCGCCGCTGGCAACAACAATGATCTGGACCTGACCACCTGGAAATATGACGGCAATGCTGGCCCGACCATTTCTCAGGATGTGACCGTCTTCATTCCGCCATTTGGTGATGTCTTCAACCCCGGTACCGGTTTTGCCTGGGCTGCATGGAAAGAGTCCGATGGCGCACAGGGCACCAAGCCTCCGGCAGACATCCTGAAACTCTATGATCTGTCCGAGCGCTTCCGTCAGGTGGCCATGGGTACGGACGAATCCAACAAGCTGGGTGCCGAGATCACCAAGATCCACACGGACAACATGCTCAAGATCGGCACCGTTGGCGACATCGTTGCACCGTTCCTCTATCGCAATGATCTCAAAAACGTCAAACCGATCAAGGCCAAAACATACGACTTCTACTGGACCTATCCATACCGTCCTCAGCAGTGGTTCCTGGAGAAGTAAGCCGCAAGGGAACTATTCTTAAAACACAAGATGCGGGGGGCGCACCTTCCCGCATCCGACCATGCCTCGTCCGTCACGATGGAAAAGGCTGTTTTGTGGGGACCAAAATAATGCTTCGTTTCATCTTTCAACGACTGCTTGGCATGGTTGTTACCATGGCGTTGGTCTCCGTGATGGTGTTTCTGATCATGGAAATTCCACCCGGAGACTACGCCGACCGGTATGCATTCCGCAAATTCTCGGGAACCGGCGTCAGCGTGACTCAAGCCGATATCCAGAGCATCCGGCACGATTTCGGCCTCGATAAGCCAATGGTGCTCCGATATTTCGACTGGATCGGTGGCATCGTCATGCATGGGGATTTCGGTCAGGCTTTTGCCTTCGAGACCGACGTGACCAACGTCATCGGCGACAAGATCTGGCTCACATTGGCCATTCTGTTCGGCACGTTGATCGTCACCTATCTGGTCTCAATACCGATCGGCATCTATGCCGCGATCCACCGTGCATCGATGGCCGATTATGGCCTGACGATCTTTTCTTATTTGGGGCTGGCACTGCCCAACTTCCTGCTGGCGCTGATCATGCTCTATTTTGCCAATCTCTGGTTCGGCGCCGATATCGGAGGGCTGTTTTCGTCTGAGATGTCCGACGCACCATGGTCCTTTGCCAAGGCATGGGATCTCATCAAGCATTTGTGGTTGCCAGCGTTTGTTCTCGCCTGGTCAGCGGTCGCCTACCAGATTCAGACCATCCGCGCGACCATGTCCGATGAGCTCAACAAGCTCTCGGTGACCGCAGCCCGCGCCCGCGGCGTGCCAGAGGGCAAGCTGCTGATCAAATATCCCGCCCGCCTTGCCATCAACCCGGTGGTCTCGACCATTGGCTTTGACGTCAACCGCATCTTCTCCGAGCTGCCTATTGTGGCGGTGGTGCTTGGCCTGAGCGAGCTGGGTGAGCTGTTGCTAAAGGCCTACGTCGATCTCGACATGTATGTGGCCGGGGCCATCCTTCTGATGCTCACCTTCATCATCGTGCTGATGAATTTCGTCTCCGACATCCTGTTGGCCTGGCTGGATCCGCGTATCAAACTGGGGAGCAACTGATCATGACCGATGCAACCAGAGGTGAATTTGGCGACCAAGCCGGCCCCGCACTCCCAGTGGAAAGCGAAAAAGAGCGCAAGCGGCGGCTTGATTACTATTCCGCCAGTCAGTGGACGCTCATCTGGTGGCGCTTTCGCCGTCACAAGGCCGCGATGATCGCGGCGGGCTTGCTGATCTTCATGGGCCTATTGGGCATGTTCGCCGAGTTTGTGGCTCCCTACAGCCCGACCACACGCGATTCCAAATATATCGACGGGGCACCGCAAATCCCCATGGTCTGCGATCAGAACGGCTGCTCTGTCATCCCCTTCGTGCATGGTGTGTCAACCAAGCGGGATCCGGTGACACTGCGCGCCATATCCGTCCCAGACCCGGAAACACGGGTCTTTGTCGCCTTCTTTGTTCAAGGCGAGGCAACCGAGGTTTTGGGCTTCCTTCCCACAAAAACGCACTTGTTCGGTCTTGATGATCCAAAGGCGCAACTGCACCTGTGGGGCACTGACGATCTGGGGCGCGATGTCTTCTCGCGCACGATCTATGCGACCCGCACATCGCTATCCATCGGTGTCCTCGGGGTGCTCATTTCCTTTGTGCTGGCCCTGATCATCGGGGGTGTTGCGGGCTATGCCGGAGGCCTCATCGACAACCTGATCCAGCGCGTGACAGAGGTGATCCGGGTCGTGCCGATCATTCCTCTTTACATGGGACTGGCCGCCGCCATGCCAAAGGAATGGTCGACCACCGAGGTCTATTTCGCCATGACGATCATTCTGGGGCTATTCGGTTGGCCGACACTTGCCCGCCGCATTCGCTCCCAGCTGTTGTCGATCCGCACCGAGGATTATGTCATTGCCGCAAGGCTCGCGGGGGCGCGGCCCTTTCGCATCATCACCCAGCATATGCTGCCCAGCTTCACCAGCTTCATCATCGTCGATCTGGTGATTTCCTTCCCCTACATGATCCTGTCGGAAACGGCGCTGTCATTCGTTGGGCTTGGCTTGCGCCCACCGACCGTCTCATGGGGCGTTCTGCTGCAACAGGCCCAGTCGGTGAGGGTGATCGAACAAACACCATGGTTGTTCATACCAGCCATATTTGTCGTGGTCGCCGTGCTTGCCTTCACGGTGGTGGGCGACGGTCTGCGTGACGCGGCCGATCCATACTCAGATGCACGATAGAAAACGGGAAAGATATCAACCATGTTGAAAGTCGAAAATCTTTCGATCTCCTTCAAGACAGATGAAGGTCTGATCACGCCGGTGCAGAATATTTCGTTCGAGGTTCGCCCCGGGCGCACACTCGGGATCGTGGGCGAATCCGGTTCTGGCAAGTCCATCTCGACCAAAGCGCTGATGCAGCTTCTGCCGGGCAACTCCATTCTCTCGCCCGATGCGAAAATGATCTACACCAACAAGGCGGGCCGTCAGATCGACATCAACAAGCTCAGGAAGACGGGTAAAGAGATCCGTCATATTCGGGGCGGGGAAATCGGCATGATCTTTCAGGAGCCGATGGCCTCCTTCTCGCCGGTCTATACCATTGGCAACCAGATGATCGAAGCGATCCGTCTGCATCGCCACGTAAGGAAAAGGGAAGCACGCGAGATTGCCGTCGAGATGCTCAACAAGGTCGGCATATCCAACGCAGAAGCCCGGATCGATCAGTATCCGCACGAAATGTCCGGCGGCATGCGGCAACGGGCCATGATCGCGCTTGCACTGTCCGCCGGTCCGGCGCTTCTCATTGCCGATGAGCCGACAACGGCCCTTGATGTGACCATTCAGGCACAGGTTCTCGAACTGATGAGTGATCTGCAACGCGAGCTCAACATGGGCATGATTTTCATCACCCATGATCTGGGTGTCATTTCTCATGTCGCCGATGATGTTGCGGTGATGTATCTGGGCACCATCGTGGAGCGCGGCCCGACCAAAAAGGTGATTCACAATCCCAAGCATCCTTACACCCAAGGGCTGATCAAGGCACTGCCGAGTGTCGATAGCCTCCATTCTCGCCTCAGTCCGATTCCGGGGGATATCCCGAGCCCCAACGAGCGGCCCACCGGATGTCCGTTCCATACCCGCTGCAGCAAGGTGATCCCGGGACTGTGTGACCATCAGGCCCCCGGCGATCTGCAGGTGGGAGAGGACCAGTCCGTGCGCTGTTTCCTGCATGAAGAAAAGGGAAGGGCCGTTGCATGACCAAACCAGAGCTCCATTTGGAACAAGGAACCGCTTTGACAAAGGGCGGGGAAACCGAGCCGCATGTGCTTATCGAGGTGAAAAATCTCGAAGTACGCTTTCCGGTCAAGACAAAGAAGCTGTTCTCGACAACGGTGCAATATGTCAGGGCGGTCGACAATGTTTCCTTCGACATTAGGCGAGGGGAGACCGTGGGGCTGGTGGGCGAGTCCGGTTCGGGCAAGACCACCGTGGGGCGCGCGATTTTGCGCGCAATTGATCCGACCGATGGCGATGTGATTTTCCATACCCGCATGGAAGATATTGATCTTGTGGATCTGGAAGGGGAGGAGTTGCGCCAGTTTCGCAAGAAAATGGGCATGGTCTTCTCCGAAGGCGCCCACTCCCTAGCATCGATGGGGCACGATATCCTGCGCAGCTTTCGCCCGCGTATGAGCCTTGTCTTTCAGGATCCCTATTCCTCGCTCAACCCGCGCATGACTGTTCGCGATATCATTGCCGAGCCGCTGGTCGCGTCTGGCATGATGAAGAACAAGGACAAGATCGACGAACGCGTCCGCGAGATTGCCGCACGCTGCAAGCTCAATCTGGAACATTTGCGCCGCTTTCCGCACGCTTTTTCTGGCGGACAACGCCAACGCATCTGCATCGCCCGCGCACTGGTGACACGGCCGGACTTTGTCGTCTGTGATGAGAGCGTTTCGGCGCTCGATGTGTCCATTCAGGCCGAAATCGTCAACCTGCTCAAGGACCTTCAGGAAGAGATGGGGGTGGCTTTCCTGTTTATCGCCCATGATCTGGCGGTTGTCGCCCAGATGTCTCACCGGGTGGCGGTGATGTATGTGGGCAAATTCGTTGAATATGCGCCGACCGAAAACCTCTTCTTCAAGCCACGGCACCCTTATACCCACGCATTGCTGTCGGCCATTCCGACCGTTGATCCCGACGAAGACTTCGACCCCATTCGTCTTGAAGGCGAAATCCCCAATCCGTTGGCAGCGCCGACCGGCTGCCGGTTTCACACCCGTTGCCCTTATGCGACGGAGCAATGCGCGCAAACCGAGCCGGAATGGCAGGAAATTGAGCCGACACACTTTGTTGCCTGCCACCGCGTGAACGAGCTCGATTTCTCCCGTGGTCCGGCCCCGGTCGCTCACGCGGTCGAATAATGCAATGACAGAGTTAAGAGATAGAAAGACAAGACAATGACTGCGACGGTTGCAAACGAACTGGCAATCAAAGCCAACTCCCTGCCTGACCCTGAAAAAGGCGAGCCATTTCTGCTGACGCCCGGACCGCTGACCACGTCTTATGCGGTCAAGCAGGCGATGCTCAGGGACTGGGGCAGTTGGGATGGTGACTTCCGCGCCATGACCGCCGAGCTGCGCCGCCGTCTCGTCGACCTGCTGGGCAACGAACGAAAGGCCTTTGAATGTGTGCCCATGCAAGGCTCTGGCTCCTATGTGGTTGAAGCCATGCTGGGAACTTTCGTTCCCAAAGACGGCAAACTGCTGGTACTGGCCAATGGTGCCTATGGACTGCGAGCCGCCAAAACCATGGATTATCTCGGCCGCGCCTGTCACTTGCTCGATAAGGGCGATTATCTACCGCCGCGCGGGGAGGAGGTTGGCCAAATCCTCGCTGCAGATCCGGCCATCACGCATGTCCTCGCCATCCATTGCGAAACCAGCTCAGGCATTCTCAACCCGATTGACGAAATATCCAAAGCCACCTACGCCGCCGGCCGCAAGCTCCTCATAGACTCAATGTCCGCCTTCGGAGCCATTCCGGTAGAGCCGGACAAGATCCGCTTTGAGGCTCTTGTCTCCTCGGCCAATAAATGCATCGAAGGGGTGCCGGGCTTTGGCTTTGTGCTTGCCCGACGATCCGAGCTGGAGGCAAGTGCTGGCAACTGCCATTCCCTCAGCCTTGATATTCATGCCCAGTGGCAGGCGATGGAGGAGACCGGTCAGTGGCGTTTTACCCCGCCGACCCATGCGGTTGCTGCTTTCCTTGCGGCATTGAAAGCCCATGAAGTGGAAGGCGGCATTGCGGCTCGCGGCGAACGGTATGAGGCAAACCGCGACACACTGATCGCCGGTATGCGTCAACTCGGGTTTGAAACCCTGCTCGATGACCGCTGGTTGTCCCCCATCATTGTCACCTTCTTCTGTCCAGTTGACGGGGCATTCTCTTTCGATCGGTTCTATGACCTGATGAAAGATCAGGGCTTCATCATCTATCCGGGCAAACTGACTGTGGTGGACAGCTTCCGCATCGGCTGCATCGGCCAGATGGATACAACCATCATGCGACGCGTCGTCACAGCGGCTGACCTCAGCCTTAAGCAAATGGGTGTCGTTTCTGCCGCCCCGCCCCGTGAGGCTTTGCAAGAACGCCAGAAACTCCAATCTCGACCTGATGAAATGGGGATGACATCATGAAAGCGATCAAAGCCGTTGTCTTCGACTGGGCCGGAACCATGGTCGATTTTGGCAGCTTCGCGCCCATGGGCGTGTTTGTGAAATGCTTCGAAGAGTTCGGCGTCACAGCCACCATCGACCAAGCCCGCGCACCGATGGGGTTGCCCAAATGGGACCACATCAACGCAATGATGAAAGATGCGGATATCGCAGCCCAATGGCAGACAAAACATGGGGCAGCGCCAACGGATGCGGATGTCGACCGGGTGTACAAGATATTCGTGCCGATGAACGAGAAAGTTGCCGCCGACTATGCCGAGCTTATTCCCGGTGCCCTTGAAGCGGTTCGGTATTTGCGAGCGCGCAACATCAAGATCGGATCAACAACCGGCTATGTCCGCTCGATCATGGAACAGGTGTTGCCCGTCGCCGCCGCGCAAGGCTATGTGCCTGACAATCTGATCTGTGCGGATGATCTGAGCGAAGGTCGTCCGGGCCCCTTGGGCATGTACCAGACCTTCGTCGATCTTGCCGTCTATCCACCATCTGCGGTCATCAAGGTTGATGACACCGTCCCCGGACTTCTCGAAGGGAGCGCCGCCGGATGCCTGACCGTTGGCCTTGCCCTGTCTGGTAATTTCGTCGGGAAGACACGTGACGAACTGGCATCTATGCCCGAAGAGGACGTGGAACGGCTGCGCGCAAGGGCAAGCGAAATGCTCAAGGATGGCGGCGCTGATTATGTCATCGACACGGTTGCGGATCTCCCCGCGCTGCTGGAAAGGATATGATCCAGCCATGAATCGCCCCAACATCATTCTCATCACGGCGGACCAGTGGCGCGGCGATTGTCTGGGCGCAGCGGGACACCCGGTCATCAAGACCCCGAACATTGACGCCCTCGCAGCGGACGCGGTGCTGTTCCGCTCTCACTTTAGCGCAACGGCTCCCTGTTCTCCGGCGCGGGCCAGTCTCTATACCGGCCTTTACCAGATGAACCATCGGGTCGTGCAGAATGGAGCGCCACTGTTGGCCAGACTGGATAATCTCGCCAAGGCCGCGCGCCGCGCCGGATATCTGCCAACCTTGTTCGGCTATACCGATACATCACAGGACCCGCGATGCCTTCACCCCAATGATCCGGATCTGACCACCTATGAAAAGGTTCTTCCCGGCATGCATGTGGGCCAGATGCTGCCCGAGGACGACAAGCCGTGGATCACCTGGCTGAAACGGCGCGGCCATCGCATCGAAAATGCCGATCAGGTGCATGTTCCCGATATGGAAGGGAACGAGCGCGTCTCCATGAAGGCACCTTTCTATCGCGCAGACGAAACCCAGACCGCATTCCTTCTCGAAAAGTTTGACGATTGGCTCGATGAGCGGGAAGGGGCGGAGAGTCCCTTCTTTGCCCACCTGTCCTTCTTGCGACCGCATCCGCCGTTCGTTGTGCCCGAGCCATTCAATGAGATGTACGATCCCGGCGGCGGGCCGCCTTACGCACGTCTGGCATCATCGGAGGCTGAGGGGCAATCTCATCCCTTGATAGCGCTCATTCAGTCGGCTCAGAAAATGTCGAGCTTTCTTCCCTATGGCGCTGATGGCGAAGCGGGACCGACCGATCTCGCTAGAGATCTGTCTGGCCACGATATTGCGCGCATCCGCGCTCTTTATTATGGCATGATCTCGGAAGTGGATGAAGAGATCGGCCGATTGATTGCCAACCTCAAACAACGCGGACTCTGGGAGACGACGCTTTTCATCTTCACCTCCGATCATGCGGAAATGATGGGGGATCACTGGATGCTCGGCAAGGGCGGCTTCCATCAGGGCAGTTATCACATCCCGCTGATTATCCGCGCGCCCGGCGGCGGACGTGGAAAAACAGTCGATGCCTTCACCTCAAGCGCAGACATCTTTCCAACGCTGCTTGACGTGCTCGACAAAGAGGCGACAAACAGTCTTGATGGCGCATCCTTGATGGAGCATGTACAGGGCAAGCCGGTCTCGGGTTGGCGCGATGCGGCTTTTTATGAATTCGATTTTCGTGCCATGCGGGCGAGCAACCCCGACCTTAGGGCACGAAACCGGCAGCAAGATTGTCGTCTGGCGGTGTTGCGGGACGAAGCCTTCCAATATGTGCATTGCCCCGGCATGCCAACCGTGCTCTTCGACCTGGAGAAGGATCCGGATTGTCTGGTCAATGTTGCCGATGAAGACGACTATCTGGCAATAAGACTGGCCTATGCCGAGAGGATGCTCGATCTCAGGGCGCGCCACCTTGATGAAACGCTCGCCCGTTATGTGGTCGGCAACGACGGAGCGGCGTTGATCGAGTAGCGCCGCCCGTCTTCATGATCGCTCACAAGACATCCGTTGATGAGCAGACCGTGACAAGAGGACCGAGAGCGTTAAGGGCGATCTTGTGAACCATTTCACTCACACTCGTTGAGAGATCTTCAAGCACGGTCACATTGTAAATGTCGGCTTGGCGGGAGATTGCTGTGTGAGTGACGCAGTTCTGCGTCATCATCCCTGCGATCAGGATTTTGGTTGCTCCGATTTCGGCGAGCCGCTCCGACAGGTCGGTTTGATAAAAGCTGTCTGCGTGGCGCTTGGTCACGACTGGGGCATCGGGACAGGCCGCCAGCAATTCCGGACGGATTGCGACCCCTGCCGTTCCGTCATTGAAAAAGGGAGCTGGTCCGTTCGCAGGATCGGCGACATGGCGAACCAGAACAACCGGTAGCCCGATTTTGCGGGCCTTCTCGACGGCTTCAAGGGTCTTTTCCAGCACAGTTTCGGCCTGCCACAGAGGGAATGCAAAACCATCGAAATAGTCGTTCTGTATGTCGATGACGACAAGGGCGGATTGTGTGTCACTCATGGGGAAATGTCCGATTAAGAGATGGGAAATCGAGGCTGTCTTTTGCTTGGGAAAGAGAAGCCGCTGATCGTGCGGCTAAAGCCTATGCCGGATGGTGTGTTGGAAAAAGTGACCCGAAAGACAATATATGCTAATATCGGGCCAATCTTTCCAAGGTGCCAATCCAATGCACGGTTCGACAGGACAACAGACAGCCATGACCAGCCAACCCGCCGCGTCAGGAAGAACCATCAAAGTTGCGGTGATTGCCGTCGATCAGATGAGCCCCTTTCATCTCTGGATCCCCATGACTGTGTTCGGACAGGGGGCGCGATCGGGCGGGAGCTATCACCCGTTCCTCTGTGCCCAGAAAAGTGGCCCGATCGAGACATCGGACGGCTATACGCTCGTTGTCCAGCATGACTACTCAGACTGCGACGACTTCGCCGCGGGAGACCTGATTGTCGTTCCCACCTGGCATGATCTGGACGCGCTGCCAGACAAGGAGCTACCAGACAAGGCGCTGCCAGACAAGCCTCTGATCGACATGCTCAAAAATGCGCATCAGCGCGGTGTGACCATTGTCGGGCTTTGTCTCGGTTCATTCGTCCTTGGGGCGGCGGGCTTGCTTGACGGCCAAAAAGCAACGACCCACTGGGCATATGCAGACCGGTTTGCCAAGGACTATCCCATGGCGACCTTGTGCGCTGATCAGCTTTATGTCGATGAGGGCACCATCGTCACTTCAGCGGGCGTTGCCGCTGGCATTGATTGCTGCCTGCATCTCATGCGCCGCCAGTTTGGCTCCGCACTCGCCAATCAGGTCGCCCGGTCTATGGTCGTGGCACCCCACAGGGATGGTGGCCAGTCACAATTCATCGCGCGACCTCTGCCGCAAGAGATCAACGAAACGAGGCTTGCTGACGCGGTTCAAAGCGTTCGGGACAAATTGCATCAGGACTGGGATATAGAAGTCATGGCCTCTCGCTGCCACATGAGCCGGCGCACCTTCACCCGTGCCTTCAGAAAGCAGATGGGAACAAGCTTCACCCAATGGCTTCTGGATGAGCGGCTTGGCCGCACTCAGGACCTTCTCGAGAGCACCGGACTCTCGATAGAGCAGATCGCCGAGCAGGCCGGTTTTAGGACTGCAGCCTCTCTTCGCCATCACTTTCGGCAGAAATTCAAACGATCACCGCTCGACTGGCGGAGAACCTTCCGCGTTGTCGCAGAACCGGCGATAGCTGCTGATGGGGATCTGAGTGTAACGCATATGTTGCAATAGCATGCCATAACAGCGACTGGAACGACGTATTTTTGCTGGCTTTTGGCTAAGATCGGTCTTGCTTGTCCGTCATGTTCAAATTGAGTGCAATTTGAGCATGTGAACATGCGCCTTAGCATGGCGTTGGTGGTAAACGGCAGAAAACTGCGATTTTTCGAAAAATCTGTTGTCTATCTGAGGCCAGGCGAGATTTCATTTGAATGTCACATAACGTTCAAATGCTTGAAATATTCCCCCCCTAACGTCCCGCCCAACGACGGATGCAGGTCCTGTGTCTGTCCTTCAAAAAGAACAAACAGAACGGGCAGCCCTGAAGGGCTGTTGCGGCGACGGGTGCCTGCGAAAGGCAGCCGAAGGGGTGTCTATGGCTCTGGCCAAGCAATATAGCGACCGGCAGGTCCAGATCATTGAAACCGTGACGGAGACCGGATTCTCGGCCATCGATGCCCTGTCCGCACAGTTCAATGTCTCGACCCAGACCATCCGCCGCGATGTCAACGCACTGTGTGAACTTGGCGAATTGCGCCGGGTGTGGGGCGGGGTCGAACCGCCCCCGCTTAGCGGCAACCTGCTCTATGCCAAGCGCCGCATCATGAATGTCGAGGCCAAACGGCAGATCGCGCGTGAAGTCGCCAGAGAGATCCCGGACGGAAGCTCGGTCGCCCTGTCTATTGGCACCACACCAGAAATGCTCATCGATGCCCTGCAGGAGAAGACCAATATCAAGGTCTTCACCAACAATCTCAATGTCGCAATGCAGGCAAGTGAGCGCCACGACTGGTCCGTGACCATTGCCGGTGGTGCCGTTCGGTCCGGTGATCGCGACATTCTCGGCTCTGAGGTCGAGGCCTTTTTCAATCGGTTCGAAGTCGATTTCGGTGTGTTCGGTGTTGCCGGTGTCTCGCAAGACGGCGGCTTGCTCGACTTCTCAGAGGCCGAAGTCGGCTGTCGTCGATCAATTGTGAAAAACTGCCGGTCGTCCTTTCTTGTCATGGATCACACCAAGTTCGGACGCCCCGCCCATGTTCGTGGCGGGCATCTTTCCGACGTGGACACCATTTTCTGTGACAAGCCGATCCCGGAAATATTCGCCGACAAATTGGGCAAGACCCGTCTCATCATTGCTGCCCCCGAGCGGGGCGAGGAGGGGGAAGCATGATCAATGCACATCCCGCCCATCACGGGCGCTCAATCGAGCTACATGGCATCACCAAAACCTGGGATCAGGTCTGCGCGCTCGACAATGTAAGCATCTCGATCCCGGCAGGCTCCTTCACGGCCCTCCTGGGGCCGTCGGGCTGCGGTAAGTCGACGCTTCTGCGCATCATTGCCGGTCTGGAAGTGGCAACCAAAGGCAAGGTCATGATCGGTGACGAGGATGTGACCCGCCGGTCTCCGGACAAGCGCGACCTGTCCATGGTGTTCCAGTCCTATGCCCTGTTCCCGCATCTGGATGTGGCCGAAAACATCATCTTTGGTCTGCGTACACGGCGCGAGCCCAAACAGCAGCGCACCGAAAAGCTCCTTGCTGTTGCTGACTTGATGGGGCTGGGGCATTTGCTGGACCGCAAACCCGGTGAGTTATCCGGTGGCCAGCAGCAACGCGTCGCGTTGGCCCGCGCAGTGATCGCCGAGCGATCCATCTGTCTGATGGATGAGCCGCTCTCCAACCTTGACGCAAAGCTTCGTCACGAAATGCGCCTTGAACTCCGCGCCCTTCAACAAAAGCTTGGTTTCACCATGGTCTATGTCACCCATGATCAGGCCGAGGCCATCACCATGGCCGATCAGGTGGTGCTCCTCAAGGATGGACAAGTCGAGCAGGTCGATGCACCGCGCGCCCTTTATGACACACCCCGCACGACATTTGCTGCCCGGTTCATCGGCACGCCGCCCATGAGCCTGTTCGATGCCGATGCTTTCGGAGAGCGGGGGGCAAAGCTCAAACAACTCGCCGGAGCCGATGTGCTCGTCGGTCTGCGGCCTGAAGCCGTAAGTCCTGCGGACGAAGGCATGGTCGAGGCGACCATTGAATCTGTCGAGTTTCTGGGTGCCGACACCATGCTTGCTTGCGATATCGCCGGACAGTCCATCAACGTGCGTGCATCCGGACGATCAAGCTACTCGCCCGGTTCCCCGGTTCGTCTTTCCTTTGCACCTGAGGAGTTGGCCTTTTTCGACAAGGCATCAGGTGCGCGTCTAGTCAAGTCCACGACAATGGTTGAGGCGCTCAAGCCTTGATCAAACGCCATCTTTCCCACTGACGTTAGATTAAAAGGGTCCAAACTCATGGCTTCCAAACTCATGGCTTCCAAACTCATGGCTTCCAATCTCGTAAAATCCACTCTTGTTGCTGCAATGCTGGCCGCGACCGCCGTTCCGGCCTTTGCTGTTGATCTTCAGTTCTACTTTCCGGTTTCTGTTGGCGGCAAGGCAGCCGACACCATCAAGGCTCTGACAGACCAATATGTCGAGGAGCATGATGATGTGTCGATCGATGCGATCTATGCCGGCTCCTACACCGATGCCCTCACCAAAGCCATGACGGCAGCACGCGGCGGCACGGCACCCCAGCTCAGCGTTCTGCTGTCCACCGACATGTTCACCCTCATCGATCAGGATCTGATCGAGCCGTTTGATGATTTTGTCTCCGAAGAAGAGGGAAAAAAATGGTTTGGGTCCTTCTATCCGGCCTTCATGCTGAACAGCCAGACGGCCGGCAAAACCTATGGCATTCCCTTCCAGCGTTCCACGCCTGTCATGTACTGGAACAAGGAAGCCTTCAAGGCCGCTGGTCTTGATCCGGAAAAGGCGCCTAGCAGCTGGGACGAAATGGTCGACATGGGCAAAACCCTGACCAAGAAAGACGACAGCGGCAATGTTTCTCAGTGGGGCCTGCGTATCCCGCTTGACGGCTTCCCCTACTGGCTGTTCCAGGGGCTCTCCACCCCGGCAGGTGCCATTCTGGCCAATCAGGACGGCAACGAAACCAATTTCGACGATCCCAAGGTCGTTGAGGCTCTGCAGTTCATCGTCGACATGCAGCAGAAATACAAGATCATGGAAGAGGGTGTGACCGCATGGGCTGCCACGCCGAAAGCCTTCTTCGAGGGTGAAGCCGCCATGATCTGGACCACCACTGGCAACCTGACCAACATTCGCAGCAACGCGCCGTTCGACTTCGGTGTTGCTTTCCTTCCGAAAAAAGAACGCTTCGGCGCTCCAACCGGTGGCGGCAACTTTGTTCTGTTCAAGGATTCAACCGATGAGCAGAAAAAGGCCGCTGTCGATTTCGTGAAATGGATGTCCGCTCCTGAGCAGGCCGCAAAATGGTCCATCGCGACTGGCTATGTCGCCCCGAGCCCGGCTGCATGGGAAACCGACCTGATGAAGGATTATGTCAAGGACGTGCCGCAGGCACTGGTCGCACGCGATCAGCTTGAATATGCGGTTGCCGAACTCTCCACCTATGACAACCAGCGCGTCACCAACTTCCTCAACGATGCAATCCATGCTGCAATCGCTGGCGAGAAAACCCCTGAGGAAGCGCTCAAGGAAGCCCAGAAACAGGCTGACCGCATTCTCAAGAAATACCGCTAATCCCTGATTGGCGCGAGGGGCAGTGTTGCCCTTCGAAATAGAACAAAAGCACGAGGGGAGCCAATCCCCTCGTATCTCCATAAGCCTTTGGGGAGCGCTACAGCTCCTCACTTTTTAAAAGCTCCTACAAGGCATGAGCCAGCGAGGCAAGGAATGAGACGAGACTGGATATACGCTCTGTTGTTTCTGTTGCCGGCGATGGTGCTGCTGCTGGGCTTTACCCATATCCCCGCGGTGGAAACTCTGGTCAGCAGCTTCTTCTCAACGCCAACCGGCCGTCGCCCGGCTCATTTCGTTGGACTTGAGAATTACGCCTACCTGCTGGACGATGAAGTCTTTCTGAAGGCCTGCATGAACAACGTGATCTATGCCGCGATCACCATTCCCGCGTCGATCATCATCGCGCTCGCCATGGCGCTGTTCGTTCACAGCAAGATGCGCGGTCTTGGCTTCTTGCGTATGGCCTATTTCACGCCAACGGTTCTGCCGATGATCGCGGTGGGCAACATCTGGCTGTTCTTCTACACCCCAAGCTTTGGCCTCATCGATCAGATCCGCTCTTTGTTTGATCTTCCAGCGCAAAACTGGATCGGCACACCCCAGACCGTGCTCTATACGGTCATTGTCGTTGCGGTCTGGAAAAATGCCGGGTTTTTCATGATCTTCTATCTTGCCGCGCTGCAGACGATCCCCGAGCAGCTGCGCGAGGCCGCGAGCCTTGAGGGCACCGGACGCTGGAGCTTTTTCCGCCGTGTGACGCTGCCGCTCATCATGCCGACGACCCTGTTCGTTCTGGTCAATGCCATCATCAATTCGGTGCGTCTGATCGATCATATCTTCATCATGACCCTTGGTGGCCCGAGCAATGCCTCCCGTCTGCTGCTCTATCACATCTATGAGGTCGCGTTCGAATATTGGGACACCGCTTCGGCAAGCGCCATGACTGTGGTCATCCTTTTCATTCTGTCCCTTCTGGCCATCGGACAGTTCTTCTGGCTTGATCGCAAGGTGCATTACAGATGACAGCGACTGAAACCAATTTTGCCGCCCGTCTCGACCGTGGGCTCTTGACGCTCGGTGCATGGACGTTGGCTCTGCTCTGGATCCTGCCGCTCTTCTATGCGGTCTGGACAGCGTTCCACCCCTCGGCCTATGAGACCAATTTCACCCTGACGGCTCCATTGACGCTTGAGAATTTCCCAAAGGCCTGGGCGCAGGCGCCGTTTGCGCGCTATTTCCTCAACACGGTCATTCTCGTGACCATGACCCTCATCGCACAATTGGTCCTGAGCACCCTTGCGGCCTATGCTTTTGCCCGGCTCAAGTTTCCGCTCAAGAATGTGCTGTTCACGCTGGTGCTGCTGCAATTGATGGTCACGCCGGACATTCTCTTGGTCAAGAACTATGAGACCATGCGAATTCTGGGGCTTGTCGATACGATCCTTGCAATCGGTCTGCCGTATTTTGCATCCGGTTTTTGTATCTTCCTGTTGCGCCAGACCTTTATGACCATCCCCAAGGAACTTGATGACGCAGCGCGGATCGAAGGGGAGGGCTTGCTCGGAACCCTGTGGCGGGTCTATATACCGCTCGCCAAGCCGACCTATCTTGCCTTCGGTCTTGTCTCGGTGTCAGCCCATTGGAATGACTTCCTGTGGCCGCTGATCGTGACCAACTCGGTTGAGACCCGACCGTTGACGGTTGGCCTGTCGGTCTTCTCGATGACGGAGTCGGGGGTCGAATGGTCCGTGATCAATGCGGCGACCCTGATGACGTCTGCACCACTGCTCATTGGGTTCTTGCTGTTTCAACGTCAATTTGTTCAAAGTTTCATGCGCGCTGGTATCAAATAGCGCCTTTGCCAATACGCACGGGGCAAAAAGCCCCTGAAGTCAAAGGAAAGCCTTATGTCCTCGTTGCCTATCTTGGGCGCAGCCCTCCGTTATGATGATGTCGTTTCTCTCAAGGACTGGATCTTCGAGAAGAACCGGACGCTGGAGCTGCAGGATTTCAGCCCGGTTGATATTCTGGACGACGATCAGGACGACCTGATCGACGCCTACAAGACATTGCTCGACGGCTTCACCGGGCTTTACGGCATCCATGGTCCCTTCCTCGGTCTCAATCTCGCCGCCAGCGACAAGCTGGTTCAGAATGTCGTCACGGTTCGTCTGCTCGATGCGCTCAACAAATGCGAGCGTCTCGGCGCGACCCACATGGTCATTCACAGCCCGTTTTCTGCGTGGCTGTCGCTCAACTTCGTCAACTTCAGCTTCATGCGCCCGTCACTGTTTGAAGCCGCTGCCGAAACACTGGCACCGGTGATCAAGCGCGCCGAAGAGATTGGCTGTTGTCTGATGCTGGAGAATATCGAGGACACCGATCCGACCCTGCGCAACGATCTGGTTGAGGAATTCAACAGCCCGATGTTTCAGGTCTCCATCGACACCGGTCATGCGCATATGGCGAATGGCAGTTTCAATGCGCCTCCGGTGCCAGATTTCATCACGGTTGCTGGCAGTCTGCTCGGTCATGTTCATCTTCAGGATGCCGACGGTTATGCCGACCGCCATTGGCACCCCGGTGAAGGCAATATCCCTTGGGGTGCCGTCTTCAAGACCTTGGCCGAGATCCCGGCCGCGCCGCGCCTCATTCTCGAAGTGCGCGATCGGCAGCATCTCTTGCCGCAAACGGTCGCACGGCTTGAAGCCCTTGGTCTTGCTCAATAGCAGCCGTTGAGATCAGTTTGATCAGGACGGCGCAGTATCAACTGCGCCGTCTTTTTCATTTCTGGCGTATCAATGTCTAGGCCAGGATGTGTGCATGTCGTCAATGATATAGACGTGACTGTGTCCACGCCCGTTATCATGGGGGCTTTCCTTCAGATGCGGATGATCTTCCGGCAGGTCCGAATGGACATGGAAGAGATCATGTTGTCCCGCGGTCGGCCAATGCCAGAAGGCAAGCCCAAGCCCGGCGATGCCCAGAAGCGAAAGGCTGCCCAGTGCCATCTGCATCCCGAATACGGTCTGTAGATAGCCCGACAGGGGATAACAGATCAGCCAGCAGGCATGGGACAGGGCAAATTGCGCAGCATAGAGAGCGGGTCTGTCGGGCTGGTGGGATGATCGCTGCAACAGACGCCCCGAGGGTGTCAGGATAGCAGAGTAGCCGCACCCGACCACAAACCACGCCACCAACAGCATCGGCCAGACAAAGACCCCGCTTCTGTCCAGACCCATGAGGGCAAGCAGCGGCAGGATCATCAAGACACTGCCACTGAGCATGACGGTACGGTCCCGGAACTGATCAAGCAGGCGGGGCAGGGCGAGGGCTGTCAGCATCGACCCAGCACCATAGGCCCCAAGCGTGTAGGCAACATGCACAGCATCAAGCTTTAGTACCGATTGCACCAGCACAACGGTGTTGACCAGAACCATGGATCCGCAGGCCGCAACCACCAGACACAGCGCCAGCAAGCCCCGAAGGCGCGGTGTCGCAAGATAGATGCGAATGCCGCGCGTGGTGCGCTCGTAGATCGAGCGGCGCTTCTCGTCCGCCGCGGGTTTGGGCAGAGCAACCGAAACGATCAGCAGCCCGGAACCGATGAACCCAAGCGCGGTGCCATAAAAGAGCGCATGGTAGCTCGCAAAGATGAGCACGAAGGCCGCCAGACTGGGGGTGATCAGACTCTCCAGATCATAGGCAAGCCGGGACAGAGAGAGACCACGCGTATAGTCTTTCTCATTGGGCAGAATATCCGGCAAGGTGGCCTGAAAGGTCGGTGTGAAGGCAGCAGAGGCCGCCTGCATGATGAAGATCAGTGTGAAAATCTGCCAAGGAGCGGCAACGAAGGGCAGCAGGCAGGCAACGGCGGCGCGGACACAATCCAGCGCCACAAGCATCGTGCGCCTTGGAACCTGATTGGCAAAGGCCCCGGCGATAGGGGCAATGCCGACATAAGCCACCATCTTGAGCGCAAAGACGGTCCCCAGGACCATACTCGCGTTGCCGCCGGACAGATCATAGGCCAACAGCCCAAGCGCAACAGTGGAAAGACCCGTGCCCAAAAGCGCCACGATCTGGGCCATGAACAAATGTCGGAAGCTGCGATTGCCGAGAATTTCAAGCATGGTCGCCTCACAGATATTTCGTGATTGTCTTGAAGTCGTCCAGCGACTTGGCACGGACATTTTCATCCGCACCGAAACTGTCTTCCAGACAATGGTCGATGTGATCCTGAATAAGCACCCGCTTGGCATTGGCAATCGCCTTTTCCACCGCATGAAGCTGTTGGGCGATCTCGGTGCATCCCTTGTGGGCTTCGATCATCTCGATCACATGATCCAGATGCCCGGCGGCACGTTTCAGCCTTTTTGTGATCGCAGGATGGCTCTCGTGAAGATGGGCTCCGGGAGCGGAAGTGAGTGAGTCGGCAGAATGGGGCACGATGAGAATCCCAAAAGTGAGCGATTGCATGGAAAACAGAATTATATCCCCCGGGGGAGGATAGGTAAAGCAGTTGGGTCTCGTAAAATATGTCACACAGTATCAGGTTGACCTAACGGAACTCATGGGAGTAAAAGTAAAAAGAAGAAACAAATGAGAAGGTTAAGCATGCTCTGGGGAGATTAAACGAACATATGTTTGTTTGATACTAAAGTCCGTCTCCATCTTACGTAACGTGATTAGTTATAGTGGAAGAGAGGATGATGGTGCCCTGACTGTTCGCAATGTCCGACCAACACAAAAAGAGTCAGCGACAGAACAGCGGGAAAAGGGTGCCGACGGGGAGGAAAGAATGTTGAAATTTGCAACGCAGGCGAGCTGCCGAGCGATCGAAGACGAGAGTCCGTATGAACAACGTGGCAACGCCGTTACGATCTATGAGCAGCTGACACGCACGGCGGATCTCTATCCGGACAACAAGGCGATGAGCTTTCAGATGTTCTCGGGCGTGGGGGACAGTGCCGAGACTTACAGCTGGAAAGAGCTTGAGAGTGAAGTGATACAGGCAGCCAACCTGTTCCGCAGTCTCGGGATCGGCGAGCGGGACGTCGTCGCCTACATTCTCCCCAATTGTTGTGAAGCGCTGGTCACCATGTTCGGCGGCATGATTGCGGGCATCGTCAATCCGATCAATCCACTGTTGGAGACCGAGCAGATCGCCGCCATCCTGCGCGAAACCGAGGCGCGGGTTGTTGTCACCTTGCGGGCCTTCCCAAAAAGCGACGTGGCACAAAAGGTCGCCGAGGCTGTCAAGCATGCGCCTAAGGCGCATACGGTGCTCGAAGTGGACATGTTGCGCTATATCGATGGGGTCAAGCGATGGATCATTCCGCTTGTGCGCCCCTCAAATCCCGGTGCCAAGTCCCATCACGCCGATGTTTACAGCTTTGGTCGCGAATTGGAGAAGCAACGTTCGGATCAGTTGATCTTCTCTGATTCCAAAGAAGATCGCGTTGCCGCCTTCTTTCACACCGGAGGCACCACCGGCATGCCGAAGGTCGCTCAGCACACCTATTCGGGCATGCTGTACAATGGCTGGATCGGCAGCAATCTCCTGTTTCAGGCTGAGGACAACGTGATGTGTCCGTTGCCTCTGTTCCACGTTTTTGCCTGCCACGTGATCATGATGTCCATGCTCTGCTCGGGCGCGCATGTGGTCATGCCCACGCCAAAGGGGTATCGCGGCGATGGCGTCATGGACAATTTCTGGAAGCTATGTGAGCGCTGGAAAATCACCTTCATCATTTCTGTGCCAACGGCTATTTCCGTTCTCATGCAGCGCGATGTCGATGCCGATGTCTCCACTGTAAAACAGGCCTTTTCTGGCTCGTCTCCCTTGCCGATCGAGCTTTACCGACGCTTTGAACAGTCAACGGGGATCACGCTGATTGAGGGCTACGGCCTGACGGAGGCAACATGTCTTGTCTCTTGCAACCCGGTTGATGGCAACAAAAAGATCGGCTCGGTGGGGCTTCCCTTCCCCTATACCGACGTGAAGATTCTGGATCACACCAAAGACGGTCCGGTGGAATGTGCAATTGACGAGGTGGGCGAGATCTGTGTCGACAGTCCGGGTGTTTACGCCGGGTCCACCTACACCGAGGCAGACAAGAACCACAATCTGTTCCATCACGATGTCTATCTGCGCACGGGCGATCTGGGGCGGATCGACAAGGATGGCTATCTCTGGATCACGGGGCGCGCCAAGGATCTGATCATTCGCGGTGGGCACAACATTGATCCTGCCGAAATCGAAGAGGCGCTGGCGGGCCATCCGTCGGTGGCCTTTGTCGGAGCCATTGGACAGCCCGACGCGCATTCGGGCGAGATCCCTTGCGCCTATGTGGAGCTGGTTGCGGGCGCGGAAGTTCAGGATGATGAGCTCATGGCTTATGCCTGCCGCCATATCCACGAACGGGCTGCGATCCCAAAACACATCGAAGTCTTGCCGGAGCTCCCAAAGACCGCGGTTGGAAAGGTCTTCAAACCCGATTTGAGAAAGCTTGCCATCACCCGCATTTATAATGAAGCCCTCAAGGAAAGCGGTCTGGATACCTGCGTTGTCGGCGTCATCGAAGACAAGAAACGCGGACTTGTTGCCCAGATCGAGAGGACCAACGGGCTTGATGAAGACGCGCTGTGCCATTCGATTGGGCAATTCACCCGTCCTTGGGAATGGGCAAACAACGATCCCGCTTGAGGTGTGCCTCATGGCATGACAAAAAGCGGGCGCTTCTCCACAAAGTTCACCAAAAGGACGGTTTGTGATACTGGTTTTTATCGGAAAATTTGGCTATGACCGGAACCATATGTATGCCTTGCCCTTGGGGCAGGTTTGAAACCGGTTGGAGCGAGAACTTCGCTGTCTTATTCTTCTCATACCACGGAAACGGAAATCGGTGCGCGTGATGGCGTGCGGCTTGTCGGGCTGTCTCACAAGATTGCAGACAAGCCGTTTTTCGACGGCCTCAATTTGCATCTTCCCGAGCGCCGCGTCGGTTTGATCGGGCGCAACGGATCTGGCAAGTCGACCCTGTCACGCCTGATCTGTGGTCTGGTCAAACCCGATTCCGGTTCGATCAAGGTCGATGGCATCGACGTCTATGACGACCGGGCGGCCGCCATCAGGACAATCGGCCTGATATTTCAGAACCCCGATCATCAGATCATCTTCCCCACGGTTGAGGAAGAAGTGGCCTTCGGGCTGGAAAGCCTGCTGGGCAACAAGAAAGAGGCCCGACAAAAGGCGCGGGCGTTTCTGGAGCGTTTCGGTCGTGCAGATTGGGCCGAGCGCGGCACCTACACCCTATCTCAGGGGCAAAGGCATCTGGTCTGTCTGATGGCCGTGCTGGCGATGGAGCCACGCGTCATCTTGCTTGATGAACCGTTTGCCGGTTTGGATCTGCCCACAACGCGGCACCTGTTCCGCTGGCTTGATGGACTGGAACAGCAATTGCTGCTCGTGACCCACGACATTGACCATCTGTCACGGTTTGATCGCATCATTTGGCTCGAACAGGGGCGCGTGATGGCCGATGGTGCACCGGACACGGTGCTGCCAGCTTACTTGGAGGCCATGGAGTCGCTCGTCGCGTTCGATGATCATCTGCCAGTTGATGCCTTTGGCCAGACGCCGCCGCCTGCGATGGATCGCAAGGATACGGAGGAGGGTGCCTGATGCTGTCTCTCACGGTCAATGAAAAGACCTGGCTGCACGGCATATCCGTCCCGCTCAAGCTCGGACTTCTGGCAATCATCACACTTCTGATGCTGCCGATCAACGGCTGGCTGAGTGCCTCTCTTCTGACCCTGATAGTCGCAGGTCTATACCTTTCAGCAGGAATGGCCTTTGCACGCGCAGGCCTTAAGCATCTCCGCCCGCTTGTCTGGTTGCTTGGGCTGATCTTTCTCTACCATGTCGTCACGGATCGGGCAGAAGAGGGGTTTGCCATCTGCCTGAAGATCTTCGCCATGGTCGGGCTGGCCAACCTTGTCACCATGAGCTCGCGCCTTGATGACATGATGGCGGTGGTTGACTGGCTAAGCCGTCCTTTTTACCGTTTTGGCCTGCCGCCACGCGCTATGGGTTTGGCGATGGGACTTGTGATCCGCTTTACGCCGGTGTTTCTGCAAAAAGCCGGGCTGCTCAATGAAGCTTGGCGCGCGCGTCGGCCCCGCGGCACAAGCCCGCGCGTGATCGTGCCTTTGGCGCTCGGTGCATTGGATGATGCGGATCGGGTTGCCGACGCCCTGCGGGCAAGAGGCGGTCTGGCCACTGCGATCAATGGTGATGACGGCTCAGCGCAGAAGGGTCACATGAGCGGCACAGAGACACAGACTTAACGCTCAATCGGAGCAAGAAGGAAAATATCATGGAACGCCAAATCGCCTATATCGCCTTGTTTGCGGCCCTGATTGCTGCTCTCGGGCTTTTACCGCCAATCCCCACACCGACCGGTGTGCCGATCACCGCCCAGACGCTCGGCGTCATGTTGGCCGGGACCATTCTGGGCGCCAAACGGGGGGCGCTTGCCTCACTGCTTCTGGTCATTATCGTTCTGATGGGGCTGCCGCTCCTGTCCGGCGGGCGCGGCGGTCTTGGACTTTTGCAAGGCCCGACTGTGGGCTTCCTGCTCGGCTGGCCCATCGCGTCCTATTTCTCCGGACTGATCGTCGGGACATGGCGTAAGGGCAATCTCTTCCTCGTTGCATCCGTAGCATCCATCATTGGCGGCATCGTGGTCTTGTATCTGTGCGGCGTGGTTGGCCTGATCATCAACACCAAGCTGAGCGTCATGGAAGCGACCATGGGATCAATCATTTATGTCCCCGGCGATATCATCAAGGCAATTGTGGCTGGCTTCCTCACGCAGGCCATCGCCAAGGCGCGTCCGAATGCTCTGCTGTCCCGCTAAACAGGCGTCCGCGAGCAGCCTAACGCTTTGAAAGCTCCGATCTCATTTGGGGGGTGAAACACAAGCGATCCTCCTGTAGTTTCGGGGCAGTCGGAGCGAGTGGTGATTGCCTCCTTGCTCAGGCCGCTGGGTTGAAATTGTTCAAAAAACACTCGACCTTGCAGCCTGTACGAGGCACGATATGCGGCAAGGACTTCTGAACGGCGACGAAGAAAAGACACAGCAAACAAGCGATGGGAAAACAAACATGCAGTGGGATTTGATTGCCGATGTGGGCGGAACCAACATGCGTTTGGCGGCAGCCGAGAATGGTGGCATCAAGGAGCAGCACACATTCGATACCACTGGCGAGTTGCACCTGACAGACGCCGTACGAACCTTCGTGGCCAAGATCGGCTCAGCACCTCGCTTTGTTGAAGTCGCCGCCGCAGGGGTCATCCAGAACGGCTATGTGACCCTGACCAATGCCGGCCAGCAAGGGTTTTCCGAAGCCGATCTCGTCGTTGCTGCAGGAGCGCGAAAGGCGCGAATTCTTAACGATTTCGAAGCTGCCGCTTGGTCTTTGGTAACCGCAGAGCCCGAAGATTTGACCCTCGTGCAGGGGGAGTTGCCCGCGCCATTGCAAATGCCGCCGCTGCCGACCCCGCCCCGGCTGATCGTCGGGCCCGGCACCGGACTTGGCGTTGGCACGCTGGCCTGGGCTGCCGAGCAACCCGAAGTGCTGCAAGGGGAGGGCGGGCATGTGCGCATCGCTCCTCACACGATGGACGAAGTGCCTATTTTCCAGAAGTTGGCCGAGCTATGGCCCGAAACCCAGATGGATGCGGGCAAGTGCCTATCACTTGAAGCCGAGGCGATTGTCTCGGGCACAGGCATGCCCTACCTGATGAGAGCCCTTGAATTGCTCGACGGGCGCAGTCCAAGCAACATGTCCGCACGAGATATTTTCGATGTAGCGCACACCGAAGGCAACGACTTGGCGGTCCGGGCGGTCGACATGTTCTGTCACCATCTGGGAGCTGTTGCGGGCGACCTTGCTCTTTATATCTCAGCCTACGGCGGCGTTTTCCTGACCGGGGGCGTGCTGTTGAAGAATGAGTGGATCTTCCTGCGCCCCGCTTTTCTCAAAGCGTTCAATCAGGGCGGTCGGCACACCAAATTCCGTGTCAATATGCCGATTTACCTCTATCGCAATAACAATTTCGGCCTTCAGGGCGCGATCAATGCCATGACCTACGATCCCACCATGGAATAGACCGCACTTTATCCTGCCAAAATGCCGGATTGTATCACAACCGCTTTCTCGCAATCCTTCAGGTCCGCTTGCCTCCAGCTGTGGGAGCGTCCCGGCTAAGGCTTCGCGTTTGACGTCGGGGTGGCGAGCCCCCGCGATCCCGCTTTGGCAAAATCATAAAACTGCAACATGAGATGCCTATCACCATGGGCACCCGGCTATTGATTTGATGCCGGCCATGCACGAAGCAAGACAACACGACAAGCAGGAGACGAATGTGAGCGAAACCCGAGTCTATCCCGATCGTGGCAGCTTGGCCGGTGGCCTCGCTGAACAGGTGGCCTCAGAGCTGAACAAGGCGATCAAGAAACGCGGCCGCGCAACCCTTGCCGTCCCCGGTGGCAAAACACCGCGCGAATTCCTCGCAGCACTCAGCGAACAGGACGTCGAATGGGAGTCTGTTTCAGTCATCCTGACAGACGAGCGGTTCGTCCCGGAACGCTCCGACCGGTCTAACGCCCGCGTGGTCAAGGAGCTTTTGTTGCAGAACAAGGCAGAGGACGCGAATTTCTATCCCTACTATCGCGAGGTTGAACGGGTCGAGGATGCCTTGCCCATGATTGCAATCGATCTGGAAGAGGTGCTTCCAATCGATGTCTGCATTCTCGGCATGGGCGTTGACATGCACACGGCCTCGCTCTTTCCCGGCGCCGAAAACATCGAGGAAGCCGTCGGTCTTTGGGCCCCACACGTCATGGTGATGTATGAACCCACGCTCCCTGAAGCCCGTCTGACGCTCACTGCCCCCGTGCTGGAGCGCGCACGCAAGGCGCATATTCTGATCTTTGGCGAAGAAAAGAAAAAGGCCCTGCGAGAGGCCCAGAAGATTGGTCTGGTCGAGGACGCTCCCATTCGGGTTATCCTGAACCGTGCTAGGGCAACAAGCATTCATTACGCGGATTGACCTCGCCTTGTGGTGCTCATCTCGCGCACCAGATCATCACTCAACGGACCGCGCATATGTCATGCGGCAGGATCGCCGGCCTGTCGTGCTTATCGGTTCTGGCCTGCCTGTCGCAGCTCAAATAGGTGAGTCTTTTCTAGATCTGCCACTCCAGAAATGCCGAGTGCATTCGACGCATGAATAATCATCCGTTGATAAGTGGCGAAAAGGGGTAACGATTTGCCAGCCTTGAACGTATTTCTACAAATACAAAATGCCGCGCCTGAGCGAAATGATATGTTTTTCAGGTGATTGTTGTCTTTCTTTGCCTACAAAAGAGCAGTTGATCCACAACTGAGGCTTGGCAATTCGTCTTACGTCTGCACTATAAAGACGGAGGAAAAATGCTGCGCCATTTTGTTGGCGCAACAAACCATGTGTGAGAAGGGAGTCTGTCGTGAAGATAGGTACACCTAAAGAGCTTTTTGCGGGGGAGAATCGCGTTGCGATGACGCCGTCCTCTGCAATGATGCTCCAGAAGTTGGGCTATGATTGTGTCCTCGAAACCGGCGCGGGCGAAAAGGCCGGTTTTAACGATCAAGTCTACGTGGAGGCCGGCGTTGAAATCGTAAACAGTGCTGATGCCCTCTGGGAGGCTGTTGATATTGTGGCAAAGGTTCGTCAACCTGAGCCCGAAGAACTGAAATATCTTGCCAAAGGCAAGACTCTGATTTCGTTCTTCAATCCAGCTGGCAACGAAGAAGGCATGGAAGCGGCCAAGACATCCGGCGCGAATGTGATCGCGATGGAAATGGTGCCGCGTATTTCCCGTGCCCAGAAGATGGACGCCCTGTCTTCCATGGCCAACATCGCGGGCTATCGTGCCGTGATCGAGGCAGGCAACAATTTCGGCCGCTTCTTTACCGGTCAGATTACGGCTGCGGGCAAGGTTCCGCCAGCCAAGGTTCTGATCGTCGGTGCTGGTGTTGCCGGTCTCGCCGCAATCGGGACCTCGGTAGCGCTCGGTGCCGTGACCTACGCATTTGACGTTCGGCCCGAAGTGGCAGAGCAGGTCGAATCGATGGGTGCTGAATTTGTCTATCTTGACTTTGAGGAAGAGCAGCAGGACGGGTCTTCGTCCGGTGGCTACGCTTCGGTGCAGTCGGAAGAATTCCGCAATGCCCAGCTCGCAAAATTCCGCGAAATTGCTGGCGAGATGGATATCGTGATCACCACTGCGCTCATTCCGAACCGGCCAGCTCCCAAGCTCTGGCTTGCGGATATGGTCGCGGCGATGAGACCCGGTTCTGTGATCGTTGACCTTGCTGCTGAACGCGGCGGCAACGCCGAAGGTACAGTCAAGGACGAGAAAGTCGTCACCGACAATGGCGTGACCATCGTTGGCTACACCGACTTCCCAAGCCGAATGGCCGCGCAGTCTTCTGAGCTCTATTCAACCAACATCCGCCATATGATGACAGACCTTACCCCCGAGAAGGACGGTCAGGTCAATCACAATATGGATGATGACGTGATCCGCGGGGCGACTGTCACCTTCGAGGGTGAGATCACGTTCCCGCCTCCTCCTCCGAAAATTCAGGCGATTGCCGCCCAGCCGAAGAAAGAGACCAAAGAACTTACACCAGAAGAGCAGAAAGAAGCCGAAGCTGCAGCCGCCCGCAAGGCTGGTCGTCAGCAGATCGGGTTGCTCGTTGTTGGTGCGGCGCTGATGGGCCTTGTTGGGCTTTATGCTCCGGCTGCCTTCATGGGACACTTCATCGTGTTCGTGCTTGCCGTGTTCGTCGGTTTCCAGGTGATCTGGGGTGTCAGCCATTCGCTGCATACGCCTCTGATGGCTGTAACCAACGCCATTTCGGGCATTATCGTCGTTGGCGCCCTGTTGCAGATCGGCTCGTCCAGTTGGATCGTGCTGCTGCTCGCGGGGATTTCCATCCTGATTGCCTCGATTAACATCGTGGGCGGTTTCATGGTCACGCGGCGCATGCTGCAAATGTTCCAGAAGTCCTGATAGGCGGAGGTAATTATGACACCTGAACTACAAACCGCCGCCTATATCGCGGCTGCTGTTCTCTTCATCCTGTCTTTGGGTGGCTTGAAGGATCAGGAAAGTGCCAAAAGGGGCGTCTGGTTCGGTATCGTCGGTATGGCGATTGCCGTTCTTGCCACCATCTTTGGCCCGATCGACCCGCACAACGCTTCTCTGGGGACGGTGCTTGCCGCCAACCCGATCATTCTGGTTATCGCTGTGGCGATTGCTGCCGTGATCGGTGTTCTGGTTGCCAAGCGCGTTGAAATGACGGGAATGCCTGAACTGGTTGCCCTGTTGCACAGCTTCGTTGGTCTTGCCGCTGTCTTCATCGGTCTCAACTCTGATATGACCGTGCATACCTTCGCAACGCCCGCAGAGCAGGTCATTCACGAAATCGAGGTCTTCCTCGGCGTCTTCATCGGTGCGATCACCTTCACCGGCTCCCTGATCGCTTGGGGCAAGCTGAATGGTCGCATCGACGGCAAGGCACTCACCTTGCCGGGTCGTCACCTGATGAACCTGACCATGGTGGTTGTCTCCTTTGTCCTGCTCATCATGTATATGCAGGGCGCAGGCAGCTGGACCCTCTATGTGATGACCCTGATCGCCTTCGCGATCGGTGTGCACATGGTCATGGCCATCGGCGGTGCCGACATGCCTGTCGTGGTCTCCATGCTCAACTCCTACTCCGGTTGGGCTGCCGCGGCTACGGGCTTCCTGCTTGGCAACGACCTGCTGATCGTCACCGGTGCCCTCGTGGGGTCTTCCGGTGCCATCCTCAGCTACATCATGTGTAAAGCCATGAACCGCCACTTCATCTCGGTGATCCTTGGTGGTTTCGGTAACGCGACCGGCCCGCAAATGGAAGTCGAAGGCGAAATGATCGCCATCGATGCCGACGGTGTTGCCTCTGCTCTTGATGATGCAGACAGCATCATCATCATTCCGGGCTATGGCCTTGCCGTGGCTCAGGCTCAGCAGAGTGTGGCGGAACTGACCCGTCGTTTGCGTGCCAAGGGCAAAAATGTACGCTTCGCCATCCATCCGGTGGCTGGCCGTCTTCCCGGCCACATGAACGTGCTTTTGGCTGAAGCCAAGGTGCCGTATGACATCGTGATGGAAATGGACGAGATCAATGACGACTTCCCCGAAACGGATGTTGCCATCGTGATCGGGTCGAACGACATCGTGAACCCTGCTGCACAGGACGATCCCAATTCGCCCATCGCTGGTATGCCGGTTCTCGAAGTCTGGAAAGCAAAGCAGGTCTTTGTCTCCAAACGTGGTCAGGGCACTGGCTATTCCGGCATCCAGAACCCGCTGTTCTTCAAGGACAACACCCGCATGTTCTACGGCGATGCCAAGGCCTCTCTGAATACTCTGCTGCAGCAGATTCAGTAGGAGCTCAAACGCTTAAAGCAATACGACGCCCGGTCATTGGCCGGGCGTTTTTTATGGCTTCGGGCTCAGTCGCAAACGTTGCCGTCAAACAGCCGACTGGCCATCAGGTGATCAATCAGCGCACGGGTTCGCATCGGGACGTGTTTGCGTGATGGATAAACGAGCGAAAAGACCATGTTTTCGCCAGTCAGTTGAGGAAGGACCGGCACGAGGGCACCGGAGGCAACATCCTTGCGAACGGTCGATGGAAACAGTTGCGCTATTCCCATACCCGCAAGCGCCATCGAAATGACCATTTGCGGAGAATTGCACAGCTCATAATGTTGTGCCTGAATAGACACCCTCTCACCATCCCTATAGAGCCGATTGAGGCCGCCCGGGCTAACATGGCTGAGGCAGACCCAGTGATGGCTGGAAAGGGCCTCAATGGTCTCTGGAATGCCGCTCGCGTCGAGATAGTCACGGCTGGCATAGAGCCGAAAGCGATCTTCATACAAAATCCGACCAATCAGACTGTCATCGCGCGGCAGACCGATGCGGATGCCCATGTCGATGCCCTCAGCAATCAGGTCAAGCCGCTGGTCACTGAGGATGATATCAAGCTCCACATCGGGATAGCGCGCGCGAAAGCGGGACAGGGCAGGGAGGAGTTGCGTCACCCCTACGTCATGGGTCGCGGTTATGGAAACCCGCCCGGTGGGACGCTCCTGCGTGGCGATGGCCACTGTCTCCTCCAGCAACTGAGGTAAAGGACGCACCCGGTCATAGATCCGGCGTCCCTCCTCGGTGAGCGACAGCTTTCGGGTCGACCGCTGCAACAGGCGGACCCCCAGATCCTCTTCCAACTGGGTGATCTGCTCGGATACACGCGAGCGGCTGGTCTTCAGGTGACGGGCCGCGCCTGCAAAGCTGCCTTCATCCACCACACAGACAAAGATCGCCAGCGGGCGAAAGTGTTGAAATCCGATTGTACTCAATTTCCGAACTAACCATTCTGAATTTGTTTCCTTGTGATAACAATGCGCCGCATCCATATTCAGGTCAACACGGAATCGAAAACCCGAACAGACATGCCGTGCTCGCCAGACAGGATCGAAGCACGCAACAGGAGAGAGACATGATTGCAGTAACCGGAGCCTCGGGCCATCTAGGCCGCCTTGTTATCGAACATCTTTTGAAGACAACCAGCCCTGAAAGCATCATCGCGCTTGTGCGTGACCCCTCCAAGGTTGCCGACTTTGCAGACAAGGGCGTGATCGTACGCACAGCGGATTATGATCAGCCCGAAAGCTACCTGGAAGCCCTCAAAGGGGTGGGCAAACTGCTGATGATCTCCGGCAGTGCGGTTGGGCAACGCATACCACAGCACACCACCGTCATCGAAGCGGCCAAAGCCAACGGCATCAAACTGATTGCCTACACATCGATCCTTAAGGCTGACAGCTCACCGATCCTGCTGGCTGAGGAACACAAGGCGACAGAGGAGTTGATCAAGGCCTCAGAGCTCGCCTACACATTTTTGCGCAACGGCTGGTACAGCGAGAACTACACCGAAAATCTCGCTCCGGTTCTGGCTCATGGAGCCGTCATTGGCAATGCCGGTGATGGTCGTGTGGCGACGGCAACCCGCTCCGATTATGCAGCCGCGGCGGCTGTCGTTCTGGCCGGTGGCGATGAGCATGCGGGCAAGACATATGAGCTTTGCGGGGACGCTGACTTCTCCATGGCGGACTACGCCGCCGAGGTTACCAAGGCCACTGGCAAGCAGGTTGTCTATGCCGACATGGCATTTGATGATTATGTGCAGGCGCTGGTTGGCGCAGGCGTGCCCGAGGGCTTCGCGACAGTCCTTGCCGATGCGGACAAGGCAATCAAGGGCGGTTGGTTGAACGGTGCATCCGGATCACTTTCAAGCCTTATAGGTCGTCCCACGACACCGATCAGCGATAGCATCAAGGCCGCGCTTTGATCTTGGGCGGCACCAGGTTTGACGGTTGAATCAACACTTTTGAATCAATCTGTGAACCACTTGAATCGATACGTCAGATTAGGACGGCGTCTTTGGGCGCCGTCTTTGCAAGGACTTCCAACCGATTCAAAAGACTCGACAAATTCACGTCTGTTAAAGTGCTTTAACAAGCTCAAGTGAAGCTGTTGAATCAAACTGTTAAGCCGCAATTTCGCTGATCCGGATCGCGCAAGGCCCTCTTTAATGGGCGCGATGGTAGCCATTGATCCAGCTGTGCCGAACAGTCCATGTCGTTGGATCGAAGGCTACAAGATCTGCGGCAAAACCCGGTGCGATTGATCCGATGGATGTGTCCATGCGCATGAAGGCGGCCGGATATCTCGACGCCATGCGCAGCGCTTCTGAGATCGGCAAACCCAAAAGCTCGACGGCATTGCGCACGGCTGTCATCATGTCGAGGTCTGATCCGGCAAGGACGCCATCCTCGGTGCGGCACTGGCCATCCTGAGCGTAGATGCGCTCGCCATGAAGGTCGAAGCTCTTGTTGCGCGCTCCAACCGATGCCATCGCATCGGTCACCAGCATGATCTTGCCTTTGGCTTTGGTCTTGAGGGCCAGACGCATGGATGCGGGATGAACATGAAATCCGTCGACGATCAGCCCACACCAGGTGTCCTCGTCATCCAGCGCCGCACCAACCACGCCCGGTTCCCGACTCTCCAGCGGTGACATGGCATTGAACAGATGCGTAAAGCCCCTCAGACCGTTGCGCAGGGCCGGAAGCATATCCTGATAGCTTCCTGCTGTGTGTCCAGCGCAGACGATACCGCCGCGCCGGGTCAACTCTGCAATGAAGTGCGAGCCAACCTTTTCCGGTGCGACCGTGATCACCCTGACGCCAAGATCCGGATGGGTGAGGAGATCAAGCGCGCCTTCGTCGACCGGCCGGATCACGTCCTCATCATGCACGCCCTTGCGAACTGGATTAACATAGGGTCCCTCGAAATGGACGCCCTTGATGGCGCTCAGCGAATTGTTCTCGCCCCAACTGCGGTGAGCGCGCGAGATGAGCGATGCGACATGCTCCATGCTTTGCCAGCGATCGCTGATAAGGGTCGGCAGCATCGAGGTGGTCCCGTGGGCCCGGTGGGCATCTGCGATGGTCTCAAGCCCCTCAAGAGTGGTTCCGCCATTGAGCATGGCACCGCCCCCGCCATTGACCTGAGTGTCGACAAACCCGGGAGCCAGCACGAGGCCAGTCAGGTCATAGGGCTCAAAGCCCCCAATGGATTTGGGCCGGTCCACGATGTCGCCGATGATCCCCCCGTCAAGGATCACCGCCTTGCCAGCGTGGAACTGGTTTCCATCAAACAGGCGGGCATGGACGAGGATCTGTTGCATCGGAGCGAATCCGTCATGTCGGGGTCAGACAGTTTGGTTCTTCTGGCTAGCAGATCGGGCCAGAAGCGGCAACGAAATTCGATGCGCGGATACCGGCTCGATCCTTGATGCCAGCCGAGGATTTGCGACCAATCAACGTCGATCCGTCTTCAATAATGAAGCTCGCTGACATGCTCGTAAAGATCACCGCGATAGTAGGCCCGGACGAACTCGATGGGCCTGTCCCGCTCAATCAGGATTTTGTCATTGGCATCGACCGGCGGAGCCGGCTCGTCTTTGAGCGCACGTTCGGTTGTGATGCGGATCTTGTAGAGCTTGTACAGCTTGTTGATGCTCAGATAGGACCTGCGCCTGACATGGAGGCATGCCGAGCCGGTCGGCACGGAAAGTAGATGAGCCTGAGAGGCGTCTGCAAGCTGTGCGGAGACAACCTGGATGGCCCGGGTCGGTCGGCGGTCATGTGCATCCAGCCAAGCATAAAGTGAGCTCTCGATCACATTCGGGTCCGGCAGAATGGTTGCCAGCAGAACGGCATGTTCGAGGCACATGGGTTTACCATTGGCAAACCGCAATCGATAGAGGCGACTGACGAGCTGATCAGGCATGATCTCCAGTGCTTCGCACTCCTCCGGGCTGGGAAGACCGGTTGACCGATTGAGCCAGATGGAGTTGGTGCTGATACCGCGCGTCCGCATATCTTCGGAAAAGCTGGCAAGGGGCTGGGGCCTCGGGGCCTCGCGTGAGGCGACAAACGTTCCCGCACCGTGGCGCTGAATGAGAATGCCTTTTTTGACCAGCGCACGAACTGCATTGCGCACGGTCACTCGTGATACGCCCAGCTGCGCTGCCAGCTCGCGTTCTGCGGGCAGTGCGTCGCTGACTTCGACGAGGCCGGAGTCTATGGCCTGTTCAATTCCCCTCTGCACGCGCAGATAAAGAGGGGTCGAGCTGGCATGATCCTTGATTGTCTCGGCGCGCAAATGCTCGAGAAACAGGGCCGTGTCAGCCATAACTGGCGCTCTCGCTATGCCCGATCTGGTGCTCAAAACCGGGTTCGAGTTTGGGCAGGACGCCGCCCGCAAGCAGAACAGCGCCATCCCTTGCATCATACTGGCGTGGAACCAGCAAGGACGTAACGTCAGCTTCAAGCCAAGGCTCCACATATTCTGCAAAGCCACCCATCAGGGCAATCTGGTTGATGCCCCGCCAAGCGAGGGCACGCAGAATGGCGCTCGCTTCGGAGCCGCAGTCCCGCATCAGCTTGTGGGCGACCGGATCTTTCTTTTCAACAAATTCAACAACCGTTTTGGCAAATTTGGCATAGTCGGCCGGTTTGGCGTGCTCTGACCAGATCACCATGTCTTCCTGACTGTCACCGAAATGGAACATGATGCTGTCGGTCATCGGGCTGACGTCGCGGATGCCATCGAGCGCTGCAAGAGCGTGGCGCAGGGCTGCTCTGCCCACTTGGGCACCGCTGGCCCCATCAGAGAGCAGAAATCCCCAGCCGCCGACATTGACCGGATGGCCGCGCACAAGGCCATAACCACAGCTCCCTGTGCCGATGATCATGATGCCGCCATCGCGGGCGCCGGCGTGGGCGCCGAGACACGCGATATGTGCATCATTCTCGATCCGCAAGCTCGCGAAGGGATGTTCCCAGGTGCGCAAAATTTCCTTATCTGCCGCCACGTGCAGTCCGGCCAGCCCGATTCCGACGTGGGTGCGTGCAACCGCTTCCTCACCAAATCCGGCGTTGACCAGCGTCTCGCGTGCCACGTTGGCAACCTGCTGCTGTGCGAGCTCAAGCCCGAGGCGCGTGTTGGCCGGTCCGGTCATTGCTTCTCCCAGAAGCGCTCCTGTGCCATCTCGCAAACGACCGCGACAGTTGGTGCCGCCTCCATCAATACCAAGATATAGGGTCTCTTGCTGTGTCATCACCTTGCCTCGCGCAATGTTCAACACCCGATTGCACGGTCAGTATGATCCCTGAAATCAGATGAAAGGTCTGGTCTGCAGTAGAATGCCAATTAAAACCAATTTCAATGCTTCAAATGGTTGACCGTATATTTACGTATAAAACGCAACGGAATAGGGTGATGGTACGCAAAATTGGATTTCTATTGGCATCTATATGTATGTGCAAATTAAAACGAGCTTGCTCGCCTTTATCTCGATTGTTGAATATTGGTAACCGCAGAAGAGCCAGACCGAGGCTAAGCCCCGCGAAGGTGCCTGTCTCCTCCCAACAAGAACGGAAGCATCAACGCGCACTGGCTTCTTGAATGCGACTTGGGCATACTGTCCTGCGGCCCGGCCCGAACTGCCGGTAATGGAACACACTGACACGGACGGCACAAAGGTTGACTATGGCCCAGACATGCTTGCGCGGACGGATCCTCGCTTTTCACGCTGAACCGCAAAGCCCGGATGATGACAGCGCGCATAGCTATATCGAGGATGGTGCGCTGCTGATCGAGAATGGACTGATCATTGCGCGCGGAGACTTTGCGGACCTTGAGACGCAATTGGCCTGCGATTGTGCAATCGTCGATCACCGGCCCTGCCTGTTGATGCCCGGCTTCATCGACACCCATCTGCACTTCCCGCAGGTGCAGGTTATCGCCAGTTGGGGTGCGCAATTGCTCGACTGGCTAGAAAACTACACTTTTCCCGCCGAGGCGCGCTATTCCGATGCTGCGCATGCTGAACGCATGGCTGTGCATTTTTTTGACGAGCTGCTCTCTCAGGGCACCACCACAACGGTGGCATATGGTTCGGCGCACAAAACCTCTGCAGACGCCTATTTCGCCGAAGCGGCACGGCGCAACATGCGAGTGATCGGGGGCAAGACCATGATGGACCGCAATGCGCCGCCGGAGGCCTCGGACACCGCACAGAGCGGATATGATGACACCAAGGCCCTCATCGCCGACTGGCATGGCAAGGGCAGGGCGCTTTATGCCATCACGCCCCGCTTTGCGATCACCTCAAGCCCGGAGCAACTCGAAGCGGCCGGAGCGCTGGCGCGCGAGCATCCCGATTGCTTTATCCAGACGCATCTCGATGAGAATTTGGAAGAAATCCGCACAACAAAGGCCCTCTATCCTGATGCGCCGGACTATCTCGGTGTTTATGAACACTATGGTCTGCTCGGTCCCAAAACCCTGCTTGGCCATTGCCTTCACATGCGGCCCCGGGAAATAGGCGTGATGATCGAGACCGGATCAAAGCCGGTCTTCTGCCCCACGTCGAACCTCTTTCTGGGGTCGGGACTGTTCGATTACGAGGGCTTGCGTGCTCGCGGGGCCAAGTGCGCCATTGCAACAGACATCGGCGGCGGGACGTCCTACTCTATGCTCCAGACCCTCAATGAAGGCTACAAAGTGCTGGCGTTGAAGGACGGACAGAAACTTCATCCCTACCGCGCATTTTACTGGATGACCCTTGGCAACGCGGTGGCGTTGGGGCTGGAAGACAAGATCGGAACGCTCAATGTCGGCAGCGAGGCCGATGTTGTCGTGCTGGATAGCACCGCAACACCCGCGATGGCCCTGCGCATGGAGACCTGCAAGACATTGGCCGAGGAGCTGTTCATTCTTCAGATCATGGCAGATGATCGCTCGGTGACGCAAACCTATGTTGCCGGAGAGCCGATGAAAAAGCCCCGTTGATGGGGTCACGCCTAGCGTTTCATCAAGGACTTGAGATCGGTGCTTGCGTCTCTGACCACATTTGGGTCAGCCGTTTTTCCCGCTTCGATCAGGCGTTTGCCGACCATGTAGGCCCGCGGGTCGTTCATGGCGTCAATGGCAATCAACTGATCACCACGATAGTACCAGAAGGACATCACACCGGCTCCGCTGTCTCTGGTCACGATCCGGTCATAGCCCCTGTTCAGCCCCGCAATCTGCAGCTTGACGTCAAACTGATCCGACCAGAACCAGGGCTTGGCCACATAGGGCTTGAGTGTCTCACCCTTGAGGCTTGCAACAATGTTCTCGGCAACGATTTTGGCTTGATCGATGGCGTTGCCGACGCTTTCAAGGCGAATGCGGTCGCCATTGTAAAGGAAAGAGGCGCAATCACCGGCGGCCCATATATTCGGCACCGATGTCTGGGCAAAGACGTTGGTCGCAATCCCATTGTCGATATCAAGCCCTGCGGCCTCGGCAAGGCCCGTGGATGGTCTGACGCCGATGCCGCAAATCACGAAGTCCGCGTCCAGCATGATGCCATCATCGAGCAACGCCCCGGTGACGCGCTCGTCCCCCACGAAATGGGCGAGCCGTGAGTTTTCGAGCAATTTGACACCATGACTCTCGTGCAGAGCACGAAAATAGTTCGATGTTTCCCTGGCCGCCACCCGTTGCAGGATGCGCGGGGCAGCTTCGATCAGCGTTACGTCGAGCCCGCGCTTGGCACAGACAGCAGCGGCCTCAAGACCGATATAGCCGCCTCCCACGATGAGTGCCTTTCGCCCTTCGACGATTTCCGGCTCAAGCGCGTCAATATCCGAAAGGCCCCGAACCACATGCACACCGGCAAGATGTCCGCCCAGCGCTTCGGGCAGGCGGAGCGGATCGGAGCCTGTCACGAGCGCCAGATGGTCGTAGGGAAGGGTTTCATCACCGATGGAAACAAGCTTTTCGGTCTTTTCGATGGCGGTGACCGCCCGGCCAGTCTGCACCTCGATGTTCAGATCATCATAGAAGGATTGGGGTCGCAAGGTCAGGCCGTCAAGATCCATGTCGCCAAGCAGATAAGCCTTGGAAAGGGGCGGGCGCTGGTAGGGTAGATAGGGTTCCGAGCCGATGAGCGTCAGAGCACCATCATACCCCAGATCACGCAGTCGCTGCGCCAGCGTTGCTCCGGCTTGACCAGCCCCGACCACTACGATTCTTTCAGCTTGGCGCATCCCCGTCTCCTTCGCATTCCTGATTTAAGGCACTCGATTGACGGCACCCTGTTCCAATCAGGTCTCATATGGATGTTGGCTAACCGGAAGACCAGAGCAAGTCAATCGTCGCCATGTACCGAATTGCATCAAACTGTCGCAATGAGAAAAGGACGTGCAATGCGTTTTAAAACCGGAACTTGTTTAGAAGCTGCTTGATCATCATTTGCGAGTGGAACCGAATATGTTAGGGATGGTTAAGGATGACGAGGAGGGAAGACATGTTTGAAAATATCTATTGGATCATCTTCTGGGCTGTCATTGCGCTAGCAGTCCTGTGGCTTGCTGTCAGATGGATCAAGGAACCCAGAGAAGGCAAAGAACGCAAATAGAACGCGCAACCCCAGCTGTGCCGGAATCGGCGCATCAAGGGGTGGCGCACACTCGGTTGATCAGAGCAAACGTTAGGGCGCTTTACGGGAGGATATCATCTCGTTGGATATATCCCGTGACACTCCGGTCTTCCGGGACTTGGCATACACCGGCGCACTACTGAATCCGCGCCGGCAGAGGGTGAACATGACCAAACATCTCAAGCTTTACTATTGGCCGATCCCTTTTCGGGGCCAGCCGATCCGTGCATTGCTCTCTCACGTCGGAGCAGATTGGGAAGAGGCCGACAGCGCCCACATATCCGAGATGAAAGACCTGCCGGTATCAGATCAGCCCGGGCCATCCATGGCACCGCCTTTTCTCATCGACCCGGTGGAAGACGTGTTCCTGTCGCAGATGTCAGCCATTCTGGTGTATCTCGCCGACAAACGTGATCTCATGCCCGATGATGCGATCAAGCGCGCCAAGACGCTCAAGATCCTCTGCGACACCAACGATGTTCTGGATGAAATCTCGCTGTTTGGTGGCCGATCCATGTGGACCAAAGAGGCATGGCAAAGCTTCATTGGCGATCGCCTGCCGCGTTGGCTCGCGATTTTCGAACGCACAGCTGCCGATCATGGCGCGACGCTTGAGGGCGGAACGATACTCGGAACTGACGATATCAGTCTTGCCGATATCGCATCGGCGTCCCTGTGGTACACTATGATGGATCGTCTGCCCAAGATCGAACCGCTTGTGGTCGAAACGGCACCAATCATTGCTGCGCATGCGCGGCGTGTTTTTGCGATGCCGGCGATCTCCGTTTTCGAGTTTCAGCAGCGCCAGACTTGGGGTGACCTCTACTGCGGTGGTCAAATAGAGAAATCCATCCGCTCGATGCTGGATGAAGTTGGGATAGACCCTGCCGCAAGGACGTGAACCAGCGCCTTTTTTGCACAGATAGGTCAGGGGCTTGATTCGGCATCCATGGGTCGACAGGGCGAGCGAACGCTCGGATATATTTCAGCTTTTTGAAAACGTTCTGTGCTCCGGCAATTCTAAATATGCACTCACTCACTAATCTTTGACGATGAGACAAAGGTTCCAGCAAGCCAGTCTGGTTTTGCCTTTGGATTGAATCGCGATGCGAAGTTCGCCTTGAACTCAGGTGCCAGCCAATGGCGATGGTTCCGCGATGGTCGATTTGCCTGCGACTTTTAGCTGTGAAACACATGATATCGCCTATTGCGTCAAGGGCATGATAAACCGGCTATACCATGGATTGATGGGAGCGGATAAAACCCAATTTTGCCGGGTGCGTGAAAAATATAGAGAAAATTCAATAACTAATACCAAGGGCGTGAAGTTCTGACTCTTTAGGGATTCCATTTTTAGCACTGGCGTGATTCAACATGGCAAAGGAGATTTTGCCATGTCTGCCGCTTTGATTCTTAGCGATGCTTTTGACGCCGATAGTTTGCGCCGTCTTGCCAAAGGATGCCGCAATGCCAAACAGAGCCGCCGCCTACTGGCCATTGCGGCTGTCTATGACGGCATGAACCGTGCTGATGCCGCCAAAGTCGGCGGTATGGACCGCCAGACTTTGCGAGATTGGGTTCTTCGCTTCAATGAGCAAGGCACCGATGGTCTTGTCGACATCAAAGCAACCGGCGCTCCCATGCGCTTGAGCCCAGAACAGCTCGAAGAGTTTGTTGCTATCGTTGAAACCGGTCCTGATCCTGAGAAGGACGGCGTCTCTGTCTGGCGTAGCCAGGATCTGGTGCGTGTGATCCAAGAGCGGTTTGGGGTCTCCTACAAGGAACGTGGAGTACGGGATCTTTTGCGCCGCATGGGGTATGTGCGCATATCTGGTCGACCTCAACATCCAGAACAAAAGCCTGAAGTCATTGATGCTTTCAAAAAAACTTCTCCGCAACGTTGGCAGCGCATGTAGGCCATTTGCCAAAGAACAAGCCCATCGAGATTTGGTGGCAAGATGAGGCTAGGCTTGGTCAGAAGAATGGACTGGCCCGACTATGGGCAAAAAAGGGAACCAGACCACGTCTGCCAGCCGATCAGCGATATAAAAATGCCTATCTGTTCGGTGCAATATGTCCAGCGCGTGGCGTTGGCGCGGGATTGATGATGCCTTTTGCAAATACACAGGCCATGCAAATGCACCTCGAAGAAGTCTCAAGGACAGTGGCGCGCGGCGCTCATGCCGTGGTGCTGATGGATCGTGCCGGATGGCATACGACAAGCAGACTCAACGTGCCCAAGAATATCACCATCCTCCTGTTGCCTTCCAAATCACCGGAACTGAACCCAGTTGAGAATATTTGGCAGTATCTGCGCGGTACCTTCCTGTCCAATCGGGTCTTCGAAGACTATGCCGCCATTCTTGATGCTGGTTGCCAAGCATGGAAGAGCCTCTCCGCCAACCCAACCATCATCCATTCAATAGGTATGAGAAAATGGGCTCAAGAAGGTCAGAATTAAATGCCGTTGGTATAAGAAGTTTGCCGCGAACAGTATTTCAAGTGTGCAGCATCAACCGTTCTGAAAAGGCGACCATACCGCGCCGTATTGGGGGATGGCGCGGTATGGTCTATGACAAGCACCCATAGCCGTGGGGACAGTGAGGGAGCATGCCAATCCGATCAGTGCAGGAAAGTCGAATTTTGAAGAGATCTGTCATGAGAAAGCAAAGCTAAAAGAGGCGATAAAGCCAGAAGATTGCGCCGACTTACCCGCTCGATTTTCAATGTTCAATGAAGCGTTTGAGTATTACTACCGAATGGGTTGATGCGTATACTTGTGCTCTTTAGTTGAAAATGAATCTAAACTATTAGGCTGTTGCTAAGGATGTGGTAGGGTTAGCAATCAGGCTTGGTCAATAGACCGAGCGGTCTAGCTGCACTCTAGACTGTTGTGCACGTGGCTGTAAAGTATTCTGAATGGCTCATTCCACATATCAAAAGCTTGTCGTGGCCGCTGCGGTTATGTTTCACAAGAAAGGCTACGTCGCTGCCAGTGTTTCCGACATTTTGGAATTGGCAGATGTTCCACGCGGATCGCTTTATCACCATTTTCCCGGTGGAAAGCGGGATTTGTCGATTGCTGCCGCTCGGCATTCAGCCGATCGGGTTTTGCAATTCATAAAACTGAGCTTCGAAACCGCCCGTGCCGACGGGGCGGGGTTTATTGAAGTGATCCGCAGGATTTGTGGCCATTTCGCCGTGAAATTCGATTCGGACGAGCGCTGGGATTTTAGCCCCATGACCGCGATGCTTCTGGATCAGGACTCTGAGACACAAGTGCGCGACACCGCTCGCGAGATCTATTCGATCTGGCGCGTCGCCTTCGTGTCAGAAGCCATGGACTTTGGCGTGCCGGAAGAACAGGCCATTCTCATCGCGCGGAAGCTGCTGATGTTGATCGAGGGGGCTTGGGTGGTCTCCCGTGCCAACGACACGGCTGAGCCATTCTATCAGGCTGCCAATTTCATGATCCCCGGTACCCTTGCCATTCTCAGCGGTGAGGCTTCTCAGTAATAGAAAAACTTGACGAGGTATGTCGGATCAGGGAAGCGTCAGATAGATGCTGACGCTGTCTGCCCGTCCGGCTGAGTCTATGACCGTAAGGGTTGATAGCCCGGCCCCGCTCGGTTGCCAGGCGACCTTGCGTCTGTTGCCATTTGCTTGAAGAACTTTGCCGTTGACCAGCCAGCGGAAGGGCGGGCGTCCGTCCTGTAGCTTAACAAGGACCGGGAGAACCTGACCACTGGCTGTCCGGGTCATCTCGATCTGGGCACCGCGAGGCGGGTAGTCTATCTTGGGGGCCGGTTCCGGCAGGGAATCATTTGTCAGCCAGCTTTTTGATATCTCGAACCGGCGCAACGTCGGCGGCAATTCTGCCAGCGTCTGCTCTTGTGCGCCATATGGTTTGGAAGGCAATGGCGAGAGGGAGAGGCCAGAGCGTGAAAAGGCCTCGAATAGAATGGGAGCTGCAGCCGTTCTGCCAGTGATGCCCGGCACCGCACTGTTGTCTGCCCGCCCGACCCAGACTCCGATCACGTATCGACCATCAAATCCCACCGACCATGCGTCTCGATAGCCATAGGAGGTGCCGGTCTTGTAGGCAATCGGGAGATTGGGCGCCCCTCTCGGGGGGCTGGCATCTTTCAGAATACCGCTGACATGCCAACTGGCGACCGGATCGAGAACAGGGATGGGGCTTGCACTGGCATCCGCTTGGCGCTCGGCGCTGGAGCGCGGTTGGTCGGTCAAAATGGTGGAATGACCGCGATTGGCAAATGTGGTGTAGAGCTGGGTCAGATCCTTGAGCGTGATACCAAGGCCACCAAGCCCGATGGCTAGCCCCACATCTCCGCCTTCGGGCAGTTCGGTCGTGACACCTCCGGACCGAAGTCGCTCCATCAGGCGTGCCGGGCCGACAGCATCAAGCAGCGCCACCGCAGGCACATTGAGCGAGAGCAACAGGGCGTCATGAATGCTGACGTCACCCTGATAGTCCATGTCGAAATTCTTGGGTCGGTAGCCGCTGAAGTTGACCGGCTGGTCAGTGATGATCGTTTGCGAGCGAACCAACCCCTCTTCAAAGGCGAGACCATATATGAAGGGCTTGAGGGCTGACCCAGGTGATCTGAGGGCGCGGCTCATGTCGATCCAGCCCGACCGGGCAGGGCTGACATAATCGGGCGAGCCGACCTCGGCAAGGATATCGCCGGTTTTTGCGTCAGCCAGCACCAGAGCCGCCGATAGACGAGTACCCAGTCGATCAGCACCGTCACGAACAACGGCTTCCATCCTTTGTTGCAAATCGGCATTGAGCGTCGTTTGGTGAACGCTATCCTTCGGCGCTTGGCGGCGCAGGCGATCTGCGGTGTGCGCGGCGAGTTGTGGCATGTCGTGGCGTTTGGCCGACAGCGGGTGGCCTGATGCGCGGGCAACTTCACTTTGCGCAATCGTGCCCGATTGGGCCATGCGTTCGAGCACCTTGTCGCGGGCGCGACGGGCACGGTCCGGATAGAGGTCAGGACGCCTTGCTTCCGGGGACTGGGGCAGGGCAACGAGCAAGGCTGCCTGCTCGAGGCTGAGGTCCGTCGGCTCTTTGGCAAAATAGGCAAGTGATGCGGCCCGGATCCCTTCAAGGTTGCCGCCATAGGGCGCAAGGGTCAGATAGGCGCTGAGGATCTCGCGCTTGCTCATGCGTTGCTCGAGCTGGATCGCGCGCGCCATTTGCCAGAATTTGGCTGTGAAGGTTCGCTTCTCTCTCGGCTCGATCAACCGGGCGAGCTGCATGCTGATCGTCGAGGCTCCCGAGATGATCTCGCGATTGCTGAGCAATTGCCAACTGGCGCGGAGCACCGCGAGTGGGTCGATGCCATGGTGGGAAAAGAAACGCTTGTCTTCATAAGCCAGCAGGATATCGATGAATTCCGGATCCACAGCGTCCAAATCAGCTTTTAGTCGCCATCTATCCTCATCGGTTGTGAAGGCCCTGAGCAGATTTCCATCCCGGTCCAGCACTTCCTCCGACAGGCTCTCAAGTATCCCAAGCGGAGGCGAATTGTAGCGGTCAAACAGCCAAAAGCCTCCCGCGATGCCAACCATAAGGAAAAGCAGCAGGCCAAGCGCAGCGCCCATGCCGAAGAGGGGCTTCGGCATGGTTTGAAGCAAGGTCTTGAGAGACTTGGTCATTCCGGCTTGCCTAGGCGATTTGAAGATAAACCGGGGCACCGGTTTAGATTTAAACGCCATTTCTCAGTATGTTATCGCATTCTCGTGAACGAGTGTTCCCGAGAATAGCTCTAGCGTGTCACGTTGAGGAACCCACTTGCAGTCCGGGCCGACAAGTACGGCCTATACATATCCTCGATCACGGCTGCTGGATGCATATAGCTGCCCGGCGTTACCGCGCGCACCGTATAGGCGATTGTGAAGTCCTGCGGATCGCCGATCTTGCGATCAATGGCGGCGAGCATTCGATCATCGCGAAATTCCACATGTGCCACTGAGGTTTTCGGCAACCAGTTGAAAGCGTCCATATCGGTGCTTTTCAAAAGATGCGGATTTTCGATCTCAAGGCCAGCGGGCAGAAGGTCTCTGATCATCAGCCGGGCAGGCAGATCAGGGATCTGGCTGGCGTTGATGACCACAACAAGACGCTCATTCTGCTTGATGTCCCCGACGGCAACCGGGCTTCCGTCAAGTCTGTTGTAGGAACGGGCAATGACGAACCCGTCGCCACCGGCCTGAAGCGGCACATCCGGTGTGGCAATCGTGGTGATGCGGGCCACAAGCGGCTTGTCGCCCCTGTTTACAACGGTCATCGGCTGCTCCGAAAGCTCCTTGCCGGTCAGGCTCGTCGCAAGAGCGCCCTCAACCGCCTCGCCATTCAGCTCGATCCCGAGATCTGTCTGATTGACGATCCCGGCCCGTGCTGCCAGCACCATCCATGCCTGTTCCTGCGTATTGAGCCGCTTTGTCGGATCATAGAGTGACCGTGCCAGTGCCTTGATGCCCGAAAGGCTGCCAAGGGCAGGAGCGACCTCGCCCGCAAGGGCCTGCATGGCTGCCACATCCCGTTGCAAGGACGTGAAGCTGTAGGAATTTTCCTCAGGAACTTTGGTGTTCTGTTTGTAGATCTGTTCAGCGAGATAGAGCGCCGAATTGAAGGCTTTTTCGGCTCTCGTGCGATCCCCGTAAAGAGCAAGAGCGGCACCCAGTTGAGCCCGAGCCATGGGGGTTTTGAACTCTTCAAGCTTGGTCTCGACATAATAGCGAAGGTCACCTGCCGAGGCCATCCTGTTGCGGGCGAGCACGTAAAGACCATAGGCAACCGTGCCGGAATCCCGGCCAAGATCATTCTGATAGGCCAAGAGGTTCCGGATTTCACCAAGGGCTGATTGTAGTGCCTTGGACGGAACATCAAGTCCACGTTCCTTGGCACGGGTCAGGAAATCGGCGACATAGGCGGTCAGCCAAGGATCGTCGACATATCCATTGCCCCAAAGCGTGAACCCACCCCGGTTCGACTGGTAGGTCAGCAATTTATCGACCGCCTTTTGCAACCGCTCTTCCATTTGCTTGCCGCTGAGAGTTTGAAGCTCACGCGGCAACTGGAGCGCGATATCCTTGGCATAAAGCAAGGGCAGGGCGCGGCTGGCTGTCTGTTCGGCGCAGCCATAGGGATAGCGGTCCAACTGCATCAAAAGAGAGGCGATGTCATAGCTGCCTTCCTCAGAAACCGAAAGTGACAGCTCCGCCCCATCAAGCTTGAACCCAGAAAGAAGGTCCGGGCCGAGAACGATCTCGCCACCATTGGCGGGCAGGGGCACGTGGGTGACATGGGTCACCGGGAGCATGCCGGACCGGACAGGGACCATGGCTTCATGCAACACGCCAAGACCGTCTCCGGCTGCCGATACAAGTTTGACCGTCAGATCGCCAACACCGGTCTTTTCAGCCCTGAGCGGAACCGACATCGAAACCATCTTGTCTTTTTCCAGTGTGACGCTCTGAGGCATCTGGTCCTTGTCGAGCGAAATCGCATCGCTCGTCGTGACTTCAATGCGATAGTCTCCAACCGGGGCTTCCAGATTGGTCAATTCAATGAGCGCCTCGGATTGATCACCCGGAGCCAGCACCTTGGGCAAACTGGCGTGAACCACGATGGGTTCGCGGATGATCTTGTCCTTGTCTGAACTGCCGACGGCTTTTGCCGTCCAGGCGGTCGCCATCAGGCGCGCCGTGCCGTTGAATTGCGGGATATCGAAGGCAACTTCAGCCTCGCCATCCTCATCGACACGCACGATGCCCGAGACAAAGGCCACCAGTTCCTGTGTCGGCTTGTCTCCAGCGGACTGCATGCGCGGCCCGCCTCCGTCCCCCCCAGTGCGCAGGGTTCCGAAGACACCGGCGGAGCCATCGATCAGGCGACCATAGAGATCGCGTATGGCAACGCCGAGCTTGCGTTGACCAAAGTATCGGCCCACAGGGTCTGGCGTCTTGTAATTTGTCAGATTGAGAATGCCCTCATCCACAAGAGCGACCGTGACATAGGCTTCTTCCCCTGCCTTGATGCCATTCACCTTGACCGGCACCACCAACTGTTCATGCGGGCGGACCGTGTCCGGTGCGTCCATGGCGATGGTCAGGGCCCGGTCATCCGGGTCGATGCTGAGCCACTGCACACCGATGGCACGCGCCGGGTTGCGAGATGCTTCCGCGTCGGCTGGTCTGAAAAGTGTGGCCAGCAGGTAAGCTCCAGCCCCCCAGTCCTCTTCGACGGGAATATCGACCGTCGTGCCCTCGGCAGGAACGTCGAGGGTCATGGTGCGCCGGATGCGATCTGTGCCGATGGCGAGCAACAATTGTCCGGAAAAGCGTGGTGAAACCTTCAGCTTTGCGGTTTCTCCGGCCTTGTAGGATGGCTTGTCGAGCGCCAGTTCCAGTCCGTCTGGCGTATCGATGGAGCCTGCCGCGCTGCTCCAGCCTGCATTGAACTCGACGCTTGTGGCGTCTCCGAGGGTCAGCCGGTAGCGGCCCCATTCCACCGGGAGTGACAGTGTCGCAGGGTCGGTGCTTTCGAGGTCGACCTGACCGTCCGCGACCTTGCTTTCGATATCGATTGTTTCATAGCGCCAGCGTGCACCATCACGGTACCACTGATAATGCCGATCAATCTTCACCAACGACCAATCCACGTTTGTTGCAGCCGCACGCAACCCGTCAGGCTTCACTGCGATAAGCTTGAAATCCGCATTCGAATTTTCGCGCACCTTGCGTTCATCAAACAATGGCTTGATGCCCAGCATCGTGTCTTCGGGCGTGACGCGGTAGCGCTCCCGGCGTTCGATGGCCCGGCCCGATCCTTCCTGCATGCGCAGCACCAGGTCGGCAACGCGGGGGCGGGTCGAAGACTTCAGTCTGCCTAACGTGAAGCTGTAAGTCCCCAGCCCGTTTTGATCAAGCGTGGATAGGGCATCAAGGTCGACGCGTTCAAGCCCAACGGATGCTGCATCATCAAGGCCAAAGACATAGCCGTCATATCCTTCGCGTGAGCGGACCTCCCGCACGAGAACCTCACCACTTACAGTAAGGCCCGCAGCGGGGGCGCCATAGAGGTATCGACCCTCAATCTGGCCCGTTGCTGTCTCGCCAAGGCTAACCGTCGTCTCGTCTGGTGTCAGATCCATATCGGTGCGATCGGGAATGAAGTCCTCGACAAGGAACATAAGATTGGCAAGGGCCGGCTTGTCGGTGTCCGTATACACACGCACCTGCCATGTGCCTCGGCGAGCGTTGGTGGTAAGCGGCAAGCTGACCGCATAGCCACCCAATTTCTCACCGGATCCAACAAGGCGAGCCGCTTCGACCCCATCAGGTCGCTCAATGATGAAGGTGAGCGGCAGATCATCTACCGCATTCGCGCTGCTGTCGCGCGCCAGTGCATTCAGATGCACCGCCTCACCGGGGCGATAGACACCCCGCTCGGTCCATGCGTAGACATCAAGACCTTGTGGCGACTCGCGACCGGTCACACCTCGGTCCGAAAGATCGAAGCCCGCTCGTGTCAGATCAAGAAAAACAAAATCATCGCTGCCATTGCTCGCTGTGATGACGGCAGGTGCAAGACCGGCTTCGCCGCGCACCAGACCAGCGTCGAAGGTCACCATGCCATTCTCATCGCTGGAACCTGTGGCAAGAATCTCGTTGTTGCGCGCGATCAGGTCAACCTTGAGTCCGGAGAGTGGCTCCGCAGAGGCGAGAGACCGCGTAAAGACCTGCAATCCTCCCAGATCGTCAGCATCATTCTCATCGCTGCCGTTAGACGAGGCAAAGGTGGTCAGGCCGATATCGGAGATTACGAACCATTGGCTGGCAAGGGCTGGTTGGTCCTTGATGTCACGCTTGCTGGTTGCTGCGGTCATCAGATAGACGCCGGGCTGCCGGTCTGGCAACGCCTCGTCGATCGGAATGGCGGTGACCACCTCTTCATTGAGCTTGGGCCGGATATCGATGCTTCCGGACCAGACCGGGCTGCCCAGATTTTCCGTTAGCTGGCTGATTTCCCAGCTGTCCATCTGACTGAGGAAGTTCGAGCCGCGCATCAGGTTGGCCAGAGATCGGTCGCTTACACGGTAGAGTTTGAGCTTGGCTTCATCGCTGTTGACAGCAATCAGCGGAATGCCGCGACGATTGCTGGCGGGGAGTACGTAATTGTTGCCCGAGAAACGGACGCTGGGTGCACGATCCCGAACAAAGACATCCAGCTGGATGTTGGACAAAAGCGCCTCGCCATTGTCTGCTGGCAGTCCCTCGCGCAGGTCGACCTGATAGGCGCGGCCATGGGCGAGACCCTCAACACAGATCTGGCTCTCGGAGACGTCCAGCGCCTTGGGGGGCTGCTGGTCGACGCGAATATAGGAGGCATAATCGCCAAAGCCCTTTTTCACTTCTTCGGAGAATTGCAGACAAACCCTTGGCACCTTGATGTCGGAATCAAGGGTATGATTGGTCATGCGGAAGCCGTGGGTCGCAAGAAGGGCCTCATAGTCCGCACGAACGACCGGACTTTCGTCGAGCTCGAGGCTCAGCTTGTAACTGTCGAGCGCCTCACGGAACCAACTGGCTTTTTGCAGGCTGAGCGCCAGCTGAGACAGGGCTTCGGCACGTTCTGGCCGATAGCGCGAGGTGGTGTAGGCGTTGAGAGCTGCCGATACCGCAGAGCTGCGGCTGCGGCGCGCCTTACTCTGATCACGTTCCACCAACGCATGACGGCCATAGGCAACCGAAAGGGCATACCATGCACCGCTGTCATCAGGCGCAATGCTGAGGGCGGCCCGGAAATCGTTTATGGCCCCATTGGGGTTGTCGAGACCAAGCTGCGAATGGCCGCGCTCGATCATCTCGGCAAAGCCGCCGCGCGGGGATGCTCCCGTTGAGATTTTCTGTTTGAGCTCACGCGCCGAGCGATGCCAGTTGTCCGGCAAAAACGTCAGGCGGTCGGGTGCGCCAAGGCCCGGTTTGCGGCCATGGTCGAGAATGCGGCCCGAAATCGCGCCCTTGTAAGGTGTCGCCTGCGCAATGTCGGATTTGAGAAAGCAGAATTTCGCTTTGACATTGTAAGTGAAGGCGCGGCAGGTCGCCATGTCGAGACAGGCGGTCTGGCATTGATCAAGTGAGATCTTTTTCCGTGTTTCGAGGTCATAGCCGAAATAGTCCGTGTCTCTCTCGATCTGGACTTCGCGGGCCGCGGCGTTCCCCTGTCCGGAGCCTCCTGACTGTTCGGCCTGCGCGGCAATATTGGTGCCGGCGATGACCAAGAGGCTGATCAAAAGTGAGACAACAGCGCGGGTCATGAACCCCTCCCGTAAGCAATCCGCCGTTTGTCCCATATTGGTGTTGGTCTTGAGGAACTGGCGGTCAAAAAAATATAAACTTATGGCTCCCGGTGATGCCTGAAAGCAGGGATGCTTGGTAACACGAAATCTTCGCCCGCGAAATGTGGCGTTGCTTCGGCGCTCGATTGGCGTTTCGGCAAGATATGGTCAGTGTTGGATAAGTTTGCGGCAATTATGTGTAAGCATGTGGCCGTAATAAGTAAAAAAAGAAAAGTCAGGCCGCGCGAACACGGAATCACGATTGCGTGATCCAATGCGGGTTTTCTGTCAATAGAAGCAAGGTTTCAGCCCCGCGGGCAGGCGAAAGCAGCGGATTGATGGGCCTTTGAAGCCATCGAGGTCCGCGCCGCACACTTTGTTGGATCATTGGACAGTCATACCCGTGAATTGCGCAAGTCTAGATGATATGCATGATGAGGGATTAGATTCGTTGACGAGCGAAGAGGGGACAAAATGAATTTCAAACCGGGGCTGAGCATGAGCCGGAGATCCATGAAAATGCACGCTGTCTTGGCTGCGGCGCTGATGATGTCGGTCTGGGGGAGCGTCGCGAGCGCTGCCGAAATTCAGACCTCGGTGACCAAAGTGGGAGACGAAGGCAAGATTGAATTGCGCCTGCCAGAGAATACGAGCGTCATGGTGGGAGACAAAGTGCGCCTTGAAGCTCAGACCTCTGGCGAAGACCCTGTGGCCATCAAGACCCGATGGACGATCAAGGCGATCAAAGGCAGTGTCATTGAAGCGAGGCCCGATGGTGAGCCAACCAGCGACCCCGAAGTCGGGTATCAGGCGGTGATCAATACCATCGCCGAGCAGGTTGCCTCAATGGACGCCGAAGAAAAGAGCGCGGCATCCGACGAAAAGGCTGAAACGCCCACTGATGCGAAGCCGGAAGCTGTTCCCGAACCTGAAGCCGAAGTGGCATCCAAGCCCGAGCCATCAGCCCAAGACGCTGTCGACATGCTGTCAGACGAAGCTCCAGACACCACAGTCGAAGACACTACAACCGAAGACACCACAACCGAAGATACCACAACCGAAATCGTCGATGACGCAACCGCCGTAGCTGACGATACGGCAGTCGAAGACGCTGCAGTCGATGGCGAGCCAACCGAAGAAATGGCCACAGAAGACGTTGTCAAAGAAGGCATGGCCACAGAAGGCGTGGCCAAAGACGAGACATCTACCGGCGAAATGCCTGAAGACGTGAAGGCCGAGATGCCCAAGCCGTCGACGGAAAGCACAAAAGCGGCTGAACCTGTCGAGGCCGAGACGCCCTCTAACGAACGCGCCATTGAAACTGCTGAAGTCGAAACCGCTGAAAAAATGGCTGAGCCAAAAGCCACAGACAGTGCAAAAGAAGAGGTCGCGAAGGCCGAACCCGAGCCCGAGCAAATAAAAGACCCTTCGGACGTGACCGAATGTGACACCTTGGCAGCCCATCCCTTCGATCCCGAAGCGATTGCGTCAGGCGTCGAATATCAGCAATTGGACGCGGAAAAGGTGATAACAGCCTGCGAACAGGCAATCGCCGATCTGCCAGACGTCCCCCGTTTCTATACCCAGCTGACCCGTGGTTTGCACAAGGCTGGTCGGCTCAAAGAAGCCTTTGAAGCCACGAAAAAAGGGGCCGAGCTTGGCAGTGCCCACTCGATGGCTTTTCTCGGTGTCATGTATTCTCAAGGCAAAATCATGGCGAAAGACGATGCCAAATCGCTTGAGTGGTATGAGAAAGCCGCCGAAAAGGGGAACCCGGGGGGCATGATCTTTGCCGCCGCCATGTATCGTGATGGCACCGGCACCGAGCGAGACTATCAACGCGCCGCCGAGCTTTACAAAATGGCGGCGGAGCTTGATGTTGCCGAGGCGATGACAAGCCTTGCAATCTTCCATGACCGTGGTCTGGGCGTTGAGAAGGATATTGACGAGGCGACAAGGCTCATCATGCGCGCTTATCGTCTCAAGGACAGGGAAGCCCGGAAACTTCTCTTCGAGGCACCCGGTGCGATGTCTCTGCCCATGCGCAAGGAAATCCAGACCCGCCTCAAAGCGGAAGGCTTTTACAGAAGCGCGATTGATGGCGATTTCGGGAGAGGCACCCGCGATGCTCTGATCAAGTTCTCTCGCGCTCAATGAGGCCCAGCATGGTCGGGATGACTTTGGCAAAGGCCTGTTGCCGGTCTTTGCCCATATCCGGCCATAACAGGATTGCCCCGAGAAATGATGCATATTCCAGTTCGGTGATCTGGCGGGCCGAAACGGCAAAGTCCCGCCCCATCGAAAGATAGATCTGCTCAAGATAATCCAGCCGCATCTGGTCTATTTCGTGGATGAGCTGCGCAACGGGTTCTGATCGCTGGGCAAGCTGACGGATCGCGACCTCGAGCCCCAGATCCAGATCCGATGCCATGGTGTTCAGCGCCGAAAGCCGTGTCACGCCTTGTGGCTCGTCGGTCAAGCGCTCAAAGAAGGCAAGGTTGAAATGCTGTCGCCAGTGTTCGGCGAGGCCGATCAGAAACGCGTCGTGATCGGCAAAATGGTGATAGAACGAGCCGCGCGTCCGGTTGGCTTTGAGGCACAGATTTTCAACCGTCAAGGCAGACGGACCATCTGACTTGAGCACGTCCAGACCGAGCTGGATCCAGTCTTCTTTTTTGAAACGGGTTTTCGCCATCTATCATTTCCGGCCCACGCAGCGGCCTGTCCTTGCACTGAACGGCTGCTATAGGGCAAGGCTGGCTGTTCCGGGCAGTGCGATGCCGACAAACAGAATCCATTGCGGTAGCACGCCGAATGCGAGGCCCTTTTTCACGACATACGCAATATTCCATGCCGCAATCAGCCATGCAAGCAGGGATGCGGACGCAACCAGAACATCTGCGCTGCCATGGAAGAAGGGAACAATGAAGGCGATCGTCATCCCCAGCAAAACAAGGGATACAAGATGCCAACAGAAATAGAGCGTGTGTATTACATGCGTGGGCAATTGAGAGGCCAGCATCGGTCGAACGATACCTTTACCGCCCAGAATCAAATGAAGGCACGTCGTTGTGCCGGACATAATTGCTGCTGCGATCAGCAGTCCACTTTGAAGATGTGTCATGGGAGGAGAACCAGAGTGTGAATATTGCTGACGCCAATACATACCATATTGTATGGTATGTTAAATGAGGCCGACTGTCGCAGGTCGAACCCAGCGGCACGATCTACACGGAACTGGACGCGTAGGCTGACTGACCACGGCTTGAAGAGGGATCGGGATGGCCTTGACGATCAGGAAATGTTCTTAACAGCAGAAGCCCGGGCCAAATCAGAATTGCTCGCTTCTGTTGCATTTTGCTGCAGTGCAATATAGGCTGTCAAAGAGGCATGGCACATGGGGACGTTGTGTGATCGACGCGATGTGCCTTTGAAATCTATGGGATTTTCAGGTGGAGCCGACTGTTTGACCCGAGATCCAATCGATCTCCTATAGCTTAGATATTTGAAAACAGCACAATCCAAAAAACGCTAAAATTGCTCCACAAAGACAAAATGCCTGCTATAACTCTGAATTGGTGACACTCTTGGAATGAAGCGGTAAGGAGAGACCGCTCTCGATAGACAAGGGCACCTGTGGGCATCAAGACCCTGAACGTTGCGTCAACATCACTTATCCACCCATCCCGAAAGGTTATGCTTTTGGAGGTATGCGGTGGTCAGCTACGGGAAAAGAAATGGCCGAATTTAAAAAAATCCTGATTGCCAACCGAGGCGAAATTGCGATCCGCATCATGCGTGCCGCCAACGAACTGGGAAAACGGACAGTTGCGGTCTATGCCGAAGAAGACAAGCTGAGTTTGCATCGCTTCAAGGCCGACGAAGCCTATCGCATCGGCGAAGGTCTCGGTCCGGTAGCGGCCTATCTTTCGATTGACGAGGTCATCCGCGTTGCCAAAAAGGCTGGTGCCGACGCCATTCATCCCGGCTATGGACTGCTCTCGGAAAACCCCGATTTCGTAGACGCTTGCGCGGCGAACGGCATCACCTTCATCGGCCCCAAGGCCGATACCATGCGCGCGCTTGGCGACAAGGCGTCCGCGCGCCGCGTAGCCATTGAAGCCGGCGTGCCAGTTGTTCCCGCAACTGAAGTTCTGGGCGACGACATGGACCTGATCCGCAAGCAGGCTGAAGAGGTCGGCTATCCCCTGATGCTGAAAGCCAGCTGGGGTGGTGGCGGACGCGGCATGCGCCCGATCCTTGGACCTGACGAACTGGAAGACAAGGTGCTTGAGGGTCGCCGCGAGGCCGAAGCCGCATTTGGCAACGGTGAAGGCTACCTTGAAAAGATGATCACGCAGGCTCGCCATGTCGAAGTCCAGATTCTGGGCGACAGTCACGGCGGCATGTATCATCTGTTTGAGCGTGACTGTTCGGTACAGCGCCGGAACCAGAAAGTGGTTGAGCGGGCACCCGCTCCCTATCTGACCGAAGAGCAACGCCAGGAGATCTGTGAGCTTGGCTACAAGATCTGCAAGCATGTAAACTATGAGTGCGCCGGGACTGTCGAGTTCCTGATGGACATGGAAAGCAGCTCTTTCTACTTCATCGAGGTGAACCCGCGCGTTCAGGTCGAGCATACCGTCACCGAGGAAGTGACCGGGATCGACATTGTTCAGTCCCAGATCAAAATCGCCGAAGGCAAGACCATCGCCGAGGCGACAGGCAAGAACAGCCAGGATGAAATCAAGCTCAATGGCCATGCGCTTCAGTGCCGCGTGACCACCGAGGATCCGCAGAACAACTTCATTCCTGACTATGGTCGCCTCAGTGCTTACCGTTCAGCCACCGGCATGGGTGTGCGTCTTGATGGCGGCACGGCCTATGCAGGCGGCGTGATCACCCGCTACTACGACAGCCTCCTGACCAAGGTCACCGCTTGGGCTCCGACCCCGGAGCAGGCCATTGCGCGTATGGATCGTGCCTTGCGAGAGTTCCGTATTCGCGGGGTTTCAACCAACATCGCCTTTGTCGAGAACCTGCTCAAGCATCCCACGTTCCTTGATTACAGCTATACCACCAAGTTCATCGATACCACGCCCGAGCTGTTCCACTTCAAGAAACGGCGTGACCGGGGCACCAAGGTTCTGACCTACATCGCCGACATCACGGTCAACGGTCATCCCGAAACCAAGGATCGTTCCAAGCCAGCCGAAGGCTTGCCGGATCCGGTGGCGCCCAAGCCAAAGAGTGAAACGCCCGGCTATGGCACCCGCAATTTGCTTGAGGAAAAAGGCCCTCAGGCCGTCGCTGACTGGTTGTCCGAGCAGAAACAACTGGTGCTGACAGATACCACCATGCGCGACAGTCACCAGTCCCTGTTGGCGACCCGTATGCGTTCGATCGACATGATCAAGGTGGCGCCGAGCTATTCGGCCAACCTGCCGCAGCTTTTCTCCATGGAATGCTGGGGCGGGGCGACCTTTGATGTTGCCTATCGCTTCTTGCAGGAATGCCCGTGGCAGCGCTTGCGCGATCTTCGTGTTCGCATGCCAAACCTGATGACGCAGATGCTGCTGCGCGCCTCGAACGGCGTCGGCTACACCAATTATCCAGACAATGTTGTGCAGTTCTTCGTCAAGGAAGCCTCGAAAAATATCGATGTTTTCCGCGTCTTCGACAGCCTCAACTGGGTCGAGAACATGCGCGTTGCGATGGACGCGGTGTTGGAGAACAACAAGGTCTGCGAAGGCACGATCTGTTACACCGGCGATATTTTCGATCCCGAGCGGGCGAAGTATGATCTCAAATATTATGTCAGGATGGGTAAGGAGCTAAAGGCGGCTGGTGCCCATATCCTTGGTCTCAAGGATATGGCTGGTCTTTTGAAACCGGCACAGGCCCGTGTTCTCATCAAGACCTTGAAAGAAGAGGTCGGCCTGCCGATCCACTTCCACACCCATGACACCTCCGGTATCGCCGGTGCAACGGTTCTGGCCGCAGCAGAAGCGGGTGTTGATGCCGCCGACGCTGCAATGGATGCCTTCTCCGGTTCCACGTCCCAGCCGTGCCTTGGCTCCATTGTTGAAGCTCTGCGCCACACCGATCGTGACACAGGCCTCGATATCAAGGCCGTTCGCGAGATTTCCGATTATTGGGAAACCGTCCGCAACCATTATGCCGCCTTTGAAAGCGGAACACCGGCACCAGCGTCCGAGGTCTATCTTCATGAAATGCCCGGCGGGCAGTTCACCAACCTCAAGGCACAGGCCCGTTCGCTCGGTCTTGAGGAGCGCTGGCACGACGTGGCTCAGACCTATGCCGACGTCAACCAGATGTTCGGTGACATCGTCAAGGTGACGCCTTCCTCCAAGGTGGTGGGCGACATGGCGCTGATGATGGTCAGTCAGGGTCTCAGCCGCAAACAGGTGGAAGATCCCACCATTGATCTGTCCTTCCCGGATTCCGTTGCTGACATGATGCGCGGCAATCTGGGCCAGCCCGAAGGCGGCTTTCCAGATAACATCGTCAAGAAGGTTCTGAAGGGCGAAGCGCCGAACACCGAGCGTCCGGGCAAACATCTTCAACCGGTGGATCTGGAAAGCGTGCGTAGCGAAGTCTCCAAGGAGCTGGAAGGCCTCAAGGTCGATGACGAGGATCTCAACGGCTATCTGATGTATCCCAAGGTGTTTCTGGATTACATGGGGCGGCATCGCACCTATGGCCCGGTTCGCACCCTGCCCACAAAGACTTTCTTCTATGGCATGAAGCCGGGTGAAGAGATCTCTGCAGAGATTGATCCGGGCAAAACCCTCGAAATCCGCTTGCAAGCCGTGAGCGAGACCAACGAGGACGGCGATGTGCGTGTCTTCTTCGAGCTGAACGGTCAGCCGCGTGTTATTCGCGTGCCCAACCGGATGGTCAAGGCCACCGCCACCCAGCGTCCGAAGGCCGAGATCAACAACCCCAACCACATCGGTGCTCCAATGCCCGGCGTTGTGGCGTCCGTCGGCATCTCCGCCGGTCAGTCGGTGCATGAAGGGGATCTGCTCTTGACCATCGAAGCGATGAAGATGGAAACCGGCATTCACGCCGAGCGTGACGCCGTGATCAAGGCGGTGCATGTCAGCCCCGGCGGTCAGATCGACGCCAAGGATCTGCTGGTCGAATTCGAGGACTGATCTCGATTGGCTTGAGGCCGATTCCGCAACACCATGCAAAAAGACCCGGCTCATCGATATGGGCCGGGTCTTTTTACTTGTAGGGCAAAGGGAAAGCGTCAGGCCTCGCTGCTGGCCGGGGCTGCATATGTGGCGAGATAAGCCATCAGATACCGCAGCGAGACATAGCCCACGATGACCGTCGCCACAATGAGCTCCATCCTTGCCAGCCAGAGGAGCTGCGAAACGGTTGCGGCCTTGGCTCCCCAGACGTCAAACTGCGCGGCGGATTTGAACAGCGCGGTTGAACCGATCACCATCGGGAAGGTGAAGGCAGAATAGCCCGGACTGAAAGGCAACTGCAGCAACCGGAAGAAAGCCACATAGATGATCGCGGTCATCAGCATTGCAACCCCAATAAGCACAACAACCAGCAAAGCGGACGGATCCGTCTCGATTGTCAGATAACCCGCAAGGGAGAGGCTGGCGGGGGCCGCGAGAATGGCAAGGGTCGGTTTGGCTGCGTCGGGGACTTCCTGAGCGAAAATGAAGCGGTAGATCATCATCGGCAGCATCAAGGCATAGCTCGCAAGACCGAACCAGAACAACAGCTGAGCCAACGTCGCCAGTGCGCCACCCGGACTGGTCACATCCGCAACAATGATCCCGACGGGCGGAACAAACCAGCTCGGCACCATATGGTGCAATTCGAATGCCTTGAGGCGATGCCAGGTGAAATTGACGAAAAAGACCACATGAATGGCAACCGCGGCAAGCCAAAGGGCGTTGCCCAGCTCTCCGCCAACAGCCTTGGAGACGACCATACTGGCCATCGCAAAAGTCGGAACCACACTCCCCACAACAGGATGCTTGAGGTCTGCTACCAGCGTTCTGGGGTGGAAGACGAATTTGAGCAGCAACAACAACAACAGGGTGGCCGCAACCATGGCGCCTGCAATTTGCGCCTGTCCGGAAAACAGGCCGCTATTCTCCCAGCACCAGCCAAGGCTGCCGATGCCAAGCGCGAGGCCGGCCAAGGGAGTGGGAAGCTTTTCAAGGTCGAGATGAGGTCCGGTCATGGTGCTTATGGTCCTGAAAGAAGAATTGCTCGGATAATAGACCTTTCCGCGTGTTCGTGATATCTAAATGATTAGAACGAAATGTTTGGAAAAACTAAATGCCATCCTTGAGACAATTGCGCGTCTTTGCCTCGCTGGCCCGTCATGGAAATCTGGGTGACACGGCTCAGGAGGTCTGCCTGAGCAAGGGAGCAGTATCCCAGTCACTTGGTGAGCTCGAACGCCGCCTCGGCACACCGCTTTTTGACCGGGTGCATCCACACCTGAAGATCAATGAGCAGGGTCGCTTGCTGCAACCACTTGCCAAGGAAATCGTGGATCGCGTCGAAAACATCCGCCATCTGTTTGACGGGGGAGGGGCGCATGTCGGGCATCTGAAGATCGGGGCAAGCCAGACGATTGGCAACTACCTATTGCCCAGCCTGCTCGCAAGGATGCAACAGACAGATATCGCCGTGGAAATCCAGAACACCTATGACCTGTGCGAAATGGTTGGCCATTTCGAATTGGATTTGGCTCTCATTGAGGGGGCAAATCATCGCGAGGATCTGGTCTCCAGCGCTTGGCTCGACGATGAGATGCTGGTTGTTGCAGCCCCACATCATCCTTTGGCGCAGGCTGGCCCGATCACACCGGAGCATTTGGCCGAATGCGACTGGATTGTGCGCGAGAAGCATTCGGGGAGCCGGGAACAGTTTGATACGGAGCTTGCACCACTGGTCGCGCCCAAGGGGAGGCTGCTAGTCCTCAACGCCCTTGAGGCGGTGCTGAGCGCTGCGGAGAACAATCTGGGCCTGACCTTTGTATCCCGCCTTGCTGTGCGTCAACGGCTCGCCTCGGGCCAGTTGGTCAAGCTTGATCTTGGCAGGCGATACACCCGCCGCCTCAGCCTCGTTTGGCACAAGAAGAAATTCCACAATGCCCTGATGCGCAGTTTCATCGACCAATTAAGAAGGCTTGAAATGCAAGAATGAGTGGCTGGCTGCGCTTGTCAAAGTCGTTTGTTTATCGCATGTTAGCCTGCAACAGAAGCCGACAGTATAACGCACAGGAGCAATCATGAAGCTGGCAATCATCGGAATGGGAATGGCGGCAAAGCCCCACATTGCTGCCCTTGAGGAACTCTCGGACCGGATCAGCATCTCTGGGCTTTACATGCGTAATGAAGAAAAGCGCAAGGCGGCAGCCGATGCGCTGGGCACCAAGGCATTTGCCAGCATTGACGCCATTGCCGAGGATGATGGCACCGACGCAGCGCTCATTCTGACGCCTCCCAACGCCCGCAAGGAGATCATCGCCAAGCTATCCGCAGCGGGCAAGCATCTCCTGATGGAAAAGCCACTCGAACGCAGCCTTGATGCCGCCAATGAGCTGGTCGCGCTGGCCGAAGCTACAGGCATTGTCACGGGCACTGTTTTCCAGCATCGCGCGCGGCAAGGCTCGCTTCACCTGTCTCAGCTCTTGGCTGATGGGGCATTGGGCGAGATCGCCATGGTGCGGACCAATGTGCCGTGGTGGCGGCCCCAATCCTATTATGACGAACCCGGACGCGGCACATATGCGCAGGACGGGGGAGGGGTGTTGATCACTCAGGCCATTCACGTGCTCGACCTGATGCTGTCGCTCTGCGGCCCGGTGCGTGCCGTACAGGCCATGCTGGCGACCACGGCGCTTCACAAGATGGAAACCGAGGATTTCGCGACCGCAGGCGTGATCTATGAAAACGGCGCTGTGGGGTCCATCTGTGCGACCACTGCGGGCTTCCCCGGCGATGCCGAGAGCATTTACATCGATGGTAGCAAGGGATCAGCCATTCTTGAGGCTGGTCATCTCACCTTGCGCTGGCGTGATGGCAAGACCGAGGAATTCGGCGAGGAAAGCGCCTCTGGCGGCTCTGGCGATCCGATGGCCTTCCCCTGTGCGTGGCACAAGGCGATCATCGAGAATTTCGCCGATTGCGTGGACGGAACGGCTGAGCCGATCTGCTCTTGGCGTGACGCCTTGGAAGTGCAGAAACTGCTCGATGGCATAACCCGTTCAAGCAAGCTTGATGGTCAGCGCGTCCTTATCTGATTGTCAGGTCGCCTGCAGTCCGCGCGAACGGAAGATGTTGCGGGCAGCTTCGGCTTCCTCAGGGGTCGGGGTGCGCAAATCCCTCAGCTTGTATTCCATGCCGAGCTGATCCCACTTTGACGTGCCCATCTGGTGGAAGGGCAGAACCTCGACCATTTCAACCACATCTCCGAGGCTGGCCACATAGTCGGCCATCTTCTCGACGTCTTCGGTCGCGTCGGACCACTCAGGCACCAGAACGTAGCGAATGCGCATCTGTTTCTTGAGGCGCACCATGCGCTCGGCAAAATCCAGCGTCGGCTGCAAGGGTTGATAGGTCAGTTCCTTGTAGCGATCCGGATCAATATGCTTGATATCCAGCATGATCAGGTCAAATGCATCGAACCATGCATCATCGACATTCTTGTGCAGATACCCTTGCGTATCGAGCGCGGTATGCAGGCCGAATTGCTGCTTGATCGCGCTTGCTGCCTCGCCGACAAATTGCGCCTGCATCATGGGCTCGCCGCCGGAAAAGGTCACACCGCCCGCGAATTTGAGGAAGCCAGCGTAGCCCTTGATCTCCTTGAGAACCCCATCAATATCGATATAGGTGCCATTGTGCAGCTTCCACGTATCGGGGTTGTGGCAGTAGAGGCAGCGAAACAGGCAGCCAGCCATGAAGAAGACAAACCGCATTCCAGGACCATCGACTGCTGCGCCCGATTCCATGGAATGCAGAAAACCATGGCTCGAATGGTCATGGGTGTCCTGCAGGTGGGTTTCATGGATGCTGACAGTCAATATCAAGTCTCCTGTTCGGTGGCTCGGGTCTTAGGGCGGCTTTTCAGCTCTTGATCTGTAGATAGGTATAGAGAGAGCCGAAAAGCAAGGGCTTTCCGGCTCGTCTGAGTTCAGTTTATTGCGAGCGGCAAGGCTCGCTGCCAGCGACGGCTTGGCTTACATGTGGCTGTGGAACGTGCGGCTCAGAACGTCGAGCTGCTGTTCACGGCTGAGCTTGATGAAGTTCACGGCATAGCCGGAAACACGCACGGTCAGCTGAGGATATTTCTCAGGATGCTCCATGGCATCTTCAAGGGTTTCCTTGCGCAGCATGTTCACGTTGACGTGGAAGCCACCAGCATTGGTGAAGCCATCCAGGCAGTTCGCAAGGTTGCGGATCTGCTCATTGTCATTGTGGCCCATCGAGTCAGGCGTTGCAGATGCGGTCCAGCTGATGCCGTCCTGCGCATACTCATATGGCAGTTTGGCAATCGATGCACCAGCAGCCACAAAGCCTTTTTTGTCGCGACCGTTCATCGGGTTGGCACCCGGAGCAAACGGCTCGCCAGCACGGCGACCATCCGGGGTGTTGCCGGTTTTCTTGCCGTATACCACGTTGGACGTGATCGTCAGGATCGACTGGGTCGGCATCGCATCGCGGTAGAAGTAAGGCTGTGCAGAGATCTTTTTCATGAAGGTTTCGGTCAGCCAGACAGCGATGTCATCGACCGAGTCTTCGTTGTTGCCGAATGCCGGATACTCACCAGCAATCTTGTAATCCACTGCGAGGCCGTTTTCGTTGCGGATAACCTCAACCTTGGAATGCTTGATGGCAGACAGCGAGTCCGCTGCGATGGACAAGCCAGCGATGCCGCAAGCCATGGTGCGCAGGATATCACGGTCATGCAGCGCCATTTCGATCCGCTCGTAAGCATATTTGTCATGCATATAGTGGATCGTGTTCAGCGCCTTGACGTAGGTCTTGGCGAGCCAGTCCATGGATTTGTCGAACTTGGCAACAACTTCATCATATTCAAGGACGTCACCGTTGATCGGCTCCAGACCCTCAGCGATTTTCTTGCCGCTCTTTTCGTCAACGCCGCCGTTGATCGCATAGAGCAGGGCTTTTGCGAGGTTGGCACGAGCACCGAAGAACTGCATCTGTTTGCCGATCGCCATGGCAGAGACACAGCAGGCAATGCCGTAGTCGTCACCCCATTTCGGGCGCATCAGATCGTCGTTCTCATACTGGATTGCGCTGGTGTCTTTGGAGACCTTGGCGCAGAAGTCCTTGAAGCCGCGGGGCAGCTTGCTGGTCCACAGAACGGTGAGGTTCGGCTCCGGTGCAGCACCCAGGTTGTAAAGGGTATGCAGGAAGCGGAAGGAAGTTTTGGAAACCAGCGAACGACCGTCAAGGCCAACACCGCCGATGCATTCGGTTACCCAGGTCGGATCACCAGAGAACAGCTCATCATATTCCGGCGTGCGCAGGAAGCGGATGATGCGAAGCTTGATGACCATGTCATCAATCATTTCCTGAGCTTCGGCTTCGTTGATGAGGCCAGCTTCGAGGTCACGGTTGAGGTAGATATCAAGGAAGGTCGAGGTCCGGCCAAAGGACATCGCAGCGCCGTTCTGTTCTTTCACGGCAGCAAGGTAGCCCATATAGGTGAACTGGATGGCTTCGCGAGCGTTGGTGGCCGGCTTGGACATGTCGATGCCGTACTTCAGGCCCATTTCGCGCAGCTCTTCAAGCGAGCGGTACTGCTCGGAGAGTTCTTCGCGCAGACGGATGGTGTCCATGTCGAACACGGCATCGTTGATTTCGGTTTTCTCGGACAGCTTCTGCTCTTTCAGAGCGTCAATTCCGTAAAGGGCGATGCGGCGATAGTCACCGATGATACGTCCGCGGCCATAGGCATCGGGAAGGCCGGTGATAATGCCGGATTTACGAGCAGCCAGAATGTCAGGGCTGTATACGTCAAAGACGCCCTGGTTGTGATCTTTGCGATATTTGGTCCATACGTCATGAACCGTTTCGTCTGCTTTGAAGCCGAATGCTTCCATGCCGCCTTCAACCATGCGCAAACCGCCATTTGGCATGATGGCACGTTTGAGCGGGGCTTCTGTCTGCAAGCCAACGATGATTTCGAGCTCTTCGTTGATGAAGCCTGCGTCATGCGCAACGATGGAGGAAGGAACCGGAGAGACGTCCAGAACGCCAGCTTTGCGTTCAGCTTTCAGAAGCTCGCCAAGCTCGGACCAGAGTTGTTTGGTACGGTCGGTCGCATCGGCAAGAAAGCTATCGTCACCTTCATAAGGAGTATAGTTTTCCTGAATAAAGCCGCGCACGTCGATCTTGGTGCGCCATGCGCCGTCAGAAAATCCCTGCCAGGGATTGGCGACGATAGGCTTATCACTCATGAAATTCATATTAAGGTTCCTCACTGTGTAGACGGATGGAACGGGGTTCCGAAACATCGAATAGACGGCGGACCGTCATTTAGGCGAAATCCTCCCTGCCGGTCGAAGCGGAGCTGACCGATTGAAAGGGGGGAGCGCTTGGATTGTCTTTGACTTCGGGTCTGTGATCTCAGTGCTTGCCGCTGTCCTCGTGCATAGGCCCTATCGTCTGTTCTACCTTAGTATATAGGAAAGACTACCTGCTTCGCAAACGATATGGTTCCACTGGGGCTTTTGAAAATCCTTTAATTTCAATGGCATAATAGCTGGAATGAGCGATTTGCAGTAAACGCATAGCTTGACGAGGCAAAAAAAGCTCAAAAATGCAATCCGAACGCACTATAAAACGGACAAAAGTATTCAGTACAAACACTTATATTTAAACGAAAACAACCCTCTACTGTCAAGCCCCCTGAGAAAATCCATCGGATCGATTCCAAGAAAAGGGAGAAAGAGGCACGCAGTGCAACTTTCGCATTCGAGCGGTGCTTCTGTCGTGAATCGCGCTTCAAATGGCTGGTTCCACGCCCCGTTTGTCTGTAGTCTCGGACGCGTTCCATCTTCGCATCCGAAGGTTTTCCAATTAGCTCAACAATGGAGAAATCCATGCAAGGTTCGTCGTTTGGCTTCCTCACGAGCAAGCACATTCGATTCGGTCGGGGTGTTGCCAAGGTGGCCGTTTCTGATATTGCGCGTCTGGGGTCCCCAATCCTGTTGGTGCATGGGCGCGACAAAAGCCGCGCGCAGTGGCTGATCGACGCCCTGACGTTGGCCGGGACGGAGGTTGCCAGTCTGGCCGTGGCGCGCGAACCTGATGTCACTATGATCGAGGATGGCGTGAAAGTCGCCAAGCAGGCCGGTGTTAAAGCCGTCGTTGCCCTTGGTGGCGGTGCGGTGATCGATGCAGGCAAGGCATTGGCTGCCCTTGTGCCAGCGCTCCGCCCGGCCATGGATCATCTCGAGGTGGTGGGCAAGGGGCTGCCCCTGTCAGAAGAGCCGCTTCCCTTTGCCGCCCTGCCAACCACGTCCGGCACAGGTGCCGAGGTGACCAAAAACGCCGTGCTCTCTGTCCCTGAGGCCAAACGCAAGGTCTCTTTGAGGGATGACCGCATGCTGCCGGATCTGGCAATCGTTGATCCGGGCTTGACCGACGGATGTCCGAAGTCGATCACACTGGCCAGTGGCCTTGATGCGGTGACGCAGGTCATTGAGCCTTATCTGTCATCGAAGGCGAACTGGATGACCGACGCTCTGTGCCGCAGTGCCATTGCCTCCGGCATGGCCGCTCTGGTGCGCCTGATGGAGACCGAGGACAGCGAAGCGCGGGATCAACTTGCCTTCACCAGTCTTTGTGGCGGGCTGGCATTGGCCAATTCGGGACTTGGAGCGGTGCATGGCTTGGCTGGCGTGCTCGGAGGGGTGACATCGGCCCCGCACGGCGCCCTATGCGGCACGCTGTTGCCCCATGTTCTGGAGCACAACGAGGCTCGTCTTCGGTCAGAGGGGAGCGCGTCAGACAGCCTCGCTCGTTTTAGCGAAGTGCGCGGCTGGCTCGCAGCCGCCTTGAGCTGCTCTTCTGAGGACGTTTATATGTGCCTTCAGCGCTGGTCCGCAGCGCATGGATTGCCCTCTCTGTCAGAGCTTGGCCTGCAAGAGGAAGACATTCCCGCTATTGCCGAAGCATCACAGGCCTCTTCCTCCATGAAAGGAAATCCACTGCCACTTTCCGCCGCCGAACTCGCCGACATACTCAACAAAGCACTGTGATCACCGAAGCTGCCGGTTCGGGCTAATGGGACATGAAGACCGGTATTCTGGTTTCCCTGATCATTTCCGTGGTAACGCCGCCGAAAATGTCCTGAGTGAATTTCGAGTGCTCGAAGGCGCCCATCACGATCAGGTCAACCTCGAGTTCCATGGCACAGTCCAGAATGGCGATGGCCGTTGATTTCTCCAACCCGCGATCATGAATATGCTCCGCTTCGATCCCGTGTCGTTCGAACAGTGTCATGATGCCGCCGCCGGGGTATCGATCAACCGTATGGGACGCCCCGACTGTGAGCAGCGTGACCTTGCTGTCCTTGTGCAGATAGGGAAGTAGGTCGCCGACAGCCCGTGCAACGGTCCGCCGACCATCCCAAGCGATCAGAACATGATCGGTCCATCCGGTGGGGGTGTGATCGTCCGGGACGACGATGACCGGCCTGCCGCTCTGCAATGCGATCCGGTCCGGATAGGCGGCAAGAAACCCGTAGTTTTCGTCATCGGCATGGGTTCCGGTAACAACCAGATCATATGTGCGGGCGATCTCGGACAGGGTCATCAGCATTTCCGGCTCGATATCAATGAAGTTGGATCGGTCCTCCAAACCGTTCTGCTGAATGATCTGATGGAAGCGCTTGACGATATCGTTGATCCGCTTCAACTCGGCTGCCTTCACCGCCCGGTGCACCTCATCGGCCACAATCGTTGCGATCCGGCGCTCCATCTTTGAAAAGCCATGGCGCAGAATGCCCGTCAGCCAGGCATCATGGCGCTTGGCAAGCATCATGGAATAGTCCAGCACGCTGCCCTTGTCCTGCTCGCCACTGTATGCGCAAAGAATGCTCTTGATGGTCATGATCGATCTCCTCCCTGAAAGGCATCGGCCACCCCGCCTTGCCATTCTGGCAAACCCCAAGCGATACGGCTTGGTGTGGCGATGCCGTGGACGGTAAACGGAAAGGGAAAAGACAATAGAAAGGTAGAGGCGCTTGCTTGGCGCGAATGCGTGCTGCTTATGATGTTGGTCGGTGCGTCCGGGAGAGGGTCGCAGGCCTCAGCTTTTGCGCATGACGTCTGCGAAGTCCCGGGCGGCGACGCTTGAGCAGCAGGAGCATCCTCACTTCGCCATTCCGTCAACCAACCCGTGGCAAGAGAATACGCCTCGAGCCACTCCATAACAATGCGAACTTAGTCATAGCCCTGAAGACGCAAGTCTAGTCGGTCTCGCTTACGACCGCTTTCTTCCGGTAAATTGAGTAAAGACCGGCCCCGACAATCAGTGCCGCCCCCAGGACCGTCGACCAGATCGGCAAGGCACCAAAGACGATGAAGCCGATCGGGATCGACCAGACGATCTGAAGATAGGTGAAGGGTTGGATCTGGACCGCCTCGACAAGGGTTAGGGCCTTGATGACACAGAAGTGCGCTGCCGTGCTGCTGATGCAGGCAAGGGCCAGAAGGAACCAGTTGATCTGATCCAGCGGTGGTATGTGAGAAATGCCGACGACGGTGCTCATGATCATGCCAATCAGCCCGGCGTAGAGAAAGGATGTCAACGCGTCATCGGTGCGGCTGGCAAGGCGTGTGAACAACTGATAGACCGCAAAAGCGCTGGTCGCACAAAGGCCGACAAGGCCGCCAAGTCCCCAGATGTTGCCCGATGGCTGCATGATGATGAGAAGGCCCGACATGCCGATGAGCAGCGCGATAACCCGTCGCCATCCCACATATTCCCCAAGGAAAACAGCAGCCAGCGCCGTCACGATCAGCGGATGCACCATGATAAGGGTTGTCGTTTCAGCAAGGCCAAGCATGCTGAAGGTGATGATGATCAGCGCGATTTCGGTGAACAACAGGACACCGCGAATGAGCTGGATGCCCGGCCGCTCGGATCGGAATGCCCCCTTGATGCCCTTTTTGCTGCTCGCCGCCCAGATCAGGGCGACACTGAGATGAAACCAGTAACGCACCATCATGATGAACCAGACGGAATGGTCCACCACCAGTGTCTTTGATACGGCATCTCCCGACGCAAAAATCAGGGTGGCCATAATGGCAAAGAGAATGCCGAGGGCTTTTGAAGACAGGGTGGGCATGGTGCAATACTTTCCGGAAGGCAGCGCCAAGAGGCGGGGGCGCTAGAGGGAAGGGATCTTTTCAAGAAGAAAACTGGGATCCCACTTCTGGATGCGAGAGCAGCACCGAATTGTCAAATGAAAAAAGCTGCTTTTGCAGCATTGTCGACCGAATGAGAGAAAACTGCTTAGTGAAATGAAGCGAAACGGGCTTTGCTGAATAACACGGCGTAGTGCGCCGGTTCAGATTGCAAAGAGGGCGCGGACCGCGTTGTCCTGATAGACCATCAGGCGCAAGCCATCCGCACCCTCATGTCTTAGAATTCGATGACAGCGCGAATGGATTTGCCCTGATGCATCAATTCGAAGCCTTCGTTGATCTGGTCAAGCGACAGTTTGTGCGTGATCATCGGATCGATATCGATCTTGCCATCCATATACCAGTCAACAAACTTCGGTACGTCCGTACGGCCTTTAGCGCCACCAAAGGCGGTGCCTTTCCAGACGCGGCCTGTGACGAGCTGGAACGGACGGGTCGAGATTTCTGCACCAGCAGGCGCAACGCCGATGATGACAGACACACCCCAGCCCCGATGGGAGCATTCGAGCGCATCGCGCATCACCTTGACGTTGCCTGTCGCATCGAAGGAATAGTCCACGCCGCCGATCTGGTCCGCGCCACGTTTGGTGAGATTGACGATCTCTTCGACCACCGTCCCATCGATCTTGCTGGGATTGACGAAATGGGTCATGCCGAATTTCTTGGCCATCTCGGCTTTGTCGTCATTGAGGTCAACACCGATGATCATGTCAGCACCGGCCATGCGAAGGCCCTGAATGACATTGAGTCCGATGCCGCCAAGACCAAATACCGCAGCCGTGGAGCCGATTTCGACACCAGCAGTGTTGATCACGGCACCGATGCCGGTGGTCACGCCGCAACCGATGTAGCAGATCTTGTCAAAGGGGGCGTCATCGCGCACCTTGGCGAGGGCAATCTCGGGAAGAACCGTATGATTGGCAAAGGTCGAGCAGCCCATATAATGATAGATCGGGGTGCCATCGAGCATGGAGAAACGGGTGGTGCCATCCGGCATCAGGCCCTGACCCTGCGTGTTGCGGATCGCGGTACACAGGTTGGTTTTGCCTGACAGGCAAGAGGGGCACTCACGGCATTCTGGGGTGTAGAGCGGGATGACATGATCGCCCGGCTTGAGCGTGGTAACACCTTCACCCACTTCCAACACGATACCTGCGCCCTCGTGGCCTAGGATCGAAGGGAACAGCCCTTCCGGATCGGCGCCGGATCGGGTGAATTCATCCGTGTGGCAAAGCCCGGTGGCTTTCACTTCAATGAGAACCTCGCCAGCCTTCGGGCCGTCAAGTTCCACTTCCATAACCTCAAGAGGCTTTCCGGCCTCCAGTGCGACAGCTGCGCGTGTCCGCATGGGTCATCTCCTAGACTCTGTTATGTATATCTGCTTATTGCGGCACACTGAGACATCCAATCCTTTGCGTCAACTGCAAATAAGCAGCATCTAAAGGCTTGAGACGTCGCAGATGTTTGCGGGAAAGAGCGTGGGCCGCGCCACGCCTGAAACGACGTAACCCGGCCACAGGGGCCGGGCAAGTCTTTTCTCAAAGCACCAGTCTGTTTGCAAACAGATGCACGTCGCTCGAAAGGGGCGAGCGGTCAGGAAGCTTTGGGCATCTCAGCCCTGTTATGGGGAGCCGAGAAATCAATATCCGGGCCAACCGGAATAATCCCGGTCGGGTTGATGGTCTCATGGCTCGAATAATAGTGCTGCTTGATGTGATCAAGATTGACCGTCCCGGCAACACCCGGCGTCTGATAGAGGTCGCGGACATAATTCGACAGATTGGGATAATCCTCGATCCGGCGGATGTTGCACTTGAAGTGGCCCACATAAACTGGATCAAACCGGACAAGGGTCGTGAACAGCCGCCAATCCGCTTCGGTCTGGTGGTCACCAAGCAGGAAGCGTGATTTGGACAGGATGTCTTCGAGCCAGTCGAGGCTTTCGAACAGTGGCATCACAGCTTCTTCATAGGCCTCTTGGGTGGTCGCAAAACCGGATTTGTAGACGCCGTTGTTGACCGTGTTGTAGACCCGCTCGTTGATCTCATCGATCTCGTCGCGGTCGTCTTCAGGATAATAGTCGCCTTCCGCAGCACCGATGCCGTCAAACGCCGTGTTGAACATGCGAATGATTTCAGCCGACTCGTTGGAAACAACCGTGCCTTTTTGCTTGTCCCACAACACCGGAACGGTGACGCGGCCCGTATAGTCCGGATCTGCCTTGGTGTAGATCTGGTGTAGATAATCTGCAGAGAAAAATGGATCAGCAACAACCCCCTCTGCCGGATCAAAGGTCCAGCCATGCTCGGCCATGTAGGGATTGACGACCGAAACCGAGATCATGTCCTCAAGGCCCTTGAGGGCGCGGAAGATCAGGGTCCGGTGCGCCCATGGGCAGGCGAGCGATACATAGAGATGATAGCGACCCGCTTCGGCCTTGAAGCCTGCCTCGCCACTGGGTCCGGCAGATCCGTCCGACGTAATCCAGTTGCGAAAGGCGGACTCCTTGCGAACAAATCGGCCGCCGGTTGATTTGGTGTCATACCACTGATCGTGCCATTTTCCGTCGACAAGAAGTCCCACGGGTTTTCTCCTTTGAAGTCTGTGTATCCGAATACAAATGAGGGGGCTTGCGCCCCCTCTTGCCAATGGCTGTCTGTCCACCGTCAGGGCTATCAAACGGCTTCTTCTGAACGGACATCCGGTTGCTTGGCATGTCTAGCCATGAAGGTCATACGGTCAATGAACGAACCGCATGATTGTTCCGTAAGGCGAGCGTGACTGCGCTGTGCCTTAGGCAGAAAGTTTGGCTGCCAGTTTGGCCACATGGCCGCCCTGATAGCGAGCGCCTTCGAGTTCGATTTCAGAAGGCTGGCGGGAGCCGTCGGTCGCGGTGAGGGTTGTCGCGCCGTAAGGGGAGCCGCCTTTGACTTCTTCAAGACCAGACTGGCCTTGGAAGGCATAGGGGAGACCTGCGACGACCATGCCCTGGTGCAGAAGGGTCGGGATGAAGCCCATGATCGTGGTTTCCTGACCGCCGTGCTGGGTGGCGGTTGAGGTGAACACAGAACCGACTTTGCCAGTCAGCTTGCCTTCGGCCCACAGGCCACCGGTCTGGTCCCAGAAATTGCGCATCTGGGAAGCGACGGTGCCAAAACGGGTGCCTGCGCCAACGATGATGGCGTCATACTGGTCAAGTTCGTTCGGGTCGGCGATCGGCGCTTCCTGATCCATTTTGTAATGGGATGCCTTGGCAACGTCTTCAGGAACGAGCTCGGGTACGCGTTTGATGGTTACGTCAGCGCCTTCTGCTTTTGCGCCTTCAGCGACGGCTTTCGCCATGGTTTCAATGTGGCCATAAGCGGAATAGTAAAGAACGAGAACTTTTGTCATTGTGAAATCCATTTCCTCGGATTGAGATTGTTTGTTTATGGGGCGGGCTCTAGGACTCGACACCGTTTGCTGTTTAATGCGCGGGCCGTATGAATGTTCCGTTGCGCAATTCTTTGATTGCCTGACGGATTTCCTGCTGCGTGTTCATCACGATCGGGCCGTGCCAGGCGACTGGTTCCTGCAAGGGAGCGCCTGAGATCAGAAGGAAGCGCACCCCTTCCGGTCCAGCGTGAACTTCGACTTCGTCACCGGTGCCGAAATGCACCAGAGTGCGGTTGCCGGACATGTCGCGAATGTTCACTTCCTCGCCACCGACTTCCTTTTCAAGAAGGATGCCCCGCGGGTTTGACGCGTTGCCGAACTGGCCCCGGCCTTCGAAGACATAGGCGAAACAATTGCGATAGGTGTCGATCTTGAACCGTTTGCGGACACCGGCAGGAACGAACACATCGAGATAGAGCGGATCTGCAGCGATACCGTCGACCGGACCACTTTTGCCCCAGAAGTTGCCGACAATGACCTTGACGCTTGTGCCGTCATCGTCGATCACCTGCGGGATCTCCTTGCCTTGGATATCCTGATAACGCGGCGAGGTCATCTTGAGGCTGGCCGGAAGGTTCGCCCAAAGCTGAAAGCCGTGCATCTGGCCCTTGTCATTACCGGTTGGCATCTCCTGATGCATGATGCCCGAACCGGCGGTCATCCATTGCACCGAGCCCGGCCCAAGCGTGCCGTGGTTGCCCAGATTGTCGCCATGCTCGACGGAGCCCTTGAGAACATAGGTGATGGTCTCGATGCCCCGGTGCGGATGCCATGGGAAACCACGGATATAGTCATCCGGATTGTCACCGCGGAAGTCATCAAACAGAAGGTATGGATCAGCCATCTCCGGATTTTGAAATCCGAATGCGCGGTGGAGTTTGACCCCGGCTCCTTCCATCGTCGGAGTGGCCTGGGTTGAAGAAACGACCGGTCTGATAGACATGAGGATTGCTCCAATCCGTTGCCCCATCTTTATTTGGACCGAATGCCAAATTCATTCTGGCATGCCTGATCGTCAAAGATGAGTGTGTGACTTGTGTTGCTCTATAGGTAGATCACAGTAGGCTTGGGTTAAAGGGGGCTACACGTCATGAGTGTCATGACTTGGTGTTCATGATTGCGCCGGCTTTGATGAATCGTTTTGGGGCTGTGCGTCTGATCAGGTGCCACAATAGGTGACAAAGGGACCAAACCCGGAAGGCGCAGGGCCTTGATAGCGATCCAAACCGTCACGCCGCGTGAATGGATCATCAAGAACGGACAAAAGGTCCTTGAATGGCCCGAGATCCGCTTCGTCTTCCGCCTTCATCAGGGCCTCATCGACCAGATGGTTGCGGGGTATATAGAGCGGATTGATCTGATTCATAGCTTCGGCCACTTGCGCAGGCGCGCGCTTCTCTCGCTTAAGGCGGCTGCGCCAGCGACCCAGCCAGTCGGCGAGCGGTTCGGGATCCTCACAATTGGTGAGCAGTGGCGAGGTGTCGGAGGTCAGAGTGTTCGCGAGCATCCGGAAGGCATCGGTAAAGTCGATGGCCTCGCCCCTCAGACAGCCAAGAAACCCATCAATCAATGCCTCATCACCCTCTTCAAGCGCTGACATCCCGATCTTGGCAGCCATGGCCTCGTGGAAAGCCTTTTTATAAAGAGGCATAAAATCGGCGATCACGTCGGTCGCGAGATTGATGGTGCGCTCTTCGTCATCAGGATCGATCACGGGAACAAGGGTTTCGGCAAACCGGGCCAGATTCCAGCGGGCAACCTGCGGCTGGTTGCCATAGGAATAGCGCCCCATGTGATCGATGGAACTGAAGACCGTTGCCGGATCATAGGCATCCATGAAAGCGCAAGGGCCGTAATCGATGGTCTCGCCCGAAATGGCCATGTTGTCGGTATTCATCACCCCATGGATGAACCCCACCTGCATCCATTTGGCAACAAGGCGCGCCTGCCGTTCCGCAACTGCAGCCAGAAAAGCAAGGTACGGATTGTCCGCATCGGCGAGCGCCGGGTCGTGTCGCGCAATGGCATAGTCGGCCAGAACCTTCAGCTTGTCCCACTGCTGTTGCGCTGCAAAGAACTGAAAGGTTCCGACGCGCAAGTGACTGGCAGCAACCCGCACAAGCACAGCGCCGGGCTTCAAGCCCTCGCGCGGCACCTGCTCGCCCGTGGTCACCGCCGCAAGGGCGCGGGTGGTCGGGACGCCGAGCGCTGCCATGGCCTCGCCCATGAGATATTCTCTCAGCACAGGTCCCAGCACCGCCTTGCCGTCGCCGCCTCGGGAAAAGGGCGTCGGCCCAGATCCCTTCAATTGGATGTCGAACCGATCACCCGATGGGTCAAGTATTTCCCCCAGAAGCAGGGCGCGGCCATCCCCGAGTTGCGGCGAGAAGCCGCCGAACTGATGCCCGGCATAGGCTTGCGCCAGCGGCATCGAGCCATCGGCGACATCGCTGCCGGCAAAAATCTCAGCAAGGTGCGGATCGCTCGAATCGAGCGTGAGGCCCAGCTCTTCTGCCAGCGGAGCATTGAAGAGCGCAATGCGAGCCTTGGGTGCCTTGCTGCCCTGCCACGGCACATAAAAGCCCTCGAGCTCGCGTGCGTAGCTGTTGTCAAAGGCAAAAGGCTGGCGATCTGAAGTGAGATCCATGAATGATCCTGACAGTTGTTGGGCTCTTCCTCTCCCCTAAAGCTGAGGGTAATGGTGCGCGTGATCAAGTCTTGACAGCAAATAACTTGCTGCGCGTCTGCTGCATACGGCACCGAGACGAACTGCCTATTCAGCGGAACACGCCACCGCGAAGAGTGAAAGGCACCGGATGCAGAATGTTGGCTTGGAAGTCTAAGGTATGCGAATGGCGCATAGCCACCAGAACAGATCGGCTATATTCGCGTAGCTCCTGCTGCAGTATGGTCTGGGCACATAAAGAAATCAGCAAAGGAGTTTCAAATGTTTGATAGCATCAAAGGCGCAGTTGGCACCATCGGTATGGTATTCGCTTCTCTTCCTCCCGCAGCCCGTATCGCAGGCGACATCGAACGCGGACGCACTCCAAACGAAGCAGACCTTCAGAGCCTTGGTATTCCGACTGACATCCAGTTCTAAGATAAAGTCTGCCAAGCCTGACGGTACTCCCAAGTACCAGATGAGGCTCTTTCGGGCGAAAAGACTCCCCCTTACGGGGGTAGATAGCCCAGCCTCACTATAGCGGCGCGTTATTCCTTGTCGCCTTTCTCTTCCCGACAATCGATGGTTCAAGGCGCTTCACCTACGTGTGCGCTGCGTTTGCATGGGCAAACTGCAATCCGCCAATCCTCGCATGTCTGCCATCCCGCCCAAGCCCCCTTCCTGCACAAATTAGACCAAGAGGGACTTCTGCGAAGTTGCTCGATGTACAAGCTCGCCAAATATGCTCTGGCCGTCTACGGAGCTTTGATGTTCTAACTGAGTGATTGCGTACTATTCGAAGGGCTTTTTGAGGCGATTCTTTAGTTTTTCTGTAAAAAGTGCGCGCGCAATATCACCTTGCCGCCGGGTAAGTGTGTTTGATCCAACACCAAGTTGATCCCCGAAAATGACGCCTAAAGTCGTCTATGACGTTTGGGACGACATCACCATGCGCAGGATGGTCTACTAGACCTGATACCAAGGGCGTGAAGTTCTGACTCTTTAGGGATTCCATTTTTAGCACTGGCGTGATTCAACATGGCAAAGGAGATTTTGCCATGTCTGCCGCTTTGATTCTTAGCGATGCTTTTGACGCCGATAGTTTGCGCCGTCTTGCCAAAGGATGCCGCAATGCCAAACAGAGCCGCCGCCTACTGGCCATTGCGGCTGTCTATGACGGCATGAACCGTGCTGATGCCGCCAAAGTCGGCGGTATGGACCGCCAGACTTTGCGAGATTGGGTTCTTCGCTTCAATGAGCAAGGCACCGATGGTCTTGTCGACATCAAAGCAACCGGCGCTCCCATGCGCTTGAGCCCAGAACAGCTCGAAGAGTTTGTTGCTATCGTTGAAACCGGTCCTGATCCTGAGAAGGACGGCGTCTCTGTCTGGCGTAGCCAGGATCTGGTGCGTGTGATCCAAGAGCGGTTTGGGGTCTCCTACAAGGAACGTGGAGTACGGGATCTTTTGCGCCGCATGGGGTATGTGCGCATATCTGGTCGACCTCAACATCCAGAACAAAAGCCTGAAGTCATTGATGCTTTCAAAAAAACTTCTCCGCAACGTTGGCAGCGCATGTAGGCCATTTGCCAAAGAACAAGCCCATCGAGATTTGGTGGCAAGATGAGGCTAGGCTTGGTCAGAAGAATGGACTGGCCCGACTATGGGCAAAAAAGGGAACCAGACCACGTCTGCCAGCCGATCAGCGATATAAAAATGCCTATCTGTTCGGTGCAATATGTCCAGCGCGTGGCGTTGGCGCGGGATTGATGATGCCTTTTGCAAATACACAGGCCATGCAAATGCACCTCGAAGAAGTCTCAAGGACAGTGGCGCGCGGCGCTCATGCCGTGGTGCTGATGGATCGTGCCGGATGGCATACGACAAGCAGACTCAACGTGCCCAAGAATATCACCATCCTCCTGTTGCCTTCCAAATCACCGGAACTGAACCCAGTTGAGAATATTTGGCAGTATCTGCGCGGTACCTTCCTGTCCAATCGGGTCTTCGAAGACTATGCCGCCATTCTTGATGCTGGTTGCCAAGCATGGAAGAGCCTCTCCGCCAACCCAACCATCATCCATTCAATAGGTATGAGAAAATGGGCTCAAGAAGGTCAGAATTAAATGCCGTTGGTATGAGGCACTGTTGACATCAGAGAAAAACAAAGGGTGAGCGATCCGTTGATCACCCACCCTTTTCTTGTCATGCATTTCGTCTTGGCTTTTGTGCCTTAAGCTTTTTTGCCGGTGCGGGCGTGATGCAGGGAAGCAATTGCGCAGGACGCAAGACGCGCCATATCACCATCCGAACGGGAGTTCAGAATGATCGGCACACTGGCACCAAGCACGAGGCCAGCGGGCTCCGCATGAGAGATATAGGCAAGCTGTTTTGCCAGCATGTTGCCTGCATCAAGGTTCGGAACCACAAGGATTTCCGCATGGCCAGCAACTTCGGACGTGATGCCCTTGGTGCGAGCGGCAGCAAGATCGACCGCATTGTCCATGGCCAGAGGACCATCGACGACACCGCCAGAAATCTGACCGCGTTCAGCCATCTTGGACAGAAGCGCAGCGTCCAGAGAGGACGGGATGTCCGGGTTGACGGTTTCCACCGCCGACAGGATGCCGACTTTGGGAACTTCAATCCCGATAGAGATCGCAACATCGATGGCGTTCTGAACAATATCGGCTTTGGTTTTCAGATCCGGCTGAATGTTGATCGCTGCGTCGGTGACGAGGATCGGATGATCGACGCCCGGAACATCCATGACGAAAACGTGGGTGAAGCGACGACCGGCACGCAGGCCATTGACCTTGCGCAGAGCAGCTTTCAACAGATCATCCGTATGCAGGTGGCCTTTCATCATGGCACCAGCGCGACCTTCTGAGATAAGGTCTACGGCAATGTTGGCAGCCCGTGCATGGTCGATCTCGTTGATGATCTCGACACCATCAAGGTTCCAGTCATTTGCCTTGGCAACTGCTTCGATTTTTGCTTTGCTACCAACCAGGATCGGCGTGATGATGCCGCTTTGCATGGCCAGAATGGCTCCGCCGAGCGATTTTTCCTCCTCTGGAGCGACAACAGCGGTCACCACTTGAGGTTCATTCTGGGCTTTGCGGATCAGCGCCTCGAAGTAGGGATGCGTTTCCAGCATCAGTTCCGGTGTTTTAAGCGCATCAAAGCAGAGCTTCTTGGCTGGTGCAAAGATTTCTGCAGGGCCCGAAACCAGCACTTCATTGTCAGCATGACGACGGATCTCGGTATCAAAGCGGATCACGTTGTCCGGCAATTTGTCCGTTACCTTGACTTTGACATCAAGCACATCACCGGCAACGCAGCGCGGGCCGAAGTTGAAGGTCTGATGACGATAGCGGGCTCCGACACCCGGAAGGATGTTGCCGAAAATCGTCGAAACCAGAGAGGCAACCCAAAGCGGCGGCGCGTAGGCCTCGCGTTTGCCGTTTTCATTCTGTACATAGCGCGAAAGATGAAGCGAATTCAGGTTTCCCGAGGCATTGGCAAAGACCATAAAATCCTGCTCGGTGGCGACGCGGGTGAGGGCGGCCTCATCACCGATATTGATTTCATCGTAAGTCTTGTTTTCAAAAGTGGTATGGTTGGGCATAGGAAGAGTGCTCTAACTGTCAAATACACTAGAGGTTAAAAGGTACACTGACCGTTCAGGGTCAGTTGCAAAGATCAGCCCGGCAAATGCAGAAGCAAGCATTCATCCCAAAGGGTGAATCCATGCCTGCCAAACCGGCCTGCCAGAAAAGGCTTCCTCCTCACTGTCGAACTCACGACACCGCTCCGTTATCTCTTGCACGTGCGAAACACCCGCTATTAGACACAGAGTTCGTCCTCCAAGCTGACGTAATGTCCCAGGATAAGGGTTAGGGCCTAGGACTTAAGAAGCAGTTTTGCGGTCTTTGTAACATTGATATCGGTCAAAAGGCTAAAGTGCGATCTTGCGTCATGGACATGGCTGACATGTCCCTTCTGCATTCTTTTGCTGCGGAGCGTTAAACAATGACGCAATGCAGCAAATTATGGCGGGCACGAATAGACAAATTTGCCTGTCGTGATGTGATCGAAATTCATTCGATGGAAAAGCATGATCATCTCGAAAGTCTTACGTTAGGGAAGGTCTAATTCCCAAAAGGTGATTGTCCTTGCTGAAAATCCTTGCCCAAACTGTGGTCGAAACACGAGCGGAACTGCATTCTGCACTTATACGGAGAAATGCAAAGGCTCACTCTCGGGTCAACATAGGATTCAAACAACGAGAAAAACAAAGAGCCGCCGATATGCGATTCTAGCATGTCTGGCTTGAGTGAATTGCAAGTCATTTAAAAAATGCGAATAATTTCGTGAATTTTGCTTTGTGGATAGAGACCGTTTTGGGGCGATAAACGTCAGAATGCCTGTCCTTTTGTGGCAGGGGATCTGAAAATCGGAGGCGGTCACTTGCTGGAGTCCATTCGATTGGACATTTACGCCCTCTAAAATAAAAAGATCGTGACAGACATAAGGCTGGACTCTGTCTGTCACGATCTCCATTGACCCTGTCGACGTGATCCTCCGGTCGGGGTAGGAAAACCTAGATCACGCCTAAAGCGGGGCGACAGGGTCTCTTGTCTTGAAACTTTGCGGGTGCTTTCGCTCGTCCCGAAATCAGGGCCGAGCGAAAGCGTTTGTTCAATAGGCGGCACGATAGATTGCCTCGATGTCCGCGACCGAAAGGTCTACAGGGTTCCAGTCGAGCAGCCGCCGGATGGCATGGGATTCTTCTGCCATGGCAGCGAGATCGTCTTCGGGAACACCATAGGCTCTGAGTTGCATGTCGAGGCCTAGCGATTCACAGAAAGCCTTGGCACCCGCCAGAACGGCTTCATTGCTGCCGCCTTCAAAACCAAGGGCTTGGCAAACCTTGTCGGTTTTCTCCGGTACAACCGCAGCATTGGCAGCCAGAGTGTGCGGGAAAACCAGAGCGTTGGCGATGCCATGGGGCAGCTTGTGGCGCGTGCCGAGCGGGTAGGAAACCGCGTGGCCGGATGTTGTGTTGACCGGTCCAAGGCAGACCCCGCCGTAGAAGGCCGCGAGCGCCAGCCCGGTTCGTGCTTCCGCATCAGAACCATCCTCAACCGCACGTTTGAGAAAGCGTCCGACCAGCTCAATGCCCATCATCGCGTAATTGTCGATGATTGGATGGGAACGTTTGGAGGTGAAGGCCTCAACGCAATGGGCCATGGCGTCAACGCCGGTCGCGGCTGTCACGCGGGCAGGGACCGTCATGGTCAGCGCCGGATCGATGATCGCAAGGTCGGCCAGCATGTGGACGCTTTCGGTGGCGACTTTGCTCAGGGTCTCCGGATTGGTCATGAGCGCACGTGTGCCAACCTCTGAACCTGTGCCTGCCGTGGTTGGCAATTGGGCCAAACCGACCTTGCGCGGCAGGGCGCGGTGGGGGCCGGAAATGTCGTCAAAGCTGCAGTCTTGCGCGATCAGGACAGCAACCAGCTTCGCCAGATCCATTGCCGAGCCGCCGCCAAACCCGATGACCACGTCACAGCCTTTGGCTGCTTCGATCGCCTTGTAAAGATTGGGGATGTCCGGCTCGGGGACAACATCGGAAAAGCAGGTCACATTCTCAAGATCAAGAAGGTCGAGCCGACCTGCGTTGGCAGCATCTGCCAATACGAACGGGGCCTTGTAACCCTTTTGGGCGACCCAATCCTTGAGCGTCTTGATGGTCCCGTCTCCAAACCGCACGATGGGTGGAAACTGCATCTCAATGGGCGACGTAAGGGGTAACATATCCTCATTCCTCCGCTTGGGCCGCAGCAGACATATTTGGCGTCTCGAAATGGCGGCCTTTCTATTCCTGTTGGATGCATAAGACGCGCATTATAAAAATTTGTCAATAATGTTTGTACATGTAAAATTTCGCTGGCTATAGATATTCTAAATGGCGGGAGTTTTGGTTTTGTGTTGATTTTTGCGATTAAAGAGCAATAAAAACAATGAAATATAAATTTTTTGATTTGCGAATAAATTGGCCTTGATGCGCGCTTGTGAATTTCCATAGGAATAAAGTTAGAAAATTTCCGATAAGATATTGACAAATTATCAAATTCTATACAAGGTGACCCCTAAGGCAGGAGTTGCCTCGAGGGCGGGGTGCCCTTCGGCCAACAATTGGCCTTTTTCGGAGGATTCAATGTCGACAATTTCACCGCGCAAAAGTGATATGTGGATCGGTGGCTGCTTGCTGGTCTTTTGTATTGTGGTTGCCTGGCTAACCCTTTCCATCAAGAGCGGTATGGGTAGCTCGTCTGCTGGGCCCTCTATGATCCCATGGATGATGATTGGCGCAGTGGCTTTTTTGTCGTTGGTGCTGATTGGTCGCTCATTGGGTGGCAATAAAGAAGGCGAAGAGAGTAAGATCTCAATGCCTGATGCCCGCACTCTGCTGATTATGCTTGGCTTCGTGCTGTTGCTTACCGCATATGCAGCAGCCTTCTATCCCGTTGGTTACATTCCCGCGACGCTGATTACCTTCGTTGTTGGTCTGTGGCTCTTGGGCGAGCGGCGCTGGTACATTCTGGTGCTGTTTCCGCTGATAATGACCTTTGTTGTCTATTTCGGCTTTACCCGCCTTTTGACTGTTTGGCTTCCGTAAAACCATCAACAATATATCCTTGGGAGGATACAAAGATGAACATTTCAAAACTCGCCCTGTCTGTTGCAGCAACGGCCATCATGGCCACCGGTGTAGCCTCCGCTGCCGACTTCCCGGTTCGCCCCATTCAGGTTGTTGTTCCTTATTCCGCAGGTGGATCCACGGATCTTTCGTTGCGCGTGTTTGCTGATACGTTCGAGAAAAAGTTCGAAGGCAAGCAGATGGTTATTCGCAACCAGCCAGGTGGCGGTGGTGCCATTGGTACGTCTGCAGCAGCGCATGGTCGCGCTGACGGCTATACCCTTGGCGCAGCTGCGCAGGGCCCGATCGCCATCAAGCCGCATATCGGCGGCACCGATTATCAGGTTGATGACTTGGCTTTCGTTGGTCTCTTTGCTCGCTCCTTGCAGGTTATGGTGGCTTGTAAGGATGCTCCGTTCACCGATTATGACTCCTTCGTAGAATACGCCAAGGGCAACAAGCCGCAGGTCGGTAACTCCGGTGCCGGTGGCGCAAACCAGGTGTCAGCCGAAGCCTTTGCCAAGGCTGCTGGTATCAAGATCGAATCCATCCCCTTCCAGGGGTCATCCAAAGCACGGACCGCATGTATCGGTGGTCACATCGATGCCATGGTTGCTTCCCCGGCTGAAGCCAAAGCGGCGTCAGATGCAGGCCAGATGACGCCTTTGTTTGTGATGGAAGAAAAACGGATCGATCTGTTCCCCGACACCCCAACTGCAGTGGAAAAAGGCGTCGACTTCACTTGGTCTTCCTGGAAAGGCCTGATTGCGCCAAAAGACACGCCTGAAGCAGAGCTTGCATGGCTGCGCGATGCTGTGAAAGAAGTCGCAACCGATCCGGATTTTGTGACCAAGATGACCGACATGGGCGAATTCGTAACCTTTGAGGACGCTTCAACCTTCGAAAAACGCGTTCACAATGACAGCGAAGTCGCCAAGACGGTTCTTGAAGAGCTCGGCATGCTGGGCATGAACAAATAACAGAGAACGGCCCTGTGGCCGCTTCGATCTGACAGGGGAGCGCGCGATGTGCGCTCCCCATTCCCTCGCAAATGATCGCTACGTCTTAAGGACGCTCAGCCAACTTGCCTGAAAGTGCAGCATGGAAACGCTCTCCTATCTTGCGCCGCTTCTCCAGTTTGATGTGATCTGGACCATTGCCCTTGGTACCCTCGGCGGTCTCGTGATCGGCGCACTTCCCGGATTGACCGCCACAATGGGTGTGGCGCTTCTCATCCCTCTGACCTTCAGCATGACCCCGGTTATGGGGCTGAATATGCTGATCGGCATTTATATCGGCGGCATCTATGGCGGCTGTGTCTCCTCGATCCTTCTCAGAACGCCAGGCACGCCAGCCTCTGCTGCCACCGTCCTTGATGGCTATCCGATGGCGCAAAAAGGCGAAGCGGGTAAGGCGCTGGGCATGGCGACCATCGCCTCAACGATCGGCGGGCTGATCGCCGCTGTTGTTCTGGCAACGCTCGCGCCGCAACTTGCAAGCATCGCGCTTGAATTTGGCGCGCCTGAATATTTCGCTCTTGCCCTGTTTGGCCTCACCATCATTGCTTCTTTGTCTGGTGACCTTGTCAAAGGGGCTATCTCGGGTTGTCTGGGGATTCTGATCGCCTGCGTCGGCGCCGACCCGATTTCCGGTGTCATGCGCTACACCTTCGGCATCAATGGCTTTGCATCCGGATTTGCCTTTACCCCCGCCCTGATCGGCTTGTTTGCCTTGTCCGAAGTGTTCACCCAGCTTGAGCGTCTGTCCAACAAAGATGACGGTATCATCAGCAACGTGGCGAACCGTTGGCCCAGCATGAAAGAAATGAAGGAAAGCGCACCAGCCCTCATCCGTGGGTCTATCATCGGCACCTTTATTGGCATCGTGCCGGGGACCGGCTCCGGAACGGCCTCCTGGATTTCCTACAACGAAGCGCGCCGGACATCCAAGACGCCCGAGAAGTTCGGCACTGGATATGCGCCCGGCGTTGCTGCGACCGAGTCCGCCAACAATGCGGTCTGTGCGTCTGCTCTTATTCCGCTGCTGGCGCTTGGTGTGCCGGGTGATGTGGTTACCGCTGTTCTGATGGGTGGCCTGATGATTCAGGGCCTAGCACCCGGGCCGATGCTGTTCCAGACCAACCCGGATATCGTCGTCGGTATCTTCGGCGGCACCTTCTTGGCGACCATCTTCATGTTCATCTTCGGTATGTTGCTCATTCCGGTCTTCTCCAAGATCCTGATGGTTCCGCGCCGCATGTTGACCATTTCCATCGTCATCTTCTGCTTTATCGGTTCCTTCTCCATCAACCTCAACCCGGTCGATCTCTACACAATGGTCGGGTTCGGTGTGCTGGGGTGGGGCATGCAGAAATTCGGCTTCAGTCAGGCTGCGCTTTGTATCGCCCTAATCCTCGGTCCGATGATGGAATCCAACCTTCGCCGTGGCCTGTTGCAGACTGGTGATGATGTCATCGCCTTTGTCTCCGGCCCGATTACCCTTCTGTTCCTCGGCCTGACAGTCTTGTCTCTTGCCTGGCCGCTCATCTCCAAGGCGCGCTCCAAGTCTGGTACTTCCAGTGTGGCCCTGAACGAAACGGAGTAAATCCATGACCAAAGAAGCCTATGTGGCCCTCGTTAGCTGCTTCAACGACGACGAAACGCTGAACTACGAGGCGACCCGCGCTCAGGTCCGCCGCCAGATCGAAGCTGGCAACAACATCCTTGCCGCTGGTACCAACGGCGATTTCTCTGCCCTGACGTTCGAGGAAAAGGTCAAGCTGACCGCAGAAGTCGTTGATGAGGCCAAAGGCCGTTGCAAGGTGATCGTCAACGCCGGGATGCCAGCCACCTTCGAGACCGTCAAGCTGGCCAAGGAATGTGACAAGATCGGTGTTGATGGCATTGCGGTGATCACGCCATTCTTCATTGCCTGCACGCAGGATGGTCTGGAACGTCACTATCTGACGGTTGCCGATAGCGTCGATACGCCGATCTATCTCTATGACATTCCGGCCCGCACCCAGAACCACATCGAACCGGCAACCGCGCGCAAACTTGCCGCGCACCCGAATATTGCCGGGATCAAGGATAGCGGCGGCCAGCAGGAGACCCTGTCCGAATATCTCAAAGTCGGCAACGAGGTCGAAGGCTTCGGCGTCTATTCCGGCCCGGACCATCTCGTCCACTGGGCGCTTCAGAACGGTGCAGCCGGTGCGATCTCCGGCCTTGGCAACGTGCTGCCGCATGTGCTCGCCAAGATCATTTCCTGCTTCAATGCAGGGGACGAAGAGGGCGCCGCTGCCGCTCAGGTCACCTATGGCAACTTCCGCAAAGATCTTTATGGCCTCGGCTTCCCGCCAGCCATGGTCAAGCGTGCTCTTTGGGTGATGGACAAATCCGTTGGTGCTTCCCGCCAGCCCGCGCTGCTGCCTGATCCCGAGCAGGACAAACTGGTTGAAGCTGTTCTCAAGAAATACGAGCTGATTTGATGGTGAAAGTCCTCACGACCTCTCCCGGCTTTGGCAAACACGGCCGGGTTCCTGATCGGATCGCCGAAATGGGCTGGGATCTGGTTCGCTGTGACGATGCCTCCAAACCCGATGGTGGCGTTTCTGATCAGATTGCCGATGCGGATATTCTCGTGGTGGGCCTCGTGCCCGCCACCGCAGAAACCCTCGTTGGTGCAGACAATCTCAAAGCGGTTATCAAGCATGGCGTTGGCGTCGATAACATCGATATCCCCGCATGCACGGCAGCAGGGCTGCCGGTTTGCAACACGCCTGCGGCCAATGCAAACGCAGTTGCCGAGCTGGCCATGGGTCTATTGTATGCCATGGCGCGTTTCATCCCTCAGGGGCATGTCTCGGTAACCTCGGGCAAATGGGACCGCCGGGTTGGAACCGAACTCTCCGGCAAGGTGCTTGGCATCGTCGGCCTCGGCAACATCGGCAAGAAATTGGCTCGTCACGCAATTGGTGTGGGGATCAAGGTGGTTGCGACCGATCCTTATGCGGATATGGACTTCGCCAAGGAGCATGATATCGAAATTCTGCCACTCGAGGACCTGCTCGGCAAGGCGGACTATGTGTCGCTCCATATTTTCGGCGGTAAGGACAACGCAGCGCTGATCAATCGGGAAACCATCGCAAAGATGAAGCCCGGATCCAAGCTGATCAATCTTGCCCGTGGCGAGGTGGTCGACCTTGATGCCGTGGCCGAAGCGCTTGAAAGCGGTCATTTGGGAGGTGTCGCAATTGATGCCTACGTCACCGAGCCGCCCGAAACCAGCCATCCGGTCTTTGGTCATCCCAACGCGATCTTCACGCCTCATTCCGGCGCGGACACCAAGGAGGCGGTTGAAAATGTTGGCCTCATGGTCGTCGAAGATATCGCAACCATTCTTGATGGCGGCACGCCGAAGCGCTGCCTGAACGCAGCCGAACTGAAAAAGTGAGGGCAGGGGGCTTTCTCTGCCCCCTCCCTCAACTTGCTCAAGTCAAGGAGAAAGACATGTCAAACAACCCAGTTGTCATAACGATGGGAGATCCATCCGGGGTTGGCGCCGAAGTAATCGTCAAGGCCATGGCCACCTTGCCTGCCGCTGATCGGGCGCAATATGCGGTGATCGGCGACATGGATACATTGGAGCGCGCCAGAGCCGTTTGCGGTGTTGATCTGCCGCTTCATAATTACGGTGAAAAGGGAGCCGTGGGCTCGCTGGCTATCGTTTACATCCCCGTCGCAGATCTGCCCGGTGAGTTTGGTATATTGTCCCCGGCTTGTGGTGAGGCTTCGTATCAATATATCAAGAAAGCCGTCGAGATGGTTCAGGGCGGCGAGGCCGTCGGTATCGTCACCGCACCGATCAACAAGGCAACTCTCAATGCTGCCGGGCATCATTTCGATGGCCATACGGGTATGCTGGCCCATCTGACCGGGTCAAAAAGCTCTTGGATGCTGCTCGCGTCTGAAACGCTCAATGTGCTGCATATCTCAACGCACGTGTCTCTGAAAACCGCAATCGAGCGGTCTACGCCTGAGCGGGTGCTCGCAACCATCCGCATGGGCGACAGACACTTCAAGCGCATGGGCTATGAAAACCCGCGCATCGCCGTTGCCGGTATCAACCCCCATTGTGGTGAGGGTGGACTGTTTGGCGATGAAGACGATGTTCAGACGCTGCCCGGTGTCGAGTTGGCACAGAAGGAAGGCATCAACGTCGTTGGTCCAATTCCCGCAGACACGGTCTACCACCGTGCCAACACCGGCGCCTTCGATCTGGTCATCGCCCAATATCATGATCAGGGCCATATCCCGATCAAGCTGATCGCCTTCGACAGCGCCGTCAACGTATCGCTGGGCCTGCCCATAGATCGCTGTTCGGTGGATCATGGAACCGCTTTTGATATCGCCGGGACAAACAAGGCCAACCATGTCAACATGCTGTCGGCGCTGGATTATTCCGCCAAACTGGCGGCGACCCGCTCGAAACGCTAGATGTCGGTTCGCTACTATCTCAGTCGAAATTGCAAAGGGAGCCAAAAGGCTCCCTTTTTGTGTCTGCAAGCTGTCGCATACTGCGCGGCGTGGGATCTCATGGCCATTGTCGGGCTTTAGGACGGATCCGGCATTTTGAGGTTGATCAGGCCGCCGCCGAACAGTCGATCTCGCGAATGTTCGAGATGGGAGCGCATCAGCTTTGATGCCAATGCGCCGTCGCGAGCACGAATGGCGTTGCTGATTTCCAGATGTTCTTCGAACACGAAAGCCAGCGCCTTGCCGCCCTCGTTGAGGAGGGACTGGCCGTGCATCTGCATGCCGACATAGATATGTTCCCTCAGAGCACGCATTGCCGCTTCAAAATAATGATTGTTCGTTGCCTTGGCGATGGCGATGTGAAAGGCAAAGTCAGCGTCTTCGCGGTGGATCTGGCTGCCAGTCGCGGTGCGCATCAACTCGAGCGCATCCTCAAGGTCAGCCATGATTGCGGTGTTGTGGCGTTCGGCTGCCAGAACCGCTGCGGTGGTTTCCAGATTGAGGCGGAATTCATAGCAGCGCTGAATGTCGGCCAGTGTTTCTACACGAGCAAAACCAACCGGTGACACCGACGGTGCGCGCACGTAATTGCCAGCACCCTGCCTGGCGTAGATCACGCCCTCCTTGCGCAACTTCTCCAGCGCGGACCGCAGCACAGGACGCGATACACCGAACTCCTCAGACAGTTGATGTTCTGACGGCAGGCGTTGATTGACAGGATAGTCGCCATTGGAGATGCGACTGAACAGGCTGTGATAGACCTTGTCTGCCAGAAGGCGTCGCGGTTTGCTCTTGGTTTCTTTGGCATTATTGTTTTCAGTCACAGCAAACATACCCCTCCCGGCACAGGTGATTGACTCATCTTTTTACTAGCTTTGCAGCCAGATTTACAAGTGTATCCGGTGTGCCAAAACCGCCGGATTTGGTGATGATAAACAGGTCCCTTTGTCCATTAAGTGATTTTGACATTGGTAGTCCGGGCAGGACTTCACCAAGGATCTCAAGAATGCCGATATCAAGACGCGCACAGATGGCCGCGGCACTTTCACCACCGCTCGCAAGAAAACTTGCGGGGCGGATTGTGGCTATCCAGTTGGCGATGCCCTTTGCGAATTGGTCTCCCGCCTCCTGACTGGATATCTCTGTCTCGCCCGAGGTCATCTGGATGACTTGAACGTCATCGGAGAATGGGGTGGGGTCGGGAACAGACCCATTGGGAGCGGGCAGGGGCGCGAAGTTATCCAGCTGTGCCAGGGTCACTGGATCCCGTGATCCTATGGCAAACAGGGCAGGAGACTGGGGGCGGATGTCACGAAGCGTGCTGTCGGGCTTGATGGAGCGAGCTGCAAGGCTTTCTGCAAGGCCTGCAGCACCGACGAGAAGCCCTCCTTCAGGAAAGGCCTCCAGCGCCTTGGCGATGTCTTCCTGAGAGTTTGCATCGGGGCAGGCGGACAGCGGAACCTTGGCGATGTCGGCAACCGAGCGTGGCGTGACGACACCTGCGCCGCAGAGCATGCCATTTTCAACGAACCGGCCAAGTTTCGGAATCGCCGGGCAGACGAGAATCGGCTGATCGGGGCTTCGCAAGGCTTCGGTTTCGGCGGCAACGTGCCCCTTGAGGCGACTGTCGACTTTCTTGAACAGGCGCGCCGTTTCACCATGCTTGCTGTCGCTCACGATATCGCGCACCTGACGGACCCGTTTGACGGCAGTCTCTTGCTCAATTTCTCGTGAGCCAGTGGAAACCGCAACAACGTCGGCATCCATGGCCAAGGCGGTCTCCAAATGGCTTGGGCCGAGTGCACACAGGACTTTTAATCCCTGATCCGCAAAGGCAACGGCGCTGTCCAGCGCCCCTGTCAAGTCATCAGCGACAATCACCACTTCCATGCCGATTTCCAATATTTGTTAATTCTGATTTTTAGCAAATCTCTTCGTATCATATCGCATTTAATGTTGAATATACAAGAAAAAATACCCGATCAATCTGGAAAATTCATATGGAGATTAGAAGGATTGATTTACAAATTATCAAATTTGTATCTGGCCGCTGCTCATCGGAACTGTCCATCCGAAGCCGGGACAATCTGCCTGCTGACAAAGACGAAGAGCCGCTTAAAATGGTGCACATGTGACGCAAATGATCCGCATCTGTCGGGAATGCAAAAATCAGAGCGAGCCATGGAAGACTGACGTTTGCGCAAGGTGCGACGCTTTGTCTGCTATTATACCCCGCCACTTTTAAATAGGTAAGTAGGATGAATGTTTTTGTCCTTTATGTGCGTATGTTCAAAGTAACGCAGTCACCTTTAGGGGATACACCAAGTGAGTGGTCGATTCGCAGCACCTTGCAGACTTAGGCATGCCGGCACATGTCTTGCGCTTTTTGCGTTTGCGCTGCAGTTTTATCTCTCGACCCTTGCTCTTGCTGCACACTTCACTGTTTTTTCTGCGACAGATGAACGCGCAGCTGTTCGGGTGATCTGCTCAGGATCGACGCTCTATGGGCATGATTTAACGCGGAAAAGTGTTGCGAACAGCCAGCATTCCGACGCCTGCATCTTCTATCGCAATAATGTCGTCGACGAAGCTGCGGCAATTGCATCGGGCAGTCGCGATTTTCAACTCACCGCTTTCTATGTCAAACTTCTTCGAGTTGCAGCAGTGAGTGATCGCGTCTGGGGCAACTGGACAGGTGCTGGATCCAGTCGATCTCCCCCTTTCGCCTGATCGCTAACCTTTACTATTCAAACAATGAACCCGTCGAATGCCTCGCAACGCATGCTTTAGGGCCGTTGGGGCAGGGATTCGGGACTGATGAAAACCAAGCAAGAGAGCCATTATGGAACCTATCTATGACGATCTGTTCGTCAATCTCTCGCGCTGGCAATTTGCCGCCACGGCGCTATATCACTTTCTTTTCGTTCCCCTGACCTTGGGGCTTACCTGGATTCTTGTGATCATGGAATCGGTCTACGTTATGACCGGTAAAGAGATCTACAGGGACATGACCAAATTCTGGGGCAAGTTGTTCGGTATCAACTTTGCCCTCGGGGTGACGACCGGCCTGACCATGGAGTTCCAGTTCGGCACCAACTGGTCCTACTACTCCCACTATGTGGGCGATGTTTTCGGAGCGCCTCTCGCAATCGAAGGCCTGATGGCATTCTTCCTAGAGTCAACCTTCGTGGGTCTGTTCTTCCTTGGTTGGGACAAGCTGACCAAGCGCCAGCATTTGGCGGTTACATTCTTTACGGCGCTCGGCTCCAACCTGTCGGCGCTTTGGATTCTTGTGGCGAACGGCTGGATGCAAAACCCGGCAGGCTCGGAATTCTCCGCCGAAACGATGCGGATGGAAATGACCAACTTTGCACAAGTGGTTCTCAACCCGGTTGCGCAGGTCAAGTTCGTTCACACGGTCGCCGCTGGTTACGTAACGGCCTCCATGTTCGTGATTGGCATTTCCGCTTTCTACATCCTCAGAGGCCGCGATCTCGCCTTTGCGAAACGGTCCTTCGCTGTGGCCGCCGGCTTTGGTCTCGCGTCTGCCCTGTCCGTGATCGTGCTTGGTGATGAGAGCGGCTATGAACTCGGTGACGTGCAAAAGGTCAAGCTGGCCGCCATCGAAGCCGAGTATCACACGCAGGAAGCGCCTGCTGCGTTCAACCTCATCGGCATCCCGAACGACAAGACCGAGACCGTCGATTATGCCGTCCAGATACCATGGGCCATGGGCCTGATCGCGACTCGCTCGATTAGCAAAGAGGTCACCGGTCTTGCGGATCTCAAGGAGCAGCATGCAGAGCGTATTCGCTCGGGCATGATCGCCTATGAGGATCTTGCACGCCTGCGTGCGGGCCAGAAAACACCCGAAACTCTGGCAAGATTCGAAGAACACAAGGCGGACCTCGGTTACGGCCTTCTGCTCAAGCGCTATATCGACAATCCGGCATTGGCAACGGAAGAAATGGTCATGGCCGCCGCAGAGGATTCCATCCCCTCGGTGCCCTATCTGTTCTGGAGCTTCCGCATCATGGTCGGCTTCGGCTTCCTGATGCTGCTGCTCTTCGGTATGGCCTTCTACTACACAGCCAACAAGACCATTGAAAATAAGCGTTGGTTGTTGCGGACCCTTGTCTGGTGCATTCCGCTGCCTTGGCTCGCTTGTGAGCTTGGCTGGTTTGTGGCCGAATACGGTCGCCAACCATGGGCGATCGGTGAGGTTCTTCCGACCTTCCTGGCGGCATCAAGCCTGACGATCGCCGATCTGATCTTCTCGCTCACCGGCTTTATGCTGTTCTATACAATTCTGTTGGTTATCGAAATGTGGTTGATGTTCAAGTTCGCGCGTCTGGGACCAAGCTCCCTGCACACGGGTCGCTACCATCACGAACAGACCCCTCCATCCACTTTGGCTCCCGCCGAATGATGCCCAATCAGAAGGAACTATCTCATGTTATTTGACTATGAAGTCCTGAAGCTGGCATGGTGGGTGCTCGTTGGCGTCCTCCTGATTGGCTTCGCCATCACAGACGGGATGGATATGGGTGTCGGCAACGTGCTGCCATTCCTTGGCCACACCGATTCCGAACGCCGTGTCATCATCGAATCCGTCAGCCCTCACTGGGAGGGAAACCAGGTCTGGTTCATCACTGCCGGTGGGGCCATCTTCGCTGCTTGGCCTGCGGTTTATGCAGCCGCATTCTCCGGCTTCTACCTCGCCATGCTGCTTGTGCTGTTTGCCTTGTTCTTGCGGCCGGTGGGATTTGACTATCGCGACAAACTGCAAAACCCGACATGGCGCAACGCCTGGGACTGGGGCCTGTTTGTTGGCGGGTTTGTTCCCTCGCTCATCTTTGGTGTGGCCTTTGGCAATCTGCTGCAGGGCGTACCCTTCCATCTGGATGAATTCCTGCGCGTCACCTATGACGCCCAATTTATCTGGGCACTCATTCCGTTGCTCAATCCGTTTGCCCTTCTGGCAGGATTGGTTTCGGTCGCCATGCTGACTGCCCATGGCAGCACCTGGCTGCAGTTGCGTGCCGATCCAGTCATTGCCGAGCGGGCAAAAACGACGAGCTTTTATCTGGGCATTGTCACGGCGGCCCTGTTCGCCTTGGGCGGCCTTTGGATCTGGCTGGGCAATATGGAGTATTTTGTCATCGTCAGCCAACCGCCATTTGACGCCATGCCCAATCCGCTCAACAAGATTGTCGCCAAACAGCCCGGTGCATTGTTCAACATCTACAGCGAGTATCCGCTTGCCATGCTGGCTCCCTTGCTGGGCATTGCAGGCCCCTTGCTGATGGCTGCCCTGAGCCGGGCAGGTCGGAGTGGCTTTGCCTTCGTGTTCAGCGCACTCGGCATGACCGGGATCATCACGACAGCTGGTCTGTCGATGTTCCCCTTCATCATGCCATCGACGACTGATCCGGTTTCGTCCCTGACTGTATGGGATGCCACCTCGAGCCATCTCACGCTGACAGTCATGTTCTGGACCGCGGCCATCTTCGTGCCCATCGTGCTGCTCTACACCATCTGGTGCTATGTGCGGATGTGGGGGCGGATCACAACCGAAGAGATGAACGCTCCGGGAACGTCAGGCTACTAACGCCTCAAGATAGAAAGGAAACCCAAATGTGGTATTTTGCATGGATCTTGGGGCTGACGGCGGCTCTGGCTGTCGGCGTCATCAATGTCATGTGGTATGAAGCGCAGGACAGCTATAACGATACCGATGCATCGGATGGCTCTGATGCTGCAAAGGCCAAATCGGGCTGATGCGGTTTAGACTGCAATTGACTATATGAACAAACGATAACATGACCGGGCTTGCCCGGTCATGCCATATAGGGCTATTGAAGCCAAAATTGCCCCAAGCTGGCACCCAAAGTCGGCGTTACACCTGCAGCAAACCAGATTCGGATATGTCAGCAACCGCAACAACAAAGACCTATCTCAAGCAACAGTCCAAAAAAGCCAAGACGCCACTCAACTGGTCCATTGCCCTCTCTTTTGCATCAGGCCTGCTGCTGATTGTCCAGATGGGCTTTCTTGCTCATATCATCAACGGCGTGCTGATCGAAGGGGGCGGGCTATCGGCCTTCTATGTCCCGCTTGCGATCCTTCCCGCGATTTTTATCGCTCGAGCTGCTCTGACATATTTGTCCGAACGGATTGCGCTTCATGCCGCAATCGATCTCAAGGCCCAATTGCGAGCAGAGTTGCTCGCGCGCCTCCTCCAGAAGGGGCCGATCATCAAGCGCGGCGAGGAAGCATCCGTTGGCGAGCAGGCCACGATGTTGACCGAAGGTCTGGAGGCACTCCAAGGCTATTTCGCCCGCTATCTCCCTGCCATGGTCATGATGGCGCTGCTGCCCCTTGCAATCCTAGTGGTCACCCTGTCTATGGATTGGGTCTCAGCTCTGGTGATGGCTGTCACGGCGCCCCTGATCCCGGTGTTCATGATCTTCATCGGCAAGGGCACCGAAAAACTCAATCAGAAACAGTGGCGCAAGCTGGCGCGTTTGTCAGCGCATTTCCTTGATATGATTCAGGGGCTGACCACATTGAAGCTGTTCAATGCTTCACGCAAGGAAGCCGAAACCGTATCGCGCATGGCAGAAGATTATCGCCGCACCACCATGAGTGTGCTGCGCGTGGCGTTTCTGTCTTCGCTGGTGCTGGAATTTTTCGCCACCATTTCGATCGCGCTGATTGCTGTCTTCATCGGCTTCCGGCTGCTGTATGGCGAAATCGACTTCTTTTCCGGCTTTTATGTGCTGCTCCTTGCTCCGGATTTCTATGCTCCCTTGCGCAACATGGGCGGGCATTATCATGCGCGCATGGAAGCGGTAGGTGCCGCCGAGACAATGGCGGATCTGATGCAGGAATCCCCGCAAACCAAAACGCCTGCTTCCCTGTCCCTGCCTGATAGCAAGGCGGGCATCGCGCTTGAATTTCGCGACGTATCCTTTGCCTATGAAGACGGCTCTCCGGCGCTCGAAGGCATCTCCTTTGATTTGAAGCGCGGCGAAAGTCTGGCGCTGGTCGGCCGGTCCGGTGCGGGCAAATCAACGCTCATCGACCTCCTGATCGGCTTTGTTCAGCCGACCTCTGGCGAGATTCTCATCAATGGGCAAAGCCTTTCGGATCTTTCGATGGAAGCATGGAGGAAACAGCTCGCTTATGTTCCTCAGACACCGACACTATTCTCCGGCACGATCCGCGAGGCCATCCGCTATGGCGCTCCGGGTGCGGATGATGCATCTGTCGAGGCTGCGGGCAAGGCCGCCCGTGTTGAGGATTTTGTCCGCGATTTCGCCGATGGCTACGATCACCACATCGGTGAGAAAGGCCAAGGCCTGTCCGGCGGGCAAATCCAGCGCATTGCCATCGCGCGGGCTCTGGTGCGCGCCGCACCACTCGTGTTGCTCGATGAACCGTCTGCCCATCTCGATCGCGAGAGCGAGAAAAAACTTCTTGAGGCTATGAAAGTCCTCAATGAAGCAGCAACGACAATCACCATTGCCCACCGGCTCTACACGATCCGTCAAGCGGATCGGATCCTCGTGCTCGACAGGGGCCACGTGGTTCAGAACGGGAGCCACGAAGAACTGATGGCAGAGGAGGGGCTCTACCGCACGCTCGTCAAGAGTGAGTTCGGCCTGACCATCCCGAAAGATGCTGTTGCCGCAGGGGAGAGCCGCGATGACTGACATCTTTCGCCTCCTTCGACTCATGCGCCCTTGGGCGGGCTGGATCGCTCTTGGCATCGCTCTATCGGTGATCACCCTTGTTGCCAATGTGACCTTGATGGCGATCTCAGGCTGGTTCATCGCGTCCATGGCTCTCGCCGGACTGACGGGCATCGGATTCAACTATTTCACACCGGCCGCCATGATCCGCGCCATGGCGATCACGCGCACGGTCGGTCGTTATGTGGAAAGGCTGATTACGCACGAAGCAACCCTCAAGCTCGTGGCACACCTGCGCCGCTGGTTCTATGACCAGTTGGAGCCACTGGCACCAGCCGGTCTCAGCAAGGCACGGGCAGGGGATTTGTTCTCCCGCATCGGATCCGATATTTCCGTGCTCGAGAATTTTTATCTGCGCACCTTTGCGCCCATGGTGGTTGCTCTGATCGCTCTGCCCGCCTTCGTTGCTCTGGCATCCTATTTTTCGCCATTGCTCGGACTGGGACTTGCTGCGCTCTATCTCGTTGCCGGTGTCGGGTTACCCGTTGCCGTGCATCGCCTTGGTCGCAAGGCAGGTGAACATGAGCTGCAGCTCCAATCAGAACTTCGCACTGAAGTCGTCGAGGGGCTTCAGGGAATGCGGGAAATGCTCGTCTACGGCCAGCAGGCCGACTATCAGATGGCCATGGCCAAACGCTCTGATGCTCTTGCAGCCCGCCAGAAGGGACTGGCCAATCTGCAATCTGTCTCTCAGAGCGTGATTGCCCTTTCCGCCAATTTCGGCATTCTGATGGTTCTGCTGACCATGATACCGCTTGTCTCTGCTGGCGCGATTGAAGGGCCAATTCTGCCGATGCTGGCGCTGTTCGTGCTTGCCAGCTTCGAGGCCATTCTGCCGCTTCCCCTCGCGGTGCAGTCTTTGGTGTCCACCCGCATGGCGGCTGGGCGGCTTTTTGCTCTCGCCGATCAGCCGGTGCTCGCGCCAACCGCTTCCGCCGATCGTGCAGAGCAGATGCCGCAAGGCGTGCCGCATATTGAGTGTGATGCGATCAGCTTCCGGTATCCGGGTGAGAAAACAAGTGTTTTCAAAGATCTCTCTCTTTCCCTTGAACCGGGGAGCAAGCTTGCCATCGTTGGCCCGTCCGGGATCGGTAAATCGAGCCTCATCAACGCCCTTTGCGGGTTCTGGCCGCTGGATTCTGGTCAGATCCTGATTGATGGGACACCGCATCACACAATGTCCGGAGACCAGTTGCGGGCCTTTTTCGCGGTGGCTGACCAAAAGCCCCATATTTTCAACGCGACCCTGCGCGGTAACCTTCTGTTGGCCAATGAAACTGCCAGCGATGAACAGATGCTTGAGGCGTGCAATATCGCCCGCCTGAACGACTTCGTCGAAACCTTGCCCAAAGGGTTGGATACCTATGTCGGCGAGGCGGGCAGCAGCCTGTCGGGTGGCCAGGTTCGCCGCCTGTCGATTGCCCGTGCTTTGCTCTCTCCTTCGCCCATACTGGTTCTGGATGAGCCGGGTGAGGGGCTGGATCCCGAGATGGAACTTGCCATGCTCGAGGACATCATCGCTTTTGCCCAACAAAGATCTATCATCCTGATCACCCACAATGCAGCCGCCCTGCCGCTGTTTGATCAGACCTGCGATCTTGAACAGCCCCGTGGGTGATTAAGCGTCAGGCTAAAAAACCTGAAGTGATAAGCCACCGGCCCAAGCAATGGTAACGAAGTGTATCCAGGCGGTTTCCTGACACAAACCCCGACACTATTCCAAGCAGCTGGCAAAGTTGTGCGACACTGTGCGTGTATCTTCATCTTGCAGCCGTTGCTCGGAAACCTTCAGGGTGGGTATTTATAGGTAATAATACTTTACTTTCTTGAACGGTTTCAAAGTAAAGAGTTCCTCGACTGTTAATTGAAACGAACAGGTTTGAAAGAGGAGGGACAAAATGTTCAGGAACACAACCAAATGCCTCATTGCCCTTGCGCTGTTGGCTGGCACCACCGCGATTGCGTTTGATGTCCAGTCTGCCTCGGCCGCAGGTTGGGGGCGGGGATATGGCTACAATTGCCAGAACATTAAACAGGGATGGCGCGGCCCGCGTTATGGCAATCGTGGCGCTTTTGCCGGACAGCGCTATCGCAATCGACCCGCCAATATGGGCCCGCGCTATGGCAGAATGGGGCGGGGCGTCGGGTATGTATCCATGGTGCAAAAATATGATGCCGACAACAACGGTGCGCTGTTGAAAACTGAACTCTCACGCAGTGTCACGTCCTACTTCAAGGAACGGGACAAAAATGGCGATCAGGCCATCACGCTCGATGAATTTCAGCCGCGCTGGCGCACCATGTCCGAACCCATGCGGGTTCAAACCTTCAAGCAAAGGGATGCCAACGGTGATGGCAAGATTACCCTGTCCGAAATGACAGCACCGGGATCTGCCATGTTCAGCCGGCGGGATGTCAACAATGACGGCAGGATTGATAGCGCCGATTGCCCACAGTGCCGTTGGCGCTAACAGGGCCATCCGTTTCGCCATAATGATCTGGCGGCCCTATCGCTGATGCGATAGGTGACATTGTCCCCCGTGAGCCAGACACCGCCATCCTTATGGGTGGCGGTGATGGCGTGTCTGTATTGGTTCCAGTTTTCGGGTCTCTAGGTGTCTGTCTTGAGCGTCACCAGACGAATGGAACGGTGGCCAACACCACGCAGAGCTTTGAGTACTGGCATCAGCTTGTCTGCGGGCAAGGCTTTATCGGCAACAATCTTCACCACGTCAGTTTCGGGCTCTCCTCTTTCACCTGTCACAGGAAAGCGGCTCAGAACATCGGCGAGCGTGAGGCGATCACCGCGATGCACAAGTGTGCCGTCGGCAAGAATTTCGATTGCATTGTCGGCCGGGGGCATTTGTGGCAGATCGACCGCAGACGGGGGGCTGAGACTTGGCGAGATCGGCGGCGCGACTGTCCCCGCGATGAGAAAGAAGATCAGCATCAGAAAGACGATGTTGATGAGCGGTATGGTGTTCTCCGGTAGCACCCGCCGGTGTGCTTTGGCCTTGTGCATCTGCATGAAAGAATATCCCTTGGCTTTGCTGGCTAGTCAGCCAGCGAGACCTTGCTAAGGCCGGAGCGCTTCAATGTTTCGAGCACTGTCACCAGCTCTTGCAGCTTAACGCCATCCCTTGGCACCACGACGGCGCTCTCTACGCCTTTCTCTGTGAAGGTTGCTATCTCGTCATTGAGCGCTGCGATCTCTGCAGGCTGCCCGTTGAGGCGCACAGAACCATCCCTGGATACTGCAACAATCAGCTTTGGCCGTTCGCCAGCACCGCTTCCAACCCCGGCGACACCAAGGTCGAACTGGCTGAATTTCGAGAAGGTGGATGTCAGCATGAAAAACAGCAACAACAGGAAGATAACATCGATTAGCGATGTCAGCCCTACAATGGATCTGCGTCTGGTTGGCATGGTAAGGCGCATGGTTCGGGTTCCTGCAAGCATGTGTTCAGAAGCAAAAGCCTGTTGCGCATCGGCTCTCGATCATTTGCTTGGCTGGACCGTAATTAAACTTGAGTGAAAATGTCAAGAATATATTATGAAGCCCGCTTTCTCCCGGCTCCAAGTCAAGAGGGAGCTGGGTTCAGGTGCGGGTGGGAGCAGGGCCGGTGCTTTCGCGAATTTGAAAGATCGGCTTGATCTCGATGGACTTGCTCTTGTCGACCGGGCCCTTCGAAACCTGTCCCAGAATCTGAGCAGCTAGGCTACCGATGCGCTGGTTGTCGACCTTCATCGTCGTCAGTTTCGGTGTGAAGCGAGAAGCCATGTCCAGATCGTCAAAGCCCGAAATGGAAAAATCATCCGGTGCTTTCAACCCCATTTCTTTGGCAGCCATCAAGGCACCAATGGCGAGCGCATCGTTACCGCAAACAATCGCGGTGGGGCGTTCATCAGCCTTTTTGTCCATCAATTCCTTGAAGCTTCTGGCTCCGAAATCTAGCGAGGCTCTGCCCACGCAAAGAGCGTCGTCAGAGAGCGTGATGCAGGCCTCTGACAGAGCATCTTTGAGCCCTCGCAGACGCTCCGTGGCACGGGAGTTGTTCTCGAGCGGCTGAAATATCGCGGCAAACCGGCGATGGCCATGCGAGAGAAAATGATGCGTCATCCTGTAGAAGGCGGCATGGTTGTCAAAGCCAACGAACGCATAGGGAAGATCGGTGCGAAAGGCATAGGTGATCAGAAACGGAACCTTGCGTGTCTCGAGGGCCGTGAATAGCGCTTCGGGATAGTTTTCACCCGCCAGAACAAGTGCCTCAACGCCGCGCGTGAGCATGGCTGTCGCCTGCTTCAAACCCTGCTCGGGGTCATAGTTGGTGCACCCCAGAAACAGCGTCAGGCCATGGTCGGAAAGGCCGCTTTGAAGGCCTGAAATCTGCCGTGCATAAACTTCATTATCGAGGGTGGGAATGATGGCCCCGGCGATGTGGGTTCGGTTTGAGGCGAGGGCCTTTCCCGCTGCATTCGGAATCCAGTTCAGCTCTGCCGCCGCTTTGAGGGTCCGTTCTCTGACTTCTTTTTTCACCTTCTGGGGTTCGTTGAATGTGCGCGACACTGTCGCTGTTGAAACCCCCGCAAGCGCGGCGACATCAGCCAACCTGACGAACCCTTTGCTGCCGCGGGTCCTCTGTTCTGAAGATCCGTTTTTTGTTGATTTTTTGTTGTTCATAGGAAGCTTCTTTCTGTTCACGAACCCTGTCGCCCCACACTGTTGCGCGATTCTAAGGTTGACATCCAGAGCTTACAGCGTAATGTAAGCGCTTACAAATGGAGGCCCGTAATGATCATCTGTTTTGGTTCGCTGAATGCGGACATGACCTTCCAAATGGATAAAGCTCCGAAGTCGGGGCAAACCCTGCTGGCAAACTCCTTCACGATGAGTGCTGGAGGGAAGGGCGCCAATCAGGCCGTTGCGGCCGCGCGCCTTGGTGGTGAAGTGGCCATGGTCGGTGCTGTTGGCTCGGATGCGCTTGCGCAGGTCGCCCTCGAACATCTCAAGGCATCCAACTGTGATGTCAGCCGCGTGGCTGTCGTTGATCACCCCACCGGTTGCGCTTCCGTTATCGTTGATTCAAGTGCTCACAATCAGATTGCCGTCGCCATGGGCGCGAACGAGCTGGCGCGCGCGACGAGCGTCGATGACGCATTGCTGCAGCGGGCCAATATTCTGCTTCTTCAGATGGAGAGCGGCAAGGCTGAGGTCGAAACACTTCTGAAACGGGCCAAAGAGGCCGGTGTGAAGAGCATCCTCAATCTGGCACCTGCGGTGAAGATCGATCTTGAGGCGCTCAAGGCCTGCGGCATCCTGGTTGTCAATGAAGACGAAGCCGAATTTGTTGCTCAGTGGCTGGCCTGTGATCCATCGGCTCAAAGCATCAGCAAGACACTCGGTATCTGCGTGATCCGCACCCTCGGATCTGATGGCGCTGAAGCGGCAGACGGCGAGGATGTGTTCAAGGTCAGCGCAGTCCGCGTTGATGCAAAGGACACCACCTCTGCTGGCGACTGCTTCGTCGGAGCGCTGGCATCATTCCTTGACCAGAATTTTTCGCTCAAAGACGCGATGGAGAAGGCGAGCCTCGCAGCGGCGATTTGCTGCTCGCGCCACGGCAGTCAGATCAGTCTGCCATGGGCCGATGAGCTTGTGAAGGCGGCATAAGCAATACCAGACCGGCCCTATGTACGGCTACATGAGCCTTAGTCGGTGGGTCGGAATTCAAGCAGGAAGAAGAAGATGACCAAGAAATTCGAAGGGATCATACCGGTTATGATCACGCCGTTCAAAGACGGCAAGATTGACTATCCGGGTGTGACCAATCTGGTGGAATGGTATATTGCCAATGGCGTTGATGCGCTGTTTGCCGTTTGCCAGTCCAGCGAGATGCTGTTCCTCGACCTCGAAGAGCGTATCGCACTGGCTGAACATGTCGCAAAGGTCGTTGCAGGCCGCGTTCCCGTCATTGCCTCCGGTCATGTGAGCGAAAGCCTTGAAGACCAGATCGCCGAATTGTCCGCCATCGCCAAAACTGGTGTTGACGGTATCGTTCTGGTGACCAACCGCCTTGATGCCAAACAGCAGGGTGGCACCAAGTTCATCGATGACATGAAGGAAATTCTCGCCGCTCTTCCGGCCGATATGCCTCTTGGTCTTTATGAATGCCCGGCGCCTTATCGCCGGTTGCTGACGGACGAGGAAATCAAATTCTGTGCCGACAGCGGTCGCTTTGTCATTCTCAAGGATGTCTCTTGTGATCTGGAAACCGTCAAGCGGCGTGTTGAACTGACCAAAGGCACCCCTCTGGCAATCGTCAACGCCAATGCTGCCATCGCCTTTGATGCAATGAAGGCTGGCTCGCGTGGGTTCACTGGCGTTTTCACGAACTTCCATCCCGATCTCTACAAGTGGCTGATGATCAGCCATCAGGATCATCCGGAACTGGCAGATAAGCTCTCTGTCTATCTCGCTCTGGCAGCAATGGCCGAGCCGATGGGCTATCCGAAGCTCGCAAAACTCTATCATCAGCAGCTTGGCACATTCGCCCAGATTGAAAGCCGCGCAGTCACGTTCGACATCGTCGAAAAATTCTGGGCGCTTGATGTCCTGCTGGCGAAGATCGTTGAGGGGCAAAACGCCTTTCGCGCAAAGATCAAGGCTCTGTAAAAAGAGTCCCCGCGGCGGAGGGCGCCGTCCTACGACCCTGATCAATCGACCATACCAGCGCATGGTTTGATGATCCTCCTAACAGAGAAGGTCGGGACTGGACGCCCTCTGCTTCAAATTTAAAGTGTGCAAGGAATTGGAAGTCTTGAACCGTGACTTGTTTCAGATTTCTCCATGCGTGGCCCGACCTGAGGATAGGGCTATAAAAAAGTTGGTGATGATCGGATCACAAAGTCACAAAACCCGTCCGGAAGAGGTTGCCAACAGACCTAAAATGGACTAGATGTCGATTGCTAACTCGTAACAGCAAGCAATTCTGGGAGGATTTGCGAAAAACCAAAGTTTGAGCACGTCGTGTGAAAAGACCCGTCCATCTCGCCCGATTTTCTATTGGCGAAGATGTCGGGATCAAGTTCCGCGGCAGTTGATCAGCGGATGGATCGCACGTCATTCCACAAAAAGCAGATGTCGAGCCAGCAGTATCTTTCGATGCGCGATGAGCAGACCCCGAACCGTCTTCCCGGCCTTTTCTCACTCGCGTGACTATACAGAACAGGCAGCAACGATGACTGATAAAGACAACGCGGCACTCGAGCATCATTCCGGCGTATGGCCCGTGATGCTGACCCCATTTACTGACACGCTGGAAATCGACTGGAAATCGCTCGAGAAGCTGATTGACTGGTATATTGATTGTGGTGTTCACGGCCTCTTCGCAAACTGTCAGTCGAGCGAAATGTTCTTCTTGTCCGAAGAGGAATCGCTCAAGCTAACCAAATTCGTGGTCGATCATGCGAATGGTCGCGTTCCTGTCGTTGCCTCCGGTCACACCGCGTCTTCTCCCTCCCATCAGGCTGAACAGCTTCAGGCGCAGGCTGAAACCGGTGTCGACAGCGTGATCATGATCAGCAACCGTCTTGCGACGGCTGATGAATCCGGTGAAGTCTTCCTGCGGCGTCTGCAGGACATGACCGCGCAGATTCCCGAAAAAGTCGGTGTTGGGCTTTATGAGTGCCCTTATCCTTACAAGCGCCTGCTTCCCGATGAAGCTGTCAAATGGTGCGCCCAATCCGGTCGCTACACCTTCATCAAGGACACTTGCTGCGATCCGGAAATGCTCAAGCGCCGGGCCAAGCTGGTCGAAGGCAGTGAGCTGCATATCGCCAACGCCAATGCCCAGACCGTGCTGGAAAGCCTGAAGGCAGGTTGTCATGGCTATAGTGGTGTGATGGCAAACTTCCATCCTCAGCTTTGGGTGTGGCTGCTTGAAAACTGGAAGACCGAGCCCGAGAAAGCAGAGACATTGTCTCAGTATCTGACGTCTGCTGCTATGCTTGAAGCTCTGGATTATCCGGTCTGTGCCAAAAGCTATCAGAAGTCGATCGGCAATTTCGCGACCGATCTTTGCCGCACCCGGCCCACCGGTGGTTACTATGCAAACCACTTCCCCACGACCGTTGCACAGACAATTGCGCTCGGTGAAAAACTTGCCGAGATGCTTGGTCTCGACGTCAAATAGGGATTAGGAGGGATCAATGGGACATAAAGTACTCGTTACCGCCACCAACTATTCAAAACTCTGCGGTGCCGCCAAGGCGCTGCTCGAAGAGAATGACTGCGAAATCATCGAAAGCCCGTTCGGTCGCCCGATGACATTCGATGAAATCAAGGAACGGATTTCCGGTGTCGAGGCGGTTGTTGCCGGTGTTGATGACTGGAATGAAGATGTCTTCAAGATCGCTCCGGATCTGAAGGTCATCTCGCGCTTTGGTGTTGGCGTCGATAATATCGATGTTGAAACCGCACGGAAATACGATGTCAAGGTTACAAACGCGGCTGGTGGCAACTCCAATGCCGTTGCGGAATTGACAATCGGGCTTATCATTGGCGCGATGAGACATGTTCCGCAGCTGCATGTGACGACAAGGCAGGGCGCATGGGATCGTTTCGTGGGTGACGAGATTGTCAATCGCACGGTCGGTCTGCTTGGTTTCGGCAATATCGCACGCCTCATCGCCAAGAAACTTCAGGGCTTTGACGTCAATGTCGTTGCTTACGACAAGTTTCCGAACATGGAAGCAGCCAATGAACTGAATGTTGCCATGATGGAAGCCGATGAGGTTATTTCATCCGCGGATGTTCTTTGCATGATGCTGCCAAGCCTGCCCGAGACACAGCATTTCATGAACGCCGAAACCTTCGGCAAGATGAAAGATGGTGCCTATCTGATCAACACCGCGCGCGGGGCCCTTGTCGACGAGATAGCACTCGCTGATGCTCTGAACAGCGGCAAGTTGCGTGCCGCAGCCATTGATGTTTATGAACAGGAGCCAACGTCTCCGGACAACCCGCTCTTTAACATTCCCAACATCGTGACAACACCGCATACGGCAGCAGAAACCTACGAAACCTACCACGGAGTGGGGCTGTTGACCGCGAACGCCATTCTTGACGTTTTTGCAGGACGCGAGCCGAAAAACCTTCTCTAGGCAGAACAATGATGTGAGCGCAGCTTGCTGCGCTCACTCCCGCAAAAAAAACTCTAACCAACAACAGGCTAAAAAGGGAGGGTTTTATGAATATATTCGGTTTTCTGGACCGACATCTGGAGCGAATAGTCGTCACGGGCGTTCTGATGACGACAACGATCACACTGGTGATCCAGGTGTTTATGCGTTACGTGCTCGCCGAACCGCTCGTTTGGGCTGAGGAGTTGGCGCGCTATCTTTTGGTCTGGTGCACGATGGTTGGTGCCAGCCTGGCGGTGAAAGAATCCCGCCATATTATCGTGGACTTTGCTCCCGTTCTCTTCGGTCCTCGTTCAATCAAGCTGTTCTCGATCATCTCCCATACCGGGGTGTTGGTCTTCTGTGCTGTCATTCTCTACTACAGCATCCCGTTTGTGCAGCGGGTCATGGCCATCGGGCAGCTTTCTCCGACGCTGCAAGTGCCCATGTGGACGGTGTATCTCGCACTGCCGGTTGGCTGTGGCATGGCGGCTCTGCGTACCATTCAGGCAATCTACAAAGAAACCCGCAAGCCCGATGCAGACGTTGTTCTGGGCACCCCTGTGGAGGAGGCTGACTAATGTATCCGATAGTTGCCCTGACTTCGTTCCTGTTCCTTCTTCTTCTGACAATCCCCATCGCGATGTCGTTGGGTCTGGCTGCGTTTGTGCCGGGCTGGATGGGCGCGCCGATCAACTCCAGCCAGGTGGTCCGCACGATCGTAACCGCGATCGACTCCTTCCCCCTGCTGGCTGTGCCTCTGTTCATGGTCGCCGGTGACATCATGACTCAGGGCGGTCTCGCCCGTCGTCTGTTCAGCTTCGCTGATGCCTTGCTGGGTCGACTGAACGGTGGTCTCGCCATCTCGACCGTTGTGGCCTGCATGCTGTTCGGTGCTATTTCAGGCTCTTCGCCTGCGACCGTTGCCGCCATCGGCGCCATGGCAATCCCCTTGCTGGTGAGCAATGGCTACGACAAACGCTTCGCAACCGTTCTTGTGACGACCGCAGGAACCCTTGGGGTGATCGTGCCGCCAAGTATCCCGATGATCATCTACGGTATGGCAGCGAACGTGTCCGTGAGCCGTCTGTTCATGGCTGGGATCGGCCCTGCACTGACCATCGCCTTCCTGCTGTGCTCTTGGGCATTCTGGTACGGCACCAAGCACAAAGACAAAATCAAGACAACCGCAGGCAACATTCCGCTTATGACGGCTATGCGCCAGAGCGTCTGGGCTCTGCTGGCTCCGGTCGTTGTTCTGGGTGGTATCTATTCGGGTGCCTTCACCCCGACTGAAGCTGCCGCGATTGCTGTGGCCTACAGTGCCGTTATCTCGATATTCGTGTTCCGCGAGATGACCTTCATGCAATTGGTCAACACGGTTGGCCGGACGGCGCTGACGGTGGCTCCCATCCTGATTATTGCAGGCACGGGTGCAGCTCTTGGCCGCGTTTTCAACCTCCTGCGTGTGCCGGTCATGCTTGGTGATCTGATCAACAGCATCGTCAGCGAACCAATCATGCTCTTGCTGCTGATCAACTTCATGCTGCTGCTTATCGGCATGTTCATGGAAACACTGGCTGCGATCATTGTGCTGACGCCGATCTTCCTGCCCATCGTGTTGCCATATGGCATTGATCCGCTCCATTTCGGTCTGATCTTGACCACCAACCTTGCAATCGGATTTGTTACCCCGCCGGTCGGCGCCAACATCTTCATTGCAACGGGACTAACCAAGCTCAGTGTCGTGGACATCTGTAAGGGTCTACCCGTGCCGCTGTTCCTGCTGATCTTGGGGCTGGCCGCGATCACTTATGTTCCGGAGCTGTCCCTGTGGCTTCCAAATGCCTTCGGGTAAAGCCAAATGACGAAGTTCTCTCAATTCCAAACCAGTTCAACAAAAGGGAGTGAAACCATGAAACATTTCAACAAACTTCTTGCCGGTGTGGCGCTCGTCGCCATGACCGCTACGGGTCCAGCATGGTCTGCAGACTATACCATGATCATGGCTCATACGCTGTCAGACACCGAACATCCGATCTATCAGGCATTCCTGAAACTCAAGAGCGAGATCGAGGAAAAATCTGACGGTCGCATCGAAGTGATCGATCAGGGTGGTGGTGCTCTGGGTGGTGACCGCGAGATCATGGAATCGACCATGTTTGGCGATATCCAGTTCGGCCCGATGTCTACCTCTGGTGCAACCCAGTTCATCAAAGAACTGTCCGTCTTTGACATTCCTTACGTCATGCCTACCGATGATGCGGAACGTAAGGCTCTGGTCAACGACGGCCCGCTTGCCGAAGCAATTTCCAAGGCACTTGATGCCAAAGGACTGCGCTACGAAGGCATCATGAACGGTGGTTTCCGTAACCTGACAACTGCGAAAACCGAAGTTCATAGCCCAAAAGATATCGCTGATGCAGGCTTGCGCATCCGCGTTCAGGAAAACCCTGTTCACATCAAGATCTGGAAAGACCTCGGCGCAGCTCCGACCCCGATCTCGTTCCCGGAACTCTATGGAGCCCTGCAGCAGGGTGTTGTTGACGGTCAGGAAAACCCCTATGGCCATATTCTGTCCCAGCGCTTCTACGAAGTTCAGGGCTACTTGACCAATACCCGTCACATCTTCCTCGCCAACATTTCGATGATCAACAAAGGCTGGTACGAAAGCCTTCCTGATGATCTGAAAAAAGTTGTCGATGACGGTTTCAAAACTGCAACCGACTTCCAGTGGAAGGTTCAGGCAGAGCTGGAAGATTCCCAGCGTGCTGAATTGGCCAAGAATATGACCATCATCGATCTGACCCCGGAAGAGTTGAAGCAGTTTCAGGATAAAACCGCCGATGTTGCGAACTTGGTTCGCGAAACGGCTGGCGATGAAATCGTCGATACTCTGATGAACGAAATCAAATAAGTTCCAACTCTCCCAAGAAGGGTTGTCGCCGGTTCCCCTCGGACTGGCGGCAACCACCTGCGGCGATCATCTCGATCCTGTGCCGCAGAATGAATGCTTCTGCAAATTATCCGCCTGAAAAGTGAGCTTATGACAGATAAAAAAACGTCGTATCTGGTCGCAAGTGGTGACTTGCGCCCAAGCGCGAACGAAACCTGTTGGCCTGCGCAAGCTGAAATGGAAGCGAAGCTGACCAAGGTAATCGAAACCCTTGGCGGCTCCGTTACGAGAGCCCATCCCTACAAGGAAGACCTCAAACATGGCTTCATTGCGAGCCAGAAGGAAGGGCTTGAAGTTTTCGCCAATCTGGATCGCAAGGCGCCGCTGATCGTCGCTGAAGCTGTCTGGCAATATTCCCAGCACCTGCTGGCCGGTCTGATCGCCCATGAAGGCCCGATCCTGACAGTAGGCAACTGGTCTCCGACCTATCCCGGTTTGGTTGGCCTGCTCAACCTGAACGGCTCGCTGACCAAAGCTGGCGTGAAATATTCCTCGCTCTGGAGTGTCGACTTCGAGGACGAGTGGTTTATCGAACGCCTCGGTGAATGGCTGAAAACCGGATCCGTCTCCCACGATACCAGCCACGTCACCGCCTACACGCCTTCCGCAAACCAAAAGGCTGTGTCTCTGGCCAAGGATATTGCAGGCGATCTGCGCGAAAAACGCTCCATCATGGGCATTTTCGATGAAGGCTGCATGGGCATGTATAATGCCATCATTCCCGATGAAATGCTGTTCCCCCTCGGCATCTTCAAGGAACGCCTGTCCCAATCCGCGCTCTATTACGCCACCACGCAGGTCTCCGATGAAGACGCACGCGAAGCCTATGACTGGCTCGTCAAGAGCGGCATCACCTTCCATTATGGCAAGGACGGTGCGACGGATCTCATCGAAGAGCAGGTGCTGCTGCAGTGCAAAATGTACATTGCCGCGGTCCGCATTGCTGAAGACTTCGGCTGTGAGACTATCGGCATCCAGTATCAGCAGGGCCTGAAAGACCTTCTGCCTGCCTCCGACCTTGTCGAAGGCCTCCTCAACAATGATGAACGCCCGCCGGTCAAGAATGCCAAAGGCGAGGTCATTCGCGATGGACAAGCTGTTGTGCATTTCAACGAAGTGGATGAGTGCGCCGGTCTTGATGCCCTGATGACCAATCGTATTCATCGTGCGCTCGGCCAGCCAGTGGAGACCACGCTGCACGATCTGCGCTGGGGTGACTTTGATCAGTCGGGCACGACGGACGAGTATGTCTGGGTGTTCGAGATTTCTGGAGCTGCTCCGGCAGCCCATCATGGCGGGTACAGCATGAGTTCCTCCATGCGGCAACCCGCCATGTTCTTTCCCGCAGGTGGCGGCACCTTGCGCGGTATCGCCAAGCCCGGCGAAATCGTTTGGTCGCGCATCTTCGTTGAAGATGGCAAGCTGAAAATGGACCTTGGCCGCGGTAAGGCGATCTCGTTGCCTGAAGAAGAAACCGAGCGTCGCTGGACCCAGACGGACTATGCCTGGCCCATGATGCATGGCGTTCTTTACGGCGTTACCCGTGACCAGATGATGGCGCGCCATAAGGCCAACCACATTCAGGTGGTCTACGCAACCGATGCCGATGCTGCCGATCAGGCCATGGCAACCAAAGCCGCGCTTGCAAGCGAACTCGGCATGGAAGTCAGCCTTTGCGGAACCGCCGCTGATGGCGGACCGCTCAAGTCCTGATCTGCCCTTAAGAGGGTTGTTTAATAAAATCAGGCGCTGCCGACCCAAGGTTGGCAGTGCCATCGCATGGGAATTTCGTTAAGCACAAATTCCACGGTTCTTACACAGACAGATTTTCGAAATCGAAAGCGCGGAAGGGGAGCCATCTCATTCCGTAAAGTGGAGACATGAGCGTGAGCAATTATTTCATCGGCATTGACGTAGGAACCGGCAGCGCACGCGCCGGCCTATTTGACGAGAGCGGAACGCTGCTTGGTGTTGCGAAAAAAGACATCCAGACCTGGCGCGAAGACGGGCATATCGTCGAGCAGTCCTCTGAAAATATCTGGCAGTCAATCTGCTATTGCACACGCAAGGTCCTTGCTGATGCCGGCATAAAGGATCCCTCTGAGGTCAAGGGCGTTGGCTTTGATGCCACCTGTTCTCTGGTGGTGCTCGATTCCCAAGGCACGCCGCTCCCCGTGGGGCCGTCTGATGATCCCGAGCGCAATATCATCGTCTGGATGGATCATCGTGCGATCAAAGAGGCGCACCGCATCAATTGCGGCCACTACGAAGTTCTCAATTATGTCGGCGGCACCATTTCACCTGAAATGGAAACGCCCAAATTGCTCTGGCTCAAAGAACACAAGCCAGATGTCTTCTCGGCAGCGGGGCATTTCTTTGATCTTGCAGATTTCCTGTCATGGCGCTCCACCGGCTCGACCGCCCGCTCGGTATGCACGGTCACCTGCAAATGGACCTATATGGCCCATGAGAAGAAGTGGGATGCGGACTATTTCCATTCCATCGGTCTGGGTGACCTGACCAACAAAAATTTTGCCCGTATCGGCAGCGAGATTGTCGATATCGCAACGCCTCTTGGCAATGGGTTGACCGAAAAGTCGGCCGACGAATTGGGGCTTAGTGCCGGTACGCCGGTCGGGGCCTCTCTCATTGATGCCCACAGCGGTGGCGTGGGAACCTTTGCCGGTCGTCTGCCCGACGGCACGACCCTTGAACCGGAGAAACAGATGTCCCTGATCATGGGGACATCAGCTTGCGCGATGGCTTTGGCCAAGGACGCGACCTTCGTTGACGGCGTCTGGGGGCCCTATCATGGTGCCATGGTGCCGGGATACTGGCTGCTCGAAGGGGGGCAGTCGGCTTATGGCGCGGCCCTCGATCACCTGATTACGCTCCATCCGGCCTATGCCGAGGTGAAAGCGGCCGCAGGCGACAAGCCGATCCTCGTGCATCTTGAAGAACAGGCTCTCAAACTCGCAGGCTCCATGGATAAGGTGGCTTGGCTGGCTCAGGATCTTCAGGTCGTGCCCGAGTTTCTTGGCAACCGCGCTCCCTATGCCGACCCTGAAGCGACCGGCGTGATTTCTGGTCTCACACTTGATGCATCGGCCAATGGCCTTGTCAGGCTCTACGTCGCGGGTCTTTGTGGCCTTTGCTATGGCACGCGCCAGATCGTTGAAGCGCTCAGCAAGTCTGGCGTCGAGATTGATACGCTGGTGCTCAGTGGCGGTGCAGCGCAGAGCAGTCTCTTCCGCCGCATTCTTGCCGACACAACCGGCCTCAAGATCGCACTTCCCGAGACGGCCGAGCCCGTTCTCCTCGGTGGTGCCATCGTGGGTGCTGTTGCTGCAGGAACGTTCAAGGATCTTGTCGAGGCGGGCCAGACCATGTCGCGGATCAAGGACCTCGTTGAACCCGACACCGGCGACGTGATGCAATTGCACAACGCCAAGTTCGAAGCTTTCGGCTTGCTGCAGTCAGCTGACCGCAAGATCCGTGGGCTGGTGAAAAAGTAGATTTGGTGAGCGTGTCCCGCTCCTCTGGTTGAGATCAGAGGAGCGGGGCAAACTGATTGGATCGGCCCGGAAGGAGGGCCGAAACAATATGCCGTCGGGTGGAGGCTGGCGGTTTCAGGAGAGTGTTTTGGAATTCCAGACTTTGACCACGCCGTCTTCTATCAGGCAAATATGCCCTGTGCCGACCTTGGCATCAGATGCCGAAATGCCATATCGCGGGGCGACCAGCCTCAGTATGCCGTTGCTGGTGACGATCACGGCGACCGCATCCAGTCCATATCGGCCCTCAATCGAGACCATCATGGCGTTCCAGTTGGACTGAATGACCTCTGCCCCCGGCAGCCATCCCAACCCTTCCGGCCAGACACTGTCTTTTTGCCATGCGTCTATCGCTGCGTCTCCGAATTCGGCGCGAATGTCCTCGTTGCTCTTGCCTTCCCAGTCGCCATAATCGATTTCCTTCAGGGCATCGGTAATCTCAATCGGTACGTCGGACCATCCGGCATGCTTGGACGCGATATCCGTGGTTTGGATGGTGCGCTTCAGCGGGCCGCAACAGATCACCGATGGCTTGAGGCCACTTTGCTTAAGTGCCTCGCCAACAGCTGCCGCCTGTTCCTTGCCTTTCTCGACAAGATCAAGATCGCTGCGCGCACCGACCCAGACGACCTTGTCCTCGGGACCGAACGTGTTGCCGTGTCTGACAAGAATCACCTTCATGCCTTGCTCCCTTCAACCAGTTCGCCTTCGCGGCGGATGATCTCTTCGGCGATTGTGATGTCTTCTGCGGCATCAACAGACGCATGGGTGCGCCCGCGATAGTCGACAATGACCACGCGCACCGTCATGCCAGCTTCAAGGGCGCGCAGCTGTTCCAAACCTTCAGTTTGTTCAAGCGGAGAGGGGGGCAGGGACACATAGCGTTTGAGCGCCGGGACCCGATAGCCATAAAGCCCGATGTGGCGATAGACAGACGCAAAGCCCTGACTTCTGAAATAGGGCAGGATGGTTTTGGAGAAATAGAGCGCATTCTGTTTGGCATCGAACACCACGGTCGTGCCGCTTGCAGGATTGACCTTTTTGCTCTCGCGCAGCGCTTCGAGCGCCTCGGCAGTGAGCTTTGTTGCCGGGGTGACGAGATCGAAATCACCTTCGGCCTTCTCGAATTCGTCAATCATCGACTGCAGCACCCACGGCGGGGTCAGGACCGCATCGCCCTGAAAGTTGATCACGGCGTCCGCTTCGATGTTGGCCGCTTCGATGGTCGCAAACGTCCGCTCCGTTCCGTTGCGGCAAGATTCTGGTGTCAGGACGGCTTCCGCTCCGAACGTCTTGGCATGGTCGACAACACGCTGATCCTCGGTGCTGATAACGACGCGGGAGCACCCGGTCGTCGCATTCGCAATGCGCCAGACACGTTCGAGCATGCTCAAGCCGAGAATGCCGAGCATCGGCTTGCCGGGCAGGCGGCTTGAACCATAGCGGGCTGGGATAATGATTGCAGTCGACATCAGGCGTTCCTCCGGTTCGGACCTGTCGTTGTTTTACGAACTGAGGCCATGAATGGCCAGAGAGCGGCAAAAACAATTCTGTCTTTGTGAACAGCTGGGGGCCAGATTGTGCCGTGTCTCATCTTACCGGAGCCGGACCGCGCCTGTTCCTGCCAGTGGATCGCCTCAGCCAGCATCCGCATGTTGGCTGCGAGAGGAAAGCCGCACGAGTCTTGTATCGATGATCTGTGGCTCGATATCCATTTCTAGTTTGTCCATTTGCGATTTCAATTGCGCGAAAATGGACTGGGCCAGTCCCTCTTCATTCTGCTTGATCGCGAAGACGAGATTGGGCAAAAACTCCAGCAAGCCGTCATAGTCGAACGTGCCGATGACAAGATCGGACGGAACCTGACCCAGCTGTGACTTGAGCTGATCCAGAACACCTTCCAAGACCAGAAGAGACGAGCAGAGAATGGCTGGCGGCAGCTCCTGATTGTCTGCGAGCAGCATCGCACCAAGTTCCTTGCCTGCTTCGATGCTGTCGTCCGAAACTGACAGGACCACGGCATCTTCATCGCTCAAGCCTGCTTCACGCGCCGTTTCGCGAAAACCGGCGATACGATACTCGATACTTGGATTTTCCGGATGACCGCACAGGAGCGCAATGCGCGAGCAGCCATGCTCGGCTATGCGCTTGGTGATCATACGGGCGCTCTCGGAATGATTGCTTGAGATAAAGGGGGCTGAAACGTCCGGATAGTAACGGTCGATTGCGACCAATGGTGTCTTTTTGGCCCGTTTCAGTCCTGCGGTAAAGCTTTTTTGAGAACAGGGGGCAATGATCAAACCGTCAACGCCGCGTCCCAGCATGCTGTTGATGGCCTTGAGTTCCAGGTCAGGGTCTTCACCGCTCGACGTCGTGATCAGCACGAGATCCTCGGCGCGACACATAACCTCAAGATAGGCGATGAGATTGGCAAAAAAGGTGTTGGCCAGATCCGGCACGACAAATCCGACCGTATAGCTGCGCTTCATTTTCAAATTGCGCGCCGTCTGGTTGATCGTATAGCCACCATGGTCGGCGACATATTGCTCAATGGTCTTCTGGGCCTGATCGCTGATGCGATAGGTCTTTGCCTGTCCTTTTAAAACCAGGGTGATTGTCGTTCTGGAATATCCTGTTGCAGCAGCGATTTCCGATATTGTTTTTGGCATGAGGTCCAATCGATCACAAAAGTGAGCTGAGAGCATCGAAGTCTATGACAACCTCGAAAAAGGTCAGGATAGAGCCGGTCCCTCGCAGGGTTCATTTCTGTCTTTTGGGCAAACCATGCAATTGGCCCATGAACGACAAGAAAGCTTCAAAGATACAAGAAATATAGTGACTTATCTCCGCCGAGGCAATGAACAAAACTACGTGCTTCGTCAAGATGAGCGCATTTGTCTAGCCGTCACGACCCTTGAGAGCAAAGCAGGGAGGCATGGGTGAAAGGCTTGGCACATTCGGGCTGTCGACCGTCGATTTTTTGAAACCCCACGGGGGAACCAATTGCCACCTTCAAGGGTTCTTGTTGAAAGGGCAGTGGATGACTGCTTGTGTTTCACCAAGGCTGATATGCTGAAACGATTGCCAAAGGGACAAATGTCTGACCAATCGACCAAGACCACTGAGCAGGATGCTTCCGTCGTTTCCATTCTAGAACAGACGAATGAAGCGGCGAATGGAGAAAAGACGTCGGTCGGGGAGGCAATGGATACCCTCGGCGCAGAGTCCTATGTTGCGCTGATCCTCGTGCCTGCCTTGCTTGCGGTATCGCCTCTGAGCGGTATTCCGACAGCATCGTCTTTTCTGGGGATTACCATTGCGCTGGTGTCATTTCAGGCCCTGCTTGGGCGAGAACAATTCTGGTTTCCCGGATGGCTTCTGAGGCGCAAGGTGGATACGGAGAAATTCAGGTCCGCTATGACATCGCTGCAAAAGCCGGCGGGTTATATCGACCGATTCACCAAAAAACGCTTTTCGTTTCTGGTTCAACCACCGGCACGGACGCTGATGAAGCTGGTCTGTATGCTCTGCGGGCTGACGATGCCATTTATGGAGCTGATTCCCTTCTCCTCATCGATCCTCGGGGCCGCAGTGAGCCTTCTTGCCACCGCTCTTATCGTTCGGGACGGGTTGCTGGCCGTGCTTGGTCTGCTGATTTTGAGCGGAGCTGCCGTCGCTGTGCTATTTCTATTTCTTTGAGCCAGGCCCGGCCGCTCGAGGATAAGCGATGAGACCGTTTGCAGACTCAGGCGCCAATGGCAAAGAAGCTCGGCTTGCTTATTCAATTGAATGGAAGAGAATTGGCTGGGGTGGTAGGATTCGAACCTACGATACACGATACCAAAAACCGATGCCTTACCACTTGGCCACACCCCAGCAGGACAACAGGCAAATCAGCCCACGTCCAGAGTAGGCTTTCTATACATAACGGGATTGAGGGACGCAATGCCCGTTAGGCGTTTTTTTCACAAGGCAAAAGGGGCCTGTGAACCCGAAGTGCTCATGTCGTCAGGCTGAAGCCGGAAAGCTGGTGCAATAGGAAACGTGGAAATCTCAACCTCTTCATGGAATTGCACAGATTGGCCCTTGCCATCGGGCAAGGGGAAGGCTATAAGCGCCTCCACCGAAGGTACGGAGCGTAGCGCAGCCTGGTAGCGCATCTGGTTTGGGACCAGAGGGTCGGAGGTTCGAATCCTCTCGCTCCGACCAAGGTACTTCCCCCAAAATGGAATATTTTTGTCCCGATGCCATTGTTCGCGATGCGCGTTGCATCCGCTGATCATTCCATCGTGTCAAAGGTGAATTGGGCCAGCAGAATGAGCGCTGCAAAGCTGATCGCAAACAAAGTGCACAGCATGCCGCTGAACCGATAGATACGGTGCTGCAACTGCCCCTTGCCGATCCTTTCCTTGACCCCGACGCCATAAGCATGAGACAGACGCCCAACCAGAAAGAGGCTGCCAAGTCCGTGCACTGCCAGCGAGGGCAGACCGTGATACTCGACGAGGGCCAGCAGAATCAGGAACATCGGCGTATATTCGACAAAGTTGCCATGGCTGCGAATGCGCCTTTGCATATCGTCCTGTCCGCCATCACCCAGCGCCACACGATAGCGATAGCGTCCTTGAATGACACGAGCGGAAAGGCCCACAAACAGAAGGGCCAGAAGCCCGGCGTAAAGTACGGTTGCCATGCGATTGTCCTTCTCAAACAGGCGTTGGAGATCGGGGCTATCAGGGGAGCCGGTTCAGGCAAGAAGCCGGGCTCTGGCAGCATCATACTCCGCTGTGAGGCGCGTGACGATATCGGAAATGGACTCAACGGCCTTCACCGTGCCGATGCCCTGACCAGAGCCCCAGATCGACTTCCACGCCTTGGCCTCGCTGCCGGGGGCCTTGGCAAAGTCCATCGCACTGCGCTCCTCTTTCAAAAGCTCAGCAGGATCTATGCCTGAAGCAACCAGCGAAGGCTTAAGGTAATTGCCATGCACCCCGGTGAATTTGTCCGTGTAGATGATGTCGTCCGCTGCGCAGTCCACGACCATTTGCTTGTAGGCCTCTTCGGCGTTGGCTTCTTTGGATGCGATGAAGGCTGATCCCATATAGGCAAGATCGGCCCCCATGGCTTGTGCGGCGAGAATGGAAGAGCCGGTTGATATGGCACCGGACAACAGAAGCGGGCCATCAAACCAACTGCGGATTTCGCCAATCAGGGCGAGTGGAGACAAGGTGCCAGCATGACCGCCTGCACCCGCAGCCACGGCAATCAGACCATCCGCGCCCTTTTCGATGGCTTTTCGAGCAAAACGATTGTTGATGACATCATGGAGCACGATGCCACCATAGGAATGCACGGCCTCGTTCACTGCCTCCACCGCGCCCAGTGAGGTGATGACAATCGGCACCTGATGTTTCACGCAGACCTCAAGGTCCGCCATCAATCGGTCATTGGAACGATGAACGATCTGGTTGACCGCATAGGGTGCGGCTGGACTATCCGGATTGGCCTGATTGTGGGCGTCGAGCGCCTCTTCAATTTCAGTCAACCAACCATCAAGCGCTTCTTGCGGCCGGGCATTGAGGGCCGGGAAGGACCCCACGATGCCAGCTTTACACTGGGCAACGACCATCGCCGGATTGGAAATGATGAACATGGGTGAGGCCACGACGGGCAGGCGAAGGGGATCAAAGAGGGCAGGAAGGCTCATCTGGGAAGTCTCGCTTTTGCTGTTGGCTGCATGTTACGTTAACGGCAGGCTAGCGAAGGCCTGAGCGGCTGTAAATCAGTCAAAGGCATGGGGTCTCATTGCGTCGGCATCGGCCTGCGGTTGAAACCTGTACCTCCTGTCCTCATACTGGCTTTGTATTTTAAGGATTCTTGCAAGAAACCAAGGGATTTTCATGATCGATGACGTCACCACCTCCGCCAATGACAACAGCCCTTTGTTTGAGCCACTGCGGTTGCCGTGCGGGGTAATGCTCAAGAATCGCATTATCAAATCCGCCATGTCGGATTCGCTTGGGGACGGATGCGGCTTGCCCACCAGAGAGCAGATGCGTCTGTATGCCCGCTGGGCCGAGGGTGGACTAGCCGCAGCGATCATCGGTGAGGTGCAGGGCAATGGCCACTTTGCCGAAAAGCCGGGCAATCTGGTTCTGTCAATGGATCAGGATCCTGCGCCTTTTAAAGCGTTGGCTGAGGCTGGAGCGGCAGAAGGGGCGCTGTTGTGGCTTCAACTGGGCCATGCAGGCGCCATGGCGCACGCTCCAATCAGCACGCCCAAAGGCCCTAGCGCACTCGACCTGCCCGGTCTTCAGTGCGATGCCCTCAGCCTTGAGGAGATCAGAGCGCTGCCGGAAGACTTCGCCGCAACAGCTGTTCTTGCGCGGGACTTTGGCTTTGGCGGTGCCGAAATCCATGCTGCACACGGCTTCCTGCTCAGCCAGTTCCTCTCCCCATTGTTCAACAAACGCACCGACGATTATGGCGGATCGCTTGAGAACCGTATGCGACTGATCCTCGAAACAGTCGCCGCCGTCCGTCAGACGGTGGGACCAGACTTTCCCATAGCGATCAAGATCAACGCAACAGATCAGCTCGAAGGTGGTTTTTCTCAAGAAGAAGCCCTGCAACTGGTCACTTCGCTTGAGACAACATCTATCGATCTCATCGATATCAGCGGCGGCACCTATTTTCCCGGAGCCAAATCCGCATCCGATGCGGGCGGTGGCGGGCCATATTTTTTATCTTTTGCCGAGAAGGCAAAGAAACTGACCGCCAAGCCGCTGATGGTCACCGGCGGGTTCAAAAAGAGGCATGATGCCGAAGACGCCATCGCGTCAGGCAAGGCCGATATCATAGGCCTTGCACGAGCTTTGGTCATCGAACCCGAACTGCCACACAAATGGCAGGCCGATCCGGCATTCGATCCACCTTTTCCGAGATTTGACGCGCGCCCTGAAGGCGGGATCACCGCTTGGTATACCATGCGGATGACCGATTGGGCTGAAGACCAGAGCGCCTCTGGCCGCGCCTTGCCGCAAGCGGTTGCCGACTATGAAGCAAGGGATCAGGAGCGTGTGAAGCGCTGGAAGGCCCGGTTCGGAGGCCAAAACTAGGCGTCAGATCACCATGCTGCCATCGGCGTTTGGCTCGTGGGCCTTGTCCTCCGGCTCAATATGGATGACCACATGGGCGCTGGAAATGGCCGCTTCCAGCCCGTCCTCAATCTTGTCGCAGATTTCGTGCGCGCTAAAGACGGTCATGTTGCTTGGTACGACCAGATGAAACTCGATGAAGGTGATTCTGCCTGCATGACGCGTTCTCAAATCATGGGCTTCGATCGCACCGTGCGCATGATCTGTGATCACCTGCTGGATGTGTTCAAGCTCTTCCTCGTCGACTGCCTCGTCCATCAGGCCCCCCAGAGAGTTTCGAATGAGGCCCCACCCGGTCCACAAGATCAATATCGCCACCAGTAAGGCGAGCAGCGGATCGAGCCAATTCAACCCCGAGACCAACGCGATGACGATGCCGACGAGAATGCCGAGCGATGAAATCACGTCTGTGAAGAGATGCTTGCCATCAGCCACCAGCGCCGGTGAGCGCATCTTGCGGCCAAGCCGGATGAGAACCATCGCCCAGCCGCCATTCAAAACACCTGCCAAGGCATTGAGACCAAGCCCGAGCACCGGAATATCGAGCGCACGCGGATGTAGCAGGGCCTCGCTCGCTTCCATGAAAATCGCAACGGCCGCCAGAACAATCAGAACGCCCTCAAGGACGGCGGAGATATACTCCGCCTTGTCGTGGCCATAGGGATGATTGTGATCGGCGGGCTTGTCTCTCAGCCAGATGGCAATTGCCACGGCGATGGACGCAGCCAGATTGACGATGGATTCCAGAGCATCCGAATAGAGCCCGACCGAGTTGGTCATGGCGTAGGCCAGATATTTCAAACCCAACACCAGAACCGCAACAATGATCGAACCGATCGCAAGCTGTTTGGGGGTGAAAATGGCAGCTTTGGAGGTCATGGCAAGAGGATCACTCGAAATCGGGTCGTCTGGAAACAGGTGTAGATGCATGGCCTCGCAGACCATGCGCTCCTTCTTGCATAGCTGGGACATGATTCCCAGACGCTTGTCTGCAATATTCGATAAAGGTGAATAACCGGTGCAAGAAATGCTGGGCGCGAGACGAGTGATTGTCAAGCTGCAAGGCAGACCCTAAGCTGGTCGCAAGCGATCGCGTCGATCCCGCCACATCCGAGTTGGGATGGCTCAATCAGTCCTCTGATCCGACCCGTGTCTTTGATCGGATAAACCCAGTTTCCCCGCAGCGTCAGGAAAGGCCCCAAATGTCACGCACAGTCTATGTGAATGGAGAATTCTTGCCAGAGGAAAAGGCTACCATTTCGATCTTTGACCGAGGGTTCCTGTTTGCCGACGGGGTCTATGAAGTCTCGACCATTCTGGGCGGAAAGCTGGTGGACAATGAGGCTCATCTGGCCCGCCTCGAGCGCTCCCTTCGCGAGCTCGACATGGCCGCGCCTTGCTCGATGGAAGAGATCGAGCAGATCCAGCGTGAATTGTTGGAGCGCAATGATGTCGAGGAAGGTGGCCTCTATCTGCAAGTAACACGCGGGGTTGCGGATCGTGACTTCGCCTTTCCCAAGGACGCCAAGTCCTCTCTCGTCATGTTCTCCCAGAGCCGTCCAGTGATCAAGTCCGCAGCAGCCGAGACTGGCCTTTCAGTGATTTCCCTGCCCGACATTCGCTGGCAACGGCGCGATATCAAGACCGTCGGTCTGCTGCCGGCTTCGCTCGCCAAACAGGCCGCTCTCAATGCCGGAGCCAATGATGCCTGGATGATTGAAGACGGTTTCGTCACTGAGGGGACGTCGAACAATGCCCATATCGTGACGAGCGAAGGCAAGCTCATCACCCGCGATCTCAGCAACCAGATCTTGCACGGCATTACCCGCAAGGCGGTTCTTGCGCTTGCAGAGGAAACGGGCATCGTGGTTGAAGAACGCAAATTCACGCCTGAAGAAGTAGAAGCCGCAGCCGAAGCCTTTATCACCTCCGCCTCAACCTTCGTCACGCCGGTTGTCAGTTTTGATGGCAAGCCGATTGGCGATGGCAAACCCGGACCGGTCGCCAAACGCCTGAGAGAGCTTTATATCGACTTTGCCTTGAAGAGCTGCACCTGATCAGGCCTTGGCGAGATAATCATCAATGCCCTTGGCAGCCCTGTAGCCTTGCGAAAGGCACGCGGTGAGCAGATACCCCCCTGTGGGTGCTTCCCAGTCCAGCATCTCGCCAGCCAAGAACAGCCCCGGTCTTGCCTTGACCATCAGTTGGTCATCCAATGTATCAACCGACACGCCGCCTGCCGTGCTGATCGCCTCATCCAGCGGGCGAGGGCGCAGCAAGGGTAGGGACAATGTCTTGAGGCTCCGGGCAAGGCGCTCGGGATCGGACATCACATCCCGGTCGGTGAGCAGCTTGTGCAGCGCGGTCTCGACGGTCTGCAACTTGGCACTTTTGCGCAAATGGTTGGCCATTGATTGCTTGCCGCGCGGTCGCGAGAGACGAGCGACAAGCTCGTCTTCGCTTTGGTTTGGGCGCAGGTCGATGACGAGCTGCACTTCGCCCTTTGCTTCGATCTGGTCGCGCAAAGCCGCCGAGAGTGCATAGACCGGGCCGCCTTCAATGCCATTGCGGGTGATAACGAAATCCCCCGGTACAGACTGTCCATCAAAATGCAGCCGGACCGATTTTACCGGTTGACCGGCCCAGCGGTCGATGAAGTCTTCCGGCCAGTCTACATCAAATCCACAATTTGCCGGGCGATAGGGGCTGGTTTCAAGGCCAAGCTCTGCGAGCACTGGGAGAAAGGCGCCGTCGGTGCCAAGGCGTGACCAACTCGGCCCACCCAGCGCCAGGAGTGTCGCATCAGCTTGTACGGAAGAAGGGGGGCTGTCCTGACCAGTCGAGAAAACCAGTTGCCCCGTCTCGTCCCATCCACGCCAGCGATGGCGCGGGACGAGCGTAACGCCACGCGCCTCGAGCCGGCGCATCAAAGCCCGCAACAGTGGCGACGCCTTCATGCTGGTGGGGAACACGCGCCCCGATGATCCGGTGATGCTTTCCTGACCAAGCTCGGACATCCATGCGACAACTTCAGCGGCCCCGAACGCATCCAGCATTGGTGCCATCCAGTCAGCGTGTGCACCATAACGTTTGGCAAAGCGTGCGGGATCAGAGAGGCCTTCGCTATGGGTAATGTTGAGGCCGCTCTTGCCAGCCATCAGGATCTTGCGCGCTGGAGAGGGCATGGCATCAAAAAGCGTTACGGCAAGATCGGGCCGGAGGGCAGAAAGATGATCGGCGGCCATCAAGCCCGCCGCACCAGCGCCGACGATGGCGACGTTGGTTGTTTTCCCGTCAGGCTTATGCGGCATGTGTCATGATTCCCTTATGTGTTTGGTCTCTCTTCATAAGACCAATTGCACCGGTTGGGAAATGCTGATGAAAAACATACGCAGAAAACAAGAAGGACCCCGAACAAAGTCCGGGGTCAGTGAGGACAGCGTGTGAGTGAGCCGTCCCAGCTCAGGTTGGATTGGTCTCCCTGAATATGGCCCTGCCGAATGCTTGGGGGTCTCCTCCGCCAGATCATCAAAGGGTCCATAGTCCCGACACTGCAATCGATGCAGTCGTCTTTACCTCCGGGAGTAAGAGGCTGTGGCTGCTTGCCACCAATTTCTGTGTGCCTCTAGGGCTGTGCTGGGCGCAGTTGAAGCCCGGCAAGTGGCTGGTCTGCGCTGGTGACCGGTGCCCCGGCAATGCGTTGCCAGGCATGCGGATTGCCCACCGCCTGACGCTTGTTCCAGTGATATCTCACATCCTGCCATGGCAGGATTTCAGGGTTGAGGTTGTCGAGCACGAACTCGCCCCAATCGGTGCGAACCAGCAAGACAGCGTGATAGGTTCCATCATTCAGATAGGCCGTCGTTAGCAAAAGAGCATCTGATGGCCAACCGGCGCGCAACAGCTCACGCTGTTTGGTGAGGGCATAATCTTCGCAGTCCCCCTGGCTGACGTAGGCCGACCATGTGTCGTCGATGCCATCTTCAACCGGAGTAATGGATCGATTTACACGGGCGTTGATCTCAACGAGCTGATCCCAGCTTTGTTGTGTGAGCGCTATGACACCACGGCCATATCGCGCACAGGCTTTGGGGTTGCTTGCACAATAGTAAGCATGTCCTGCTGGAATACTTGTCAGTTCGCGAACCTGCATGAAGGTGCCTGTGGCGCCAGCATGGCCAGTGCTGAACAGTATGCTGTAAAGCACCCCCAAGGCCATGCTTCCCACGGCTTGATATCTGGAAATGTTGGTGCGAACGCTCAACTCGAACCTCTCGTCTTGAATTTGAGGTTCAGGTTACGGCTGCGTTTTAAAGAAGGTCTTTGAAATTACTTGAGTTTTTGGACTGAGAGTTCAGTGTTCATTAACCCTGCTCAACAGCGGCTGCGGGCAAGGTTACGCGTTTTCTCTCATGCTGGACTGGCCGCATCGCAAGCTGTTGTTCTCACGGCAAAAACTGGGGTGTGGTTCCTTTGCGTTTAGCCTTCGTTCACTATGAGTGAGTTCGACAGCTCTGGGCTCATCGGCATTCGGCACGGACCGAAAATTCAAAGACTGCACCGCTTTGTTCGGTCATGCTTATGAAAGCGTTGATCGCGGATCAAAAATTTGAGCGATTGCGACAGGAGTTTGTTAAGGCGCTGGCAAAAGCCTCGCATTTGCAAGGCGTAACTCCGGGCGGCTGGTCTGAATCACTTTGTAAGGAACTTGAATCGGACTCTCAGCAAGCTGAATCAATCTCTCAAATGCATGAATCACGACATTAAGTCGGCGAATCGAACCTTCAATGTTTCAGCTTAACTATATGAAATTTCAACGATAATAGTCTTCATGTAAAAAAACGGCGAGCCAAAGCTCGCCGTTCTTCCTCATTATCCCAATGACAAGGTCAGGGCCTTTGGCCTGCCTCGCGCCGTCGAGCTTATTCGCACAGATCGAGTTTGACGTCCCAATCCTTGATCTTCATGGTGCCGTTCTTTGCCAGATTGAGCTGCATCTTGAAGACGCAATCCCAAAGCTGCGGCTCGTGGCCAACACCCCGAGCAAGACAATCCTTTTCGGCCATATTGAAATATTCGTTGAGGATGTCTGCGTAGTCCGGATGGGCGCAATTGTTGATGATCGAGTGGGCACGGTCCCTTGGCGAGAGACCACGAAGGTCAGCCAGACCCTGCTCGGTCACGACCACGTCGAGGTCATGCTCGGTATGGTCGATATGCTGGGCATGCGGCACGATGCAGCTGATGCCGGTCGGGTCGGTCTTGGTTGGGCGAACCGAAGGGGTATGCATGATCTTCAGGAAGCCCGAGCGCAGGAAGTCACCAGACCCGCCGATGCCGTTGACGATGCGTGTGCCGCCGACGAGCGTCGAGTTGGCATGGCCATACATGTCGATCTCGATCGGGGTGTTCATCGCAATCACACCAAGACGCCGGGCGACCTCGGGGTTGTTGGAAATCGACAACGGTCTCAGGATAATCTTGTCCTGATAGAACTCCCGCTTCTCGATGAAGCGTGGCATGCCTTCGTGCTCAGAGAGTGATAGCGAGCAGGAGGAGGCGTAACTGAGGCGCCCGGAGTCGAACAGATCCAGCATGCCATCCTGCAGCACCTCGGTATAGACGCTAAGGTCATAGAAGGGGCCCTTCGCAAGGCCACCGACAACCGCGTTGGCGATGGAGCCCACACCGGACTGCAGCGGCAGCAGGTTGTGGGGCAGGCGGCCGGCCTTCACTTCGTCTTCGAAGAAGGAGAGCAGGTGACCGGCGATGGCGATAGAGCCTTCGTCAGCACCAGACAGCGCACGGCCTTTGTCGGTATACTCGGATTCGACAATAGCGACGATCTTGGACGGATCACAAGGAACGCACTGCATGCCGATGCGGCTGTTCGCTTTGGTGATGCCAATGATTTCGCGGTGCGGAGGTGCATGCAACACCATGATGTCATGCATGCCTTCGAACGATGGCATCGCCGTGTTGACTTCGAGAATGATGTTGTCGCAGGTCTGGATGAGTTCCGGGATCACGCCAACGGACGCGGACGGGATCAGGGCACCATCTTCCGTAACGCCGGATACTTCGATGATTGCAACGTCGAGCTTACCAGACTTGGTGTCCTTGGTGTAATAACCATAGGCCAGATCCTGAGCAAAGAGCGACAAGTGCTTGTCACCCATGCGAATGCGACCCTCGTTGATGGCCTTGGCGATGTTGCGGCCAGTCTGGTAGGGCCAGCGCCGGTCGATCATATCCAGCTGAGCCCAGCGGTCTTCGGTCTCTGCGCCGACAGATGCACCAATGAACAGGTTGAAGCGCATCTTCCCCTGCAGATTGTTTTCCTCGACATAATCAGCCAGAGCAATGGGGATCGCCTTCGGATAGCCCGCCGGGGTGAACCCGGACCAGCCAAGGTTCATGCCGTCCTTGAACATGTCGAGCGTATCCTCGACCTTCATGACCTTGTTCATAAGGAACTGGCAACGGACGCGTTCTTCCAGTGTTCCAAACTTACCCATTCTTGTATTCTCCTGTCAGGATTCTCTCATATACGGGGAGCCATGCGGATTGGGAGCGGGTCACGCGTGGCCGAAATGCAATCATGTGAGTAAAGAGGCGATCTTTCTTCCCTCCGCAGCGGCGGAGGGGATCGATCTGATTTTTCGCATGAAGCAGAAAGGACGTGGACGGACGATAAGAGGAGCAAGCGGGGCACAAGGATGCCTTGTGGTATCGATCGCTATCGATAGCGCCTTTGGTGCGATAAGTGCGAAGGCATGCGTCCTGTTTCAGGCTTGGAGCCTGACAGATTTTGCTGTTTGGTGTGTCGTTGCTGAAGTCAGCAAATAAAGCCACTCCCACCTCCCACGTGGACAGCCTACCCAATGCCTTGTCGCGTCTCTTTGTCGCGTCCTGAACATGGAGGTACATACCCTTAGTAGATATTTCAGTCTTTGAGGATGATCATTCGTACAAAAGTATAAGGAGGTGTTTGGTGGCTGGTAAATTTTTCTACCGTTTAAGTAATTGAAACATATGGATATTTTTTGACGAAATAGGTGAGGATAAAGTCGGTATAAATCGTCGCATCATCACGAAACCTGCTTGGCACGAAAATCCGCGCCATCTTCCCGCCAATGGCGGGTCGCTGCACGATCGTGTGCCAAGCGGTATTTGTTCTTATTTGAGTCTAGTGTCGGCTATTCCGGTTTGCAGATTTGCCGACGAGCAATGCCCTTTGCCGTTCTGGCCAGCAGACCGATAATAATCAGCACGAGCAGGCCGAAGAATGCGATGCCGGCGATTTCGTGCATTTCCGATTGCGTCTTTTCCGCATACAGCAAAGTCGAAATGGTCAGAGCCGCCATCGGAAAGCTGTAGGCCCACCACGACATGGCAAACTGGATGCGGGAGAGCTTTGGCAATTGGGACAGGATGATGAGCAGGAAGAAGACGCCGGAATAATAAAGAATTCGAGCAAAGGGATCGAGCGCACCGGTCATGGTGACATAAGCCACGAAGCCGACAGCAGGAGGCGCGATCAGGATCATCAGCGTCGGCAGCAGGCGTTCTGCCAGCGGGTGATGAAAAATGAGCCGGTTAAAGACAAGGGTTAGAAGCACGATCCAGAAAATGATGCCGACTGAAAAGAAGAACCAACCGATTTCAACAAAGCCCAAGTGGCCCGCGACGATCGGCACCAGTATATTGCCAACTGCCGGGATGAACCAGGCCGGGGTCAACTGCGGCGTATCGAACGTTCGCTGTCCGATCCAGGTGGATACGACGGCGAGGGTGCCGAAAAGATGCAGGGCTGTTCCAACGCCCCACAGCATGACCGACGGTCCTTTGGAAAACGGGCCGATGGCAGTTCCCATCAGGATCAGGCCGATGGAAATGGCGGGGAAAAAGCACATGCGCACGGGGTGGTTCCATTCCCACTTCACCGCAGCTGGATATCTTATTGCCTTCAAGCCATAAATTGACAGCAGCAGTGCGAAGATCACGGCTGTCACCACCAACAAAACCAGACTGGCCTGATGCACAAGGCCGAGGCTTTTCTCCAGACGTTCGGTGGCCAGCGTGAAGCCGGCAAGCCCCATGATCATGGCGAAAAAGGCATTGGGAAAATGCTCCAGACGGGAGACCACTTCCGTTTCTGTGTTTACCGCCTGCGAGTCCTGTTGCGTCATTCTGCCCTCCGTGCCAAGGCGCTATATAAAGAAGTAAACTTGATACTTGTTATATTACCTGCTACAACATATGCAATCAGACAATTGTGCGAAACTGCTAAATTCTAGTATTTTCGAATTATTGAAATTAACGACCAGATTTATATCCCATCGCTTTCCGACGAGGAGAGCCGATGCTGTCACCCAGTCCATTCCCGGTCTCTTGCTGGACTGGGTGACAGTTTTTTGCGCTTCATGGATCGGGAATGCATGATTGCTGTTCGAAAGAGCCGAATCGGAGTCTAATAGTCAACATTCCGCATTTGCTTGAATCGGGCAGAAATCAACATTGAGTACGAAGGGGATTGAGGAGAGCCGATGCGACTGACCCAGCATTCAAACTACGCCATGCGGTTGCTGATGTATTGTGCGCTCAAGCCTGATCAGCCCATTCGCCTCGCTGAAATCGCCGATGCCTATGATATTTCGGGCCATCACCTCAACAAGATAGCCCAGCGGCTGGCCCATGTCGGGGTCATTCACGCCATTCGAGGCCGCAATGGGGGCATCCGCCTTGCAAAGAATCCCGCCGACATCAACGTCGGACAAATCTTGCGTCAAACCGAAGAGAACCTGACAATTGTCGAGTGCTTTTCCGAAGAGACAAACACCTGCCCTCTGATCAACGAATGCCGGTTCCGCGTCCTGTTGCAGGACGCACTAGCCGCCTTCCTCAAAGTGCTCGATGCTCATACGCTCGAAGATCTGATCGCACACCCCGAATGTCTGAAACCGCTGCTGGGTTTGAATACGCAGTTGAGCGACTTAACGAAGATTCACCAGCCCCAGTGCAGCTGAATGATCCGTCGCCCCTATCCGTCGCTGAGCAACGCTGAACAGACGCGCAGCGGGTCTTCGCTCGAGGAAGAGCGCGGCAGAGCACTTCTCAATGGTCCAAACCATTCACAATCGAACGGCGCTCAGTGTGATGAAGAAAGTCTCCAAGCGCATCCGCCAGCTTGCGCGCCAAAGCCTTCTGACCGCAGTCGCGCGATATCGTCGCAATGAGCCCCTGTCGGCTGGCAATCCAACCCGGCATCAGGTCGACAAGCGTTCCATCTGCAACGGCCTGATCGATAGCAACATCCGGCAGCACTGCAAATCCGGCATCCGCTTCGACCAGTTCACTGATCATCGCGCTGTTGTTGACCACGAGATGACGGCGCGCCCTTATCTGAGTGGTTTGGACTGACACGCGCCGACGCATCAACAGCTTCGATGAGACCAGAGGTTGCCTGATCCAGTCGTGCTCTGACAATTGCGATGCGGATCTCAAGGCCAGGGCCAGCGAGGTTGAGCCGATCAGGCGGCTTTCCACCTCCTTTAGCAAATGCGCTTGTTTCTGTTTGCTGTCGAGTGGAGCCAAACGAAGAGAGAGGTCAAATCCGTCAATCTGATTGGGTTTGATCTCGTCATCGAACGAAAGCTCAAGTTTGATGTCTGGATGGTCCGCTTGAAAGCGGCTCATGAATTTAGCGAGTGGGGCACAAGCCAAGCTGCATTGCACCCATACCCGCAATATGCCTTCCTCATGGGCATGATGCGGAGCGATGTTGCCCAGCCCCTCTCGAAAGCCATCGAGCAACATGGAACTGGTTTCGAAGAACTGCTCTCCCGCTTCTGTAAGGGTCGGCTTTTGCTGGGTGCGATGGAGCAATTGCACACCAAGGCGGGCTTCGAGATCGGTGATCATTTGACTGACCAGAGGAGCTGACATGTCGAGTGTCTTGGCAGCAGCCCGAAAACTGCCATGCTGCACGACCGAGGCAAAAACCGCGGCTGGGCGGAGAAGATCGATTTGATGGCGCATATGATTTAATCGTCCACTGGAGCGTTTGCACAACCGACCGGTGAACCAAACAGACCGACGACCGGACGGAAAAAACGCCTGTTTCAAGGAAGCGGAGCAGACCACATGATCGGCTGCATTCTGCGTCTGCCCTCGCGCACGGGAGCGCAACTATAGGTGATTAAGATCGGATATGTGCCAGAGGAAAAGAGCAAAGTAAAAGAGCAAAATTTTTCCAAAACGGCGGTGGCTCAGCTGGCCCTGATTCAAGAAAGCTTTGGTCTCCAGCGGGCACCAAATGACAGCCAAAGCGCCGCGCAGTCTTGGTTGCTTTTGCTGAGCGCTTGCGAGAGCCGAGGAGTGTTTCATCAACAAACAAATGATATCCCCAGAGAATTTCTCCACTGCGTTGACCAGAAAGGTCAGGATCCTTGATGCCCCCCTCGCGCCAGTAGCAGACACCACAGCGTCAAAGCCTCACGAAGCCGCCATTGGCCTCACTTCTGCTCGCAAGCGCCAACACAACTGTGAAAAACAGTCTGGACCAATGACTAATGCTAATTGGGGTGGTGACCTAGAGTGCATTGCCGTCTAAAGTCTCGCCTGCATCCTATTGAGCATTGATTTCATGCAAGATTTTTGTCTTGCAATTGTGTTTTTGACAAAGTCGACAAATTGTCGTTGAAGCCGACTCTGGTCGCGTGACGCATAAAGAATGGACAAAGAGCCATGCGCATTCTGGTTCTAGGGGGGTACGGCCTCATCGGATCGGAAATTTGCCGGTCACTGTTGAAGGCAGGGCACGAGGTGGTCAGCCTATCGCGCTCGCCCAAGGCTGCTGCACGCCTTCTGCCGCAGGTCGAATGGCACACCGGCGACATGCGGCGCATGCTCAATCACGCCGAATGGACCCATTTGCTTGATGACGTGGATGCGGTGGTCAATGCGGCCAGTGCTCTTCAGGACGGTCTGATGATCGATCTTGACGCCGTGCATCATCTCTCCGTCAAAGCCTGTCTTGAAGCCTGCGAGTTACGCGGCATTGTCCGGTTCGTCCAGATCTCCTCCACCGGAGCTGAACCCAATGCACCCACCGCCTTCATGCGTACCAAGGCGGCTGGCGATGACGTGGTTATGGATTCCTCGATTGACTGGGTTATTCTCAGGCCCGGGCTGGTGCTTGCCCCATCGGCCTATTCCGGTACAGCGCTGATGCGGCTGCTCGCCGGGTTTCCAATCTTTCAGCCTCTGGTCATGTCGGATCGGCGCTTGCAGACCGTGCATGTCGATGAATTGACCGAAGCGGCGCTGATGGCTGTCGAGGGGCGAATACCGGCGCATGCTGATATCGATCTTGTCGAAGCCGAGAGCCACACCTTCGAAGACCTCGTCGCGGGCATGCGCAACTGGCTTGGCTTTTCACCTGCAGTGCGCACAATCCGCCTTGGCGAGGGCGGCAGCCGGATTGTCAGCCTTGTTGCCAACGGCCTTGGCCATCTTGGTTGGCGGTCACCCTTGCGCTCGACGGCGCTGCAAGTGCTTGAGGGGCACGTGAATGGCGACCCGGCACTCTGGCATTCCATCTCCGGTCGCTATTGTCGCCCCTATGAGGAAACGCTCAACATGATGCCGAGCACCACGCAGGAGCGATGGTTCTCGAAACTGGCACTGATGTTGCCATTGCTGGTTCTTGTTCTCTCGCTCTTCTGGTTGATGACGGGGATCATAACGCTGTTTCAAATGCAGGAAGCCACCACCCTTCTTGAAGGGTCGGGAACGACGCTCCTGCAATCCCAGTTCATGCTGGCCAGCGCGGCGTTGATTGATATCGCGCTGGGCATTGCAATCCTGTTCAGAAATCTCGCCAGCAAGGTTTGCATGGCTATGGTTCTGATGACGCTCATCTATTTGGGTACGGCAACGTTTCTTGTTCCGGATCTCTGGATTGATCCGCTCGGTGCGCTACTCAAGGCTGTGCCTGCGATGATGCTCGCAATCCTCACGCGCAGCCTGATCACCGGTCACTAGACTTCATTTATCTTTCTCCGTTTTCACACAGCTTGCCCTCAAAGCGCGCAATCGCTAGGGTCTGTTCGGAGTCGTTCGGCATGCTGAATGCGGCGCGCGTAGTAAACCTTGGGGAGCCTTCCAAATGGCCGTTCTTGTAGAAGTAACCCGCGGAATGCGGGTGGAAAGTTGGCACTTGGGTGCAATTGCCGTTGTGGATGATGCGGGCAATCTGGTCGCTTCCATCGGTGATATCGAAAGCCCCGTCTTTGGGCGCTCGGCGATCAAGGGGCTGCAGGCATTGCCATTTGTCGAATCCGGCGCTGTCGAAGCCTTTAAACTGGATGACAAGGCGATTTCGGTTGCCTGTGCGTCCCACAACGGCGAGCCTGTCCACGTGGAGACCGTAAAAGCAATGCTTGCCGCTTGCGGTCTCGATGAAGGGGCTCTTGAATGCGGTGCCCAGATGCCCGAGCTGAAAGAGGATCAGGCCCGGTTGCACAAGGCGGGCCTTGAGCCATCGCCACTCCACAACAATTGCTCGGGCAAACATGCCGGCTTTCTGTGCTTTGCTCAGGCTGCCGGATTTGATCCAGCCGGATATGTAGGCTACGAGCATCCAGTGCAGCGCGAGGTCCGCGCGGTCTATGAGCAAATGACAGGCTGGCCACTCGGAGGCGAAAGCGGTCACGATCTGTGCGGCATTGATGGCTGCTCAATTCCTACCTATGCGACACCCTTGCAGAATATGGCCCACGCTTTCGCGCGCTTTGGCACAGGCAATGGCCTTGATGCGAAGCGAGCGGAAGCTGCCTCGCGTCTACGAAAGGCAGTGGCCGCCGAACCTTATATGGTGGCAGGAAAGAAGCGCTTTTGTACCTCTATCATGGAGATCTTCGGCGAGCGTGCGTTCGTTAAAACCGGTGCAGAAGGGGTTTTCTGCGCCAGTTTGCCTGAACAGGGGCTGGGCGTTGCCATCAAATGCTGGGACGGGGCATCACGAGCCTCGGAAGTCATGATGGCGGCGGTGATTGATGCCTTTTTGCCCATGAGCGAAGGAGAGGCTGTTGCCATGGAGGATTTGCGCGCGCCCAAACTGAAAAACCGCAAGGGCCTGCATGTTGGCGATATCAAGCTTGTCGACGGAGCGCTGTCTCACCTGATGCAGAGAAAAACCGTCTGACCACACGCTTTCGTCAGATCATCAGGTAGTTGTCTCGGAAGTTATCCTGAATGTTTTCATAGACGTTGGCATGCGTGAGAGCATCGAGAAAGTCTTGCTTGTGAATGTTAGGCAGCGGCAGTCCGAGCAGCGGATGCAGGATCGCATCAACATCATGCGGCAAAAAGGGCTTGTGCAGAAAACCCGCCAGTCCGGCAAAAAGGGCATCTTCCTGAAGCTTCGGATCCTTGGTTGCCGTGATGAGCACGATGCTGCTGTCTGGCAAGCTCTTTAGCATCTCTTTGGCCGCATCCAGACCATTCAGACCGGGCATCGAATAGTCGATGAACAGAAAGTGGAACGGGATCGTTTTGCAAAGAGCGACGGCCATCTTGCCCGAGGCCGCCTCAGAGAGCGTCATCTGAAAGGAGCTCTCTTCCAGCACCTTGAAAATGACCCGGCGAGTCACTCTCGAATCATCGACGATCAGCACAGGATAGTTGTCATCCTGAAACCCAAGGCGCCGCACAAGCCGCTCCATGTCTTCGCTGGCATAGGGTTTTAAAATGCAGTCATAAAAGCCAAGCAGTTTGGCTTTCTCAACCATCTCCAGATCATATTCTTCAGATGTCAGCACACAAAGCGGCGGAGACTTAAGCTCCTTGATCTTGGCAACGAGCGAAAAGCAATCGGTATCCAGAAAGGCAACATTTATAAAACAGAGGTTGTGCGCGCCATTACCTAGCGCGTCGAGACATGCCTCGCCGCTGTTGGCTTGATGGACCATGACATTCGGGTTAGCGCTCTTCAATGCAGTGCTAAGCGCCGACGCATCATCGGCATCCGGGTTCGCTATAAGAAAAGATTTGGCATCTGACTGCATTGAAACTTGATCCCCACTTCAAGTTCAAATTAATTCAAAAACTCGACGATTTTATACAACCTGAAGAAAATCGAACATCCTTCAGGTAAAGGAATGTATCGGCTTTTCAACGAGAATTTTTTTTGACGTTTACCCATATACCCTCGTTGCGCTTTACGGCAAGAGGGGGCTTGACCTTAAATCAAATGCATAATTACCAATGCAGTAATTATGTCATAAGAAAAGTAGTCTCTACAACTTAATGAAAATTCTGAAATATTACGTAAATATGGGCGCTTTGTGCAAGCGCCCATAAAGTTCGATCTGGCCTGCGGCCCTTCACATCAGTGGGGATATGGACAGCAAAAGATCAGACGTCCTTGAACCCGTCAATTAGGCGTCTCATCACGCGGTCGACTGCAACCGATGCGGGCAAGGTGCCAGACCTGACCGATTGTTCAACCTGATGCAGCATTCGGCCAACGCCTTCGCTCTCCTTGAGCAAAGACATCATCCGGTAATCAAGCATGGACCACATCCAGCGTACTTGCTGGCCGCTCCTCTTGGCATCGAGCTCGCCTGTTTTGCCCAGCTTTTGCTGGTGATCTTCGACGCGTGACCACATTTTATCAAGGCTTTCGTTCGCCAGACCGGACACCGTGATGACCGGTGGCGTCCAGTTCTGACTGATCGGTGTCATGATATGAAGGGCTGCTCGATACTGGGCAGCTGCCTTTCTGGCGCGAGCCCAGTTATCTCCGTCCGCCTTGTTCACTGCAATCATGTCAGCGATTTCCAGAACGCCCTTCTTGATGCCCTGAAGTTCGTCCCCGGCACCGGGCAGCATCAGCACCAGAAAGAAGTCGACCATATCGGCAACGGTGGTTTCGGACTGGCCAATGCCCACGGTCTCAACGAGGATGACATCATATCCGGCTGCCTCGCAAAGAAACATGGTTTCGCGGGTTCTGGCTGCGACACCGCCAAGGGTGCCTGCGGACGGGGAGGGGCGAATGAAGGCATTGGGATCACCACAAAGCCGTTCCATACGGGTTTTGTCACCCAGAATCGAACCACCTGTACGCGTTGAGGAAGGATCAACGGCGAGAACAGCCACTTTCTTGCCCGCATTGGTCAGGTTGGTGCCTAATTGATCGATCGTCGTGGATTTCCCGACCCCCGGTACACCGGTGATGCCGACGCGATGCGCCTTGCCACTGTAGGGCAGAAGTTTGGTCAGTAGATCATGGGCAACGACCCTGTGGGCTGCCTTGCGGCTTTCCACAAGCGTAATCGCCCGGGCGAGGGCAGCACGGTTTCCTTCGAGAATTTTTTCGGCAAGTTCGTCGGCAGTGAGATTTGCAGGTACCATGATCATCCTTGGCCCGCAGGTCGCAGGCCCTTGTGTTCGGTCTTTCGTGAAAGCGCCCCGGCCTGCTTGGCAAGACTGATGGACGCGAGGCGCGCCGCCTCATTGATCTCATGGGCCTTGTCTAAACCATTCTGGACATTTTGTCTGCCTGCCCAAATGGAGATGCACAACAAGGCTTCCATGACGTTAGTTAATATCGCAAGTAAGGGTTTGTAAGTCAGTAGGTCACCGGAACTGAAACCGTGTCTTGCTCAGGGTCGGGGGGAGTGATTTCCTCATCACTACGGCACACACTGCCTGATCGCGGCTGAAGGCGTCCGTTCTTCACCTCGATTTTGTAGGGCTCGAACACCAGCTCTCCGGTGGTTCCACCATTGCCCGGTGCTGATAGCTCCGCCCGAAAGCGCAGCATATTGTCCGCCAGACCAAAGGATGGGACGTCCGGGAGCTTGTTGACAAAGGCCTCAGCCACGATCTGTCCACTATTTTTGTCGGTCAAAGACAAATGGAAGCCATCGCACCAACTGGCCGGAACCTCGCCTTCCAGCACCATGTCGCCACCGATATCTGCATCGGAGCGCAATCCGGCCAGATTGACACTCGCTGTCGAGAAACCGGAGGCATAGTGCCGTGAGGCCATCATGGCCTCTCCCCCGAACATGTCGGCGAACCGGGGGGCCAGAGACGGGGCAAAGATCGCTGCAGGAACATAGACGTCATAGGCACCATCGGCCTCGGCACCCAGAAGGCCGGGATTGAAATGGAACTTCAGTCCTGCAATTTGACCGTTTTGCCGTGATGGGACCAGCGTGAAGGTGCTCAGGAAGTCAAGATCCGGGCGCATGTTGCTCAGCCAAGAATCCTGCTGCGGTGTGACTTGTGTTCCCAGCCTGATGGATTTCTGGCGCACGATATCCGCCTGAATATAGGCGGTCAGCAACTGGGCAACCGAATTCAGGGCGTTGTTAGTCTCGTTCCGGAATAGATCCGCAAGTCCGAACGCAGACCGGCTTGTGAGGTCATAATTGAAGCTTAGAAGCGTTTTGGGGAAGCCGACGTCCCCCAGACTGCGCTGTTCTTCAAGATAGAGCGAGATGTAGTTCGATGAAGCGAACTGGTCTTCGACTCTGCCGGTGATCACGAGCGAAGGGCGCTCGACGGCTTCAATTTCTTTTCCGGAAGGCGCGTTCGCTGTTTGCGCCTCTGTGGCCTCGGCTGCGCGTTCCGTGCGCATTTCCTGCCAACTGATCAGGGCTCGCTGCTCGAGGATGTCGCGCAGATAACGGCTAAGAGACGGATTGCCAACGATTGCATTGGGCATCAAATAGGTGATCGATGCATCGCTCGCATACAGAAGGAAAGGGCGCTGTTCTGTATAAAGCACAGAGAGGCTCTGCCGCAGAACTGGCCTGTGGCTCGAAGGGGGCCGCGCATCGTCTTCTGCTTGGTTGGATGCAGAAGGAGACGCGTCAGGCGCGTCGAGCGCTTCTGATCCAATTTCAGACGGAGCTGCGGGCTCACTGGGCTTTGTTTCCTGATCGACAGCCGGTGCAGTAATTGGATCCATAACTGGCGGCACTGCTGGAGCCGTCTCGCCCGTTGGTGCCGTGCCATCGCCTTCTGGCAGGGAGGACGGTACATTGGGCAGTACGGGCGTTGTCAAAGCCGACGGCATACTCTTGTTCAATGTATCGACTGGCTCTTCCGTGTTCTGGCCCGAAGTGTCTGTCGATTGAGTGGTCTGGGCCATCGTCGGAACGGGATTGAACATAGGCGACAACATGGAACCCGGCGCCGAGAATATCGTGAAGCCCTCATTATTCTGGCTATAATCGAACAAGATAGGGTCGCGAAAGCCCGGCTCAACATCCCGCACGATAGGTGGCAGATCGAGAATTGAGACCGGCGTGTTCACTTGCAAGGTAGCTCCGGGCAACACCGGAACCACACGAACAGGAAGATATGGATCCTGTGCCAGAACTGGCGCAGCCAGCAAACCGGACGAAAGCCAAAGAGCACCAATTCCAGATCTAGCCGATAAAAGACGCAAGGCCTTTCGATGGCTTGTCTTAAGGGACATGATTGCGGACTTGGTCACGATTCTGGTCTTTCAGGGAAGTTTTGAGGCTGGACAGAATTGTCGGACTTTGCGGCGAAACAATGAAGCTGGGATTCGATTTGAGAAGATCAGGGCACCCAGAGAATGCGTTGCAGAGTGGCTCGATCCAGCTCCGAAGAGGGGGCAAGTCTGTCGAACGGTCCATCAAACTCCGCAATGGCGAAAACCAGCTTGATCTTTTCGGAGTTTCGGGCGTCGCAAATCGCCATGCCGCGCCACAATTTTGTACCCACCCGGCAGGATCTGCGTGACAATCCTGATTGGGCAAAGGTCATGCCGAGGCGCTCGCCGTTCGGCCCCGCCACGGCGTCACCAACGCCGTGCACGACCCCGATCTTGCCGTTTTCACCCTTGAATATCTGGGCGATCTGCAGGCCATCAAGAAAGGCCGCATAGGTCCATTGCGTCCCGGTTTCGCCCGCGGTTTGAATTGTCTCGATTTCGAAACCCGGCATCGCCTCGCCGATGGATTTGGGGCCGTAGCGGGTTTCTGGTGTCAAATTGGAAATACCAGCATCCGAGATGACCAGCACCGCCTGCGGCGGAGGGGCCCCACCGGGGCCGACCAGACGCCCTGTCGGGCTGCTACAGCTAGAGAGCAGAAAAGCCGCGGCGACCAATGCAGTAAGACGCAACACAAACAGACGCCATTGAGTGAATAATCCGCGCAATAGAAATTCCTGAATTTGAGAACAAAACCAACCGACTGGCGAATGGATGTCACATGCGCCAGATCAATCCTTATCAGATTCGATGAGCAGGGCCACCCAACCGCAAATTTTGCCTGGCATCCCCCTGTTTGATTAAAAAGTTATCATTTCCACTCGGCAAGGAAAAGTAGTCGTTCGTGACTAAATGGGGAAAAGCCTTTTTTAAAAGGCACAGATTGGATCCTGTGGTTCTGGCTGAGCGCGGTCGGAACAGACAAGCACAAGAAAGCCTCCGGTGTGCCTTCGAAGGACGATCCACCAGCAACGGCCCGTTCTTGAAATGATTAGAGCCGACAATTAGCCGGCTCTTTTCGCATCACGTCAAACCGCTCCACACTGCCTATTCAGCAAGCGCTGCCAAAACACGCGCCCAGGACCGAATGCCGCGGTGATAGCTCTCGATGTTATATTTCTCGTTGGGCGAATGGATGTTGTCATCGTCAAGTCCGAAGCCAATCAGCAGGGAATCCATCTCCAAAATGCTTTTGAACTCGCCAACAATCGGAATTGAGCCACCCATACCCATCGGGATGGGTGCCTTGCCCCATTCGTCCTGAAGCGCCTTGGCCCCCTGTTTGAGAGGAGCAAAGTCGGGCGACAGGCTGTGAGCCGGGCTGGCCCCGTGCTCGGCAAAATCAACCGAACAATCGGCCGGGACACGAGCCTTGATGAACGCACGCAGGTTTTTGCGGATCGCATGGGGATCCTGCTGCCCTACAAGGCGGCAGGAAAGCTTGGCGGATGCCTTGGATGCGATCACTGTTTTGAAGCCATCTCCGGTATACCCGCCGGTAATGCCGTTGAACTCGCAGGTCGGGCGGGCACTGATCTGTTCGTAGATCGAATAGCCGGTTTCCCCGGTCGGAATCGATAGCCCGACATTGCCCAAAAAGGCGTCGCCATCAAAAGGCAGAGAATCCCATTGAGCCTTGACCTCGGGGGACAGCTCGGGGACGCCGTCATAAAAATCAGGGATCTGCACACGGCCGTTCTCATCATGAAGATCGGCAAGAATGCGCGCCAGCACCCGGATCGGGTTGGCTGCCGGTCCGCCGTAGGAGCCGGAATGCAGGTCACGATCCGCCGCCGTGATGGTGATCTCTTCACCCACCAAACCACGCAGCATGGTGGTTATGGCCGGGGTTTCGGGATCAAACATGGTGGTATCGCAAACGAGCGCCAGATCCTTGGACAGTTCTGACTTGTTGGCCTCAAGGAATGGCAACAGGCTACCCGAGCCGCTCTCTTCTTCGCCTTCAAGCAGGATCGAGACTTTGACCGGCAGGCTGCCTTTGACGGCCTTATAGGCGCGGCAGGCCTCAAGAAAGGTCAGCAGCTGGCCCTTGTCGTCGGATGTGCCGCGTCCGGTCATCATCTTGACGCCGTCTTTTTCGATGATGGCAGGCCCAAACGGATCGCTGTTCCAAAGTTCGAGCGGATCCACCGGCTGTACGTCATAGTGGCCATAGAAGAGAACATCTGGCCCCGGTTTTTCGCCTTCATCCCCGTCATGTCCGACAACCATGGGATGGCCGGAGGTTTCGCGAACCGAACCGTCAAAACCGATGTCCTGCAGCGACGCGGCGAGCCATTCTGCAGCCTTGCGGCAGTCATCCTTGAACGCAGCGTCGGTTGAAATGGATTTGAACCGCACAAGGGCTTCCATTCGGGCAAGGGAAGCATCAATATTGGCGTCGATATGCGCCAGAACATCATCAATCTGGGTCATGGAGTCCTCTTCCGGGGGAGATTGAACGCGACAGTGGTCGGTTTGGGCAAGGCTATCAGCTTCCAAGCTCACAGACCAGAGGCCCAAAGGCCTTCTGCACACGCGCCAACCGGATAGGAACCAAGAGCCGGTGCCTTACAGATACACCATTTCCTCTTCAGCGCTTTTGCCCGACCGGCCCGTGATTTTTACGGCCACCAAACCATCTTCATGATCGGCATCGCTTTGAGATCGGGTTTGTGTCTGGGGCTTTTGTCCGACATTGGCTGCACTTTGAGCGGTTTCAGACAACGATGGCTCTGATTGGCTGTTGGAGCGGGGGGCGCCATTTGGTCGCGGCTGCCGCTCATTGTCCAGATCATCGCCCCAGGCCTTGAGGTCTTTGGCAAGCTCCGAGCTATCAGGCTCTGAAGAGGGGGGCGACGATATCTCAGCCGCTGCTGTGCTGGTTCCTGATTGCCTACCCCGCGACGTCGCGTTGCCTTTGCGGGGCATCGTGGCCTCGGGGCTATCTTTCGGCTCCGGCGGAGCAGGGGCTTCCTGCTCGCGCTTGGCCATGATTTTCGGAGCGGACCAGCCCAACTCTTCATCGCTCTTGGGAATGTATCGGGTAGCCAGTTCCAGATGCTTGCGGACCGTATCGGTGGAGGCAGGCAAAATAATCAGCGACGCAAATCCGAGATTGCGCGCGTTGATGACGTCTTGGGTGGTCGCCCGTTTGGAGCAAAGAACAAGACAAATGCCCCGACCTCCGGCAAATTCCACATTGCGGGCCGGAATGAGCACACTGGCAATCCCCTTGGGACCATAGGCTTCATCAACGAAAACAACATCGACCTGCCCGGACCCCACCGTTGCCGAAGCCTGCTCGATTTCGGACATGGAAAGTGGGTGATTGATGCCGCAGTTCTTGAGTAATTCCGCCCACAACTGGCGATCATGTTTGCGCTGGGCAAGCACGAGAACGGATAGATCTTTGATCGGTTTCAAGCGGCGCGACAATATGGCCTCACTCAAGACTTTGGCTGAAATCGATCGAATCACTGATTAATTTCGGCCTATTTCCCCCAACTGCTGGCCTATTTTAGCCAAACAGAACTAAAAAGGACCAACCTTTTTGCAAGGTTGGCCCATTGTGGATTGGAATTCCTTGTAATCGGTAAATATTCACTTTCCAAACGCGTTGGGGTTAAAAATTCGTAGCGGAATGCTACCGACCGCTTTTGAGGCTGCCCAGAATGCCGCGCACAAGCGCTTTTCCCAAAGAGGTGGCAACAGAGCGGGCGATCGATTTCATTGCAGTCTCCGCTACTGTCTGACGATTGGAGCGGCGTCTTGAGGCCTTCTTGCGTGCCGTTCGTGTTGGCCTGTCGTCACGATCAAAATCTGGCAGTGTAAAACCGGTCCGGCTTTTCTTTGGGCGACCACGTGCTTCGCGTTGGCGATCTTCTTCCTTGCGCTCTTGAGCTTCGCGTTTTGCCTTCTGTTCGGCCTGTTCTTTGAGCACTTCGTAGGCGCTTTCGCGGTCAACAACCTTGTCATACAGCCCAAACACAGGGCTGTTGGCAATCACATCGCGCCGTTCCGCCTCGCTCAGAGGGCCGATGCGCGAGCTTGGCGGGCGAATGAGTGTTCTTTGAACAATCGAGGGCACACCCTTTTTCATCAGGGTCGAGACGAGCGCTTCACCCACTCCCATCTCCATGATCACCTGCCGGGTGTCGAGCGCTGGATTGGGTCGGAAGGTATCCGCCGCCACCTTTACGGCCTTCTGGTCGCGCGGCGTGAAGGCGCGCAATGCATGCTGCACTCTGTTGCCAAGCTGGGACAGGACGCCATCGGGCACATCAAGCGGGTTCTGGGTGACAAAATAGACGCCAACCCCCTTGGACCGGATCAATTTGACCACCTGTTCTACCTTGTCGACCAGCACCTTGGGAGCATCTTCAAACAAGAGGTGCGCCTCATCAAAGAAGAAGACAAGACGCGGTTGGTCGAGGTCGCCGACTTCGGGCAATTCCTCGAACAGTTCGGACAGCAGCCAGAGCAAAAAGGTGGCATAGAGGCGAGGGGACTGCATCAGCTTATCGGCGGCCAGAATCGAGACCACGCCGCGCCCGTCACGCGTTGTGCGCATCAGATCGAGAATATCGAGCGCCGTCTCACCAAAGAATTGTTCCGCACCCTGTTGTTCCAGAACCAAAAGATCACGCTGGATCGCGCCAATCGAGGCTGTCGAGATGTTGCCATATTCAGCCGAGAGTTCCTTGCGCCGCTCTTCCATGTTCACCAGCAGCGCTCTGAGGTCCTTCAGATCGAGCAGCAGCATGCCCTCATCATCGGCGAGCTTGAAGGCAATGTTGAGAATGCCCTCTTGCGTATCGTTCAAACCGAGAAGACGGGCGAGCAACAATGGCCCCATGTCCGTGATGGTGGTGCGGACGGGATGCCCTTGCTCGCCGAACAGATCCCAGAAGATGGTCGGAACAGAATCGAAGCTGTAATCGTCAGAAAAGCCGATCTGCTCGGCGCGTTTGGCAAGAAAGTCCTTGGGTTCGCCTTTGGCGGCAAGGCCGGAAAGATCGCCTTTGACGTCCGCACAGAAAACCGGGACTCCGGCACTGGAAAAGCCTTCCGTCAGAATCTGCAAGGAGACGGTCTTGCCGGTGCCGGTTGCCCCTGTGATCAAGCCATGGCGATTGGCCCGCTTGAGATTGAGATATTCCCCCTGGCTGGTTTCCTGACCGTCACTATCCTTCAAAAAGGAAGTGCCCAGATAAATTTCACCGTCCTTAAACATGGTGACCCCGTATCCCGTGTTGTGTGCATCTATCGACTTGATCCCGAATGCATGACAGCCTCGTCGATCTGTTCAGTTTGCATTCATTCCCGCCGCGCTACGTCTTGCTGCATACTCCGGCAGATCACCATCATCCGGAATCATTTTTACGACCGTTGTCAAAAGGCTGCAACCGACTTGAAGAATACTCAGCCAATAGTATGCATTCAGCAAACAAGCTGAGCCTTGTCATGGTTCGCTGGCTGTGCAAGTTTACGCCAGCGTAAGGATGGCAAAAACGCCACGGATCGCAACAGATCGAATTGGGAGACACAAATGGATCAAATCATCGCACGCATCGCTTCTGCAGCCGGAATCTCGGAAGAACTCGCAAAACAGGCCGTAGAAATCATTCTCAACTTTTTGGCCAAGGAAGGGCCGCAGGACAAGGTTCAGATGATCGTTGATGCGTTGGGAGCAAACCAACTGGTCGACACGTCTTCCGCCGATGTCGGTGGTGGTCTTTTGGGCGGCATGCTTGGTTCAATGGGCGGCATGGGGTCGGCAATGGCCGCTCTGAATGAACTGACTAGCGCTGGCCTCAGCATGGGTGAGGTCAAAACGGTTGCGCGTGAAATGATCGACGTCGCCAAAGAGAATACAGACGAGCAGGCGGTCGATGATGTCATCAACTCTGTACCTGCGCTCAATCAGATATTGTAAATCTGATCAATGCGGCTCTTGCGGGCAATGCGGATTTGTAACACTCTGTTAACGCTCAACCAACAAGACGTGTAAGTCAGGACGCTTGGCTCCCTGACCGGTTGGTACCATCATGGAGGAACACGATGTCATCTTATCCAATTTCGAAAATCGAAGGTATTGGGCCGTCCTATGCTGAGAAACTCAAGAAAGTGGGAATCAGCAACACCAAAGCATATCTGGCAAGAGCCAAGGATCCTGCGGGTCGCAAGGCGCTGGAAGAAGAAACCGGAATTGAACACGCGCGCATTCTGAAATGGGCCAACATGTCCGATCTGATGCGGATCAAGGGTGTGGGGGAGAAATTTTCCGAACTGCTGGAAGCCGCCGGGGTTGATACCGTCAAGGAATTGCGCAATCGCAATGCGGAAAACCTCACCAAGGCAATGAAGGAAGCCAACGACCAGAAGAAACTCGTTCGTCAGGTCCCTGCCCAGAGCAATGTGGAAAAATGGGTGGCGCAGGCCAAAGATCTCACGCCTATGATGACCTACTAGCAGTGGTTGGCGTCTGCCAGTCGCGCCCAGAAAACACAAAGCCAGCGCAAGCGCTGGCTTTTTCTTCTATCTGAAATAAACCTCCACCTCCGGTGGAGGACTGGACAGGTTCTACATTTTCAGTAAGAGACCTCCTCACTTGAACCATTGGCGTGGTTTTAAGAAAGCAAGCGAGGAGGTTTTTATGGACAAAAATCACCTATCACACAGCACTTGGGACTGCAAATATCACGTGGTCTTCGGGTCCAAGTACCGCACCAAACGTCTCTACGGAGACTTGCGGCTTGAGTTGCGAGATCAATTTAGCAAAGTGGCATCCCAGAAAGGATGCCATATTGAGGAAGGGCATCTGATGCCTGACCATGTTCATATGTTGATCTCGATCCCACCCAAATATTCTGTGGCCCATATAGTGGGGTTCTTGAAAGGAAAAACGGCGCTTTACGTGGCAAACAAATATGCCCGGAAACGTCGTTACAAGGGATATCACTTTTGGGCACGTGGATACTTTGTCTCAACAACGGGCTATCAAGAGGAGGTCGTCAGACGCTATATCCGTAATCAGGAGAAGCAGGACAAGGCATCTGACTATGCCGATATGTTCAAGCCTAATTATTGAAACCTAACAAAACCACTTCTAGTGGTTCAAGCGAAGCGTCTCAAACCTCCCCCTCTGGGGGAGGTCATGACTTTGCAATATCAGCAGGCGAGGGGCCGCGAACAGGCTGTTCTCCCTCGGGTTTGATGTCAGAGAAGTTCAATCTGGCCGTAGCGCAAGGCTTCGACAACCGTTTGGGTCTTGTTCGATGCCTGCATCTTTTCCGATGCATTCTGCAGGTGAGCATGGACGGTCCGCTGGGAGATGTCCAGCTGAGCCGCGATGTCGCTGGCGGTTCTTCCCTCTGCGGTCAGAGCCAGAATCGTGCGCTCGCGTGCGGACAGTTCACCTGGGCGGTTCAGGATCGGTTTGATGGCATCTGCATCTTCAAGGGCGAAGCGGATTTCCGTCGCCATCGATAGCAACTCACGCCGTGTCGCTACGATATCTGCACCAGCCAGACAAAGCGCGATCTGGAAATGGCCAAACACATGGATATGCAGACCTGCGATCGTGCGATACTCATCCGGATGCTGCGCACTGCGGCGGAGCAAAGAGATAAGACTGGAGTTAGCGAGCCATTGGTTGTTCGTATCCTGAAGACGCCAGATTGTTGGCTCCTTGAGAACCGCGATCTGACGCAGGAGCGGATCGCCGCCCTTGATCTGCGCCAACTGGCCGGTCGTGATTTCCTCTTCGCCCCATTTCTGGAACAAGGCGAGTTTGACGAGGTCGCGTCCGGGAAGAGGCACCCCCGCAGCCAGAACATGGTTCGCACCAATTGCTTGGAAACGCGGAAAATAGGTTTCAAACAATGATTGGGGGCTCGTGTCCAGACGGTTGATGTAGGAAACGTTATTGGGATGGTCCCATAGTGTATCGTTCATCTATCTGATCTGCGGTTGTTGGGTTACAATTAGGTCTGCCGCAAAAGGTTTTGCGGCGTGATTTACTATATGCAACGGCAGATTCAGGACCGGTCTTACGATACCAATATCTTGTCGCACACCCCATTCTTGCCCCCGAAAGATTGCACTAATTGTGTAACAAGGAGCAACCTCAAATAGTGGGCAAGCGCGACAAAATCGGATTTATGACTGTAAATACCTGAATTATTGGCTCAACTATATTGATAAAAATGCCGATAGCCTGTGCATGAAGTTGGACACTTGTCAAAATTCGCGCTGAAAAGATCTGACAATAGTCAATCTGCAACTTGATCTGCGCCGGGATGGCTTAATACGAATCGCGCGTTTTATAACTGTGCTCGCACAGTATTTGTGCAATCTATTGTATTGTATGAAATATATACTCGCATAAGTATTTGTCTGTTGACCCGAGCTTTTTCCGAATCGCAACCCGTCTTTATCGGGAAGAGCCATGGCAATGTGGAGAGATTACGCAAGGAGAGGTCATAAACAGCACCATTGGGAGAGCTTGCATGCAGTGGGGCTGGCTTTTAACATAATATGAGTATCCCGGCTCGGTGGAGTCTCCTCCCTTTTTGCCGAATTTTGCACAAGCTGAACACTCTTGGCGCAAATGACATTTTTTCGACAATCGCTTGCGCTAGGACAAAGCACCTAGGACGAAAGTGGATAAGATCGCGGCCATCCGCAAGATATTTCAAGGAGAGCGAAGCCTCGACCCGCAAGAGGGCAGGCAAGCGCTTGGGAAACTGGATTAAAGTCAGAAGGGAGGATTCGAGGGACCCCCGCGCCCCTTACCTCCTTAACAATTTGGAGCGAACAAGATGAGCGAAGCTCTGAGGATTTCCGAGACCTTTCCCGACTACTCCCATGACGATTGGGTCGAAGTAGTCGAAAAAGCCCTCAAGGGACAGCCTCTCTCCCGTATTTCAACCAAGATGATTGATGGGACTGAGATCAATCCTATCTATGAACGCGCAACAGGCAAGGCGCCTCTGGCGATGCGGCCCGAAGATACCCCATGGGCGATTTGCCAGCGCGTTGATCATCCGGATGCTGAGAAAGCCAACGAACAGGCTTTGACTGATCTGGCCAATGGCGCGAACATGCTCTGCATTCCGTTCGCGGGTTGTGCGAGCGCCCGTGGGTTCGGCATCAAGGCCGATAAGGAAACGCTAGCCAAGGTTCTCGACGAAGTGCTGCTCGATCTGATCGCAGTACGCCTTGAGGGTAGTGTGACCGGCCGGGCTGCCGCGACTGCCTTTGCCGACTATGTTGCCGACAAGGGCCTCGATGCTTCCACGCTCGACGTTGCATTCGGTCTTGATCCGATTGGAGCCTTTGCTTCGACCGGTACGATTGCCCCTGACTGGGCTGGCCGTGCGGCTACCATGGTTGAAACCATCAAGGATCTGAAAGCCAAAGGCTTCAAGGGACCGTTCGTCACCGCTGATGGCCGTCCCTATCACGATGCTGGCGCAACCGAAGCTCAGGAACTGGGTGCGGTTATCGCAACCATCGTTGCCTACTGGCGCGTCCTTGAGGATGCCGGTTTCGAGGCGTCCGAGGCGCTCTCTGCAATTGACGTGACGCTTTCTGTTGAAGCCAACCAGTTCAGCTCTCTTTGTAAGTTGCGCGCAATGCGCATCCTGTGGGCCAACCTGCTGAGCGCTGCCGGAGTGGACTTCACGCCATTGAAAATTCACGCCGAAACCTCTTGGGCCATGATGACCAAGCTGGACCCAGCCGTGAACATGCTGCGCACCACCACGGCGACCTTTGCTGCTGGTGTTGGCGGGGCTGACAGCCTCTGCGTCCTGCCTTATACGCTGGCGCTTGGTCTGCCGACGCCTCTGACGCGCCGCATTTCCCGCAACCTGCAGACCATGTTGATCGAGGAATCGAACCTTTATCGCGTCACCGACCCGGCAGCCGGTTCCGGCTTTGTCGAATCTCTGACCGATCAGGAAGGCGAGATCGCCTGGGGCTTCTTCCAGGAGATCGAAAAGGCTGGCGGTATTGTCGAAGCGCTGAAAGGCAATCTGGTCCTTGATGCCATCGCGAAATCAAACGCCACCCGCTCTGCTTTGGTTGCCAAACGCAAAAACGCACTGACTGGCGCATCTGCGTTCCCGAACATCGACGAAGGCCAAGCCGAAGTGCTCGATGTTGCTCCGCTTCCCGCTCCCGAGCTTGGTGAGGGTGAAAGCTGCACGCCGCTGAAAGTCGTTCGCACGTCCGAGGCGTACGAAGCCCTGCGCTTTGCCGCCAAGGCTGCTGGCCAGCCGACTGTGTTCTTCGCGAACCTCGGTCGCATTGCCGACTTCACGGCACGGGCGACCTGGACGAAAAACTTCTTCGAGGCCGGTGGCATCAAATCCCTGTCTGATAAAGGGTATACAGAGGCTGAAGCCGCTGTTGCCGATTTCAAGGCGTCGGGTTCACAGATCGTGGCGATTGTCGGTCCCGATGGTCTTTACGAAGAGAATGGCGCCGCCTTTGCCAAGGCACTGAAAGACGCAGGGGCGAAAATGGTATATATTGCCGGACGTCCCAAAGACCTCATGGACGCTCTGAGCGCTGCCGGTGTTGACGCTTTCGCATTTGAAGGCTGCGACGTTCTCGCTGAGCTTACCAAGATTCACGCCGAGCTGGGCATTGCCCCTCTGGCGCAAGGCTGAGGAACAGGAAGAATGAGTAAGATCCCAAACTTTGCCGAGATTGCATTCAAGGCCGCAGGGCCCGCTGCCAAAGGGTCTGATGCCATCTGGCACACGCCAGAAGGCATCGATGTGAAGGACGTGTACAAAGAGAGCGACATCGCTTCTCTTGACTTCCTGAACACCTGGCCGGGACTGGCACCCTACATGCGTGGTCCTTATCCGACCATGTACACCCAGCGTCCCTGGACGATCCGTCAGTATGCCGGCTTCTCGACCGCTGAAGATTCCAACGCCTTCTACCGCCGCAACCTTGCTGCCGGTCAGAAGGGCCTGTCGATCGCATTCGACCTTGCCACCCACCGCGGGTATGATTCCGATCACCCTCGAGTGCCGGGCGACGTCGGCATGGCCGGTGTGGCGATCGATAGCATCTACGACATGCGCACCCTGTTCGACGGTATCCCCCTCGACAAGATGTCCGTGTCCATGACCATGAACGGCGCTGTGCTGCCCATCATGGCGCTCTACATCACCGCTGCAGAAGAGCAGGGCGTCTCGCAGGATAAGCTGGCCGGTACCATTCAGAACGATATTCTGAAAGAGTTCATGGTCCGCAACACCTACATCTACCCGCCGCTTCCTTCCATGCGGATCATTTCGGACATTTTTGCTTATACCTCGCAGAATATGCCGAAATTCAACTCGATCTCGATTTCCGGCTATCACATGCAGGAAGCCGGGGCGACCGCTGACCTCGAGCTGGCCTACACCATCGCCGACGGCCTTGAATATATCAAAGCCGGTGTCGATACGGGTCTGGACGTGGATGCCTTTGCTCCTCGCCTCAGCTTCTTCTGGTCAATCGGCATGAACTTCTTCATGGAAGTGGCCAAGATGCGCGCAGCCCGTCTGGTCTGGGCCAAACTGGTCAAGGAAAAGTTCAATCCGAAAAACCCCAAATCCTACTCGCTGCGTACCCACTCGCAGACGTCCGGTTGGTCCCTGACCGCACAGGATGTCTTCAACAACGTGGGCCGTACCGCAATCGAGGCCATGGGCGCAACGCAAGGGCACACCCAGTCGCTGCACACCAACGCACTCGACGAAGCGCTGGCTCTGCCGACCGACTTCTCGGCGCGTATTGCTCGTAACACCCAGCTGTTCCTGCAGCAGGAAAGCGGCACGACCAAAGTTGTCGATCCTTGGGGTGGTTCGCACTATGTTGAAAAGCTCACTGAAGAGTTGGCCAACAAGGTTCTGGCCCACATCAAGGAAGTCGAGGAACTGGGCGGCATGGCAAAAGCCATCGAAGCCGGTATTCCAAAACTGCGCATCGAGGAAGCAGCCGCCAAGACACAGGCTCGCATCGATGGTGGATCCCAGACCGTGGTTGGCGTCAACAAATACAAGCCAACCCACGCCGAAGACATCGAAGTGCTTCAGGTGGACAACACCGCAGTGCGTCACCAGCAGCTCGACAAACTGAAACGCCTGCGCGAAGAGCGCAGTCAGGCTGATGTCGACGCCGCTCTGGAAGCTCTGACCAACGCTGCGAAAGCTGGTGATGGCAATCTGCTTGACCTGTCGGTGAAAGCTGCTCGCGTCAAGGCAACTGTTGGCGAAATCAGTGAAGCTCTGGAGAAAGTCTTCGGGCGTCACCGCGCCGAGATCAAGTCCATTTCCGGCGTTTATCGCAAGGAGGTTGGAGCCATGTCCGACGCAGTTCAGAAAGTGCAAAAGCTGGTTGAAGAGTTCGAGGCCAATGATGGCCGTCGTCCTCGTATCCTCATCGCCAAGATGGGCCAGGATGGTCACGACCGCGGTCAGAAAGTGATCGCATCGGGCTTTGCTGACCTTGGTTTCGATGTCGACATCGGACCGCTCTTCCAGACCCCTGAAGAATCAGCGCGTCAGGCCGTTGAAAACGACGTGCACGCCGTTGCTGCCTCTTCGCTGGCTGCGGGTCACTTGACCCTCGTTCCAGCGCTGAAGGCTGCTCTGGAACAGGAAGGCCGTGGCGACATCATGATCGTGGCCGGTGGTGTTATCCCGCCGCAGGATTATGATGCGCTCTACAAAGCCGGTGCTTCCGCGATCTATCCTCCGGGAACCGTGATTCCCGAGGCAGCTGTTGACCTGATCCATCAGCTCAACAAACGCCTTGGCTACAGCCAGGAAGCCGCTGAATAAGCAGCTGTCGCAATCTATACATTAAGAAAGCCGCCCAATTGGGCGGCTTTTTTGTTCCAATGGCACCTTGATCCGGTTCGGCCAATGGCCATGTTTAAGAGGCTCTATACATTCACTAAACTGAGGAAAAGGCCATGCTCATCACGACGACGGATTCACTTCAAGGCTACACCATTCGCGAATACAAGGGCATGGTGAATGGAGAGGCGATTCTGGGTGCCAATGTTTTCAAAGACTTCTTTGCCGGAATTCGCGATATCGTTGGTGGGCGTTCCGGGTCTTATGAATCCGAGCTACAGCGGGCCCGCGATATTGCTGTTCAGGAAATGACGGACTATGCCCAGCGCATTGGCGCAAATGCAATCATCGGCGTCGATGTCGATTACGAAACCGTAGGCGAGCGTGGATCTATGCTTATGGTTGCAGCATCCGGTACGGCTGTCGTCATCGGGTAACGAATCGGCGATAGTGACCCAGTTCATACCCCGTCAAACGGCAAGCTCGTTAAGCCTGTTGGCGAGCGAAAACGGCAGATCCAATTGACGACAGATGGAGAGATAACCATGAAAAGCATCTGTGTTTTCTGCGGCTCCAGTTGGGGACGCAGCAAGGAATTTGAGGTTGCTGCAGTTGCCCTGTCCAGAGAGATAGCTCAAAGGGGCTACAAGCTCGTTTACGGCGGCTCTTCCGTTGGCCTGATGGGCATCTGCGCCGATGCCGCACTGAGTGCAGGCGGGGAGGTGATTGGCATTCTGCCAAATGCTCTCAAGCGCAAGGAAATCGATCATGCGGGTCTCTCCGAGTTGATCCTTGTTGACAGTATGCATGAGCGCAAGGCGCGCATGGTCGAGCTGTCCGACGGGTTCGTCTCTTTGCCCGGAGGCATAGGCACAATGGACGAGCTGTTCGAGGTTTGGACCTGGGCAATGCTCGGCTGGCACGACAAGCCGTCAGCGCTGCTCAATGTAAATGGCTATTACGATGATCTCGTGCGCTTTCTTGACAAGACCGCTGAGGAGCAGTTCGTCAAGCAGCCTCATCGCGATATGCTGATCATCGATCATGATGCCAAAAGCGTGCTGGATCGCATGGAGGGTTACACACCGCCGGGTGATATTCCCAAATGGATCAAACGAGAGAGCCAGACCTGATGGCCAATTCTATCCCCGATATTGAGTTTGTTCGCCTCTCCGATGTGCCAGATCTGGTGCCTGACTGCGCCCACTTCCACGCCGCCCTGTCTATTGGTGACGGGGCAGGGGAAAGGGATGAGAAAGCCGCGATGGATATGCGCAAGGCGGCATTCCGGAAGCTGGCTCTTGATGGCGAAGAGGAAGATGCCGTGGTGGGGCTGATTTCGTCCGGGTTTCGTACCGGGCAGATCGTGGCGATTGCGGTCTTGGTCAAGTCGGAAATGGAAGCATTTGAAGATCTGGGACCATGGCTGGCAGCCCCTCTCGTGGATCCGGCCATCGATCACGGTTCGCTGATTGATGATCTTTGCGCCGAGGTCGAAGAACTGGCCGACGAGATGGGATATTCGCAGATCTTTGTGCAGTCGAGCGATGCAAAGCACTACAAGGCGCTCGGATACAGCGAGATCGAGCCATTCACAAAAGACGATCGGGAACACTGGGTGCTGGGCAAGGCGCTTTAGTAGGTCAGCAAGCCCTTGAGATCCTTGAATTGCGCCATTGGTGCCAGATCTCGATATTCATCTGGTACTCCGTCCCTGTTGATCCATGTTGCCCTGAAACCATAGGCTGCGGCACCCGCAATATCCCATCGGTTCGATGACTGAAACGAGACCGTGTCGGGAAAACAGCGAAAGGTCGTCGTGACCAGATCATAGGCTTCCTTGCTTGTCTTGTAGGTGCGGAGCGGATCGACAGACAGGATCTCGTCAAACAAACCCTCAAGACCATTTCCCGCGACCGCCGCATTCAGCATCGCTGGCGACCCGTTTGACAGAATTGCCAGTTGCATACCCCGTCCTTTCAGCCCTTCCAGAACCGGTCTGACCTCCTGATAAACGGACAAGGTGCGATAGGCATCAAGCAGATCAGGGCGTATCGCACGATCCACATGGGGCATCTTTTCGAACGCAAAGTCGAGAGCCTGTTCGGTGAGGGTCCAGAAATCCAGATACTGATGCATCAGGGACCGAGTCCAGCTGTATTCCAGCTGTTTGGCGCGCCATATCCCGGATAGCCGGGCAGCATCGGGGCCAAGGTGCCCGGCATGCAGACGCACAGCGGCATGAACATCAAACAACGTGCCGTATGCATCAAAGACATACACCGTGCTTGGGGTCGTCATCGTCGGTGCCATGGGGGGCTCCTCCCATCCGATAGCTGCGGAGGCTGGTCTCTATCAAAAGTTGGCCTCTCCGTTACTCACCAATCGCACAATAGAGAGGTATTGAAAAGCCCCGGCGGATATAATCCGCTGCATCGCGAAGTTGGAAAATTGTATAGTGAGCGCATTTCTGAGTGAGAGCATTTCTGTGCCAACTAGGTTGAGGAAGAAATCATTCGAATGGATCAAAGTGAGCGGAATGGCTTGACGTGGCGAGCAAGAAGCGCTTCCATTCAGATCTACGCATCTTCCAGCCCACCAGACCCCAATTCCCCGCCGATTGCCTTTAACGAGAACCAAGGTGCCATGTCGCAGTTGGCAAGATCTGGTTTGAGCGGTAAGTAAACAGACAAGACATGGCGGATCGCCGCCGATTAGTAAGGATGAGAAGCAATGGCTGAGTTTTCCAAAACCTGGACTTGGTACAAGGGTGAGTGGCACGAAGGCAACCCGCCGATTTTGGGGCCTCGGTCCCATGCCTTCTGGCAAGGGAGCACTGTGTTTGATGGAGCGCGCTATTTCGAGGGCGTGATGCCCGATCTGGATCTCCATTGCGAGCGCATCAATCGCTCCTGTCTGTCGCTCGACATGAAGCCGACGATGAAAGCTGGCGAGATCATGGAGTTGGCTGCAGAAGGGGCTCAGAAATTTGGCGGCAATGCTGTCTATATCCGCCCGACCTACTTCGGGATCGGTAGCCTTGATAGCGTGATCAATGTCGACCCCGATGATGTCGAATTCTGCCTCACCATGTTCGACGCACCAATGCCGGATGCCAACAAGGGGGTGCGGGTCACGACCACCCGTTTCCGTCGTCCGACACCGGAAACCATGCCGACCACTGCAAAAGCATCCGGTCTTTACATCAACAATGCGCGCTGCCTGAGGGAAGCCAAGAGCAAGGGCTTTGACAACGCAATTGTCTGCGATATGCAGGGCAACGTCGCCGAGCTTGCGACGGCCAACTTCTTCATCGTCAAGGATGGCGTGGTCAAGACATCCGTCGCTAACGGCTGCTTCCTGAATGGGATCACCCGTCAGCGAACCATTCAGCTGCTGCGTGAGGCAGGCGAAACCGTTGTGGAATGCACCCTCACTCTTGAGGACTGCAAGGAAGCGGATGAAATGTTCTCGACGGGCAACTATTCGAAGGTCGTGCCGATCTTCGAATTTGACGAGCGCCAATACGATCACGGCCCGTTTGCCAAAAAGGCTCGCGAGCTATACTGGGAATTTGCCCACAAGTGAGGCTGCATTCGTGCGCGCTTTTGAGCATCGAAAGGGGAGCAGGGGCTCCCCTTTTTTATGTCCTGTTATATGTCTTGGTCTTTCACACCCGGAGAAAATCTCATCAAAGACAATGCAAGCCAGTGCCTGCCCAGCTTTTGACATTTTGCTGCTTTAGGACTCTGAGCGAACAATGACAAGCCAATCAGATCAGACCCGCTCTGATCAGATCAATGCCCGATTTTCTCAATGGGCATGGACCGTCAGGAGTCCGATAATGGCCCCAAGAAGCCTCTCTTCGATTCTGATATTAGCAACTTTTCTCACAACCGGACTGACGCCATTCTCAGCTTTTGCGCCTGTTGCTCTGGCCAATGACCGGCCAAATCCGGAGCCGGCACGCTGCCTGTCTCTGGCACAGACAATCGGAGCCTCCCGCGTCTGGTGGGGTCAGCATATTGGTTACCGTGAACGCAGCGACATTTTTGAATGGGGACCTCGCAAGGAAACCTTCAACGATATTGGTTGCTTCCGCTCTCGCAAGGATTGTGAGGACTGGCTGTATTGGAAACGCACTGAATATCCGGAGTTTCGCATTGCCAAGCCATGCCGCAAAGGGCTTTAGCCTTGTGGTGATCGAGAGGATCAGGATATGACCCATAAAAGCGAAAACCCCGCCTTCGATGAAGGCGGGGTTTCTTATTTTGATAAGTCGGGCAGCAAACGGCAGCCCGAAATTCTTAGGATGCTGCTTCGAGCAGCTCGGCCACATATTCCCAGTTGACCAGATTGTCGAACCAAGCTTCGAGATATTTCGGCCGCGCGTTGCGGTAGTCGATGTAGTAGGAATGCTCCCACACATCACAACCAAGCAGCGGTACACCGCCGTGAACCAGCGGGTTTTCGCCATTCGGTGTTTTGGTAACAGCAAGCTTGCCGTCAACCAGAGCAAGCCATGCCCAGCCCGAACCAAACTGCGTGATACCAGCGTTGATGAAATCTGCACGGAACTTGTCCATGCCACCCAGATCCGACTCGATCTTGGAAGCCAAAGCACCCGGCACGCTGCCTTCCTCAGCCACAGGCTTCATCCATTTCCAGAAGTGAACATGGTTGAAGTGCTGAGCAGCGTTGTTGAACAGACCAGAGTTCTTGCCGTAGCTTTCCTTGACAATCTCTTCAAGGCTCTTGTCTTCCAGACCAGAATCCTGAAGCAGGTTGTTGCCGTTGGTTACATAGGCAAGATGGTGCTTGTCATGGTGATACTCGAGAGTCTCGGCAGACATGAAATCGCCAAGTGCATCGTAGGAATAGGGGAGTTCGGGAAGTTCAAAAGCCATTGAAAAATCTCCTTTTTAAAAAGGCAGCAGAAAACATCCAAGACAGGATGTTTGGAAATTGATGCATATCAAAATAGGTAGTTTCTATTCTGACAACAAGTGGTGGAAGGGCGTTTCCCCTTCGCAATTGTGATGACTTCACAATCGTTGTCATGACAACGTCTGGCACCCCAAATGGTTCCAAGCGGTTGTGAAGAATTTCTCGGTCTGATGGGGCGTTATCGCGCTTCGCTCAACAACGTGATGAGACGCTGGTTAAACTCGTCGGGATCAAAATCTTCTTCCCGGATGCGCTCGAAGCAGGATTTTTTGATGCGTTTGATCTGGGGGCGGTCATCCAGCAGTTCCTGAAGCTGTACCGCGAGGGAAAAGGCATCATCGATGGGCACGATAGGGGCCACCATACCACCCTTCAGAATATCCATCGCACCGTTGGTACAAGTGGCAACGCAGGCTACCCCGGCGTCCATCATCTCGCATAAAGGCACAGAATAGGATGCTTCCGGTGCCGTCAGGCAATAGAGATCAATGAGGTCTGCCATCTCCGAAGCGTTGAGAGGGCCCGTGAAGTCGATGAAGGGAGCTATTTGATCGGAAAGCTCCTTGAGCTCATGTTCTGTCGGTCCCGAGCCGACGATCACGAAGCGTGTGTCAGGATGGCTCTGATGCAGCAGTTGCGCCGCATGAATGAACGTTCCAAGACCGTCTCCATCCACAAACGGACCACTGGTTCCGACCACCAGTGGCTTGTCGTCCTCGGCTGGTGGAACGGGCACGTCAAACTGCTGCCTGTAGGGATAGGGCAACACTTCAACGGGAACCGCATCGTCCAGAATGTGGCGGCCCAGATCTGATGCCCCCGAGGTGAGGGCGATCACTCTTTCGACTGACTGGAAGCCGTTGAACTGGTCGTTGTGGCACACGCCAATCACGCGGCGCGCGATCTGTGACAAGCCCCGACAGCCATAGGAATCATGCGCCAGTGCGATATCAAAGCGATAGCGGCGCGTGGCTGTAAGGATCGGCCACAGCTGTGGCGTGCGTTGCAGAAGCTTGCGGGAAAAGTCGGATACGGGGTGCATCAGCGCGCCATTATGCCGAGCTTTTTCTGCAAAGGGCGAGCCATTGGGTGCCATGATGGTCACATCGAAGTGACCTGACCTGTTCAGGTGATCAAGATAGAGATCGTAAGCGTCAAGGATGCTCGTATTGAAGCATTCGGGTGCAAAAAACAATAGGGACTGGCGCGGCATTTCCGCTGCGACATCGCCATTACCATTGTTCATTTGCCCTTGCCTCCGGCAGTCCTAGCGGTCCGGGGTGCGTGCGAATCTCGTTGGCACGACCCGGCTGATTCCCGTAGTGATTCTATGACAGGTTTCGAGGTGCCCCGCAACATCACTTGCTTGGCTCCTCCATTTTAGGAAATGCCTTGAAGGGGAGCCGCTTCCGAGCCGGGCGACGTCCCCTTGATTGGCATGAAACGTAGCCCTGTTGTCAGAGCTTGCCGCTAATCTTCAGTGCAAAGGCATATTCGAGGGCCGTTTCCTTCAGGCGATCAAAGCGCCCGGAGGCACCCGCATGCCCGCTTTCCATATTGATCTTGAGCAGCAGGAGGTTGTCGTCGGTGCGGCGTTCACGCAATTTGGCAACCCACTTTGCCGGCTCCCAATAGGTCACGCGCGGATCCGTCAGGCCACCGACTGCCAGAATGGCTGGATAGTCCTGTGCGCTCACCTGATCATAGGGGCTATAGGAATGAATGATCTTGAAATCATCCTCGGACGCAATCGGGTTGCCCCATTCTGGCCATTCCGGCGGCGTCAGCGGCAATGTTTCATCAAGCATGGTCGTGAGCACATCAACAAAGGGCACCAGAGCCAGAATGCCGGAGAATAGCGATGGTTCCATGTTGGCCACGGCTCCCATCAGCATGCCGCCTGCAGATCCACCCTCGGCGACGATCTTGCCGCGTGACGTGAACTTCTCCTTGGCAAGAAACTCACCTGCAGAGATGAAATCCTTGAAGGTGTTGGTCTTTGTCTCACGCTTGCCATTCTTGTACCAGGCAAAGCCCTTGTCCTTGCCGCCGCGAATGTGCGCAGTGGCATAGACAAAGCCGCGGTCCACCAGAGACAGCGCCGAGGTGGAGAACCCCGCTGGAATGGAAATGCCATAAGAGCCATAGCCATAAAGCAGGCAGGGGGCAGATCCGTCGAGCGGCGTATCCTTGTGATAGAGCAGTGTCACGGGCACCTGCTCACCATCATGAGCCGGGGCCATCAGGCGGCGGGTGACATAGTCTTCCGGATTGTGCCCTGAAGGAACTTCCTGCTCCTTGCGCAACGTCCGGCTGCGACTGTTCATATTATAGTCGTAAGTGCGCGACGGGGTCGTCATGGACGAATAGGAAAAGCGGATTGTGTCCGTATCGAACTCGAGCGAGCCTTGCAAACCGAGCGCATAGGCTTCTTCCTCGAAGGCAATGGCGTGTTGCGCTCCATTGGTGACGTTGCGAATCTGGATACGCGGCAACCCATTGGTGCGCTCGATCCAGGCCAGATGGTTTTTGTAGATCCCATGGCTGAGAATGAGGCGTCCGGACTCATGGGGGACCAGATCCTGCCAGTGCGCGCGTCCCGGCTGATTGGGAGCGGCGGTGACCAGCTTGTAGTCTTCGGCATCATCGGCATTGGTCAGGATGTAAAGAACCCCCAGACCTTCATCGATGGAATATTCGATTCCCGGTTCGCGCGGAGCCACAAGCTTTGGCTTGGCAGCATTGTCCTTGGCGTCAAGAAGATAGCATTCGCTGGTTTCGTGGTCGTGGCAATCGATGATGATATAGTCACCGGACTGGCTTTCGCCGATCCCGACGAAGAAACCGGCATCGGATTCCTCATAGATGAGAGCATCGTTGCTTTGTTCGGTGCCGATCTCGTGGCGGTAAACCTTGCAAGGACGATGATTGTCATCGAGCAATGTGTAGTAGATGTGTGTGCTGTCGGCGCTCCACACGGTGCCGCCGGTTGTTCCCTCTATGTGATCAGAAAGGTCTTCACCGGTTGCCAGATCCCGCACGCGAATTGTGAAGAATTCTGATCCCTTGAGGTCCACGGCCCATGCGAGCTTTGTATGGTCCGGGCTGTGGTCTGCGCCTCCGAGGCGGAAGAAAGCTTGTCCTTCTGCTTTCTTGTTGCCATCGAGCATGATCTGCTCATCGCCACCTTCGCGTGGTGCGCGCACGACCAGCGGATATTGCCCGCCCTGAACGAAGCGGTGGCTATAGCAGTAGGGACCATCAGGTGAGGGGACCGAGCTGTCATCTTCCTTGATCCGGCCCTTCATTTCTTCAAAGAGGCTGGCCTGCAGATCTTCCGTGTCCGACATTTCCTTGGTGGTATAGGCATTCTCGGCCTCAAGATAGGCTTCGATGTCCTTGTCCAGAACCTCGCGGCCCTTGTGCATGACCTCCTGCCAGTTGTCCGCACGGAGCCAGGCATAGTCATCATGCACTGTGATGCCGTGATGGCTGACGGAAGATGGGCGCTTGTCAGCGCGGGGCGCGTCTGAGGGGAAAGCAGCCCTTGTCTGGGCAGATGGATTGCTTGTGGACATAATCACTCACTCTGAAAAACTGTCAGTATTGGCGCTACAGGTAAGGCAGTTGACGCACTTCTGCAAGGCCGGAAGCAAGAGACTGTCTGAAGCATCAAACGGTAGCGCAGCTTGGATTGGGGTGTCGGTAAACAACATCTGCCGGATCGTGACGGGGCGCGTCGAAGTCCTGCACGGCCCCCAGACGCTCGGCCAGACGACGCGATCGCATGTTGTCTGCGCTGAGGTAGGTCACCAGTGTTGGGATGCCCAACTCGCAAAAGGCCCAATCGCGGATCGCACAAGCCGCCTCAAAGGCATAACTCTTGCCTTCCGCATGAGGGTAGACAAACCAGCCAAGCTCATGCTCGGGGAACAGAGGCCCCTGATTGAGACCGACTTGTCCCAGACACTGCCCGGTGCTTTTCTCATCGAACATCAGGGCACCATGACCCATGAGGACCCAAAGGGCGGTGTCATGGCAGAACATTCCCCACGCTTCACGCAAGTTGAACGGACCGCCCATGCCAACCGATCGATCACTTTGCATCATCTCGAAATAGGCAGGCCAGTCAGCCATTTCCATTGGACGAAGCACAAGTCGTTCGGTTTCAATCCGCGGTATGGGGGTCATGACACGTTCGCCTTCATTCTTGAGATTGCATTCTTCCCTGCACATGATAGCTATAGGTCAACTTTAAGGCATACGAAAGCGCAAACCCGAGGAGTTCCCCAAATGCCCCATATGGTGATCAATTATGCCCGTTCGATCGAAGCTGACATCGATCTGAATCACTTGATGCAGAAGGTTTTGGAAACTGCTGAAAAGACTGGCCTTTTCAGCCCGGAAGCCATTCGTGTGCGAGCGATTCCTGTGGATTACTATCATGCCTTGGGGGGCGGCAAGCCTTTCATCTATCTTGAAGCGAAATTGTTCTCCGGGCGTACCGAAGAGCAAAAGAAGATGATGGCAGATATGTTGCTCGATTGCATTGCTGGCATTGTCGATCCGTCCGTCGCCATCAGCGTCGAGCCCCACGACATGGAAAAGGCCACTTACGTCAAGCGGTAGCTGACTTTGCCGTCTGTCGCTTGCGCAGGGAAACGATGAAAATCGCGAAACAGGTAATCCCGATGCAAAGCCCTGCAGATATGGCCTGCATCGGACCGATGGTATCAGATTTCATGATCACCGCCTCGGACGGATCCGCCGGATTGTAGTGAACGGTGACATTGGTGCCCTGTTTGAGATCCTCGATTTCGGTCTCTGCTACGCCTTTCAGCGTTCGCTCCTGTTGATGGCGCTTGATCTGGTTCCCGAACAGGAATGAGCCGTCCACTTCATAGCGGTAGCGGATGGTGGGGCGATAGGTTTCGCCATCACTATTCGTGCCTTTGATGATCTCGACACCGCTTTCCATCACTTGACCTGGCGTACTCTTCCAGCCATCCGGGATTTGCGCCTCGGAAAGGCCGATGAAACCAAGGCCAGCATAGACAAAACCGCCAATGGCTATGGCGAGAAACAGAAAAGCCGCAAGACTGGGCGTGCGGCTGTTTGAAGTATTGGCGTCGGTCATGGCGTCATCCAACTTATGGAAAAGATGGAGAGACCATACGCCTCTAGCAGTCAATTGCAAGAGGTGAGGCGGAGCGTTTTAGGCACCATCCAGAGCCTATTCCCCGGAGTCTATCCCTCTCAAAGACAAGCGGGCTTTTGGCCCGCTAAGCCTTCATGCGTTTTCGTCTGGCTCGAACTCCAGTGCAACCCCGTTCATACAGTAGCGAAGTCCGGTGGGCGCCGGCCCGTCATCGAAGACATGACCAAGATGCGAATCGCAATCAGAGCAGCGAACCTCGGTGCGCTTCATGAAAAGCTTGCGATCTTCATGTTCTGAGACAGCTTCATCATCCACAGGCGCATAAAAACTTGGCCACCCACTTCCGGATTCATACTTGGTTTCTGAACGGAACAGCTCCTTGCCGCAGCCAACACAATGATAGGTCCCGGTGCGTTTTTCAAAGTTGAGCGGAGATGTGCCTGCCCGTTCGGTGCCGTGCTGCCGGGTGACGTGAAATTGCTCGTCGGTCAGCGCTTGCTGCCATTCTTCGTTACTTTTTTCGATTTTGGTCATATCTGCCTCCTGAAAAGCGTGCTGCGAGCACCCATATCGATTGCACTGAATAGACGATTGCTCAATCGACACGGTCAAATGGGGTGATATCAGTATAGGCGGAATGTGGCAGCAAAAGGCTCGTCACAATCCGATTGGTAGTCAGGTGAGTGGTCTATATCTTATTAACCTCTCTATGGGGAAATTGGTATAGGTTTTGAGTCAAAATTCGATTAGAAGAGGGCCTTCGACTTATGCGAAAGTAGTACTTTTTGAGCGAATTTCATGCAGCGTTAGGTGGGGTTTCCACTACAGTTACATGAAGAAAAAAAAGGAATCGCATGTTTCATAATTGGCCTGAAATTGGAATTTCAGCGGGAATTTGGGAAAGCCTGCTGGAACCCAATGCGATTGAAAATCGCCTCGTAATGCTGGCATAGACCGGCAATGCTTGGCCCAAACGATGAGCTGGATGGGGTTTTAACGCATGGCGTTTGAATTCAGTGATGGATTAAACTGGGCAATGGCCGCTCCTTTTGCCGCGGCATTGCTTGCTCCTTTTGCCAAGCGGGTTATGGGCCACAACGCAGCTTGGCTGCTGGCTTTGGTTCCCGCTGCGATTTTCATCTACCTTTGCGGTTTTATCGGACCTGTCTCCCATGGGGGCGAGGGTGTGCGTTCCACACCGATACCCTGGCTTCCCCAATATGACATCAACTACTCGTTGTTTGTTGACGGTCTGGGTCTGGTCTTTGCCTTGCTGATTTCCGGGATTGGTGCCTGCATCATTCTCTATTCGGGCGGCTACATGAAAGGGCATTCGGAGCAGGGACGGTTCTTCAGCTTCATGTTTCTGTTCATGGGCTCCATGCTCGGCGTGGTTCTGGCGGACAACCTGATTACCCTGTTCATTTACTGGGAACTGACCTCCATCACGTCCTTCCTGCTCATCGGGTTCAACCATCGCGAAGAGCGCTCCCGTCGTGCGGCCATTCAAGCCTTGGTGGTGACGGGCGGCGGTGGTCTGGCGCTTCTTGCCGGTCTGGTGCTGATGTATCATGTCGGCGGCTCGATGGAGATGAGCGAGTTGCTGAATGGCGGTGACACGCTGCGCGACAGCCCCCTTTACACAGCCATCCTCCTTTTGGTGCTGGGCGGGGCCTTTACCAAATCGGCGCAGTTCCCGTTTCACTACTGGCTGCGCAACGCCATGGAAGCCCCCACGCCCGTATCGGCCTATCTACATTCCGCAACCATGGTCAAGGCAGGCGTTTATCTCCTGATGCGCGTCCATCCCGTTCTGGGCGACACCACTCTGTGGATGACCATCCTGCCGGTCTTTGGTGGCTTTACGCTTCTGATGGGAACATGGATGAGCCTGAGACAGACGGATCTCAAGTTGACGCTCGCCTACACCACGGTTGCCTCATTGGGATTGCTGGTCTTGCTGGTGGGGACCTCTTCAGAAGTGGCGATCACCGGAGCCGTCCTCTATCTGTTCGCGCATGCGCTGTTCAAGGGTGGCCTGTTCATGATTGTCGGCACCATTGACCACGAAGCCGGGACGCGCGATGTCACCCGACTTGGTGGCTTGCGCAAGTTGATGCCGATCTCCTTTGTCGCGGCGCTGCTGTGTGCCTGGTCGATGGGTGGCCTTTATCCGATGATCGGGTTTCTCGCCAAAGAGGAAATCTACGCCGGCATTGTCGGGGGAGATATCGGCGCCATTCTTCTGACACTCACTGCCGTTGTCGGCAATGGCATGATGTTCGCCGCAGGCTTTATGGTTGCCTTCAAGCCGTTTCTGGGGTCGGAAAAAGTCACGCCGAAAAAAGCGCATGAAGGACCGGCACTGCTCATCGCCGGGCCGATCATCTTGTCGAGCCTTGGTCTGATTTCCATGCTGGCTGGTGGTTTTACGGGCCACAGCCTCCTCGGCCCGATGGCAAATGCTATTCATGGCCAGGAAGGGCATCTGACGGTCGGGCTCGGCATTCACTTCAATCTCGCCTTCGTCCTGTCGCTTGTTACCATTGCACTTGGGATCGGCTTCTATTTGAAGGTCGAGACAGTCCGCAATGCCAAAGGCCGGTTTATCCTCTTGGTCGGGGAGGGGCCAGACAAATTCTTCGACACCTTCATCGCCGGACTGATCCGTTTCTCAACCCGGGTCACGAATGTGGTTCAGAGCGGCAACATGGAATATTATCTTGCCGCGACCTTTATCCTCTTGGCGCTGATCCTCTGGGTTCCGATGATAGCCTTCGGGGAATTGCCCAGCTGGCCGGCCATTCCGGATCTCTATTTCTATGAATGGGCCATTTTCGAATTGGCCATCCTTGGTCTGGCTGCCATCCTCATCGCACATACAAGGCTCCATGCGATCATTTCGCTTGGCATTCAGGGCTTTGCCGTGGCGTTCATCTTCCTGTTGTTTGGCGCGCCCGATCTGAGTTTCACGCAGTTCATGGTCGAAACCCTTTCGGTCGTTTTCATTGCTCTTGTCATGACGCGCCTCTCTCTGATCGAAAGGGACAAACGGCCTCCAGCTCAAGCGATCGGAGATGCGGTCGTTGCGATCGCGGTCGGCTCAGGCATTGGCCTGCTGTTGATGTCTGTGACGCAGGGCGCGTTCAATTCCAAATTGTCGGACTTCTTCACCGAATACGCCCGCGTCATCGCCCATGGACGCAACATCGTCAATGTGATTATCGTCGACTTCCGCGGGCTTGATACCCTTGGTGAAATCGCGGTTGTGATGATCACTGCGCTGGCCGTCGTCACCCTGACAAGGGGCACCGCAATCAAATATCGCTCAGGCAACGAGCGCATTCGCCGGGCCTTGAAGAAGGTCGTAAAAGACCCCGCCGATCAGACAGCCGTACAGAAAGGAACGGATCGATGAGAACCCTTATATTCCGAACCATCGCCCCTTTCTTGGCGGCCCTGATGATCCTCTTTTCCGTTTTTATCACCCTGCGCGGTCACAATGAACCAGGTGGCGGTTTCATCGGCGGTTTGATTGGTGCCTCGGCCTTTGCAATGTATGGGATTGCCGCCGGAGTAAGCTATGTCAGGCGGGCGCTGCATTATCAGCCCCTCAGCATTGCTGGCTTTGGCCTTTTCCTGGCTGCAACGTCCGGTCTGTTATCCATCTTTCAGAACCAGGCATATCTCACCAGTCAATGGGCTTTCCCTGAGATCATGGGAGTGGAAATTGCCCTGTCGACGCCAATGCTGTTCGACATTGGTGTGTATCTGGTTGTCCTGGGGGCTCTGGCCTCTATCGCCCTGAAGCTGGAGGAGTAGGCCATCATGGAAAACATGCTTGCCATTCTTGTTGGCATTTTCTTCTCTGTCAGCGTCTATCTGATGATGTCACGCTATATCATCCGCATCATTCTCGGGGTTTCTGTCCTCGCCAACGCGGTAAACCTGACGATCTTCACGGCTGGCCGCTTGACGCGTGAGGTTCCCCCGATCATTCCACCCGACGCGATGGTTCCTCCCGGAGCGACAGCGAATCCTTTGCCGCAGGCGCTGATCCTGACGGCAATCGTGATCTCCTTCTCCTTCCTCGCTTTCCTGCTCGTGCTCGCCTATCGCGCCTATCAGGAACTGGGAACGGACAACACGGTCAACATGCGCGCAGCGGAGCCGGCCAATGAGCCGCTCCCGCCGGTAAGCTACTAGGAGGAGGCGGAGTATGGCTGCTAACACCGATCATCCCGTCGATTTCGGCGCTGGCATGTTGATGGCACCCGTCCCCTTGGGGGACTGGCTGGTTATCCTGCCTATTATCATCACCCTGGTTGGCGGTGCTGTCATCCTGATGATGCGGCTCCGTCCCAAGTATCACGGTGTGATGGCCTGCGGGTTTCTCTCGCTTCTGCTGCTAGCGGATCTGTTATTGCTCCTGAGAGTGATGAAGAACGGGCCAATAAGCATGACCATGGGCGGATGGCTGCCACCGTTCGGCATTTCGTTCACCGTGGATGCTTTTGGGGCACTCATGGCGACGATCTCCGCGATTGTGGCGCTTGCGGTTTGTGTCTATTCGCTGATCGACATTCCCCCCACGGGGCGTCGCTTCGGGTTCTATCCCTTTCTTCTTGTGATGATGACGGGTGTGAGCGGATCGTTCCTGACCGGTGATCTGTTCAACCTCTATGTTTGGTTCGAGGTCTTGCTTATCTCGTCTTTTGGCCTGATCGTGCTGGGTGGCGAGAGAGACCAGATTGATGGTGCTCTCAAATATGCGGTGCTCAACCTCACGGCAACAACCCTGTTTCTGATCGCGGTGGGATTATTATATGGTGCGGTCGGAACGCTCAACATGGCCGATATCGCCACGATCGTTCGTGCCATGCCCAAAGGTGAGGCACCGCTTGCCTCCATCGGAGCGCTTTTCTTCTTTGCCTTCTGCATGAAAGCCGCAGCTTTCCCGGTGAATTTCTGGCTGCCTGCGTCCTATCACACACCGCGGATTGTCGTCTCGGCCGTGTTTGCTGGCCTGCTGACCAAGGTCGGTGTCTATGCGTTGATCCGGACAATGCTGCTGCTTTTGCCCGACACGTTGGGTGAATTGGGCGGTGTGCCTTTGCTGATAGCCGTGCTGACGATGCTGCTTGGTGCTCTTGGCGCATTGGCTCAAAATGATGTGCGGCGTCTGTTTGGCTATCTCGTCATTTCCGGTATCGGATCCATGCTGGCCGGTCTCGCGATTGGCACCGAGAGCAGCCTGACGGGTGCCATCCTTTATGCTGTGCATTCGATCATCGTGATGACGGCGCTTTACCTCGTCTTTGGTATCTTGATGCGCATGAGTGGAGGCCGCAGCACCTTGTCCGAGCTTGGCGGCGGTTACACAGCATCGGGATGGCTGTCGATCCTGTTTCTGGTTCTGGCCTTTGCGGTCTCCGGTCTGCCGCCATTTTCGGGCTTCTGGCCGAAGCTGGTGCTGGTTGAAGCCAGCTTGAACGAGGCGCAGGGCTGGGTGACCTTTGCGATCCTTTTGACCGGTTTCCTGACCACGATAGCCATGGGACGGGTTTGGGCGCATGCCTTCTGGCGCGGTGGACCCATTGGCACCGAAGACGGGCGGGATGCCGCACCCTTGAACCAACTTGCAGAATCTGTCGTCAAAAAGGCTTTCTTGCCTGTGACAGCGCTGGTGGTTCTGGTCTGTATCATTGGCCTTTTCCCCTCGCCTCTATACTCGATCGCCCGTACCGGAGCCGCTTCGCTTTTGAAGCCCGACCGATATGTCGAATCCGTTTTTGGTGCAGCACGGCAACAAATGCTCGAACGGGCGCTGCGGCCCGCAACAGAGCATGAAGATCAACAGGAAGGAGCGCATTGATGAACCGGATGTTTCTCGCCAATATCCTGTTGGCTATTGCCTGGGCGGCCATGAGTGGCGCATTCTCGTTGCCAAACCTGATTTTCGGGTTTCTGATCGGGATGGTGTCCATGTTCATCATCCGCGAACAGATGGGCACGCTCAGCCACCTGCAGCGCGCCAGGCGCGTGTTGTCACTTTTCCTTTTGTTTCTGGTCGAGTTGGTCAAATCGGCGACGCGCGTTGCGCTTCTTGCGCTCAAGCCCAATCTCGACGATCTCAAACCCGGATTTTTCGCCTACGAGCTGAATACGGACAACGACGGTGAAATCAGTCTGCTGGCTGGCCTCATTACGTTGACCCCGGGCACCTTGTCTGTCGATGTGTCAGATGACAAGAAATACCTTTACATTCACGCGGTCACGATCGATGACCTCGACGCAATGCGCGCCGACATCGCAAACGGCTTTGAGAAAAAGATCATGGAGGCTTTCAGATAATGGAGCATTCTTCGTTTCTTGATATAGCCATCCTGATCACCTTGGGAATTCTGGCCATTTCATTTCTTCTGACGTCCGTGCGTATCATCAAGGGACCGACCGTGGCAGACCGCATTGTAGGGCTAGACATGCTGGTCTCGGTTGGCATTGCTTTTATTGCCGTGATCGGGGCCAAGACCAACTATTATCTCTATATCGACATCGCCATCGCGCTGGCGCTGGTGGGCTTCCTGTCCACCGTGGCCTTCACACGTTTCATGCTGCACCATGGTGACAGCTCAGAATTCATCGACGAGCGCGATGCGGAAAAGGCGAATGCCGATGCTGCCAAGGCTCGGAAAGGGGAGTGATCATGCTGACTGAGATTTCAGATTTCGTTGTCGGGGTACTGCTGCTGATTAGCGCCTTGTTCGTGCTGGCCGCTTCAATCGGTCTCAACCGGTTTCCCGATGTTTACAACCGAATGCATTCCGCTTCCAAGGCCGGGACGCTCGGATCTGGCCTTGCGATGCTGGCCCTCGTCATCCACTCGGCTGATTTCAGTGTGGCAATACAAGCCTTTGCCGGTATTTTATTCCTCTTCCTGACGGTAACGATATCAGGGCATCTAATTGCCCGCGCTGCCTACTTAAGTGGAACGAAGCCCTGTAAAACTACGGTAATCGATGAATATGGTAGCAGCATTGAGAAAGATTGATTTTTTCAGCCTTTTTGTCTGAATGAGTTGAGTTGAGAAAATGAATCAATTGGCGCGGGAGCGAAAGAACCCGCGCTCTTTTCTTTTACCCTAATCAATTTATGCATTTCACTTACTTTGTGCTTGGAGATTCAGGAAGGGTTTTTCATTTTCCCACAACAAATCGGCTCATGCAGCTTTATTTCTTGAAGTAAAACCTCACTTCATTTACCAATGGAGCAAATCCTTTCAATCGCAAATGGTGTGCGAGGAATTATTCATTGAGCTAAAATGCTCGTTATTCCTCCCCATAAGCTTCAGACACAACTGGAAAGACACGCAATATGTCGGAAAACTCAGGTAATCATATTCTAATTGAACTGACAGCAGACATCGTTTCGGCCTATGTTAGTAATAATGCTGTGCCGGTCAACGATCTGTCCGGTCTGATCGGCGACATCTACAAAGCTTTGGAAGAAACCAAGAAGCCTGTAGCTGAGGAAATTGCCGAGGCACCGAAACCTGCAGTTTCAGTCAAGAAATCGATCACGCCTGACTATATCGTTTGCCTTGAAGATGGTAAAAAGTTCAAATCCCTAAAGCGACATCTCCGGACTCATTACAATCTGTCTCCTGAAGAGTATCGGGAAAAGTGGAGCCTGCCTGCCGACTATCCGATGGTTGCTCCAAGCTATGCAGAAGCGCGTTCGAACCTCGCCAAGAAAATGGGCCTTGGTCAACAGCGCCGCAAGAAATGATGGTTTGATCATTGTTTCAGAAGAACAGAAGGCAGCCTTTTGGCTGCCTTTTTCTTTATCCCTAACGCTCAAACCGGGATGTTGCGCCTGTTTGTCGCCTCGGTTTTGGGCGACTTTCGGCTTTCACTGCGGAAAGCCTGCCAGAGAGCGATATGGCGCGATAGGGAATACCTCCAGTGGCTGGCCCGGCCTCGCCGCCTTTCGGCTCTGAGCGCCAACAACAAGCGGCTCAGCAAATCCCGATGCTCCATTGCCTTGATTTCGTCGGGAAACAGATGCAGCAATCCGGGCAGGTCACGATACCGCCTGTATTCGCTTTCTCCATGTCTTAACTGTGCTTCAACAAGGCCCCGGGGAGAGGGCGGCGCGATCGGTGAAGGTCGCCCATCTTCGCACGGCGCAAAAGAACGGCGACCTGAGCTCGTAGCGAGCATTGCTTCAAATTTGGTCATGCCGCGAGGATACGAGTGTGCGGCGCGTTGGTGGATAAAGGGTACAAGTAGTATGGGCTTTGGCACCCAAAAGGCCACCTGTCCTTGCCTGAAATCGAACAACTTCAATGCCTTTGCGGCTCATACCTAAAAATATTCTTCCTTTTTTGAGAGTAATTAATCCTAGAAGCACGTATAGGTTGTATTTATTGGGGTATAAATTCCTATTTACAACCTAAGAGGGTTTCTCATGGCAATGAATACGACTTCGGAGATGTTGCAAGACTGCTTTATTCGCGAGGATGTCGCGCCGTTTTCCGGGCAATTTGCAGAAAGGCAAACGCAATACCAAGCACTGGATCTGGTTGACCAGCTGGTAGCTCGGACCTTTCGGATGCCTCGTTCCGCCTTGCACGCCGGCACTCGTTGCCGAAAGTCTGTCGCCTTTGCGCGTCAGGTTGCCATGTATCTCGGTCATGTCTGCCTTAGCTATCCGCTCAAGGACATTGCCAGCCACTATGGCCGTGACCGGACCACGGTTGCCTATGCCTGTCGTGTGGTCGAAGACCGGCGCGAGGAAGAGGGCGTCGAGCTTCTCATCAACAGCATGGAAAGCGCTCTGGAGACGATCATGTTGCTCACGCCACTCACCTGCACAAGGCCGTAACGGGGGAAACCATGCAAAGCCAGCACCATGACAACAACAACGCGAACCAGCCCCTTTCCAAGGACGATATCCGTTTGCTCAAGGCAATCGCCCGTGGTCTGAAGGCATTTCGCGAAACCGATGCCGACAAGGTCGACAAGAGTGTCAATCGATTGCTTCGATGTGGCGCGTTTGAATCAAGAGACGGATCATACGTCCTGACATCAGATGGCAAGCAGGCCCTGAGGCGCATAAAACTGGCGACCGAAGAGGAGAACATCTTTGCAGCTCAGCATCAGGAACGGGTCGATGTGGTGCAAGGCAATGGCGGCGATGTTAAGAATTGCAACGGTGCTGGGGACGCGTCGCATCGGATCAGGATCAATCGATCAGAAAGTCCGCTCGCCACCCTGGCCAATCGAAAACGCGCGAATGGTTCTCCCTGGTTGACCATAAGCCAATATACCGCCGGGGAACGCCTGCGCGCCGACTTTGAGCGGTCCCAGATGATGTCGTCGGTCGGAATGAACTGGGGCCGGCTCGGTGAAGCAGGGGGACAGAGTTCCAAAAAGGCCAGAGGCAAGGGGAAAACAGCCGAGATCACGGACAGTGCAATGGCAGCGCGCGCACGTTTCTATTCGGCACTTGATGACCTCGGAGAAGAAGCGGCGCACGCGGTTGTCGATTTTTGCTGCTACCAATGCGGCCTAGAAGAGGTCGAGCGCAAGCATCAATGGCCTGCACGGTCGGCCAAGCAGATCATGCGGCTGGCATTGGCGCAACTGGCACGTCACTACGGTCTGTCGGACGAAGCCAAAGGACGGGCCAGAAACCGAATGCTTCATTGGGGTGACGAAAGCTATCGCCCAAGTCTTGGGCGAGAGAAATAGAGCGCGGTTGTCGATCAGAGTAAAGCTCTGAAACGCTGGTCAGCTCACCAATGCTTTCTCTGCATCTGACTTGATGCGTCCGATCATGGCAGAAAGCCCGTTGGATCTCTGCGGTGTGAGATGCTCACGCAGGCCTATCTGGTTGAAGACTGCCTCGGCATCAATGGTCATGATGTCCTTGGCACTCTTGCCTGAAAAAGTGGCCAGAGCAATGGCAACCAATCCCTTGACGATATGAGCGTCGCTGTCACCGTTGAAGGTTAGAATTGGGTTGGTTGCTTCGCCGGAAGTCTGTGACGTGAGCCAGACCTGCGACACGCACCCTTGAACCTTGTTGGCATCATTCATTTCTTCGTCTGACAAGCCTGGCAGTTCTCGGCCCAGTTCGATGACGTAGCGATAGCGCTCCTCCCAATCGTCAATGAAGGAGAAGTTCTCAATGATTTCGTCAATGCTTAGGGACATGGTGTGCTCGGTTGGATGAATGGGACTATGAACAACAATCGATGTGCTGATTTGAACATTATCCAAGCGACGGAATGGGAGCAAGGGCTCACTGGGGAAAGGCACGTACAAAAAGAAAAACGCCGAAATGAAGGGCAAATTCATTTCGGCGTGGCCTGAGGCCAAAGGGACGAGTATGGCAGGCGCCTGGTGAGGGCAGGGTGATGAGGTGGTTGCCATTGGTTTGACAAGTCGTCCCTCACCAGGAGTACCGGCCTTGGGGAAACGGATCGAGGGGTTGAGGTCTCCGATCCGAACTGTTGTGCGACACTAGGGTCGAGTGTGTCGCGAAATCCTATTGCAGGTCATTGACCAACTGCGAAAGCTCCTGACGCTCCAGCCCCTGGTCATCCGAAAAACCGGGAGCCTGAATAAGGCCTGTCGCCTCCGTCGCATCAGCAACATCAGTGGTCTCCGGGGTGGCTTCCTCGCCATCAAGATACACATAAAGCTGCTTGGCGCCGTAACGGGCTTTTGCGGTGAAATTTTCCAGCGCGACCTCTCCGGCGGCGCACACATCGGGCTGCCGCGAACAGAAGGAGGTAAAGTCGCTCAAGGTTGCCTGAGCTGCCGTAATGGCCTGAGTAGCTGACAAACGCATGCTTGTCTCCTCTGAGCCTTTCTCAGTCGGCAGTATCAAGATGACCAGTGAAAGCCAGAATGCTGCTCTGATCAAAAATGACATGTCTGATGCCCTTTCATTCCCACTATGCAGCTCAAGGCCCTTTGCCATGAAGAGAGCTGCCTCACGTCCTGCTAACCCAAAGGACCGATCTCTTCCCGGATCGCTGAATGGTGCCAAACCATTTCGTTTTGGACACCCTTCGTTTGGGTCGCTTCATAACATAGGGCAAGGATGTCAAACTCCACTTGAAAGAGAACTTCAAATTAGAAGCAAATTCGAGACAAATCATAACCTCTTGCTAACCATTCAAAAGAGGCTAGGAATTCCGCCATTTCTGCAACGGGCTTGAACCGCATTAACTGCAAGCCACGACAGTGAAAGAACGGTGCGAAGGAGCCGTCAACACTTAATCACAGGAGTTAAGTAATTGAAAAATATATATAAATTGATCTATTGCAACAATTTGTCAGGGCTTTCTTAACCATAATGCCGCTTTCAGGGCCTATTTGGACAGAATTTGGTTGTTACGTTCTGTTCATCACGTTTGGCATCTTCTTTTTTAGCGTTCCTTAAAAGTCTTGATGGCACTGTAATCTGCAAACGATACCGTCCGGCGACTCGCCGGAAACCTGTTTGGTGTTGCGTAATGTTATGGTCGCGCCTGTTCCTATAGCGACCATCGTCAGGTGAGGTAAGCAAGTGCAAGACGCATTTTGGTCCAAAATCCCTTTTCAGTCCGTGATTGAGGGCCTGCTCCATAACTCCGGTCAGATCTCAGAAGAGGACCGCATGCGCCATACAGCGTTTGTCGGTGCTCATCTTTTGGTCGGCCTGTTGGCGCTCGCCACCCTGCCGCTTTTCCTTCTGTTGTCTCGCTCCGATTCTTCCGAAGCGGTATCTTCCTTCTTTCTGTTGCCGCTATGGATGCTGACCCCATTGCTTTCGGTTGCCTATCTGTCAAAGACCGGGCGTCTGTCCGGAGCTTTTCTGATCACCGCCACCCTGACTGCGGCATTTCTCGTCTGGATCTCAGGTTTTACCGGTGGGGTTCAGTCTCCACATCTGATCTGGTTGGGGGTCATTCCGCTTGAAGTGGCCTTGTCGGGCAACGGACGTATTGCCAAGCAGGCCCTGATGATCTGCGCCACAGCAATTGCTGCGGTCTGGGTGTTGCAATTGACAGTCTGGGGTGAGGCCTCCCCGGTCAATCCCTCTTTGACGGCCGTGATCGGTAGTCTCTCGGTCATGGCAGCAATCCTCTATGCTGGGCTGCTGTCCGTTCGTCTGCGAAAGTTGACGGATATGCCCCTCGGGCGTGTGGAAACGCAGGAAATGGTCTACCGCAGCAATGCCTATAGCTTGTCTGATGTTATCACCCATCATGACCGGTCGGGCGATGTCTCCTTTGTCTCCGAGGCATCCAAGGCTTTATTGAATACGAACCCGGAAGACCTGTTGGACAACAAGCTGTTCCAGCACATTCATATTCCCGATCGTCCGGCCTATTTGCGTACTTTGTCAGATTGCATGAACCAGACGGCGGGAGAGGAAAAGATCCTGACCGCAGAGCTGCGCATCATGATCGCATCCCCTGCGAAACAGCATCTGGACGACGTTCAAGAGGCAGCAGAGGTGCGTTGGGTGGAGTTCAAATGCATGCCGGAGCGCGATGAGCAGGGTGTCGTTGTCGGTGCGATCGCGACAACGCGTGACATTTCTACCAGAAAAGCCCACCAGGCTGCGCTGGAGGAGGCGCGCTGTGAGGCGGAGAAAGCCAACGAAGGCAAGATCCGGTTCCTTGCCAACGTCACGCATGAACTCCGCACACCGCTCAACACGATTATCGGCTTTTCGGAAATCCTGTCGCATCCCGAGTTGTCAAAGGACAATGACGAGCGAAACCGCGAATATGCTTCGCTCATTCACAACGGCGGGCATCATCTGTTGCAATTGGTCAATGCTCTGTTGGATATGTCGCGCCTTGAATCGGGGAACTTCGAGATTACCCCGCAACAGTTCAACTTGTGCGACCTCACACAAAGCTGTTGCAAGATGATGCAGGCTGAGGCTGATCAGCACCATGTCACATTGTTTAGCGAGTGTGACAAATCCATGCCCGAGTTCAACGCGGACCCGCGAGCCTGCCGCCAGATCCTGCTCAACCTGATATCCAATGCGGTTAAGTTCAGTGACAGTGGCGATCAGGTTAAAGTTGCGCTGAAATGGGCTCGTAAGGATCACAAGACCTCAACCGGTCAATGGGTGGAGTTGTCTGTAAGAGACAATGGCATCGGCATCAACAAAGAGGATATCCCGAAACTGGGCACACCCTTTGTACAAGCGGAAAACAGTCTTGATCGTCGGTACGAAGGTGCCGGGATCGGCTTGTCGATCGTTCGTGGCCTTGCGGAATTGCACAAGGGATCGATGCGCATCGAAAGCGAACGTGGTCAAGGAACCTGTGTAACCGTCACGCTGCCGGTTGACATGGAGACCGTGAGCGACGAGGAAGACAAACTCACGCCAAATTCGCTGGTTAGCATTCCCCTTTCCAGTGAACCGACCGAGCTTAGGACCGAGCAGAAAGAAAACCCAACGTCGGGCACGAAGGTAGCCTGACGCAATAAGAACAATGATAGTGGGCCGCTTCCCAATGGACCAAAGGGACCAAGGGAGAGTGGGGATAAAACGAGGCTGAACGCATGTCAGAGACATTTGACAATTATGACAATTGGGAAGACGAGGGCCAGGACAGCCCCGTAGCCCTGGTTGGCATTCTGGTCATGCTGCTCACAACGGCGGCCATCATGGTCAATGCCTTGTTCATGCAGCCCAAGTCTGCCGAAATCGACATGATCAACCGGGCTTCGCAGGAACAACAGGTCAGTCAGGAAGCAACCGGGACAATTGCCAAGAAGAATGCTTCGGGCTACGCGCTCAAGAACGATCACGCAGCGATGGTTCTTGCCATTCAGCGCCAGCTCACCATGGCCGGTTACTATATGGGACCGCTCGACGGCATGGAGGGTGCCCAGACCAGGGAAGCCATCCTTGCTTTTCAGGATGCAATCGGAATGCCCGCCAATGGTCGAGCCAGCCTTCAACTGCACAACATTCTGATTGGCCGCAAGCAATACACCCCCTCGGTGCAAGCCGTTGCGGCTCCTAAGCCCGAGCCCACACAGAGTGATCTGGATGCCCTGCCTCGCTCCAAGCCGATGCAACAGGCCGATTCTGGCGCCGATGTCGTTGTGCCAACGGTTCGGCTTGCAAGCGTCCGTGTCAACACTGGCCCGACGCCACCAGCCGAGATACCTGCTTCACCCGAAGCTGATCCGATGCTGGCCAAGGTTCAGTCGGCCTTGCAGAAATTCGGCTATGCAGATCTCACGGTCGATGGCCTGATGGGTAGCCGTACCCAGTCTGCCATTGCTGGTTTCCAGCGCAGTCGCGGCCTTGCCGTCACCGGTAAGGTCAATGATCGCCTGTTGCAGGATATGATGATCCTTGGCTATCTCGAACTTGGATAGACACCCCCTAAAACAAGTCTGGTAGGGTACATGCGCGTTACCTCCGAATTCTGGGTCTCCGCCTATTTGCGTACCCGAAATGCAAAAAACAAACCCTCTGTACTCATGCATCGAGGCGCCGTGGAAGCTGGTGCCATCTATGTTCGCATTGATCGGCTTGATGGGACCTACGATCTTTATCAACCGGCAAGTCAGTTTGCCTATGATGATGAGAGCATCAAAAAGGGCGATCGCCTTTTCACCAAAACGCTCGACGGCGTGACGGTGTTCGATGTCATGGACAGGATGGAATCGGAACTGAAATTCGATTCTGATTGTTGGATCGTCGAGACCGAATGCGCCGAGGGCAGTCATGATCTGCCGCTTGCAAACGAAGACATGTTTTGACCCACTTTACGGCCAGAGCGGAGTGAACCGAGATCGGATGGTCTCGGCCTGCAATCCGCTCTGTCTAAAGTCACATCAATCGGAAAAGTTGACGCGCCGTCCAAATGAGGGCGCCTGTTGAATGTCGTGATGACCGTTGTGCAGCGTCTGTGTGGCCTGGCCATCCCTGCGCATCCTTGGCGATGCATCCCCGGCACCATCATCATAGACTGTTTCATGCGCAGGCGAAGCGACCGCCCGGCCGGTGCCAAACAACTGGGTCACAATCTTGCTGGCCGCGGCCGGATAGAGCTGATGATAAAGCGTCATCAATTGGGCGATTTTGTTATAATGGTGCGAGACGGCATCCGGCCCGTGCAGCAGCATGGAGAGGCTGCCACTCTCATCAAGACCGATATGGTAGAGATAGACCACCATCGCTTCGCCACCCTTGTCTTGCAGCAAACGCGTCATATCGAGCCTACGGTGGCCCGACAGGTCGTGCAGCATGTCAGCCAGAGCGATACGATCATTGCTGAAACGAGCCATCACCAATTTGCGTGCTTCTTCATCGTCCAGCATCTTGCGGGCGGACCGATCATGCTCAAGGCGGGCTGCATCGACGAGCGTTTCGGAAATGATGTTCTGCAGCAGCGTCAGTCGGCTTTCATCATCATAGGCATAGAATGCATCGGCCATGCCTTCGGCATTGAGATTGGAGCCTGTGATTTCTCTCAGGCTGACACTTCGGGTCTCGTGGATCGTGACCGAGCCACTTTCATCCGATGCGGCGGGTTCGGCCTCGTGAGACGCTTCCATGGAGCGAAGAACAGAGAACTCGTCTGCATCGACGAGATGGTGCTCGGCCATCGCGGGCAAGTCGATCATTTCCGATGTCTGGGATTCATATGCTTCAGGAGCCTCGGACATGGGAATCCCGGCCTGTTGATTCAGAGTGCTTTCTGCCTCAATATTTACCGCAAGGGTCTCGCTGACAGGTTTGCTTTCATGGGCAACGCGTTCAGCCGCGAGTTGTTCGACAATGACCTGCATCGGGGCAACCGCCATGTCGTCTATCGCTGTGACCTTGCCATTTTCGATGAAAGCAAGATCCACCGGCTCAACAAGCTCGACGACCGGAGCTGCTCGTTGCTTATGCTGCTCCATCAATACATCGGTGACAGATGGAAGATCGGGTTCGGCTTCCATGAGTTCGAGGCCGTCGAAAGACACCATATCTGGCATGAATCCCATCGGCGCATGTTCATGAACCAGCGGTCCTTGCGTCTCTGGCCTTTGTGTGGGAACCACGATTTCGTAAGGCGGCTCTTCTTGGAATTGAGCGCTTTGGCCCAGTGTGTCCGGTTCTGCAAGTGCATTGCCAAACATCAGACCGTCTTGCCTTGCGTCATCTTGCACGGCAGCAGATATGTCATTGGGCTTATCATCGGAGAGCGCTCTGCTTGGCATCACGATGGTCGGCTCCGGTGCCATCTGTATTGTATCTACGTCGGGCGTGGCACTCACAATTGGTGCAGCACCCGCACTGCGGAGCACGGCCTCTTGAGCTGTCTTCACCGGATCAGCGCTTCTATCGGGTGATGCATGAGAAACGGTTGCAGTTTTCGAATTTGGCTTCGAGTAGGGGACGACCTCACGCTTCAACCACGAAAGGGCCTGTTGCCAATCATCTTCTGTGGCTGATTCCAGTTCAACCCGGGCTGCAGCGGTCGCAGAAGGAAGCTCTTCGGTTTGTTTGGTCTCTCCGGAGCGTTTGCGAATGGTAAGTGTGATCTGAGCCTTGCGGTCCGACTGCGTTTCATTGTGCGGTGCAGGGTCTTGCTGGACGATATCAGCAGCATAAAGTGACAGATTGGAAGAGGCGTGTTCCTCAATCATCTGTTGCGCATTCAACAGCTCAGGCGAGAACTCGGGCAAACCGATGTCTGGCTGAGGCTGCGAGGCGGTTGCTGGCGCAGGAATGGACAGGGGTGCCTCTGATGGATTTGCTTCATCCAGCGGGTCAACTTGTGATCCAAGAAATGAAATGGCTGCCGCGCGTGTTCGCGGGTCCAACCGTTCCAGCGGCGGGAAGGGGGCATTCTCCGGGTCGTTCACGCCGATGCGGAAAGACATCCTGCGTGGACCTTCCCAGTCCTCCAGATCATCGTCACCCGCGTCATAATGCGTCGGCTCATAGATCTCGGTTTGAGACGAATGCAGCGGCTCCGTTTCACCAAGCTGCAGTTCCAGCACATCTTCCTCGGCCAGCGACAGCGCAAGAGCTTCAAGGTCTTGATCCGCAAGACCGAAGAAAGCGCCGGCAACCGCCTCTTCTGTCAGTGGAGCTGGTTGATTGACTTGGTCTGCGAATTCAGCAGACGGCTCTACAATGACCTCTGACTGAGCTGGCTGAACATCGTGCACATCGGATTCGGCCAAAGATCGCGCAAGGGCTTCAATGGCGTCGTCATCGAGTTGATCCCAGTCTTCTCCAGCGAGCTGCTCAAGCATGGCCATGTCATTGGCATCGAGAAAGGAATCGTCGCCCGGCAGGGCTGCTTCATGATCGGTTACACTTGCGGATGCGCCGGGGTCGGGGACATCGTCAGTGCTGGTCGCGATTGACGCATCTTTCGGCAATTCGGGTTCTGCTGCAGGTTGATAATGCTCAGCCCAATCCTGTTCCATCGAAGAAACCAGCGCGTCGAGTCTATCCTTGTTCGTCGTCATTGCTTGTTGCCCCGTCTGCCCATTTGTGTCCCCTGCAAGGCGAGTCATTTTTTTGCGCTGCGTTTCCGAAACCCGTGCCGCAATAGCATGGTTGTCAAGGAGACTGCGCGCGACCGGTCGCTCGCTGTAAGACAACAGGTGAGAGATCAAAACCGAATTGAGATCTGCGCGCTGTGCAATGGCGCGACGTTCTTCGGTTGTCCCTTGCAATATCTGAGTTGTCAGATCCGCCTCACTCAGCCTTTTTGAGTTTGAAAGGATCGGAAAAGCGACTTTTGAATTATCACAGCACAGCAGCGTCAGGACATCAAGCGGCACGCCATCACAGCGGCAAAGCAACTCGGCAATTCGGATACGCTCGCCAACGGGCGTTCTCGAATACTGGCGATGAAATGCCATAGAGAATGCACGGCAGGCATGGCTGTCAAAGCGACCAGCAGCCAGAAAACGCTCGGTAATAGCGATAAGCCGAGTCTCTTCCTTGCTTTTCATTCGTCCAAAGCCTTCATCAACCACGCAAAACCAGTGCTGCGAAATGGAGCCAGCATCCCAAAATATCCGCAAAGAGGTGACGCTGAAAATCAATGATCCCATATTCAGGAGTAAACTTTAATTTGTTGTTAACCATGATGGCATCGAAGTAATTATCCACCAATGGAAAACATGGATCAAAAGAAGCTTACACATGCGGATTTGCGTCTTGGCATGGAGACGCAACTGCGAAACAATATTTTCCGAAACGATTCGGCCCTGAAAAGGGAGGGGATAGGTGCGCGCAGATGTTGGGCGCACCATCATCCCGATGTGGCAACAGGATCACGAGTGCCTTGGAAAAGAGCCAGATTTCATTATCTCGCAACAGATTGAAATACGCCGCATCGACGGTGAAAGTGGCCATGGTCATCACGACTTTGGGGAGCCTGGCCGCCTGCATAACGTCGACCGAGGGTGATTTTGGTCGTGCGGATCGCAATGTGGCCAATGAGTCCATCATGAAATTTGGTGGCAAATGGCGTTCCAAGATACAGGGTGAGCTCTATTCCGATTTCCAGATGACCGATGAGGAAATCTTGATGCGTGATAAGGCGTGGGCACTTATCCGGCCGCCCCATGCGCAGGATTGGATTTCGTCCGATCTTTGGGATTTCATTCCTTCGATCCGATATGCGACGCTGCACGTGCTGACAGACGCCCAGCGCACGCGCTTGACCCCCGTCATCGACACCGCCTTTAATGCCAAACACTATTACCGCGCGCTTAGGTCAGAGGATTATGCCTCTCATCATGTGCGCTATGATCGCATCACTACAGATATCAATCAGGATCGGGATGTGTTTGCTGCGTTTGTTCCGGTGGCTGAGCGGGTGGTGGAGATGGATAGCGAGCGCATGTCTGCACTGAACCGGGCCGCCGATATGGAACCTGGAGAGCTCAAGAATGCTTATGCCCGGGTGGATGAGAACCGGCGCTTCATCGGCTGGGTCTGGCGTGCGATGAAATTCCGCATGCGCGCCTATGCCTATGCCATCAAACGGCTGGAAATCGCAACGCCCTCGCCCAAGGTGGCAGAAGCCAATGCTGCCTTGAGGCGGCTACATGCCGAGTTTCTCGCGCAAAGCGGCGATTTTGGTCAGGAAAAATTCACAATCGCGAACGACACGCCGCGGCCATCGAGATACACCCGACGCCAATGGGCCAAGGAAGACCCAAATCTCGTAAAATAGTCAGCCGACAACGGTACTTCTGCCAGCCTATTCAAAGGACTGTCTATTCAAAGGACTGTCTATTCAAAGGACTGGGGATCCCAAAGGGGAGAACAGGTCAAAGCGCTGATTGCATCCGCGATCATGTCTCGCTTCTGCTCAGAGGCGACAAAGGCCCGAAGGACAAGCAACCCGCGATCCTCCGTCGAGCTGATGATGATCGATGTATCATCAATCAGATCCGGTCGCTCTGCGAGAAGGCGCTGTTGTCCTGGGGACGCAAGCACGATGTTGACCCGCGATCCTGATGTCTGGTTTGTCAGACTGAATTGGCTCCGTCCCAGACTGTCGACATAATTCAGGCTCCAGAAGTCCGACGGAACCTGACCTTTGAGCGCAATCGGCGCAGAGGTTACATCGGCCCGACAAATGCCGTAGGCAAACAACGGATCGAGATCACGCGATAGATTGGTTGCTGCCTTTGGATCGCTGATCGTGAAGACCTTGTGAACGGGCCCCAACTGCAAGGCTTTGTGCCACACGTCGTTGACCGAGTTGTAGGGAATGGAAAAAATAGTCGCGATGTGAATAACGACAGCAGCGATGAGCGCTGCAAGGATGACAAAACCGAAGCGGATCATTGGCAACTGTCCCATGCAATGTTCGGCAGCTTGATGTCGCCGAGGCCACCGCTGCTCTTCAGGGACGTATCATAAAGCCGCAAAATCAATCGGAACGAGGAGGCTGCCTCGCTTTTCAGCCAGTTGCCGCCCATTACCTCCGGTGCCGTGACAATTTCGTATCGCTCGGTGTCAGATGCCTTCAGGCGAGCGATGTTCTGACTATGAAAGCCATATCGATTGGATGGGTTGTTGACGAGTTTGTCGTCTGATGTGATCAGCGACAGCGTCCATAGGCGCGCGGGGAGCTGGGTGCCATAAATCCGGTATTGGCAGGCACCATCGAGCGGTGTGCCATCATTGTCTGTCTCGGCGACAAAGGACAGCCCCTCACCAGAACCAAGAGGAAGAGACCCTTTGCGGGCCTGATCTGCCTTGGCGTAAGGGTTGGCGTCCGGGCCAGATGCATCAAGCCAGCTATGCCAGGGACCAATTTCAATCCGCTCGAGACGGTCGGCATGGTTGACGGCAAAATAAGCGCTGCCAACGCCTAGGCCCACGGCTATAATCATGAAAAGAACGATATCTCTTAACAAAAGCACGTGTTTAAGCCTTCGAATTGGGTCAGCAAGCTTCGCTAGCATGCCTCGCCCAGCAAGATTTCACAATGTGTTAGCGATCATAGCACCGTGAATGCCACACAGGATTCTTTAAAAATCCTTTGAAATAATCCGTACAGGTATTCTTTCAAAGGTCAATTGCTCGGACCAAACTTTGGGCCGCTTCGCCGCCTGATTGCACATTCGTTGAAAAATGGACCGTTCGAATGCGGCCTGTCAGGCAAGATCAGTTTGTGCGCCAGCTCTGGCCAACTTCCATCAGACCACCACGTTCCGGACGCTCCATGGGCATCAGACCCGAGAGTTGTTGTGGTTCGGGATTTCCCTGAGCCGCGTCCCGCTTCGATGGTCGTGTGGGCTGAACGATCGGGTCGGATGTATCCACGTCGAATAGGTTGGACAATTCATCAAGCTGTCGAACCACCGCGGGAGATAGGCGCTGGTCACCGCGTCTCGCCTTGATATCCTTGATGCGCCCGCCACTGGCAAGCTGAATGCCATCCGCATTGGGCATAAAATCGACCGGATTGTCGACGAAAGGCAATGGTTTCAGGGCCACCTGTTGGTGGGCGGCTGACATGATGGCTTGCCATGTCATGGCAGGAAGACGACCGCCAGTCAAACGGTTGGTCGGACGGTTGTTGTCGTTGCCATACCAGACAGCGGCGGCATAGTTGCCGGTATAGCCACAGAACCATGCGTCCTTGTAGGCTGATGTGGTGCCGGTTTTGCCTGCAGCAGTGATGCCCGGCAATTGGGCCCGGGTTCCCGTGCCTGCCTGAATAACCGTGACCAGCATCTTGTTCATGTCCGCGATGGCTTCTTCAGGTATGATCTGTTCTGGCTGCGAATCCCGCTGGTGGTCAAAAATGATCCGACCCTGAGAATCAATAATCTGCAACACCGCGTGTGGGGTGGCCTTTTTCCCGCCTGACGCAAAGACTGCATAACCGGCTGCCATGTCCATGACGGTCACCTCGGACGCGCCAAGAGGCATGGAACGGGTTATGTAAAGCTTAGAATTGATGCCCATCTTGTGCGCAACATCTGCAATCTTGTCTCGCCCGATTGCTTCTGCAAGGCGAACCGGAACGGTGTTGATCGAGCGTCGCAACGCATTCGTTAGCGTAACAGGGCCAGAGTATCGGCGGCCATAGTTTCGAACCGACCAGTTGCCGATCGTCAGAGGGGCATCCTGTACCACCGAGTTCGGCGTGAAGCCGTTCATCATCGCAGTTGTGTAAACGAAAGGCTTGAAGGATGAACCCGGCTGGCGCTTGGCATCGGTTGCCCGGTTGAACTGACTGCGTCCATAGTCCTGCCCGCCATACATGGCAACGACGGCTCCATCAGGCTCCATCAGAACAGCCGCGGCCTGACCGACACCATATTGCTTGCCGTAATCACGCAGATTGCGGCTTACTGCAAGTTCGGTCTGCTTTTGCACCGTCATGTCGATGGTCGTTTTCACTGTGAGAACACGGTGTTTGCCACCCGACATGCGTTTGACTTCTTCAAACGCCCAATCGAGAAAATAGTTGGGAGTTGACGCGTCATTCTTGTCAATCGGTGCCGCCGGATTGCGCAACGCACCAACGATCTGACCCTCTGTCAGATACTTCGCCTGAACCATGTTGACCAACACTTGCTTGGCCCGGGCACGAGCTCTGGGGAGATTGACATGCGGGGCGTATTTCGTCGGAGCCTTGAAGAGGCCTGCCAGCATGGCAGCTTCGGCCAGCGACAGATCTTTTGCTGATTTTCCGAAGTAGTACTCGGCCGCCGCCGCGATACCGTAAGCACCACCGCCCATGTAGGCGCGGTCGAGATAGAGCTTCAGAATTTCGCGTTTCGTCAGACGCGCTTCCAGCCAGAGGGAAAGAAACGCTTCGTCAATCTTGCGTTTCAATGTCCGTTCGTTGCTCAGGAAAAGGTTCTTGGCGAGCTGCTGGGTGAGGGTGGAGCCGCCTTGTACCACGCCGCCGGCTCGCGCATTTTCAAGCATCGCACGGGCAAGGCCCACAAAATCGATGCCAAAATGCTCGAAGAAGCGGCGGTCTTCAGTTGCCAGAACTGCCTTGATGAAATTATCCGGCAATTCCTCAAGCTCGAAGGAATCATCCTGAAGAATGCCGCGTTTGCCGATTTCGTTGCCATACCGATCAAGGAACGTGACCGCGTAATCTTCCTGTGGTGGAAGACCATCAACCGTCAAATCGAAATTGCTCAGAGCAAGCGTCAGGGCGAGGATAGAACCAAACACAGCCATAGTGAGGCCGCCAGAGAGAGATTGCACCAGCCAAAACCGCCAACCAGTCACCGTGAATCGACGCATAAACGTGTTGGCGTTATCAAGCGCACGTGCGAGCATGCCCCAAAAGTGGTACATCCCGGTGTCAATCGAAGCATCGAAAGCCAACAGTCGCTTCTTGAATTTGGCTTTTGTCTTATTTTGATACGGATCGCGCACGATAAAACAGATCTCTGTCCGATAGTGGAAAGTCTGATATAACTCTGTTAATCATTGCTTGGCAAGAAGCAAGCGCAGTGCCAAACTTTGACGTAACTTTTGTGTAACACAATGCTGACTCTTTCGGGGCATCTTTGTTGCACTTCCACCGATGACCTCCCAAGCCTCAGCGAGCAATAATCAAATGAAAAAGCAGTCGGATTTTTCCATTGCATCCACGCCCGGCGATGGAGAGCCCGAAAAACCCTTTTGGCAAGTCAAACGCCTCGATGAGATGACCCGTCCAGAGTGGGAGTCGCTGTGTGATGGTTGCGCGCGCTGCTGCCTGAACAAGCTCGAAGACTGGGATACCGGGGATATCGCCTGGACAAATGTCGCCTGCACTCTTTTGGATGATCAGACATGCCGGTGCCGTGACTATGACAATCGATTGGCGACGATTCCTGATTGCGTGCCGCTTGATGTTGAAAAGGTGCAATCGATCATCTGGTTGCCGCCGACCTGCGCCTATCGTTTGCTGGATGAAGGCTATGATCTCTATTGGTGGCACCCGCTCGTCTCTGGCGATCCCGATACGATCCATCAAGCCGGAATATCTGTACGCGGTCGCACGGTGCCAGAAGACGGGATGGAACCGGAGGACTATGAAAACCATCTGGCGATGTGGCCCGGCGAAGACTATGAAGAAGCGCCTCAGCCTCTTCCCGTCCACCAAAACGATGAACAAGGCACTTGATAAAACACAAGAAATTCAATCATTGATAGAAAAATACAACTTTAAAGAGAAAATGACTTGACCACCGAACGGTCTTGCGCTATACATTAGCTACAGTCGGAATGGTGCGGATAAATTCTTCGCAGTCGGCTTTTACTATTTCTGGGTCTTGTGTTCACGCATGGCCCCCAAACCGCACGCCAATCGGCGCTGCGGTTTTTTTGTGCCTGCCGTCCAGTCCTCAAGGGGCGATGCCCTTGGGTGGTTTGGATTGGAGCCTAATGATGCGGCAAATATTCAGGAAACTCCATGAAAAAAGACAAGCCTTTAGGCACCGATTGGGAAGCCATTCGGTGCCAATGCAATCAGGCTGACCGACCAAGCTTTGCAGCGATTGCTCGACAGCACGGCATATCGATCACCAAGCTGCGCCATATGCGGAAGCGTTGGACCGAGGCGGACGAAACGACAACCAACGGGGACAAACCGAAAACTGATGAAGATCCGGCGCAAACATCCGGTTCTTCAGAGCATCAGTCTCTGGTCCAGCGCCTCTATCAGGCAACCGATCGTCAGATCCGACACCTCGAAGGGCAGTTTGTGAGCGGTGAAGCAGCGTTCGATGAGAAGGAAGCCCGTATGCTCGGGACGATCGCACGGACGCTTGAGAAAATTCTCGCGCTGCAGCCCAGAGAAGACAAAGGGACCAACGGCAAATCCAAAACAACCGCAAAGACGGAGCCTGCAGATGGAGCAGCCAGTGACGCAACCGATCTTGACGCCCTCCGCCAGGATCTTGCGCAGCGCATTGACCGCTTGCAACAGGCAACAAAAAACACAATTGCTGTCGAGTCTTAGCGGAACAGAATTGGCGGCACTCTTCAGCGATTGGGAGATCTGGGCTCGTCCCGACCAATTGCCGCCGCCCGGAGACTGGATCACTTGGCTCGTTATGGGGGGCAGGGGCGCGGGCAAAACCCGCACCGGTGCTGAATGGATCAAGGCGCTGGTTCAAGGGCGGGCTCCATTCACGGATCATGCCTACGGGCGGATCGCTCTGATCGGTGAGACCCTCAATGATGCTAGGGAAGTAATGGTAGAAGGCGTCTCGGGTCTTCTATCAATCCACGCGCGGCATGAACGACCGACTTGGCTGCCAACCCGCAGACGGCTTGAATGGCCCAATGGCGCGATTGCTCAGATCTTCTCCGCCGAAGACCCCGAAAGCCTTCGGGGACCACAGTTCGATGCGGCATGGGGTGATGAGGTGGCGAAATGGAAACGCGCCGATGCGACGTGGGACATGCTGCAATTCGGGCTGAGGCTCGGTTCCCGGCCGCGCCAGATCGCAACCACGACACCAAGGCCAACCCCACTCATCAAGCGGCTGCTCAAGGACCCGAAAACGGTGACAACCCATGCGGAAACCCGCGCCAATGTAGCCAATCTGGCACCGGGATTTCTCGAAACCATCGTGCGCCGCTACGAAGGCTCTCGGTTGGGTCGTCAGGAGCTGAACGGGGAATTGATCGAGGATCGCGCTGATGCCTTGTGGCAACGGGATCAACTCGACCGACTGCGGGTGGACGAAGCTCCCGAAGGGCTTGCCCGCATTGTTGTCGCCATCGATCCGCCTGCGACATCCACCAAGGGAGCGGACGCCTGCGGCATCATCGCGGCTGGCATCACCTCTGAGGGCACCTGCTACATCCTTAGGGACAGCAGTCTCTCGGAGGTCAGCCCAACCGGGTGGGCCACAAAGGCCATTGGGCTTTATCACCGTCTTGCGGCCAACAGCGTCATTGCTGAGGTCAATCAGGGTGGTGAAATGGTCACGACGATCCTTGCGGGAATCGATGCGTCCGTCGCCGTTCATCCGGTGCGTGCCAATCGCGGCAAATACCTGCGAGCTGAACCGGTTTCGGCACTCTACGAGCAGGGCAGAGTGCACCATGTCGGCAATCTTGCCGAGCTGGAAGATGAAATGTGTGACTTCGGCCTCAGCGGCCTCACATCGGGAAAAAGCCCGGATCGGCTCGATGCAATGGTCTGGGCGGTAACCCATCTGTGTCTGGGCGAACAGTCAGAACCCAAGGTTCGCTCGCTCTCATAAGCTCTCTTGAAAAGAAGGAAAATGCGCATGCTTGGCTGGACCTTGAAGGGACCGCTATGGCCCCGCAGATCCAATGATCCAACGGCTATAAATCAGCCGGAAACAAAGCTGGAAGCGAAGAGCTCCAGAACAGGGGCTTTGCTGGCGTTTCATCGCACAGGCCGCCCGATGTGGACGCCGCGCGATTATGGCACTCTCGCAAGAGAAGGTTACGCGCGCAATCCGATTGTCTATCGTTCCATCCGCATGATTTCTGAAGCGACCGCCTCTGTGCCGATTCTTTGCCAGATTGGTGAGGAACGCTTTACTGATCATCCTGCTTTGCACCTGATGGCGCGACCCAATCCCAAACAGGGCGGAGCGGATTGGCTGGAGGAGATCGTCGGCCACCTGCTTGTGTCCGGCAACGCCTATGCCGAAGCGGTGTTTGGCAGTCAGGACCTCTTGGAGCTTCACAGCCTCAGGCCAGACCGCATGAAGGTCGTGCCTGGCCCGGATGGCTGGCCGGACGCCTATGACTATTCGGTTGGAGGCAGATCCATCCGGTTCCGCCAGACCGAACCCGACAGCACGATCCCACCCATCCTGCATCTTACCCTTTTCAATCCGCAGGATGACCATTATGGCCTCAGCCCACTGGAAGCCGCCCAGACGAGCCTTGATGTTCACAATGCTGCGGCGAGCTGGAACAAGGCCCTGTTGGATAATTCGGCCCGTCCATCAGGCGCTTTGGTCTATGCCGCAGCCGAAGCGGGAAACCTGACCGATGAACAGTTCGAGCGCCTCAGGAAAGAACTCGAAGAAGGCTATCAAGGTGCGATGAATGCCGGTCGTCCTCTCCTTCTTGAAGGCGGACTTGATTGGAAAAGCATGAGCATGTCGCCGCGAGATATGGATTTCATCGATGCCAAGAACAGTGCCGCCCGAGAGATTGCGCTGGCTTTTGGCGTGCCTCCCATGCTGCTGGGGATTCCCGGTGACAACACCTATGCCAACTATGCCGAAGCCAACCGCGCCTTTTGGCGGCAAACCGTTCTGCCCCTTGCATCTCGATGCCTGCAGAGTTTGTCTCGATGGTTATCTCCTGCCTATGACACACCTTTTGAACTCAGGATCGATCTGGACCAGATCTCGGCTCTGGCCGGAGAACGGGAAGCTCTTTGGCGACGGGTAGGGGATGCGGCTTTCCTCAGTGAAGACGAAAAGCGCATGGCCGTGGGCTATGCGCCGCGCACCGGGGATGAGCTCGATCTCACTGCTGAGGAGGGGGGGAACTGATGTGGCAGAAGCTTTGCAAATCTTTGCCACCAAAGGGGATCTGGCGCATGTTGCCCTTTTTCTCTGGGCAAGTACAACCAGTGCGCTCCTCGTCTGGTGTCTGCGCGAACTGGCTGCGTCCAACCAGCGTTTCCAGGACTTTGTCGAACAGATCGCCCTTCTCACTGGAATGCTCGAAGAGTGACGGCGCATCGGCCCGGTCAAAGCGGAAATCCATGCGTCACAATGAATATGGTCCGCAGTGTCACAAGGAGGTTTTCGCCCGCTTTGCCTGCTGTCTGGAAGCGCAGATCAAATGAGTGCCGCTGCCGGCTGATCAACTGAACGAATTCATCCCCAAGCTTCGAATGAAAAGGAATGTTTCATGACCCGCACCATGTCTGTGCTGCGAGAGAAGAAGGCTGTGCCTGCAGAACTCAGCTCGATTGGCGAGGATGGCCTGTTCGAGGGATACGCATGTCTCTTTGGCAAGGAGGATCTTGGCCGCGACATCATCCGAAAGGGGGCTTTTGCCAAAAGCCTTGAACGTCGCGGTGCCAAGGGCGTGAAGCTGCTCTATCAGCATGATCCTGCACAGCCGGTTGGACAGTGGTTGGCCATTCGAGAGGATGCTACCGGGCTTTTTGTCCGCGGGCAGTTGGCGCTTGATGTCGCCAAGGCGCGCGAGGTCCACAGCATGATGAAGGCTGGGATCCTGGATGGTCTGTCCATCGGGTTCCGCACCATTCGAGGGCGCACCGACAAGAAGGCTGGCGTGCGCCATTTGAGCGAGCTTGATCTTTGGGAAATCTCCATCGTGACATTTCCCATGCAGCCCGATGCCCGCATCTCCTCAATTAAAACTGATGATCGAGCAGCGCATCACGCCGCTTTTACCTTCAGCAAACGCGAATTGGAACGCAAGCTCATGCAGGACGCTGGGCTGACGCGATCCCAAGCCCGAGGCCTGTTGGCCGAAGGGTACGCCGGCCTTAATGGCAAGCAGGACGCTGCCCGTTTTACGCCGCAATCCACTCTGGCCAATCTGCACCGCATGACGCTGATGGTGCGTCATGCGACCCGCAAGCTGGCCTGACACCCATCACAATTCTGACCATTTCAGAGAATGAGGCAACACTCATGACCAATCATTTCCCGTCGTCTCCCGAGACGAAATCAATCAGCGACCCTGATATCAGCGGGGCGTTCGAAGACTTCCTGCACTCGTTCGAGGCCTTTAAGGATGCCAATGACGAACGGCTGAACCAGATCGAGAAACGGTCTGCAGATGTTCTGACCGACCACAAGGTTGACCGCATTTCGAAAGCACTCGACGATCAGCAGGCGGCTCTCGACAATCTTATCCTGAAGGCTCGCCGCCCGAACCTTGCCGCAACCTTCGGTGGGGCAGGGCTTTCGGTCAATGCCGTCGAACATAAGGCTGCGTTTGATCGCTACATCCGCAACGGCTCGGACGCGGATCTTCGGCAGCTCGAAGCCAAGGCCATGTCGATCAGTTCCGATCCAGATGGCGGCTATCTCGTCCCCGAACAGGTTGAAGCCGAGGTCGGCAAACGCCTCGCCGCTGTCTCGCCCATCCGAGCCATCGCGGATGTTCGCGAAGTATCCGGTTCGGTTCTCAAGAAACCCTTCTCCATCGCGGGGCCTGCTGTCGGTTGGGTCGGTGAGACGGCGTCTCGGCCGCAGACCGATGCCTCGACCCTCGCAGAGCTGAGCTTCCCGACGATGGAACTCTATGCGATGCCAGCAGCAACGCCGAGCCTTCTCGATGATGCCGCTGTCAATATTGATGAATGGATCGCGGCAGAAGTCGAAACCGCCTTTGCCCAGCAGGAAGGCACTGCATTCGTCACCGGTGACGGGATCAACAAGCCCACCGGTTTCATGTCGGCCACCAAGGTTGTCGAAGACAGCTGGACCTGGGGCAAGCTGGGCTCCATCTCCACTGGTGTGGCCGGTGCGTTTGCTGCAAGTGATCCGGGTGATCACCTTGTCGATCTTATCTATACCCTCAAGGCGGGCTATCGCCAGAATGCCCAGTTCGTCATGAACCGCAGCACGCAAGCGGCCGTCCGTAAGCTCAAGGACAGTGACGGCAACTATCTGTGGCTGCCTCCAGCGTCTGTTGGTGCCAAGGCTTCCCTGATGAACTTTGCCATCACCGAAGCCGAGGATATGCCGGATATGGAAGCTGATGCCTACGCCATCGCGTTCGGCGATTTCAAACGTGGCTATCTGATCGTCGACCGCCTCGGGCTGCGCATCCTGCGTGATCCTTACTCTGCCAAGCCTTATGTCCTCTTCTACACCACCAAACGTGTCGGTGGCGGCATCCAGGACTTTGACGCGATCAAGCTGTTGCAGTTCGCAGCCTGATCCTGACCTCCCCAGAGGGCGGGCCATCGGGCCCACCCTACCTTGACGCCCTTTCCGGAGTGCCTCCCGCCGGTGAGGGCGTCATTCTTTTCGTCTCCAGCTTTGTTGAAGGGCACGATCCATGAGCCTCAGTCTCCTCTCTCCACCATTGGTGGAGCCGGTCAGCCTCGCCGAAACGAAGGCCTTCATGAAAATCGAACAGGATCACGATGACGATCTTCTTCGGGCATTTGTGAGTGCTGCCCGTGTACATCTCGAGCATCTGACGGGCCAGCGCTTCATCACCCAGAGCTGGCGCCTGCTGCTGGAAGGGCCGCTTCCGGACCGCATAATCCTGCCTGTTCAGCCGGTCTCATCAATCCTTGAAGCAGCAATTCTCAATGACACTGGTGATCTCATCGGACTGGGCAGCCAAAGCTTCGCGATCTACCAACGCGATTGTCCGGCAACACTGTCCAACCTCAATGGTCTTCTGCTCACAACCGGGCAGCGCCTGCAACTGGATCTTGAGGTTGGCTTCGGACCGACGGCAGAAGATGTGCCATCTCCTCTGCGCCATGCGATGAAACTGGTCGTGGCCGAATGGTATGAACGCCGATTGATTGCCGATCCGAGCCGGTTGCCGTCTCTTGCGGCGGCGCTGCAGCCACTCATAGGCCCCTACAAGTCGGTGCGTTTATAGGAGATGATGATGGCTAGCATTCCCATTGAGCGCCTCATTTTCGATCCGGCCGGACTAAAACACCGGATCGCTTTTTCAAAACCGGTTTTTCCAAGCGATGCACCTTGGGACCGGGAGAGCGGATATCAAGATATTGCAGAAGTCTGGGCTGGACTGATCGAAGTCGCCGCAAGCGAAAGAGCCGAGGCCGATCAGCGTTCAACAAGCCGCGAGATCAGCTTTGTTGTGCGCTATGGCGACGATCTCGGCGACGCAACGAGGCTGATGTTTGAGGGGCAGATGTTCGACCTGCTTACGCTTCATGACCCGGACGGATGCAAGCATTGGCTCGTTGTAAAGGCTCGGAGTGCTTTGGGCCATGAATAGCAAGCGACTGGTTGATCGCATTGTTGCGCAAAAGGCTTCCTCCCTTGCCGCCGCTCTCGAGAATGAAGCGCGAGAGCAAGGTGAAGCTCTCTCCGTTCTCGTTGATCCCGAACGTGGCGACGGTCGTGGCCAGAGGTTGCTTCTGTCAGCCAAGCGCCTCCTCGAACGCCATTTTGGCAGCCGAAACGAAGCGCCCGATCTTCTGGTGAGCCGTCTCATCCAGTCGCTGGCTCAAAAACAAAGGCAAGAAAGATGATTTTGGCAGCTCGAAGTCTAGAACAGGCGCTCTTTGCGATTTTGAAAGCGGACAGCACGCTCTCGTCCTTGCTGGGCGGTCTCAGGCTCTATGACGAACCACGTCGCGATAGTGCCTATCCCTACCTGACACTTGCAACCAGCTACTCGCGGGACCGAAGTACAGGCACAGAGCGTGGAGAAGAGCATCGCATCCTCATAACCGTATGGGCCGGGTCCAGAGATCGCAAGCTGCTGCAGGACATACTCGCCCGCTTGCGCGTGATTCTTGATGACCCGGCCCTGTCGCTGGCGGATCATCATCTGGTTCTCCTGATGATTGAGCGCTTTGACATTCGTGCTGATCGCAAAAATCGGTTGTCGCAGGGCATTCTCCAGTTGCGTGCGGTAACCGAAGACCTTCCATCCTGACTTCAACATCGAGACATTCGTCTCACTTCAAGGAGATGCATTCATGACAGCTCAGAAGGGCAAGGACCTTTTGCTCAAGGTTCGCAATCAAAGTGATGATGCCTACGTCACCGTTGCGGGATTGCGGGCCCGCTCCATTTCATTCAATGCCGAAAGCGTCGATATCAGCCACGCCGAGTCTGCAGGACGTTGGCGGGAGTTGCTGGAAGGGGCAGGCATGCGCCGTGCCAGCCTGTCAGGTAGCGGGCTGTTCAAGGATGAAGAAAGCGATGAGCGTATCCGTTCGCTGTTCTTCGACGGCAAAATTGTCAGTTGGCAGATTATCGTTCCGGATTTCGGTGAGCTCATCGGCCCTTTCCAGATCACGGCTCTGGAATATTCGGGCAATCACGACGCCGAGGTCACGTTCGAGTTGGCCATGGAATCTGCAGGTGCGCTGGCCTTTGTTCCAGCCTCGAGCTGATCTCAACCAATCCGAAAGGCAATGAACATGGCGAACCGACGTCGGGGCGAAGTAACGCTCATCCTTGATGGTAGCCCCCTTATCCTCTGCCTCACTCTTGGTGCTCTGGCCGAGCTGGAAGACAGCATGGGCCTTGCCAATATTGGCGAACTGGCCGACCGTTTCTCTGCCGGCAAAGTCCGCAGCGCCGATCTGGTCAAGATTCTGGGAGCCGCCTTAAGAGCTGGCGGCACAAACATCACGGACCAACAGGCTGCACGCATGCGCTGCGAAGGAGGGGCTGCGGCCCTGACAAAGGCGCTGGTCGATGTCTTGCGTCTGGCCTTTGATCCCGCGTCAGGCAACGAGCACCCACCGCATTCCATTGATACAGCTCTCGGATCAAACGGGGAGGCGAGCAACGCAAACCCCGCCTAGGCCGGTCTGACACAGCCGGATCGGCCATCAAAGCCAGCAATTTTCCTTGGGAACTCGTCCTTACCGTCGCCATGCGCCAGTTTGGCTGGCCGCCATACCATGTCTGGCAAATGACACCAAGGGAAGTGCTTATGGCAACAGCAACATCCCTCAGCGCATCGAAGACACCAAGTCGAAACGAGCTGGATGCCCTGGCGGCCCGCTTTCCTGATATGAGGAGCACACATGACAGATGAAGTCGTCGAAACTGCCGTTGTGCAGATTGAAGCCGATATCACAGCCTTCGCGAAAGATATGTCAGCCGCTCAAAAAGAAGCCGATATGCTTGGCGATAAGGTTTCCCGCGCCATGCAAAAGGCCTTGATGGGGAGTGCTGATCTGGAGACGGTATTCAAAAATCTCGCGCTTGATATATCAAGAAGTGCTTTTTCAGCCGGCATCTCTCCGCTAAAGGATCTGGTTTCCGGTTCCGTTTCCAACGTTGTATCAGGTCTCTTCTCCGCACTGGGGTTGTCGGCTTCGGGCTCATCCTCTCTTTTTGGGAGTATTTTTCCCTTCGCCAATGGAGGTGTAGTCGCAGGAACGACGTTGTTTCCCATGCAGTCCGGACTGGGCATGATGGGAGAGGCCGGGCCCGAGGCGATCATGCCGTTGCAGCGAGGATCGGACGGCCGGCTTGGTGTAGCCACGAGTGGCAATGGCGCAAGGCCCGTTTCGATTGTGATGAACGTCACAACACCGGACGCGGCCTCCTTCGCAAAATCGGAAAATCAAATCGCAACCAAACTCGCCCGCGCCGTCGGACGGGGACGACGCGGGCTATAAGGTTGGCAGTTGACGAGGAGGTTCCCGGTCACCAACAAGCTGGCAGGGAGAAAACTCGACAGGTCATGCCCGGTCAGCTCCCGGTAGCCTCATAGACACGACACTCTGCACAGCGCGGACACTATCCCATGCACCGTGTGCCCTCTCTTTGATCAACGTCAAACCGTACGCTCCCCTTAAACTCATTCCAGAGCTATGCCCATGAACGGATTTCACGAAACACTTTTTCCGCTTGATGTCGGTTTCGGTGCATCAGGTGGGCCTGAACGCCGCACCGACATAGCGACGTTGTCATCAGGCTATGAGGAACGCAACGCCCGCTGGCAAAACCCAAGGCGGAGCTATGATGCTGGAACCGGGGTAAGGTCCTTCACTGATTTGCAATCGGTGCTGTCCTTCTTCGAAGAGCGACGGGGTCGATTAAATGGCTTTCGCTTCCGCGATCCCTTCGACCATTCTTCCTGTGCGACCGGATCTATCATTTCGCCCCTTGATCAGGTCATTGCGGTTGGTGACGGCGAGACGCAAACCTTTCAGCTGAAAAAGACTTACGGCGGACTTTTTGCTCCTTATGCGCGGTTGATTGCCAAGCCGGTTCAAGGAACCGTTCGTTTGGCGCTTGCGGGCATCGAAACGCATGACTTTTCCATCGATACCACGCAGGGCGTCATCAGTTTGATGATGGCTCCCGAAACCGGTGTTTCCATCACCGCTGGCTTCATGTTCGACGTGCCTGTCCGGTTTGACACTGACAAGCTGGAATTCTCGATCAGCGGTTTTGATGCTGGCGACATTCCCTCAATACCCTTGGTGGAGATACGCTTGTGAAAGACCTTAACCCTTCCCTTCAAAATCATCTGGCAAGCGGTGTTGCAACCCTTGCTTTCTGCTGGATTCTGCGTCGCGGTGATGGCGTGGCTTTGGGCTTTACGGATCATGACATGCCGATCGAGCTGAATGGCGTGACGTGTGAACCTGCATCTGGCTTCAATGGCACTGAAATCCGCCAAAGTGCGAGTTTTGCAAGCGATGATCAGGAGGTGACCGGGGTCCTGTCGTCTGATCGCATCACGGAAACAGATCTGATCAGTGGGCGCTATGACGGTGCCAGGATCGAAACCTGGCGGGTCAACTGGACCGATGCCACGCAAACGGTATTGCTGCGCGAAGGCTATCTTGGCGAGATCAAGCGGGACAGACAATCCTTTCAGGTTGAAATTCGATCATTGTCTGTCGCACTCGAACAGGAGAGGGGCCGGGTTTATCAATACACATGTGACGCGACACTCGGGGATGCGCGGTGCGGGGTCGATCTTTCCGCTGCAAGCCATGGGTTTACGGGGACGATTGCTGCCATGTCTTCGCCAACGCTTGTTTCGGTTGATGTGTCGGGTATGCCAAACATGAGTTTTGCCAGAGGATCGCTGCACATCAAATCCGGCGATGCTGAAGGCATGTCATTCGATGTCCTTGGTCATTCGGCGGAGGGTAATGCTGACAATCTCGAGCTTTGGCTGCCCATCCATTCGGGTGCCAAAGTCGGAGATATGGTTCGCGTCACTGTGGGGTGTGACAAGACCTTCCGGACCTGTCGCGAGTGTTTTGCCAATCAAAACAATTTTCGCGGCTTTCCGCACATGCCGGGCAACGATTTCATCATCAGCTACCCCGAGCAGCGGAGTTCTAGCAATGGTGAGAGCCTTGGTTTGCTATAATAAACAGGGGCTAGGGCGAGCCGATACGGTCTTGCGCCAGCGCGTCATCGATGAAGCCTTGAGTTGGACGGGAACGCCTTACACGCATCAGGCCAGTTGCAAAGGCGCCGGGTGCGATTGTCTCGGTTTGATCCGGGGTGTCTACCGCGCCTTCTGGCTCGAGCCCGAGACACCACCACCCTACAGCCCTGATTGGGCCGAAGCGGGCGGCAGGGAAACATTAGCCGAAGCGGCGCACCGCTATCTCATTCCGGTGCCGATTGCAGCAAGAACGCCCGGTGATGTTCTGCTGTTCCGATACAAGCGCGGCTTTCCAGCCAAACACGCGGGCATATTGATCAACCCGACGCAGTTCCTTCATGCCCAGCATGGCGGTTCCGTTGTGCTCGCTTCGCTCAATTCGTGGTGGCTGCGCCATATTGCCTTTGTCTTTTCATTCCCCTCCGATGGTCTTTGATCATCCGGTGACTTCAGGATCTCTATCATGACCACACTTGTCCTCAAATCTGCGGGCAGCCTAATCGGTGGCGCACTCTTTGGTCCCTTTGGCGCACTGATCGGTGGGGCTTTGGGAGCCGGAGTAGGCTACTCCATCGATCAATCGCTGTTCGGTGAAAGTCGCTCGGTCAAGGGTCCCCGTCTGTCGGACTTGAAGGTTCAGACGTCCACCGAGGGTAGCCCGATTGCGCGTATTTATGGCCGCACAAGGCTGACAGGTGAACTTATCTGGGCCACTGACTATGTCGAAAGGGTGACTGTACGCGAGCAGAAGACGGGTGCCTCGAAAGGGAGTAGCAGCAGCAAGGCGACAACCACCACATACAGTTACTATGCCAATTTTGCGGTCGGCCTGTGTGAAGGCCGGATCGCGCATGTGGGGCGCATTTGGGCGAACGGCAAAGAGTTGGATCTCAGGGATGTGGCCTACCGCGTCTATCTCGGCACCGAAGAGCAACTGCCTGACAGTCTGATCGAGGCGAAGGAAGGCTCGGAAAACAGCCCGGCTTATCGCGGTCTTGCCTATGTTGTGTTTGAAGAGCTTCCCCTTGACGCTTTTGGCAATCGCATTCCTCAGCTCAGTTTTGAGGTCATCCGAAGTGTCGGAGAGACCGAGGCAAACATCAAGTCTATGGTCATGATCCCCGGCGCCACAGAATTTGGCTATGATACTGAGGAAGTGTCGCGTGAAGGTTCCGAAGGACAATGGTTGACCGAGAACCGACATACTTTCGAGGGCGACACGGATTTTATTGCCTCTCTTGATCATCTCACGGCGCTGTGCCCCAACCTCGAACGCGTTGCATTGGTGGTTAGTTGGTTTGGTAGCGATCTCAGGGCAGGTGAGTGCGGCATCCGTCCCTGTGTGGACGCTTCTTCAAAGCCCACGAAAGGCGGAAGCTGGTCGGTGGCCGGACTTGATCGATCTCAAGCCAAGCTGCTCAGCCTCATAGATGGTCGGCCAGCGTATGGTGGCACGCCTTCGGACAATTCTGTCAAGAATGCCATTGCAGCCATCAAGGCCAAGGGGCTTGAGGTTGTCCTTTATCCGTTTGTGATGATGGATATTCCTGACAACAATGGTCTGCCGGATCCCTACGGAAATTTGGAACAGTCACCCTATCCCTGGCGTGGGCATATCACGTGCGATCCGGCAACAGGGCAGCCGGAGACAGCTGATCTGACCGCCAGTGCTGCAGCTCAGATATCAGATTTCTACTCGGGCACTGCGTGGAACTACCGTGATTTCATTCGTCACTACGCAAACCTTGCGAAATCCGCCGGAGGTGTCGATGCTTTCCTGATCGGTTCCGAACTCGTAGGACTGACAACTGTGCGCGATGAGACGGGCGCTTATCCGTTTGTTGGCCATTTGAAGACCCTCGCAAGCGACGTGCGCGCAATAGTCGGGCCAGATTGCAAGCTAACCTATGGAGCGGATTGGACAGAATACTTTGGTCACCAGCCAAGCAATGAGAGCGGATTTGTCCGTTATCATCTGGACCCTTTGTGGGCAGACGAAAACATTGATGCTGTTGGTATCGACAATTACATGCCCCTGTCGGACTGGCGAGCGACGGGCAGCCAGCTCGATCAGGAGCTGAGTGACACAGGGCTTGAGCTGGACTATCTGAAAGGCAATATCGCTGGCGGGGAAGGATATGATTGGTATTATGCCAACCAAGAGGACCGGGCGCAGCAAAACCGCACAGAGATCACGGACGGCTCAGCGGGCAAGCCATGGGTCTTCCGTTACAAGGATATCCGAAATTGGTGGTCCAACGAGCATTATGATCGGGACGGCGGTTTCGAGCAGGACGTGCCTACCGAATGGATACCGCAATCCAAACCCATCTGGTTTACAGAATTGGGTTGCCCCGCCGTCCATCTTGGCCCAAATCAGCCCAATCGATTTCCCGATCCCAAATCCGCCGAAAGCGGATTGCCCTATTATTCTTCGGGGGCTCGGGACGATAGTGCACAAAGAGCTCTGATTGACGCCATTCTTGGTTATTGGGCGGATGAGGTCGGCACCTCCAATCCGGTTTCGTCAGAATATGGCGGGCCCATGGTGGATCCGGATCGAATGTTTCTTTGGGCTTGGGATGCGCGCCCCTTTCCGACATTTCCTGTCGATTTGGATACCTGGTCCGATGGCGAGAGTTGGCATCGGGGCCATTGGCTCACCGGGCGTCTGGGTAACGCGCCGATTGAAGGTGTCATCCGCAACGTTCTGTCAGACTACGGTCTTGATGCTCCTGATATCCGATCCGCGCTACCGGTGATTGACGGCTTCGTTCTTGATCGGCGTATGTCTGCCCGTGCTGCTCTTGAAAGCCTTTGTGAAGGCTTCGGGATTGCCTTCACTGTACGCGGAGGAACCTTGTCCTTCTCTTCCAAGGTGAGGCGATCTGTCCTGAGCATTGACGAAGACGATCTTGCCGAAGAAGCCGAAAAGGCACTTATCGAAAAGCAGGCCCGCGCCTGGGAGGATATGTCTGCCAGCGTCACCATGTCGTTCAACGACATCTTTCTGGACTACAGACAATCGGTGGCTCGCTATGAACAACCTGCCGCGCGGACACGGCAGGACAGCTCACTATCTCTTGCAGCAATCTCCTCTCAGCCCATTATGGAAAATGTCGCAAAAGACTGGCTGCGCACGCAGACTTTTGCTCGCCATTCCGTGCAGTTTTCGCTGCCACCGTCCTTCATGGCTATTGAGCCCGGAGACGTGATATCGCTCTCTGAAGGACAGATAGGCCACACCTATCGCATTGATGAGATTGAAGAGGGTGGCTTGCGTCATGTAACAGCAACGCTGTGCGCACCCCGGAACGCTCCGCAGATCACGCCCCGTGTTCGAACCGGCAAAGTGGTTGTTCCAGATATCATTATTCCTGTCCTCGAAAGTCTGGATCTGCCGATCCTGCCGGGAATGACAGATTATCCACATGCGCCCTATCTGGCGGTCTACTCCAAGCCTTGGAAATCCGGTTTCGCGCTCTATTCAGGCAATGGCGACCGTGGTTTTGCCTATCGCCAGTCTATTGATGTCCCTGCTGTCATGGGAGAACTGCTCACCGAGCTTCCTGGCCACAACAGCTATGTTGTTGACCGCACGACAACCTTGGATATTGAGCTTCTGGGCGGGGATCTGTCGAGTGTCGAAATGGAGGCTCTCTTCGCGGGCGCCAACGCTGCAGCCGTTCAGGCCAGCAATGGTAACTGGGAGGTTTTCCAATTCCAGACCGTTGAATTGTTTGGTGCCAACAAATGGCGTCTCGAAGGTTTGCTGCGGGGAGCTCTGGGGACGGAAGCCTCTGCGATATCAGGCGCCAAGGTCGGTGCACGCTTCATCTTGTTGGACTCCGCAATCGCATCCCTGCATGTGGAGGTGAGCCAACTGCGGAAGGACCTGCCCCACAGGGCTGTCCGATCTGGCGCTGGTCTTTCTGACCCGTCGAACCTCGATGTCGCCATCGCAGTTCCGGGGCGCGGTTTGCGACCCCTATCTCCTGTGCATTTGCGCATCAGGCGACAGAACAGCGGCGCAGTCAGCTTTAGCTGGATCCGGAGAGATCGGATTGATGCTGATAGTTGGGTTGGAAGTGCAACTCCCATGAGCGAAGCATCCGAGCGCTACGAAGTCACGATCCTGACTGCCGACGGGGTAACACTCATAAGGCAGATCGAAGTGGCGGAGCCACAGTGGACATATTCATCCGTAGATCAGGTCAGTGACAATCTCGTTTCACTGGAAGCCTTCACCGTGACTATCGCCCAGATCAGTCAGAAGCTCGGACCTGGCGACCCGCTTTCGCGTCGAATCGACCGTGCTAGCGGCATGATCAGCGACGCTGCCTGATCAGCAGAATAAACCCAATATTTCAAAATAAGGCCAACCACGAAAGGAACACAAACATGACGTTTGCAACTTCCGAAAGCAAACCCGCTTGGGAGTCCAAGGTCAATTGGACGCAGATCATCTCCGTGATCGCAATGGGACTGACCATGTTCGGGGTTGATCTCGATCCGGACCTTCAGGCAAGGCTCGCTGTGGCAATTTCGAGTCTCGCGGGGGCCGCCACCATCATCTGGCGGACCTGGTTTACAACCAAAAAGCTGAAGTAGGTCGGATGAGAGTGCTTCTCCTGCTTCTCGGTATCATGGCGAAGCTGGCTCCGTTGCTGGCTTCGCTGTTTGGACCGAAACATAAAAGATACTCAGCTCAGGCGGATAAGCCGTTCGAGACCGTGGCTAGATCGACAGAGAGTGACCTTGAACGTGCCGCGAGGGTGAAATGGCACGTGCGTGAGGAAGACAATGAAAACCTGGGTGAAGAGCGTTGCGACGATGATTCTGCTCCTGACGCTGAATGCCTGCGCATTTCTGACGGATACCGCAGAGACTGAAACATCGATCAGGCCTACACGGCATCAGGCCAAGCAATTCTCAAGCGAAGGTCGTCTTGCTGCGTGCCTTCTTTTTGACCCAATTAGCTGGTCAAGCCATGATACAGATCAGACGATTATCAAGGTGAAACAATACAATAAAGCCCTTGAACTGTACTGTAAGTCTTTGTAATTAAGAGACTATCGGACTTCTTGACAGTCCGTAGGGCCTTTTGTAACCCGGGCAGATTGATGTTCATCTTCAGTTCAGTGACTGCCCTCTAAATTATCAGTATGACGAACCAGACCAACATGACAACAAGATTTGCCTTGGTCTCGATAGTTGTTTTCTTTTCCATCTTCATAAATGGAGCGGCGGCGGCACAATGCCTGTCGTCTGCTGAAACCAGATCGGCGATCGAGCAAGGTCACGCACAGCATCTGGCTGCGATCAAGGTCGCGGCGAGCAAAGCCGTGCGCGGTGATGTGGTCAAGGCCAACCTCTGCAGGAGTGGGGCTGGGCTGGTCTATGAGTTGGTCACACTCTCGCGCGAGGGAGCTGTCGCCCGCATCACGCTTGATGCAAAATCGGGTAGAGTATTGTCGAAAGGAGGCGGATGATGACATCGCCCTCTCGCCGGCAATGGGCACGGTTGTTCGAAAATAAAAACTAATCTGGGAATCTTGGAATGCGAATACTGATCGTGGAAGACGAAGTGGATTTGAACCGCCAATTGAAGGAAGAGATGGAAGAAAACGGCTATGTTGTCGATTGTTCGTTCGATGGCGAAGAAGGCCACTTCCTGGGCGATACCGAACCATACGATGCGGTTATCCTCGATATAGGTCTACCCAAGATGGATGGCATCAGTGTCCTCGAGGCATGGCGTCGTGAGGGCAAAACAATGCCCGTGTTGATTCTGACAGCCCGTGATCGATGGAGCGACAAGGTGCAGGGAATTGACGCTGGCGCAGATGATTATGTCGCCAAGCCCTTCCATATGGAAGAAGTGGTGGCGCGTATGCGCGCTCTGATGCGTCGGTCGGCCGGCTTGGCCTCCAATGAGATCACATGTGGGCCTATTCGCCTTGATGCGCGCTCTGGCCGCGTCAGCGTCGATGGTCAGGCGCTCAAGCTCACCTCCCACGAATACCGTCTTCTGTCCTATCTCATGCACCATCAAGGCAAGACCATCTCTAGAACCGAGCTTGTCGAGCATCTGTATGATCAGGATTTTGACCGAGATTCCAATACTATAGAAGTGTTTATTGGTCGATTGCGCAAAAAGCTTGGGGTGGATGTCATCCAAACGGTGCGCGGACTTGGCTACAACATGGTCGCCCCAGAAAAGTAGAACAATCCGCGATGAAGTCGATAACTCGCTATCTGCTGGTCAATGTGTCTATCTGGGCGATCGTCATCGCCTTTGGGTCGGGGCTTGTGCTGACACACTTTTTCCGCACCTATGCCGAACAGAGCTTCGATGAGCAGCTTGATATCGTGTTGAAGATCCTAGTTGGTGAATTGGCTGCGGAACTCGCAACGGGAGAAGAGCTTCAGCCCCCGGGCAATGTTGGTGAGCCTCGTTATGAGTTGCCCCTTTCTGGTTGGTACTGGACGGTTCAGAGGGAAGGCAGTGATGAAATTCTTCTGGCCTCTCCTTCACTCGTCGGCGGCGTCTTCACGGCTGATGGTTTGGCAGATCGGGATGCAAATGGTGTCGGGTTAAACGGTTACGGGACTGGTCCGGAAGGTGAGCGATTGCGTGTTCTGGAGCGCAGGATTTCATTTGCAGACGCAGATCCAATTATCTTGCGCATTACGGGTAATGCCGAAGCTCTCGAAGCACAGGTGAGCGCATTTCAGACCAAGGCGTGGCTGATCATGGCTGCTTTTGGGGTCATTCTCGTTTCCGTCATGCTTGTTCTGATCAGAACGGGTTTGCGCCCTTTGCATATCCTGAGACAACAGGTTCGTGATGTCTCCGAAGGTCAATCTGATCTGATAAAGGGAGACTACCCAAACGAGGTTTCAGGTCTCGTACATGAAGCCAATCTTCTTATCGAATCCAACAAGGACACATTGGAGCGCGCAAGGACACAGGTCGGCAATCTCGCTCACGCGCTGAAAACACCTTTGTCGGTGATCATGAATGAAACCAGAGACCTTGATGACCAAAAGGCCAAGCTGGTCAATCAACAATCGGACATCATGCGTGATCAGATCCAGCTCTACCTCGAAAGAGCGAGGATGGCGGCGCGGCGCAACGTCATCGGAACGGTTACCGATCCCGGACCTGTGATCGAGAAGCTTGTTTCCGTCATGCAGAAGATCCATCCTGCCTTGAACGTAAATCTTCGCGCAGAATCCGAAAAAAACATGCTCTTCAGGGGGGAGGAACAGGATCTGGAAGAGATGCTTGGCAATCTCGTTGACAATGCATGCAAGTGGGCACAAACGAGCGTCTGCGTGAGTGTTGTTGATGGCTTACCAGATGGTATCGAGAAGACGCAAACGGCTTCAGAGGCGCAAGTAACTTGGTTGTCGATCTTGGTGGATGATGATGGTCAGGGGATGAGCGAGACGCAGACGAAGATCGCGTTGGTGCGTGGACAAAGGCTGGACGAGAGTAAACCCGGAACCGGTTTAGGCCTCTCGATCGTTGATGAATTGGTCGAATTATATGGGGGGCGATTTCAGCTCTCACGCGCGCCGCTTGGGGGTGTCAGAGCCGTTCTTAGCTTGCCTGCAATTGAAAAACATGACACCCGCTAGGCGCTGGCATATAAAACCGGAAGCGAGGCGAGCGATGAAAGCGAAAGCGTTTGGGAAACAGAGGTAGCTGCATGTGTGAAAAGACCAAGATACGTCAAACTTTCGACATGATCGAACCATATCGCCTATAGTGGACCAAGCATGTTTTTCATGCACATAGAATTTTTGGGAACCCTTTCAGCTATTCACGCATTAGTTACCTAAAGCGAGAATTCTATCCGGTAAGAAATCCGAAAAGAACGGGTTCAGGGAATATCAAGTAGCGGTGCCTTGAGGGCTGCTCAAAATAAATAGGGGCTAGTAATGAAAAAGAGCTTGATTGCAGTTGTTGCAGTAATGGGCGTCGGCTTGGCTGGCTGTCAGGGGACCGGACCGGGGCCGAAGCAGACCATCGGTGGTTTGACCGGCGCTGTTGCTGGCGGTTTGCTGGGAAACCAGATCGGAGATGGTGATGGACGCGTAGTGGCGACAGCTGCTGGCGCTGTGATTGGTGCGTTCGTTGGATCTTCCATTGGTAAAATGATGGACGACAATGACCGTCGCCTTGCCTATCAGGCGCAGAGCCGCGCCCTCGAATACGGTCGTTCCGGCGCTCCTGTGACCTGGAACAATCCAGACAATGGTCACTATGGTCAGGTGGTTCCGACGCAGGCATACACCACAAACAATCTGCAATGCCGCGACTATACGCATACGATCTACATTGATGGGCAGCCGCAGACCGCTCGCGGACAGGCATGCCGCCAGTCTGATGGTACATGGCGTCCGGTTGGCTAATTTGCCCGACTGAGTACAGTTTTTGCGACAAGGGGATAGCTAGCAACAGCTGTCCCCTTTTTCTTTTCCTATTTGGTTGTGAGCGTGAATAAGCCAGCCTGAAGATAGAAAATATTAATGGTTTACGAGAGATAAATAAGGGATCGAAAAACTCGAAAAACAACCTGGTTCAGAGGTGAAGGATGGCAGATGCTGAAAAGCTGAAGGAGAAGCTTTCTCTTTATCTTTCAACTTTGTCAGAAAGTGCTCAACGGCTTTTGCTGCGCAGCCTGGAAAACGGCGAGCGCGAAGGCAAGAGTGATGCTGCCTCTATGCTCATTCTTGCAGCCTTGCGCGAAGTCTTGTGCGACGACGAGCCGATCGTCGCGTTCCGGCGCTATGCAAAAGAGGAGTTTTTCAAATCATGTCAGCCTTTCATTACCGCCATCGACCTTGTTGAAAAAGAAAAGGCGAGAATAAGCCCTTCGTCCATCGACAAAATTTGGGCCTGGATTGAGCGAGACATCGCGACAGAAGCGCAGCAGGAGCGCCTCAACATGCCGTGTAATGGCATGGACCAAAAGGATATCGCCGGACGCTGTATCAAATTCAGAGAAGAGATGTTTGGTACAACCAACAGGTATGTCAAATCCAAGCTGCAGGATCTTGGGGGCGAACAGAAGCTGTGCAATCATCTTGGCGGTCAGACGGTGTATGAAGATCTTCTGGAAGTGCTGTCTTCATCCGATCAAGTGAAGCCTTTGGCGCCTTTCTTGTCCAAAGTACCAGCTGAGATACTCAGTTGGAGTTCTCCCGAAGGTGAAGAAGCCTACGCGACGATTTGCAAGTATGTTCAGCAATTTCCTATGAAAACAGCCTGGTTGTTCTCCGCAATCACCGAAAGGTTGGCATCACCCAGATTGCGTGTCCAATTGGCGTCCAAACTGGCTGGCTCGGACGATGCGGTTCAGATCTCGGCGACTGTGTATTCTCCTGCGATCCATCAGGTGTTTGCGGATATGGAAGCCTGCCTAGTGGCTTTCGAAACTTCATTCAATGATCATGACGATTTCGATACCCTCATCAAAAACCTGTCAACTTGGCGAGGGTTGGCAAAGGCCGTTGAAACTGAGATGGAAGTCCACCCTCAATGTCCTTGGGGTAAAGCTCTTGCGGATATGAAATTCAGACTTTCTGATATTTTGAAAGCGGAAATTGAAGCTGCACCAGGATTGATGCGAAAAGCCCTAAAGGCACCAAAGAGTGGTGCTGATGAGCATTTCGATCAAATTGCGGTCTCAGACGCAACCAGAGCGATTTTGCTTTTCCATCACACTGAGCGCATGAAAGAAACACTTGCCCTGAACGGTCCTGTCGTGCGCGCTCGAAAGGATCTGGATCAGTCCTTCGAAGTTCTCTCCACGTCAATCGTTGAACGGACCAGGCAGGCCTCTGGACCCAATGTCGACGTCTGCAAGGCCTTGGGTGATGCGGCAATTCTCTTTGCCAAGGAACTGTTCGACGAGCAATATGCCGCTGCCCTGCAGCGCCAGCTCAATGCCGCAGCTTCCACGCCTGAAAAGAAGGCTGTTGAAGCGTAACCCTCCTAAGATCTCCTTCTTGATTTGTTGATGCTCACGGTTTCCTCTCCAGCTTTGTGACTGGGGAGATGCGTGCACATTAAAACTTCGTAACAATGGAGCTTTTTTGATTCATTCCATACTAGGGCCTGATGAACATGAGTTAATTTGACTTCCATGGCAAAAGCGGATTGCTTTGGCCAAACCGAAGTGAGAGCAGGGCCTTTATGTTTTGGATTGTTGCGGGGGTTATTACCGCTATTACAGTTGCTGTTGTTGTCTATCCATTGACGCGCAAGGCGCGCAAAATGGCGAGCGCTGATTCGTATGATCTGACCGTATATGCCTCACAGCTCAAAGAGGTTGAAGGTGATGTCGAGCGTGGCCTCATTGAACAGAATGAGGCAGACGCTGCTAGGGCAGAAGTTGGGCGCCGTCTGCTCAGTGCTGAAGATGCTCTGGAAAAGCAGCGTCAAAACACGCACGGGGCATCGATCAATCCAGATGTTGCTCCGACGGCTGGTATGACAAACGGCCTGATTGCTGCGGTTGTTGCGTTGTTCGTTATACCGCTTTGTTCTCTTGGCCTTTACATAGCGCTTGGTTCGCCCGGATCCTCTGGGCAGCCTCTGGCAGAGCGCTTGAGCAAACCCCCTCAAGAGCAAAGCATGACGGAGCTTGTTGCCTCCGCAGAACGCAGACTGAAAGCCAATCCAGACGATCTGCAGGGGTGGCAGCGCTTGGCTCCGATCTATCTCTCCATGCGCCGGACGGAAGAAGCGACAAAAGCTTATCGCAATGTCCTGCGGTTGGAAGGAGAAAGCATGCTGGGCTTGGCCAACCTAGGTGAGGCCTTGGTTGTCAAAGATGCCGGGATTGTATCCAAGGAAGCGCTCGATTTGTTTCAGCGCGCAAACAAGCTTGATCCCGATCATCCCAAGCCTCGTTTCTTCCTCGCGATAGCACTTGGGCAGCAAGGCAAGGATCAAGAGGCCATAAATGCCTGGCAGGAAATGATCAATGGCTCGCCAGCTGACGCACCGTGGGTGTCTTTTGCGAAGAACCAGATATCCGCGATCCGCAATCGGATTGAGAATGCCAAAGCATTACCCCAAAACGATTCTACCACCTCCGATCAGAGTAACGAACTAGCCGCTCAAGCTCCCGGTCCGACGGAGGATGACGTGGAAGCTGCCGCAGAAATGGATGCCGGTGATCGTAAGGCAATGATCGAGGGCATGGTTTCCCGCTTGGCGGAACGTCTGGACGAGCAGGGTGGCACCGCGGAGGAATGGGTTCGACTGATCAGGGCAGAACTGGTTCTTAATCGTCCTGACATGGCTGCCAAGACTGTCAGCAAGGCCTTGGTTGCCTTGCAGTCGGATCTTGAGGGCCTTGAAAAAGTAAAAGCGGCAGCCCGTTCGTTGGGAATTTCGGTAACACAATAAAACATTGGCGAAGAACTGATGAACGACAATCGGTGTCGGTCAGTTGAAAGCAGTCAGCAAAGGGTCGAGATATGACGAGAAAACAACGTCGGATGACGATGATTGGTGGGGCGGGAGCTGTTCTCTTCGCCGCTGTCGGACTCATTCTTTTTGCGTTGCAGGATCAGATTGTCTTTTTCAATAGTCCCAGCGACGTTGTTGAAAAAGGGGTTCAGCCCGGTCAACGAATTCGCCTCGGCGGTCTGGTTAAACAAGACACTGTAATGCGAGGGCAAGGCACCGAAATTTCATTCGTCGTGACAGATGGTGGATCCGATGTAAAAGTCGCCTACAACGGCATCTTGCCGGACTTGTTTCGTGAAGGGCAGGGCGTCGTGACCGAGGGAAGTCTCACGCCAGAAGGTGTCTTCGCCGCGGATACTGTGCTCGCCAAGCACGACGAAACCTATATGCCAAAAGAGGTTGCTGCGGCCCTTAAAGAACAGGGGCACTGGCAAGGTGAAGAGCAAGAAATCCAATCCAATTGAACCAACTCGGGACGGCAAGACAGCATGCGGAATGACACAATTGACAGAACCGGAGAGACCTCATGATTGTTGAGCTTGGCCACTTCATGCTCATTCTTGCCTTTGTTTTGGCTCTCATTCAGTCTGTTGTGCCGATCTGGGGCGCACAAATTGAGGACAGTCGATTGATGGCTGTAGCGACACCGATCGCAGTTACTCAGTTTCTTTTTGTCGGCTTGTCTTTCGCCGCGCTTACACATGCCTATGTAACGTCAGATTTTTCGGTTCAGAATGTCTGGGAAAACAGCCATTCGGATATGCCTCTTCTGTTCAAATTCACCTCGGTTTGGGGCAATCACGAAGGCTCGATGCTGCTCTGGGTCTTCATCCTGGTGATTTTCGGCGCTTTGGTTGGCGTGTTTGGTCGCAACCTGCCACCCAAGCTCAAGGCGAATACCCTTGCTGTCCAAGGCTGGATCACTGCAGCGTTCCTGTCGTTCGTGCTGTTGACCTCTAACCCGTTTCGTCGGATTTCGACGGCCAACCTGCCGATTGAGGGACGCGACCTCAATCCGATTCTGCAGGACATCGGTCTCGCTATTCACCCGCCACTTCTCTATCTCGGCTATGTAGGGTTCTCAATCGCGTTTGCTTTCTCTATCGCTGCTTTGCTTGAGGGGCGGATCGATGCGGCATGGGCACGCTTTGTCCGGCCATGGGTTCTGGTCGCGTGGGCGCTTTTGACCTTGGGCATTTCGATGGGCTCGTACTGGGCTTATTACGAGCTTGGTTGGGGCGGCTATTGGTTCTGGGATCCGGTTGAAAACGCATCCTTTATGCCTTGGCTCTGCGGCACTGCTCTGTTGCATTCCGCCGTTGTGATGGAAAAGCGGGGCGCATTGAAAGTCTGGACCATTCTGCTTTCCATTCTCACGTTCTCTCTTTCACTGCTTGGAACGTTCCTTGTGCGCTCCGGAGTGCTGACGTCGGTGCACGCCTTTGCAACAGACCCCTCGCGCGGCGTGTTCATTCTGGCGCTTCTGGTTGGCTTTATTGGGGGGGGGCTTGCATTGTTTGCCTGGAGAGCTCCCTTGCTTAAACAAGGTGGTATCTTCGCTCCCATCTCTCGCGAAGGGTCGCTGGTATTCAACAATCTATTCCTATCGGCCGCGACAGCTGCCGTGCTGGTTGGGACCTTGTATCCTCTCGCTTTGGAGGCAACAACAGGGGCCAAAATCTCGGTTGGGGCTCCCTTCTTTAACGCCACTTTTGGTCCCATGATGATCCCGCTTCTCATCGCCGTGCCGTTTGGCCCCTTGCTGGCATGGAAACGCGGCGATCTTTATGGCGCAGTCCAGCGCCTTTACGCCGCTTTTGGCCTCAGTCTTTTGACCATTTTGATGTGCTATGCCCTGCTGTATGGCGGGTCGGCTCTAGCACCTCTCGGGATCGGTCTGGCGGTCTGGGTGATGATCGGTTCTCTTGCTGAGATACATTTGCGGATCGGCTTGTTCAAGCAACCTTTCGCGATCTCTCTATCGCGACTGAAAGGGTTGCCGCGCACAGTGTGGGGAACTGCGTTTGGTCATTTCGGTTTGGGAATGACAGTTCTTGGTCTCGTAGTTGCCAGCACGTATCAGACCGAAAACATCCTCATAATGAAACCGGGCGACAAGACCAACTTGGCTGGCTATGAGTTCGAGTTCACTGGCTTCAAGCAAAACGAAGCCTACAACTTTGCCGATCTGTCAGGAACCTTTGTGGTTACAACCGGCGATCGCCAAATTGCTGAACTGCATCCGGCCAAAAGGATCTATACGTCGCGCAACATGCCCACCACCGAAACGGCTATTCACACGGTCTGGGGTGTGACACAGCTTTATATGTCACTCGGTGATCAGCAGACGGATGGCGGCATCGCTGTGCGCATCTACTACAAGCCTTGGGTAACCTTCATCTGGCTGGGAACGATCGTCATGTTCATTGGCGGTGGGATATCGCTTTCAGACAGACGTCTGAGGATCGGCGCTCCGGCCCGAAAAGGGCGGGCGAAAGAGGCTGCCGGCAATGCTTGAACAGACCGCGAAGAGGGATAGATCTGATATGAAGCCCTTCAATATTCACCGGTTTCTGGCTGTACTTTTGCTGGCGATTTTGGCGATCGCTCCGACAGCATCAAGCTATGCAGTGACGCCCGAGGAAATGCTTGATGATCCGGTGCTTGAAAGCCGGGCGCGCGATATTTCGGCGGGGTTGCGGTGTCTTGTTTGTCAGAACCAGTCAATTGACGATTCCAATGCACCGCTTGCCCATGACTTGCGGGTTCTGGTCAGAGAGCGACTGGAGGCGGGGGATAGCGATGCGGAGGTCAGGAATTTTCTCGTTAGTCGCTACGGAGAATTCGTGCTCCTCAAACCAACATTCTCTGCAAAGAACCTGATTTTATGGGGATTCGGCCCGTTGGTGCTTTTGTTGGGTCTGTTTGCTGTCCTGCAGCTCTACCGCAAAAACAAACGCGCAGCCGCCCGCGCGGAGACGTCTGGGAACGCCACACTCAGCGATGAGGAACAAGCTCGGCTCAAGAAAATATTATCGGACTAGAACTCGGTCTGATTGGCAATTCATTCTCCCTGAACCTACATTGAGGTGGAAGGGCGAAACATGAGTATCGCCCCATCTCGCAGAAACATCGGGGCGGTACAGAATGGCCAGAAAAGAGCACTCCACACAACGAATGAGTTTTGAAGGAGCCTTGGGCGACGAGCTTCAGGCACGTTTGGAGCTGCCTGCCGGTCCTATTCGTGCGACTGCGATCTTCGCGCACTGCTTCACTTGTTCGAAAGATATCTTTGCGGCTCGCCAGATTTCGACTGGGCTTGCTGCTCGGGGCTTTGCTGTTCTGCGCTTCGATTTTACCGGGTTGGGTACATCCGACGGCGATTTTATCGATACTAATTTTACATCAAATATTGCAGATCTTGTTCGGGCCGCGGAGATGTTGCGCGAGGCGATTGCAGGCCCAAGTCTTCTCGTCGGGCATTCACTTGGCGGAGCTGCGGTGTTGGCGGCTGCGTCGGAAATTCCCGAGGTGGAAGCGGTCGCGACCATCGGCGCACCATCTGATATCAATCACATTGAGCATTCTTTCTCTCCTCATCTTGATGACATTCGAGAGCAGGGCAAGGCCGAGGTCAGCCTTGCCGGTCGTCCCTTCACGATCAAGAAACAGTTTCTAGAGGATCTCGACAATCACAGCCTGACAGACCGTATTGGCAAGATGAAAAAGGCGCTGATGGTGCTGCATTCTCCCATTGATGAAACGGTCGGAATTGACAACGCATCCGAGATCTTCCTAGCTGCGAAACACCCCAAAAGCTTTGTGTCGCTCGACACGGCTGACCATCTTCTGAGCCGGGCTGAGGATGCTGTCTACGTGGCGGAAGTGATCGCTGCTTGGGCAGGGCGGTTTGTTAAGGCGGCCGGTGAACCGGAAAAGGATGTTCCCGAAGGGGCATATGTTGCGGAAACGGGGCTTGGTAAGTTCCAGAACCATGTCCGAGTTGGTCATCATCGCCTGATCGCAGACGAACCGACATCCGTTGGGGGGCTCGATAGCGGCCCTTCACCCTATGACTATCTGGCAACTGCTCTGGGTGCCTGCACCACGATGACGCTGCGGATGTATGCCGAGATGAAAAAGCTCCCTGTCGATCACATTGCAACTGAAGTCCGCCATAATAAGGTTCATGCAGATGATTGCGACACCTGCACCAAGGTAGAAATCGAAAACATGGCCAACAGCAAAGGCAAGGTTGATCGATTTGAACGCATGATTACCCTCGAAGGCAATCTGACAGATGACGATCGGGATTCATTGCTGCGCATCGCTGACAGGTGCCCGGTCCACCAGACCATGGAGAAGGGCGCCAAGGTCAAAACCAAACTCGTGGAATAGAAGGCTCTGACCTTTTCAAAAACCTCATCCCATGCTAGGACGCCATTCCCGCACCCGACCGGCCCTCCGGACGGGTGCTTTTCTGTTTGCAGGAGAGGACGAAACTATGAGCACGAAACCATTTTGTGGCCTTGACTTCGGAACCTCCAACTCAACCCTCGGACTGATCGATAACGGAAAGGCGCGGCTGGTTGAACTTGAGGGAGATGAGGTCACTCTGCCCTCGACCCTGTTCTTTGATTTCGAAGAGCACAGCACCCACTTCGGTCGCGACGCGATTGCCACCTATATGGAAGGCGGCGAGGGACGCATGATGCGAGCGCTCAAATCGATCCTTGGCTCACCAACCATTCATGAAACCACCATGATCGGCAATGAACGAATGCCTTTTACAGCGGTGCTGGGTCTTTTTCTAAGCCGTATGAAGCGTTCTGCAGAGGCAGAGATCGACAAGGAGATCGATCACGTCGTCATGGGGCGGCCTGTTCATTTTGTGGATGACAATCCTGACTCCGACCGCGAAGCCGAAGAAACCTTGCGAATGATCGCCCAGGAGACCGGCTTCTCCCGAATTGAATTCGAGTTTGAGCCTGTGGCCGCTGCTCGCGATTTTCAGCAGACCGTCAACAGCGAAGAGATCGCTCTGATCATCGATATTGGTGGTGGTACCTCGGATTTCACGATCCTCAAGGTTGGCGCGGGTTCATTGGGGCAATCCTCGCAGGACAGCAAGGATGCCATTCTTGCCAACACGGGTGTTCATGTTGGCGGTACCGATTTTGATCGCTGGTTGTCATTGGCCAGAGTGATGCCGTTTTTCGGCTATCGGAGCCCAATGCTGAAGGCAGGGCGTTTGATGCCAGTGGGCTATTATCATGACCTTGCCACATGGCAGAAAATCAACTTCCTTTATGACCATAAAACCAAGACAGATCTGCGCTATCTACGCAGAGAAGCCAAAGAGCCACATCTGATTGACCGGTTGCTTCATCTTCTTGAATTGCGGGAAGGGCACCGCTTGGCGCTGGGCGTAGAAGCATGCAAGGTTGCCTTGTCCGAGCTTTTGAAGGCCAGTCTGCCACTTGATTTCGTCGAGAAGGACCTTGAGGCTGAGATGTCCCGTGACGATCTGATCGAGGCGCTTCAGGATGGAACCAAACGGATTCAGAACACCATTTCAGAAGGGCTTAAGAAAGCGGGATTGAAAGGGTCGGACATCACAGCTGTGTTTCTGACGGGAGGTTCAACGAAGGTGCCCTATATCCGGACGAGCCTGACGGGCATGGTGCCGAATGCCCGGGTTATTGATGGCGATGCCTTTGGCTCTGTTGGTATAGGTCTGGCCCTTGAGGCACGTCGGCGATTTGCTTGATAGAACTGCCGCTTTTCCGGTAACGAATATGGCAAAACCGTGCCATTTTCTCGCAGTCGTGCCCAAAGTCTCATGTGCGTTAAACCATCGGGGTCGCAAGGATATTTTTATCTATCTGATATTAAAAGAGAAAATTTGATTTCTCAACATTACGCAAGTTTAATTCAATGGGCTCCTCTATGGCCCATTTTGCCCCATATAGATAAGACAAGCCAATCAATGGCCAGATTACGCGACATAATCTGATCCAATCGAATTGCGGATAAACCCGCTGTGGCAAGACTAAACTGACCTTCATAAGATATCGCCCCTGTGACCTGAGCGGCGAAGGAAAAGAATGAGCGGAGACCTATTGATGAGAAAACTGAAGTTGAAACAAACCCCGGTGAAAACCACTGTGATTGCTTCCGCATTGACACTTGGTGTTGTGGCTGGCGCCACAGTACCAACGCTTCTGACCGGTGAACCGGCCGCTAAGGCCGCTCCGGTGGAAGTTGCAACGCCCGTCGCCCCTGTCGATTTCAGTGGTGTCGTGCAAGCAGTCAAGCACGCCGTGGTATCTGTTCAGGTTAAAACACAGATCGACAATCCAAACCAGAACTTCACGTTCCCGGGCTTTCCTGAGTTTCGTGATTTGCCTGAAGATCATCCGTTCAATCGCTTTTTCCGGCGTTTTGGCGAGTCCGAGGGTGACGGCAAGAAAGAAGCTCCCAAACGGCCTCGCTATGCTCAGTCTCAAGGTTCTGGTTTCTTCATTTCCGAAGACGGTCTCGTCGTAACCAACTACCATGTTGTGGACAATGGATCGGAATTCCGGCTTGTCATGGACGATGGTACAGAGCTGGACGCGGATCTGGTCGGCTCCGACAAACGTTCAGATCTTGCGCTCTTGAGAGTGAAAGACCCTGAACAGAAATTCCAGTATGTTCGCTTTGCTGACGAAGTTCCCCCAGTGGGGTCATGGGTGCTGGCTGTCGGCAACCCGTTTGGCCTTGGCGGAACGGTGACCTCGGGTATCATTTCAGCCCATGGCCGCGACATCAATGCGCGCAACTATGAGAGCTTCATCCAGATCGATGCTGCTGTAAACAAGGGCAACTCTGGCGGACCGACCTTTAACCTCAAGGGCGAGGTGGTCGGTGTGAACACGGCAATCTTCTCTCCGTCTGGCGGCAATGTCGGCATCGCTTTCGCAATCCCTGCTGGTGTTGCAAAGGATGTGGTGTCTGATCTGAAAACCGGTGGCAAGGTTGAGCGCGGCTGGCTCGGCGTTCACATTCAGAATGTGAGTGACGACATCGCAGAAAGCCTTGGCTTGGATGAAGCATCCGGTGCCATGGTGACCCATACTGATGAGTCGGCTCCAGCCTACAAGGCAGGTGTTGAAGTGGGTGACGTAATCCTCGCCGTTGATGGCAATAAAGTGCAGAACACCCGTGAACTGGCAAGGGCCATTGGTCGTGCCGATCCGAATTCCGACGTGGAACTGACGCTTTGGCGTGATGGTAATGAAATGAAGCTGCCCGTGAACCTTGGTGTCTTCCCTGAAGAGATCAGCGATAGCGGTCAGGCGTCTCCGGCCCCGATGCAACCAGCCAAGCCGGCCAGCGTTCAGGAATTTGGTCTGGAGCTGCAATCGGCTGAGGATGGAACTGGCATCGAAGTTGTTGATGTCACCCCTGATGGTGTCGCTGCCGAAAAAGGTTTGGCAAGTGGCGATATCATCCTTGAAGCCGGCGGCAAGTCGATCAAGAGCGTTGCTGATTTCGAAAAGCAGATTGCTGAAGCGAAGAACAGCAGCCGCAGAACCCTGCTGCTCCAGCTCAAGCGTCAGAGCAACATTCGCTTTGTTGCCTTGCCACTTGGCAAATCCTGACCCAGGATTCTGATGAGTGCCATACTCTCACACTCTTTCGGCACTCATGAAGTCAGAAACGAAGACCTGGAGGGGCCCTTGGGCCCCTCTTTTTTTGTTTCTGAAGAGCTTATCTGCAACTTGGTTGCTTTTTTCGGCTACTCACGGCATACCATTCTTTGCCGATGGCCAAAGAGCGCTATAATCGCAGGCCAAACAGAGAAGCATCGCCGTTGAAAGAACCTGACCAGAGGTGCGGTGTGAAAGAGGCTTAATATGCGTATTCTGATTATCGAGGACGACATCGAGGCTGCCAGCTACCTGATCAAGGGTCTGAAGGAAGCCGGCCACGTCTGTGAGCATGCTTCCGACGGAGACGAAGGGCTGGAAAGTGCGCAGGAGGGTGGTTTCGACATCATGATCGTCGATCGAATGCTTCCCAAACGAGACGGTCTTTCCATCATCGAGAGCCGACGCGCGGAAGGTGATGAGACGCCAGTCCTTATCTTGTCTGCACTTGGTGAGGTTGATGACCGTGTCACAGGGCTTCGGGCGGGTGGAGACGATTATCTCACCAAACCGTATGCCTTCTCCGAGCTTCTTGCTCGTATCGAGGTTATGGCGCGACGCCGAAACACAAGTGAAGTCGAAACCATGTACCGGCTTGCAGACCTTGAGCTGGATCGCCTGTCACACACCGTCAAGCGCGCAGGTCAATCTATTCTCTTGCAACCGCGCGAGTTTCGTCTGCTCGAGTATCTGATGAAAAATGCAGGGCAGGTGGTGACACGAACGATGCTTTTGGAAAATGTGTGGGATTACCATTTTGATCCGCAGACCAACGTGATTGATGTTCATATCTCGCGGTTGCGCGCCAAAATCGACAAGGGATTCGACCCCGCATTGCTTCAGACCGTGCGTGGATCCGGTTACAGTCTACGTGTGCCCGACTAGGCTCACCCCATTGGCGATGACAGATCGAAGCGATGCCCTGCGCTTCGAGGGGCGAACAAGGCAGTACAGGAAAGCACAACCCTCATGGCAGTGGGATCGATCAATAAAATCATGCGGACGACGGCCTTCAAGCTATCCGCAATCTATTTGATCATATTCACGATCTTTGCCATCTTCCTCATCGTCTATATTTCGCTCAATACCCAGATTCTGATCACGCGACAACTCAACTCCACGATCGATGCCGAGGTGCGGGGGCTTGTTGAACAATACCGATCCAGTGGTCTGCCAGGTCTCGTGAAGGTCATTGAGGACCGATCCAACAGGCCCGGAGCCAGCTTGTATCTCGTCACTGACTTTCGTGGCCACTATGTTGCCGGTAATGTGGCGGCTCTGCCCGACTGGGTGCTCGACAAACGGGGGGCTGTCGAGCAGTCTGTGCCGTATCAAAGGTTGGGAGACACCAGCCGTAACGAATACAACGCAGCAGTCAGCGTCTATGAGATCTTTGGCGGCTATCGATTGCTCGTCGGACGAGATGTTGGCGAACGGGAACTGTTTCGCAAAGTCGTCGAGCAGGCCTTCATCGTCTCGGCCATCCTGATGATTGTCCTTGCGATGCTGGCCTGGTTCTTTGTCTCTCGCAAGGTTCTCAAGCGCATCGATGTCATCACGGATGCATCGCATCGTATCATGCGTGGGCAGCTTGATGAGCGTCTTCCTGTGACCCAAGCTGGCGACGAGTTTGACAGGCTATCGGAAAGCCTCAACACGATGCTATCGCGCATTGAAGCGTTGATGCAGGGCCTTAAGGAAGTTTCCGATAATATCGCCCATGATCTCAAAACGCCGCTGACCCGCCTTCGCAATCGGGTTGAACTGACGCTGAGCACCGAGAGTGCCGACATGGAAGGCTACCGTCAGGCGCTTGAGCAGACACTGGACGAATCCGAAACGCTCATCCGCACGTTTGATGCCCTGTTGCGGATTGCCCGCGTCGAGGCCAAAAATGTTCAGATCGAGAAAGCCCCGCTTGATATCGGCTTCCTCGCTGCAGATATGGCTGAGTTGTACGAACCTGTCGCCGAAGACGAGGGCGCGCTCCTGACATGGGAGGCTGAGCCCGGATACATGATTTTGGGCAACAGGGAGTTGATCTCGCAGGCGGTTGCAAATCTCATTGACAATGCCATGAAATATGCGGTTCGACATGTCGCCGCTCATTGCGAAACGTCCGGTCATGAAGGGGAGTTGCCCGATCAGGCACGTATCCATGTCAAAGTGGCCGAGGAGACCGAGGCCGCGGGTAAACCGCCCATTCGACCTTCGATCATCTTGAGCATCTCGGATAACGGTCCCGGGATTGCCAAGGAAGACCGGGCGCGCGTTCTGCAACGCTTTGTTCGCCTTGATAAAAGCCGCACGCAGCCCGGATCTGGGCTGGGGCTCAGTCTTGTCAACGCGGTGGCCAGTCTGCATGAGGCTCGTATCGAACTCGAGGATAATGAACCGGGCCTCATCTTTTCCATCCACTTTCCGGCCCTTGCACCAGAAGCGGCGGACGACGCGATCACCGATCTTGCAGATGAATGAGTGAGATGGTACCCCCGAAGCCTGACGAAAGAGAAGTGAGGGGGAAAGCATGACCGACACGCCATCCTGCGGGGCTGCCATTCATTCATTTTGGCAACAGAGTGCTGCGCTGCCACTGTTGGGTGAGGCGGACGAATTGCTGGAAACTCTCCATGAGCGCCGGCAAGTGCTGCTTGACAAGGATCCTGATGCCGTCGATGCCGTTGCGCTCATCGATGTGGCCTTGGAGACACCGGTCATCAAACGCCTGCTTGCTGCCGTGTTCGAAACGTCGGACTATCTCAAGGACCTTATCCTGAAGGACCTCGCGAGCCTGTGTGTGATCTTGTCTGAAGATCCTGGCGAGCATCTTTCCATGCTCTGCACCAGAGCCATCAGCGAAGCTCAGGAAAACGAGGCTGCTGCGATGCGTCACCTGCGCCTTGTTAAGCAGGACGCCGCCCTGACCATAGCGCTTGCCGATCTGACGGGGCAATGGTCGGTCAAGCAGACAACCAACGCACTGACCGACATCGCTGATGCTACTTTGCGCGGCGCATTGCGATTTGCCCTGCGCGACTTTCATCGCCGCAAGAAAGTGACCCTAGCCAACCCGGACGATCCGGAGCTGGATTGCGGCTATGTCGCGCTGGCCATGGGAAAACATGGGGCTGGCGAGCTCAACTATTCCTCTGACATCGATCTCATCATTCTCTATGACAGCGAAAACAGCTGCTGCGAGGACAAGTGGGAGAAGAGCAAAACCTTTGTTCGCCTCACACGACAGGTCGTCAAGCTCATGCAAGAGCGCACATCGGACGGCTATGTCTTCCGCACAGATCTGCGACTGCGACCAGACCCCGGAGCAACGCCTCCGGCGGTCTCCGTGCTCGCGGCCTTGCAATATTACGAGAGCATGGGTCAGAACTGGGAACGGGCGGCGTTGATCAAGGCACGGGCCTGTGCCGGTGATATCAAGGTCGGTGTAGGATTTCTCAACGAGATTGTTCCCTTTATTTGGCGAAAGTATTTTGATTATGCAGCGTTAGCCGATGTGCATTCCATCAAGCGCCAGATCAATGCCCATAAAGGGCATGGCAAGATCGCCATCCATGGGCACAATGTAAAACTTGGGCGCGGTGGTATCCGGGAAATCGAGTTTTTCGTGCAGACCCAGCAGTTGATCGCGGGGGGGCGCAATCCGCAATTGCGTGGCCGGGAGACGCTTCCGATGCTGGCCGAACTGGTCGATCTTACATGGATCGAACCAGAAGCAAGAGACGAGCTTGGCAAGGCCTATGCCTTCTTGCGCAAGGTCGAGCACCGCATCCAGATGCAACGCGACGAACAGTCCCACACATTGCCTACCAGCGATGAAGGAATTGCAGAAATCGGGCGCATGATGGGCTACGAAGACGCCGAAGCGTTCAAGCGTGATTTGCGTCAATGGTTCGAATGCGTGCAGGACCATTATGTCAATCTCTTCAAAGAAGAACAGGAGCTTGGCGGCGAAAGTGGTGGCAACCTTGTCTTCACCGGGGAGGATGACGATCCTGACACGCTGGAGACCCTTGCTAAAATGGGATTTCAGAGACCTGCAGAAGTGACCAAAGCGATCCGCAGCTGGCATTTTGGGCGCTATCCGGCGACCCGATCAACCAAGGCGCGGGAACGGCTGACAGAGTTTACGCCCGATCTTCTCAAGGCTCTCAGCAAGACCGACAATGCCGATGCTGCGTTCAATGCCTTCAACAGCTTCCTTGCGGCATTGCCGTCCGGTGTTCAGGTCTTTTCCCTGCTGCGCAACAACCCGCAATTGCTTGAAATACTTGCCATTGTGCTCGGTGCTTCTCCTCGGCTTGCTCATATTGTTGCGCGGCGTCCACGTGTGATCGACGCGCTGCTGGATCCCGCTTTTCTCGGCGACATGCTGGAACGCGAAACGCTGGAAATGCAACTGGGTCGCAGTCTGGGTGAAGCAACCTGTTATGAGGACGCCCTCGATGCAGCCCGCATCTTCGGGCAGGAGCAGATGTTCCTTATCGGGGTGCGTATTCTGATGGGGTCCATTTCGGCCTCACAGGCCGGTGCCGCTTATGCCATGCTCGCCGGTGTGATCATTCGCTTCATGCTCGATTACAGCTGCGAAGAGCTAGAGCAGCGCCACGGCAAGCTTACCGGAGGCGCGGTTGTTGTGCTCGCTATGGGCAAGCTTGGTGGTGAGGAGATGACCGCCACGTCGGACCTCGACCTGATCCTCCTTTATGATCACGACGAGGACGCCAAGATGTCAGACGGTGAAAAACCTTTGGCTCCGACGCAATATTATGCCCGTCTGACCAAGCGGTTGATCACCGCTCTATCCGCCCCGACAGGGGAGGGCGATCTGTATGAGGTGGATTTCCGTCTCCGTCCTTCTGGTCATTCTGGACCGCTTGCAACATCCCTTCGGTCCTTCAAGCGCTACCATGCGACAGATTCATGGACGTGGGAGCATATGGCGCTTTCTCGGGCGCGGGTCATCGCGGGGGATGAAAAGCTGTCCACGAGGGTAAGGACTGAAATTCAGGCCGTCCTTGGTCGGGAGCGGGACGCTGACGCAATCAGGTCCGATGTAGCCAAGATGAGGGCGCGTATTGAGAAGGAAAAGGGCTCTTCGGACATATGGAACATCAAGCAAGTTGCGGGCGGTCTGGTTGATGTCGAGTTCATCGCGCAGGCACACCAACTGATCCACGGGCGTGCGCATCCAGAGATCCTGCATCCCAACACGGCAGAATGCTTGCGGCTCTGTGTCGAGCACGGCCTCATTGATCGCGGCGACGGTGAGATCCTTTTGCCAGCCATCAAGCTATATCATGATCTGACGCAAATTCTGCGGGTTTGCCTGTCCGGTGCGTTTGATCCTGCTGCCTCGGCAAAAGGCTTGCGTGACGTCGTGGTCGCGGCATCTGAGGACCCAACCATAGACCAGCTTCAGGTCCGTCTGAAAGACTATCAGGCTGAAGTGCGCGCTTGCTTTGAGCGCATAATCGGCCCGGTCAGCGGCTAGACTCTACCAGTTTTATGGCGTGGTGCCCGATTTATGGCGTGGTGGTGGAAGGGCATGGCTCGCCCCACAAAAATGCCCCGGACAAAATAGAAACCTTTGGGGTCCGGGGCGAGTTGCCAGCAATATGGAGGCGGCTGCTGTTGCCCATTGGGAACTGGTGTCCGCCTGAGCGCCTCCTCGGGAGAAGTCTGGATGTCGCCATCCTGAACAGTTGCAAACAAAACACCGGTAAGCACTAGAACGGCTATCTGTCGCAATTTACTTTTTAACTCTGCCTGCGATTCGCCCTTGTTACTTTGTGATTTATCAAACAAAGGTAATTAAGGCTAATCGTTTGCGTGCATTGGCAATTTGACGATTACAGTCGTGCCCTGACCAATCCGTGAGCGGATCTTCATCGTGCCACCGGAGAGCTGCACGATTGTCCGCGCAATGGCGAGGCCGAGGCCGGAACCCTTGTGGTTCTTGGTGAACTGGTTCTGCACCTGTTCAAATGGCTTGCCGATGCGGTTGAGCGCTGATTGCGGTATGCCAACGCCAGAATCCGTTATTGTCAGGACCGACCAGCCATCTCGTTCGTAGCCGTTCAGCGTCACATCACCGCCTTTGGGTGTGAATTTCACGGCATTGTCCAGAAGCTTGTGGAGCACCTGTTCTATGAGATGCGGATCGGCGAATGCCGCCATGGTCTCGGGCAGCTTCTCTTGTATCGTGAGCTCTCTTTCCGCTGCTAACTCACCCAGCCCTTCCTCTTTGATTGATGCAATGATGGATACCAGCTCCGTAGGTTCCGGTTTCACATCAAGTTCACCATCTTCAAGGCGTGACATGTCGAGAATGTCGTTGATGAGATGCAGCAAATACGAGCCACTGCGATGAATGTCTGAAGAATAGTCCCGATACTTGTCTGTCTTGTGTTTGCCAAAGATCTCCTGCTTCATGACTTCGGAGAAGCCGATGATCGCGTTGAGCGGCGTCCGGAACTCGTGAGAAATGTTGGCAAGGAACTGTGATTTTGCACGATTGGCTGCTTCGGCATTGTCTTTTTCCTTGGCGTATTTTTCAGTCAGCTCCACCAACTGCTGCGCCTGGGTCTCAAGGGTCTGGCGTGAGCGACGCAGATCGTCGACGCTTGCGATCAGTTCCTGTTCACTTTCGACCAGTCGTTGCTCCTGAACCTTCAATTTGGAAATATCGGTCCCAACAGAGACAAACCCTCCGTCGCGGGTGCGTCGCTCACTGATCTGTAGCCAGCGGCCATCCATGAGCTGAACCTTGTAGGTCCGAGCCTGATTGGGCCAATCGCTCTCCATCATCGTCTGCAGTGAAGGATCGAACGCAGCGTCATCTTCATCGACAGCAACAACTCGAGGCTCTCCATGGTCCATCAATTCGCTGTAGCTAAGGCCTGCAATCGCTTCATCATCGGCTATGTTATGCAGCTGCCTGTAAGGACGATTGCACAGGACCAGGCGGCTGTTCTTGTCCCATAGCACGAAGGCCTCGGGGATGGTGTCGACCGCGTCGCGCAGACGAATGTCCGCGAGCATCTGCTGTTCCTTGTTGGCGATCTGTTCGGTCACGTCCATGGCAACACCCATCAGATGCAGCCGGTTGTTGCGGCACTGCGTGAGTTCGCCACGCAAGTGGAACCAGACCCAATGCCCGGAGTCATGACGCAGGCGCAATTGGTGGTCCAGCATGATCTGACCGGAGCTCAGAAGCGAGTCTACATATTGCAGAAGATTGCTGTCTTCCGGGTGCAGACGGTTGTTGATGGTGGCAACACCGAGCAGGTCATCGCGTGGCTCCATGCCCAGCAGGTCATACATCGATTTTGACCAGTAGATATGCCCGCTCGCAAGGTCCCAGTCCCATAGACCCGATCGGGATCGTGCCAGAGACGTTTCCATGCGCCGGATTGTCGAAGCATAAATGCTGTCCGCTTCCTTGGCCCGGGCGCCTTGGCTGAAGAAGGCATAGACGACCAGCAGGATGACTGAACTCATCATAACGAAGATGATGACGTTGCCAGCCACGGCAGAGCGCCATTGCCGCATCATGTGAGCGGTGTCGCGGATGACGGTTACCGATCCGCGGCCGCCACCCAGGTGGTGTACGGTGGCGAGCGCTGAGATGTCATCTCCAAGAGTGATATCGAACACACCTGCGCTTGCGCCAAACGTCGACAGAGCCTGCGTTCTACCCAGCAAGTCAACCAGCGTCTTGCGCATGTCCTGTGCCGCGCGTGGAATTGAGGCGACGATCATGCCCGTGCTATCAGTCAGGTAAATCTGATAATTCTCGGCAAGGCCGAGCGACGGCAGAGCCGCGAATAGCCACTCCTGATAGATTAGCCTGCTTGGCGTTGTCTGGATGGTTGCTCGTTGCGTTGGCGTTTGTGTTGCTGAATTGTCTGCAGGAGATGTTGTCGATGAACCGGGCGGGATGACGGCCTTGGCCGGATTGCCGGTCGTGATGCGCGTGGCATTGTCCAGCCGTTGCTTCTCCACGCTCTGCGCAAAGGCGTTTAGCTTGCTACCGACCTTTTCGGTAACAAGCGCCGCCATTAGTTGGATTTCCTGTTTGATCGAACTTTCGATGTCAGCGCGCTCGGCCATCAATTCGGTGCCACGCCAAATGCCCACCAAGGCGATGAAGGTGAGAATGATGACGGGGATGATGCGTCTGAGCCATGGCTCTTCCCGAACGCGCTCAAAATAGGAGGGATCGGCGATCAGGCGAGCAGGGCCGGCGACGCCAGTGGCCGTGTCACCCTGTCTCGGTCCGAAAAAACCGAATCGTGCTCCCTTGGGCGCGCTGGCGACCTCGGCCTGCGTCATACCCTATCCCCTTGGTCTAGTGTTCAAAACTGTACCGGAGGTGTGCCGCATCTCCGAATACATACATTTGAATCAACTCGGGGTGATTTGTCTAGAGTCGACAAGGAATTTTTTGGTTAACGACAGATTAACAAGTCTCAGTTAGCTGTTAACGGATTTTGATTCTGTTAATGAATCGGCCGATTTCTCTATTGCAAGCAGCGATTGACGATATCCGCGACATCTTCCGACAGATTGGGCGTCTCGCCGATTCTGCGCAAATGCTCTTCCGCACTGGCCTGCCGAGGTGCTTCCAATGCCCGCCATGAGCGGAAATTGTTGGCAAGGCGTGCCGCTGTCTGCGGGTTTTTGGCATCAAGCGTTAGGATGATGTCAGCCACCAAGGCAAAGCCCTGACCGTCTGCGCGGTTAAACTGAATGGCATTGTTCATGGCAAACGATCCGATCAGCGATCGAACGCGATTGGGATTTGATATTGAGAATGACGGATGCTCCATCAACTGCTTCACCCGCTCTATAGTCCCGTCATGGGCTGTCGAGGCCTGCAAAGATAGCCATTTGTCGATGACAAGCGCATCATTGCGATAGCGGGCATGGAAGTCTTCCAGCATCTCTTCGGCAAGTTCCGATCCGTTGCGCGTCAATGCAGCAAGGGCTGCAAAGCGATCCGTCATGTTGGTAGCGTCATGATACTGCTTTGATGCCAGTTTGCTGCCGACACTCTTGTCACTGGCGATGATGAGGTTCAACAGCGCATTGCGAAGCGCACGGCGTCCTGCGCTCGCTGCGTCCACCGCAAATGCCCCCCGGTTCTCCAGCGATCCGTAGAGAGCGATGGCCTGATCGAAAAGGGAGTCCGCAAGCTCCTTGACCATCCCCTGTCTTGCCGCATGAATGGCATCGGGATCAACATCCTTGCCGATTTCTCTCGCAACATCCGCGTCGCTGGGCACTGTCGCAATCTGCGCTCTGAATGCATGCTCGAGGCTTTCGTCGGCAATCGTCTGCCCTATAGCTGAGAGCAGGCGCTTGTCCAGAGCATCCTTATGGGCATCCTGATCGCCGCGCCGTATCATATAAGTCCGGCGGATCAGATGATCCATCAGCACATACTGCGTGGCTTCCCAGCGATTGTAGGGATCGTCGTCATATTGCATCAGGCAAAGATGGTCTTCGCGCGTCAGATTGGTGCGCAAATGAACCGGAGCCGAGAAGCCGCGCAAGAGCGAGGGAACCGCCTCTTTCGTGACCCCTTCAAACAGAAATTTCTGCTGTCGTTCGCGAAGCTCCAACAAGTCGCATTGGCCATCACCAATGATCTCTCCCGTTTTTGCGTCACGCACCTTGGTGAAAGCTGCCGCGCTTCCATCGCGCGCGATGAGGCCGAAGCGGATCGGGATGTGCAGCACTTTCTTGTTCGGCTGTCCCGGAGTTGACATGCAGGACTGCTCGATGGCCAGTGACAATTGCTTCCGAATTGGATCATAGGCATAGGTGGCCACAAGATCAGGGGTGCCTGCCTGCTCATACCATAGGGCGAACTGAGACAGGTCAGCACCGGTCGCAACCTCGAACGAGGCGATAAAGTCTTCTATCGTCACAGCCTGACCATCATGACGCTGGAAATAGAGATCAAGCCCGGCCTTGAAACCAGACTGGCCAAGGATCACTTCGAGCATTCGGCAAAGCTCGGCACCCTTCTCATAAACTGTCGATGTGTAGAAGTTGTTGATTTCAGAGTAGGCCGTCGGTCTCACCGGATGCGCGAGCGGTCCACTGTCTTCAGGGAATTGACGCGCTCGCAATTGCCCCACATCCGAGATGCGTTTGACCGGACGTGACCGCATGTCGGACGAGAATTCCTGATCGCGATAGACCGTCAGGCCTTCCTTCAGGCACAGTTGGAACCAATCGCGACAAGTGATCCGGTTGCCTGTCCAGTTGTGGAAATACTCGTGCGCGATAACCGCTTCAATCAGGGCGTAATCGGTATCTGTTGCCGTGTCCGGTTTGGCCAGTACATATTTGTCATTGAAGATGTTAAGGCCTTTGTTCTCCATGGCGCCCATGTTGAAGTCCGAAACAGCGACGATCATGAAGATGTCAAGATCATACTCAAGTCCGAAAACCTCTTCGTCCCAGCGCATCGAGCGCTTTAGCGCATCCATGGCATAGGAGACACGGTCCTGTTTGCCGTGCTCGACATAGATGGCAAGGGTCACCTCCCGGCCTGACCGGGTCACAAACCGGTCCTCGACATGCGCAAGGTCGCCTGCGACCATTGCAAACAGATAGGACGGTTTGGGGTAGGGGTCCTGCCAAACGGCATAGTGCCATGCTTCGTCACTATCCACTCCGGCGGGGGTATCCATCGGCCCCTCTTCGATCAGATTGCCATTGGCAAGAAGTTTGGGAACGCTGACCGGTGCTTCGATGCGCACATCATAGCGGCAGAGCACGTCTGGGCGGTCATAGAAATAGGTGATGCGCCGGAAACCTTCCGCCTCGCACTGTGTGCAATAGGTGCCGTTGGAGCGGTAAAGGCCCATAAGCTGAGTGTTGGTATCAGGAGAAATCCGCGTGACCAGTTGCAGTGTGAAAGCACCTGCCGGGGGCGAAGACAGGCAGAAACCACGATCGGTTGTCTCAAAAGCCGAATTAGCCAGTGGTTCACCATCGAGGTGCGTGGACACCAGATCAAGCTCTTCTCCATCCAGATGGAGCGCCGTGCCTGCGAGTGTTTCAGGCCGTGGTGCAATGCTCAGGCATGCGGTGACCAGAGTAGCATTCGCCTCAAGGCGAAAGGTCAGGGACACATGGTCGATGGTGTAAGGGGTTTCCTGGTAGTCTTCCAACCGGACGATGCTTTTCGCTTCTTGCATTCTTTTTCTTCTCAACTGTTTTGGCTCAAATCCCCAAGTGAACCCTATCGGGGGCGGGGGCGAGTGTGCAAGCTAGATAGAAGGCTCACTTTTCAAGATTGTCTCCGGCATGATGGGGAGGCAAAGTGAAGGGAAGTCTTCAAATTCAGGATTTGCAAACTTTACAAGATTGCTGTGAATTGCCCTGTCCGCATTGCAGCCATGCGTGTTATACGTAAGGATAAGGCAATTGTCGAAACATTGGTCAAAATATGCATACGCTCAATGAAAAAGCTGTGCAATCTGAACAATGCTTGACTTGGACATCATTTGGAATTCGATAGCTCGAACGGGACGAACTGCCGACGATGCGGGTTGACGAAGAGTTTGCGATCAACCGGAGGGACGGCGCGCTGATGACACGTGTGGCGTTCGCAAATGCGACAGGATACGCCGATCTGTTCGATCCCCGTGTCGCTTTTCACGTTCAGACGATCCGAGTAGACGATGTCGTCCGCGAAGGACAATTCGCATCCCATCCCGATTGCATAGCGACGCACGGGCGAATGATAGCCCGCTCCGAGTTTGGTCACGCTTGTCGCGATACATAAATATCGCAATCCGTCAGGCATTTCAGCGGTTTGAACGAGAAAACGCCCGGGAGCCTCAAAGGCTTCGTGGACATTCCATAAAGGGCAGGCCCCACCAAAACGGGCAAACTGAAAGCGGGTTGCGGAATGCCGCTTGGTAACGTTACCCGCCCGATCTACACGCAGGAAATAGAAGGGAATTCCGCGCGCGCCGGGGCGCTGCATGCTGGACAGACGGTGCCCCACCTGTTCCGCTGAAGCCCCGAAGTGATGACGTATGCGGTCAATGTCGTGGCGGGTTTCGCGGGCAATTTCCAGAAACCGACGATAGGGAAGGGTTATGGCTCCCGCGAAATAGTTGGCCAGACCGATCCGCCCGATCGCCTCGGCGGCTTCGGAGCGTAAGCCCGCCTTTGCCAAATGACTTTCGATCAGATCGCCATATTCCATGATGGCAATCTGGTGAGCCATAAGAAAGCACAGCGAAGATGCGTCCTGCGCGGCATTGAGGCTAAGTATCCGGCTTTCCTTGTCAAATTGCCGCATGATCTGATCATCGGCAGGGTGCTCGGTGAAGCGGATTCGGACATTGTGGCGCTGCTCCAGATAGTCTTGTAGCTGGGTCAGGCGATTGCCATCAAGCATGCCGTGACGACGGGCGAGGTCTTCCGCTGCCTGATCCAGCTCGTCGATATAATTGTCATGATAATGGAAATAGTCGCGCACTTCCTCATAGGGCAACATGGCTCGTTCTTCGGTTTCCATGTTATGTGCGGACAGGGCGTCATCGAGCACCATGAGGCGTTCATTGGCGCGTCTATGCGCTTGATGCAGCGTGAGAAACGCCTGCGTAAGCCAGGGAGAATTGGAGGCCGCCATTTTCAGCTCTTGCAATCCCGGAGACGTATCCCGAAACAGCGGATCGGCCAGAGCTTCCTTGAGATCGGCCAGAATTCTGCTGGTATCTGCCGATGCAAGGTCGCTCAGTGAGAGATTGAATTGGTGACTGAGGGCGAGCAGGACAGGCGCAGTCAAAGGGCGCTGATTGTTTTCGATCTGATTGAGATAGGACGTTGAAATTCCGATCCGGTCGGCGAAACCGGATTGGGTGAGGCCGTTGTTTTCGCGCAATGTGCGCACCTTTGGACCGACGAAAAGCTTCTCTGCCAAGGTGACCCTCCGAAAGTTTGCAAGATTTGCAATTTGCAAAAAAATGTTTGCAAAAACATTCGCAAATTAGCTCAATAAAATCAAGCCGTTCATTGACAATCTTGCAGGGCTGGCATCATATGCGACCAGCTATTGGCCAAAAGGCTAGTGTCGGGGGACATAGTTGAAGATTCCTGAGGCGACGAGTTCATTCCGCCTCTCCCTTTCTGCCAAAGAGTGTGGAAAGGAATGGCGCAAACCATGACATGTGTCAAAGGCGAACCGCCAGTTGTGAGGGTACAGTGGAGCTAAACCTAGGAATTTTACTGAGACTTTTTAGCAGGCGGATCGAGAAGGCCTGAGCTGCTCCCATGCTTGGCGTACGATCCAGGACTGCATTTGGAGAGTTACTCTCCAGTTGGGAAAATAGGAGGGATAAGCATGCTATTGCTGGATGAAGTCGGTGGTGAGTTGCGACGTGGAACGAGCTTTCAGGCTGAACAGAACGCCCAAGGGACCGTGAACTATCGTACGGTTGTCCTTGCCGAGCCGCACCCGATTTTTACCGAATGCCTTCTCAATATGCTCGGCATAAAGCGAGAATACACCCCGGTGCTTGATTGCGTCGGCCTTGACCAGTTGCTCAGTGCAGCGCCCGATCGCGAGGATACCTTGCTGGTGCTGAATCTGGAATCGACCGGAAGTCGCGGTGCCGCTGCCCTCAACGACGTACGCAAGAACTACAAATACGCCCGGCTGATCCTGATCTGCAATGAGGCCGATGAAGGGCTGGCACATTATGCACTCGGCAACGGCGCTGACTGGGTTGTCTTCAAAACCGCATCCGTTTCGAAATTGCGCGCGGTTTCGCGCCGCATTTGCTCCGGCATTGCAGATGAAGCTGCCATCGAAGAATGTGAAGCCATTCTGGAGCGTTCAACACTCTACTCCAAACTGGCCAACCTCACTCCCAAGCAAATGACCATCCTGCGCTACTTACGCGAAGGTTTGCTGAACAAGCAGATTGCCTACGAGCTGGGTCTGACCGAGGCGACGGTCAAGCATCACATTTCACTCATTCTCAAAAAGCTCAATTGCTACCGCCGAACACAGGCCGTTGCTATTGCAAACCGGATGATGTGATCTCCCGAATGACTGGGTGGAGAAGAGGAAAAGGGGCGTGTTCGGCACGCTCCTTTTTTTGTCTGCTGCCCTAGAAGCGCTTGTGGGTGAAACCCTTACGTGTGCAACTGACTGCACAAAATTGCGTCGGCGTGGTGAAAATTCATGCTGGATGATAGGGCTTGAATTGACCGTGCAACCTTAAAGTGCTTTGTGAATTTACGCTTGAGTAAGCTTCCTCTCCAAGACTGAGGTTCAATTTTTAAGAACTTCCCCCGGAGAGATGAAATGCATATTCTTCCCAAGAGATTGTCCACGAAAATTCCGGTCATCATGATTGCATCGGTGTCGTTGCTGGTTGCGACCTTGGTTTTTCTGTCTGCCTGGATGGGCGGCAAGACTTCGATTAGCCTGACTGAAACAGCCCTGCGCAACGCTGCCGAAGGGCGCACCAGCACAGTTACTCTCTACATGAACCAGCTCAATGCCAAGATGCGCGATATGGCCTCTCACACCGTGATGGTCGATGCGGCAACGGAATTGTTTGGCGGCTGGAATGTGCTGAAAAGCGACGCGCCAGACATCTTGCGTGCCACGTTCATCGAGAAAAATCCCAACACGGAAGACGAGCGATACAAGCTGCTCAGGAGTTCGGAAGACACCAAAATCTATTATGAGAAAGTCCATGCAAAGCACCAGGAGCGCATTCAGGCGCTTCTCTCGAGCGGTCTCTTTCGCGATGTGCTGATGGTCGGCAAAAGTGGCGATATCTTCTACAGCTACCGCAAAGGTGGAGAATTCGGCCGAAATTTCGCAACAGATGATGTCCTAAACCCCGAGCTTCAGGTTCAGATCGAACCGTTGATCAAGGCGGCCAATGACAATCCCAAGGATCCTGTCAGCATTCAGGGGTTCACGGGCTTTGTAAATGTCGATGGCCGTGTGTCTGCCTATATGGTCACTCCGATCCTGAAGTGGAACAAGATCATTGGGGCGGTCGCCTTCGAGGTCGAGACCGGAAAGCTCGCTGAGATTGTGGCGAATCGCTCCGGACTGGGCGAGACCGGCAAGCTACAGGTGATATCGGCCAATCTTGAAGAAATCGATCTTGCTCGGAACACGATCAGCAGTCTGGAAGGCTCTCAGCTCGATATCGCAACGTCGGCCCTGAAGGGAAGCGTCGCATCCGGTGATGTTGCCGTGCACGGCGAGGACTATCGTGCCATCGCAGTACCGATGAGTGTGATGGGCACATCCTGGGCTGTGGTTGCCTTGCAGTCTTATGATGAATTGATGGCACCGGCCAACGCACTGACGCGAAACTTGCTTATCGCGGGTTCGTTGCTTCTGGTGATTCTTGGTGGCTTCGGCGCCTATTTCGTTCGCCGCGCGATTGCACCACTGCAAACACTCAACAATGGTGTGATGGAGATTGCAAAAGAAAACTACTCGGTGAATTTGCCCGATCATGAACGTGAGGATGAAATCGGCGAGCTGAGCCGTTCGGTCGCGGTCTTGCGCAACAGTGCACTTGAGCGCCAGCGCTTGGAAGAGCAAGGCAAGGTTCAGCAGAAGCAGCAGATTGAGCGTCAAGTGGCTGTCGAAGCCATGATTGAGCGCTTCCGTGTCGCATCTTCGGGGTTGCTTGACCATGTGTCGGACAATATGGACAGGATGAAAGGCACGGCCCAACTGCTTTCAACGATTGCCGAGACGACGGCGGACAAGGCCAATACATCGGCCCACGCGTCGGAAGAAGCGTCAAGCAACGTTCAGACGGTGGCGACTGCCGCCGAAGAGCTCTCTTCTTCCATTGAGGAGATCAAGCGTCAGGTAGGCGAAACCTCTGGTGTCGTCGAGCAGGCGACCGAGGCAACCCAGCGCACCACGGAAACAATCTCCGGCCTGTCATCCTCGGCTCAGAAAGTCGGTGATGTCGTCTCGCTCATCAAGGCAATCGCCGAACAGACCAATCTGCTCGCACTCAATGCGACAATCGAGGCGGCGCGTGCTGGCGAGCACGGACGGGGGTTTGCTGTGGTTGCAGCCGAGGTCAAGGAACTGGCAACCCAGACCTCCAATGCAACAGAAGACATCGCGAGCCAGATCCAGAATATTCAGGGTGCCACCCAACTGGCGGTTCAGGCCATTCAGGACATCACAGAAACGATGGATCGGGTCAATGAGTACACCCACACCATCAGTCATGCCGTCAACGAGCAGGGTGTGGCTACCTTTGAAATCAGCCACAATGTTGCACAGGCTGCTTCGGGAACCAAAGCTGTGGCAGGCAACATGGCTGAGCTATCTGCTTCAGTCGCCGAAACCACCCAATCTGTGGCGCAGGTTGATCAGAGCTCTCAGGATGTCGCGAACCAGACAATGCAATTGCGTGAAGAGGTCGATGATTTCCTAAAGAGCGTGGCAAATGCCTAGCCAGCAATCGCGCATCGGCGGTAACGCCAAGCAATGAAGGGCCCGAAAGGGCTCTTTTTTTGTTCGTGTAAAAGGCCCGTGTGCCGTTTCTCTGGCACCTGCTCGATAAGAAGATAGGGATAAATGCGTAAACAGACGAGCTGCCTGCAAGATAATGCGAAAATCTACTATTGGGACCGTTCAAAATCCTACGATGTTTACCAATCATAAAATGCTTGTCCTCGATAATTCATGCAACTTTGAGGAGGTTCGAGGATTAGTATGCAAATTCTGCCAAAGCGTCTGTCGACCAAGATTCCACTCTTGATGGTTTTGTCTGTTGTTGTGATGGTCGCGCTGTTCGTGTCCGTTGCATCCTGGATTGGTGGCAACACATCTGTAGCATTGACTGAAACCGCTTTGCTCAATGGAGCCAAGGGCCGGACCAGTACCGCTTCCGTCTATATGGATCAGTTTCAGAAAAAACTGATGTCGCTCGTTTCACACACGACTGTCGCCAACGCCAGCACGGAGTTGCAGAGTGGTTGGAAGTCGCTGAAAGACGAGGCCGCTTCGACCGTTCGGCGGCTCTATATCGACGAGAATGAAAATTCAAAAAAAGACCGCTACAAGCTGGCGGACGCATCGGACGAAACCATCCTTTATGTGAGAGCTCATGGCAAGCATCAGCAGTTGATTGGGGAACTTCTGGAAGGCAGTTCATTCCGCGATCTCATCGCCTTCGATAAAGAAGGATATGCTTACTATTCCTACCTCAAGGGCGATGAGCTGACACATAACATTGCGGACAAAGGCGGCATGAATCCCAAACTCGCTGCAGCTGCCGCGCCGATTGTAGCGATCGCCAAGGATGATCCCAAAGCAGAATTCTCGGGCTTCAATTTTACCGGATTTGTTGAGGTGGATGGCCGCATCACCGGGTACATGGTCGCTCCGATGAAGAAATGGGGGCTGACCCTTGGCGCCGTGGCGCTTGAAATGGACACAACAAAGCTTGCCGCTCTGATGAGCGACAAGACGGGCTTGGGTGAAACGGGATCCGTTCAGCTTATTTCTTCCGACAACAAGGTGATCAACTTCAGGGATCAAACGGTCTCCGAACTGCCGGCTTCGATGGCAAATCTTGCCAACTCTGCGCTCTCTGGAAAGGTCGCCGCGGATGATGTCTTTGTTGACGACAAAGAGTATCGTGCGATTGCCGTTCCGATGAACGTTTTGGGTACCAATTGGGCCATCATCGCCGAGCAGTCTTATGATGAGTTGCTCGGACCATCCAGCGAGTTGACCAACAGTTTGCTTCTTCTTGGTCTCGTGATGTTGCTCGTGATGGGCGGTATCGGCTTCTGGTTTGTTCGTTCCTCTCTTATGCCTCTGAGCAAATTGAACCAGAGTGTTATGGAAATCGCCCAGCAGAACTATGCAGTTGATCTTCCTGATCAGACCCGTGAGGATGAAGTGGGCGAATTGAGCCGCTCTGTTGAAGTCTTGCGCAACAACGCGCTCGAGCGCCATCGTCTTGAGGATCAGAGTCACGAAGAGCAGGAAGCGCGCGCACGTCGTCAAACTGCGATTGAAACGATGATCGAGCAGTTCCGCACGGCGTCAACCGAGTTACTGAACAACGTCGCCAGCAACATGGACAACATGCAGAGCACGGCGAAACTTCTCTCCGACATTGCGGAGCAAACCGAAGCCAAGGCCGGTACGTCAGCTACAGCATCCGAAGATGCCTCTCATAATGTCCAGACGGTGGCTTCTGCTGCTGAGGAACTTTCGTCCTCAATCGAAGAAATCAAGCGGCAGGTCGAGGAGACCACTCAGGTCGTCCACAAGGCAACCGAGGCGACACGGCATACCACCGACACGGTGTCAGGTTTGTCTCATTCAGCGCAGAAGATTGGCGATGTGATTTCTCTCATCCAGGCGATTGCCGAACAAACCAACCTTCTGGCACTGAACGCTACCATTGAGGCTGCCCGTGCAGGCGAGCACGGCAAGGGCTTTGCGGTGGTTGCTGCCGAGGTCAAGGAACTTGCCAACCAGACGTCGAAGGCAACCGAAGAAATTTCGAGCCAAATTCAGGGCATTCAGGGAGCGACTGACGAAGCGGTTCATGCCATTCAGGACATCGCCGACACCATGGAACGGGTCAATGAATATACCCGCTCCATCAGTCACGCAATTGATGAGCAAGGCTCCGCGACCTACGAAATCAGCCGCAACGTTGCTCAGGCAGCGAATGGCACGCAGCAGGTGGCTGGCAACATGTCCGACCTTTCCGCTTCAGTGGCAGAGACCAGCCAGTCTGTTGATCAGGTCGAACAGAATTCTCTCGACGTGGCCAACCAGACAAATCAGCTTCGCAGTGAAGTCGACACCTTCCTGAGAAACGTGGCCTCGGCCTGATATTAAAACGCAGGTGCCGATAAAGAAAAGCAGGGCCATTGGGTCCTGCTTTTTTGTGCTCTATGCTCTATGTGTGCAAGGCATCTGGCCGAAAGATGTGCGGCGGTAGAATGTCTCTTGCCCGGGGCAGGGAAATGGGGTAAACCGAAACCATGACATTATTTGTATCAAACAACACTGGTTGGTGGTGGCAGACGCAATAACGGCGGCTGACCCTCTTCGTGTATTTGATGCAATCAGAATAGAGACCAAGCCGTCGGATTTCCGGCGGCTTTTGTGTATCTGGCAGTCATATGTGCAAGGTCCGTCGGATGAAGGTGGCAGCAGATTAGGAAAGGCATGGAAAGGGCATACGCTTCTTTCCATATCAACGAGGTAAAGATGAGCAACGAGACATTTGATCCTGAGAGCGCCAAGATCGATTTCATTCCCGATCAGGACTACATCACCGAAGGTGGAATTGAAGTGATCCGCCTTGCGGGAAGGGACGATTTCCATACGGCTCTGCGAGACTGCATGACCCGGCTGGATAGTGAACGAGGCGTGGTACTGTCTTCAAACTATGAGTATCCCGGTCGCTACACGCGCTGGGAACTGGGGTTTGCCAATCCGCCGCTCGCCATCACTGCGTGCGGCCGATCCGTCACGCTCGAAGCGCTGAATGATCGTGGTGTGGTGTTGATCCCGGCACTTCACAAGACGCTGAAGGATTTGTTTGTCCTCAAGAGCTACGAGGCGAGCGAAACCAGCATCTCACTGGAGGTCAATGAACCCGATGGTTTGATCACCGAGGAAGAGCGCAGTCGCGTACCCAGTGTTTTCTCGATCGTGCGCGAGATCGTCGGTCTGTTCAAATCCGGTCAGGACAGCATTCTGGGGCTCTATGGGGCCTTCGGTTACGATCTGGCGTTCCAGTTCGATTCCATCGAAATGCATCTCCAGCGGCCTGACGACCAGCGCGATATGGTGCTCTATCTTCCCGATGAGATTATTGTCGTCGATCTCTATGCCGAAGAGGCGACACGCTATCGCTATGACTTTGCCTTCGAGGGCAACACAACCGAAGGCATGGAGCGGGAGACGACGAGCGAGCCTTTTGTTCAGACAGATCGCAATGCTCCTGCCGGGGATCACAAGAAGGGCGAGTATGCGGATGTCGCCCGCAAAGCGGTCGATTATTTCAAGCGCGGCGATCTCTTCGAGTGTGTCCCCGGTCAGACCTTTTACGAGCCCGTCAAATGTAAACCGTCTTTGATTTCTCGCCGTCTGCAGAAGACGAATCCGTCCCCTTACGGCTTCATGATCAACCTTGGGAAACAGGAATATCTGATTGGCGCAAGCCCTGAAATGTTCGTCAAGGTCAGCGACGGCAATCTGGTCGAGACCTGCCCGATTTCGGGGACAATCAAGCGCGGCAATGATCCGATTGAGGACAGCGAACAGATCCTCACCCTGCTCAATTCCAAAAAGGACGAGAGTGAATTGACCATGTGTTCGGACGTCGACCGAAACGATAAGAGCCGTGTCTGCGTACCCGGTTCTGTTCGCGTCAAGGGGCGGCGTCAGATTGAACTCTACTCGCGTCTCATTCACACGGTCGACCACATCGAGGGCCGTCTGCGCGAAGGTCTCGATGCCATGGATGCCTTCCTGTCCCACGCATGGGCAGTGACGGTGACCGGTGCCCCCAAACTCTGGGCGATGGAATTCATCGAGCAGCATGAACGCTCGCCGCGTGCATGGTACGGGGGAGCCATTGGCGCTATCGGTTTTGATGGTAACATGAACACCGGCCTGACGCTCCGCACCGTTCGCATCAAGGATGGTATTGCCGAGGTGCGCGCTGGCGCCACTTTGCTTTATGACTCCGATCCGGTTGCCGAAGAAGAAGAAACCGAATTGAAGGCGTCCGCGATGCTGTCTGCGATCCGGGATGCCGCCAAAGAAGAAAAAGTCACTGAAAGTGTGAAGAAGAAGCTGTCCGGCGAAGGTTTGAAAATCCTGCTCGTTGATCACCAGGACAGCTTTGTGCACACGTTGGCAAACTATTTCCGCCAGACCGGAGCTGAAGTCGTCACGGTGCGGACGCCTGTGGCAGATGCGCTTTTCGATCAGGTTCAACCCGATCTGATGGTCATGTCTCCCGGACCGGGAACGCCCCAACATTTCGATACCAAAACCACCATCGCCAAGGCGCGTGAACGCGACATCGCGATCTTTGGTGTCTGTCTGGGATTGCAGTCGCTTGCCGAGGCTTTTGGCGGCTCCCTGCGCCAGCTGCATGTTCCGATGCACGGCAAGCCGTCGCGCATCCGCTTGCAGAAGGGAATGCTGTTCAAAGGCTTGCCCAACCAGATTGTGGTGGGGCGCTATCACTCCCTGTTTGCTGATCCCACGACGCTGCCTGACGAATTCGATGTTACGGCGGACGCTGAAGATGGTGTGATCATGGCGATTGAACATCGCACGTTGCCCATCTCCGCGGTGCAGTTCCATCCCGAATCCATCATGACGCTTGGCGGCAATGCCGGGATGACCATCATCGAGAATGTCATAGCCTCCACCAAGGCGGCAAAAACCAAAAAATCATGACATCCGGGCTCGGAACATGGGGCATAAGTCCTTGCGCTCCGAGCCTTTTCCCCACTCGTGCACGGTGAATCCGCTGTTCGGTTTCGACGAGCGCGACAAGCGTGCATTTTGCCGCTAACATATGCCAAATTTACAAATTCCGGCTGAACAGAAGCAGCCTGGCCCTACCGCGAAGCGGCGGCAAGCAGTCAAAGACTGCTCCGAACGAGCGGAAGAGGTGCGTCCCTGAACGGGAGATGCACATAATCAGGAATAGGAAGACATATGACAGAGGTCTGGACAATCTCATCACTCAGGCAGGCGCTCGTCAATGGCGACATCTCTTCGGTCGATCTGGTGAGCGCTGCCTTCAATGAAATCGAGCGCGAAGAAGGGGAGGGGGCCCGCTCCTTCATCCGCACCTTCAAGAATGAAGCCATCACCCAGGCCGCTGCATCGGACGCACTGCGCAAGATGAATGTCCCGCAAGGACCGCTTGCTGGTATACCCCTTTCGATCAAGGATCTGTTCGATATCAAGGGCCAGCCGACTACAGCCGGGTCCAAGGCCGTGGCTGAGAATGCTGAACCAGCCAAAGAGGACGCCGTCATTATCGCGCGTCTGCGTGCAGCTGGTGCCATTTTCCTCGGTCACACCAACATGACAGAGTTTGCCTATTCCGGCCTTGGTATCAATCCGCACTATGGAACGCCGCTCAATCGCTGGGATCGACTGATCGGTCGTGTTCCGGGAGGGTCGTCCTCTGGGGCCGCAATTTCGGTTGTTGAGAAGATGGCTGTCGCGGCGATCGGCTCCGACACGGGTGGTTCGGTCCGCATTCCTGCTGCGTTCAACCGGCTTTACGGCTTTAAGCCCAGCTATGGGCGCCATTCCCTGAAGGGTGTTTTCGGTCTGGCGCGTTCGCTTGATACGGCTGGGCCGATTGCCAACTCGCTGCAGTGTTGCCGGATTCTTGATCATGTGATGGCAGGGTTGCCGGTGCCTGAATCGGACGTGAGGCCAATCGCGGGGCTGCGTTTTGGCATTCTTGAGACCATCGCGCTGGACGGTCTGGAGGTGGAGGTTGCTGCGGGTTTTGTTCGCGCACTGGAAGCCATCTCCAAAGCTGGCGCGCGTCTTGAGAGGATCAAGGTTGACGCAATTCATCGCTTTACGGATATCGCCCAACTCGGTGGTTTGGTCGGGGGCGAAGCCCATCATGGCCTTCGCGGCTTTCTGGCCAAAAATGCTCAGGCAGTGGATCCACGCGTGGCCAGCAGAGTCGCGGCCGCATCGACCATTTCGGCCGCCGACTATATCGAGATGCTCGATCTTCAAAAGGACATGCAAGAGCGCACCCATTTTGCGACGCGAAACTATGATGCGATTCTGATGCCAACGGTCGCCATGATCCCACCTGAAATCAAGCCATTGCTGGCTTCCGATGACGTGTATCGTGATGCGAACATCAAGTCCTTGCGCAACACATCGATCGGCAACGTTTTGGGACGCCCGTGCGCGACTATCCCGATTGGAGCTGCGGATTCGGCGCCCATCGGCCTGATGGTCATGGGGGAAATGCAGGCCGATGATAAGGTTCTTAACATTGCCGAGGCGATTGATGAGACTCTGAAGGCTTGACGGAACATGGTGTGCAATCAATGTGCTTTTTCTTTGGGTAGGAGAAAAGTATAATAGCCACGCTTGCCTAAATAGAATACACGCTGCTTCACCTGCTGGAAAGTTAGGCAAACTCTCGTGTTCTGGGTTCTTTGATTTGTGAATCAGTTGTGTTCGACACAAGGCGAAGACGTCATATCGATCTAAAATTTCGCATTTGAGATGTTTATCCACAAGATAAAATGCTGGCTACCATCCTGTGAAATAGGGCGTCTGCGAAACAATAGTGCTCGGATGTGGGAGGAAAAACCATTTATACCCAAGGATATGAGATTGAGTGATCCAAAGTTGCTTTTCTGGTGGTCGGTACTTTTATGCATAAACGTAAGAGTTGCGCACAGCAGCAATACGCTTGCGTAACGCCATCATCTCCTTTAACCATCCGCCATCTGTTGTATGGGAATGTTCCTACATGGATAAGACAGATCGAGAACTGCTGAATTTGTTGCAACGTGATGGCCGACGGCCGAGTGCAGATCTTGCAAAGGAAATCGGGCTTTCAGTCTCCGCCACAAATGAACGAGTCCGAAAGTTGCTAGACACAGGCCTTGTAAGGACCGTAGAGGCAGTCGTCGATCCTGTCCGGTCAGGCTTTGGAGTTACGGCTTTCGTGTTTGTCGATCTGGACTATTCATCCAGCGAGGATGTTTTTGTTTCAAAGGTTGCTGCGTGTAGTGAAATTCTCGAAGTGCATCATGTAACCGGGACGCATTCTTATCTGTTGAAAGTGCGGGAGCGCACCAACGAAGCTTTGAATGCCTTCATGAATAGGTCGATAAAGTGCATTCCGGGTGTTCGATCGACCGAAACGCTGATCGCCTTAAGTACACAAAAGGAAACCTTGAATTTGCCTCTCTAGCCGCCGGCGAAGATCGGTTGGTGGCGTGATAGGCATAAGGAACGGGCAGGGGAAAAGCGACCAGTCCCCCAATTGGTGTCGCTGCCCTCTATGGGTACACTCCTGCGCGTAGGGCCCCACGGCCCGAAAATGCAAATCAGCTAAGATTTGCAAGCTGGTCGTCGTTGTCCCCCACAGCGGCGGCCAGCGCAGGGACTGCCGGCCACAAAGGCAAAGGCCTGGTGTGCTCGCATCCTGTCCTTCGCGCCTCAAAGGGCGGACAGCATTGTCCTTAGAGCATGGTAGGACGCCTTGGGTGTGCGTTCGAAGCTATCAAAGTCCACATGCACCATGCCGAAACGCTTGTCATATCCAAGCGCCCATTCGAAATTGTCCATCAACGACCAGACGAAATAGGCCCGTAGCGGAATGCCCTTGTCGATGGCAGCCAGCGCCTGTTTGAAGTGTGCGTCGAGATAAGCGATGCGCTCTTGATCATCAACCGCGCCATTCACGAGCTTGTCCTTGTTCGCCATGCCGTTTTCGGTGATGGCAAGCGGCAGGTCGCCGGTGTAAGTGTCCCGGATCCATTCAAGGATGTTGCCAAGGCCCTCGGGGTAAACTTCCCAGTCCATTTCGGTGCGTGGCAGATCACCCTTGTTGCCGACCTGTATGGGCAAGGCGTTGCCGGGCTGTGTGTCACCCTCTGAGATGAGCGCCCGTGTGTAATAATTGATACCCAACCAGTCGAGTGGCGCGGCAATGTCTGCCATGTCCTGCTCCCAGCCTGACGGCAGGTGAGTGCCGATCAAGTCAACGATATCGGCAGGATACTCAGCCTTGAACAGGCCGCCAAGAAACCACCGATTATAGATCCCTTCAGCGACCTTGGCAGCCTTGATCGAGCCGGGTGAATTGTCAAGCGGGCTGATATGCTCGAAATTGCAGACGATGCCGAGGTTCTTCAATCCCAGTGCTCGCATCGCAGCTATGGCTTTGCTGTGAGCGAGCGGTACAAAATGGGCAACGCGACTTGCTGCGCAAATGTCCCTGAGCCCCGGTGCATGAGCGCCATAATAGTGGCTGTACCAGGTGATACACCATGGCTCGTTGAAGGTGGCAATGCTTGCCACTCTGTCGCCCAGACGCTTTGTCACGGCCTGCGCATAGTCGGCATAATGGTCCGTTACATCCCGATTGCGCCAACCACCGATGGCTTCAAGAGCGCTCGGCATTTCCCAATGATAGAGGGTAAGGTGCGGAGCAATGCCGCGTTCGAGCATCCCGTCGACCAGCTTGTCATAAAAGTCGAGACCCTCTTGGTTGATGGCTCCGCATCCCTTCGGCATCACACGCGCCCATGATGTGGAGAAGCGATAGGCCTGAAGGCCCGCATCGCGCACAAGATCGAGGTCGCCCTCCCAGCGGTGATAGTGATCGCAGGCGATCGAGCCGTTCTCGGATCGGACGACATTGCCTGGTGTGGCAGAAAATGTGTCCCAGTGAGACAGGCCGCAGCCACCAAACGAGCTACCCTCGATCTGATAGGCGGAGGTCGATGTACCAAAGACAAAATCGTCGGGGAACTGACCACGCGAAACAGTGAAGGCGGGTTGGCGGGCGAGGACTGGCATGGCTGGATCTCCGGCGCATTCATGGGCGCCTTACTGGAATGAAATGAGTGCGTCGGCAGTAGAAGGGGCTCAGAAAGGCAGGTCTAGGTCGATCGGCAAGGTCCCGTAGAGCGCCCGACGACGAGGTCGGTTTCCCAAAGTTCCTGCACCAATTCGGCATCGGGATTGGCAATGCGGTCAAGCAGGATTTCTGCAACCCGTCGTCCTGCATCCTTGATGGAGGAGCGGATTGATGTGAAGAGTGGGACCCCGGGGTACTGCATGAAGGACAGTTGGTCATCGAAGGTCACCACGGAAATGTCCCGTCCCACCTGAAGTCCTGCTTCCTGCGCAGCCCGAACCACGCCAAGCGCCGTCAGCACCGATGATGTCAAAATGGCGGTCGGCATGGGGGATTGGCGCAGCAGCTTCTTTGTCACGTCATATCCATACGGTTCGATTAGTTCCGATGAGAACATCAGGTCCTGAACCACCTCGAGCCCTCGTGCCACAAGGGCCGACTCATAACCTATGCGACGCCGGAAGGCGAAATCCATTTCATCAAGCCCGTTGAGCAGCGCAATACGCGTATGCCCCAGATCGAGCAGGAAGTTGGTCGCGCGCTTGAAGGAACTGCGGCTGTTCACATCAAGCCAGCAATAGCGATCCTTGAAATTCTCCGTGCGACCATGCACCACGAATGGCAGCTTGAGGTCTTCGAGAATTTCGATCCGTGGGTCATCCTTGAGGGGGCCGTGGACAATGACACCATCAACCCGTCCCGATTTGGCAAGTTCTCGATATGTTTTTTCCTGATCCTCTTCAGGTACGACGGAAATCAGCATATCATAGCTGAATCGGGAGTAGGTCTCACCCGCACCGGCGATAAAATCAGAGAAGTGCGGGTTAATCATGGAATGGTCTTCATTCTGGGGTACAATGTGCCCAGCAGTATGAGCGCGCCCCATGGCAAGACGCTTGGCCGAGGAGGAGGGATGATAGTTATACTTCTGTGCAGCTTCCATCACGCGCAGGCGCGTCTTCTCGCCGACCTCTGGATAGCCATTCAGAGCACGGCTGACTGTTGTCTGAGACAAATTAAGAATGCTGGACAATTCTTTGAGATTCACAGTCCTCACCCGAAGCTAATATCTGGCCCGTTTCATTTGGGTCAGATAACTAGTCCAATTGGCTTTTCCGGGCAATACGTGTCAGTGCGGGCTGACTTTTATTCCGGAAAGTCCTCCAAAGCCCTATCAAATTTGAGATGCATCTTAGACACAAATAGGAATTTACTGCAATCCTGTTTGTCTGTAAAAATAGCAAAGGGGAGGTGATCGATGCATATAGATTAGGCAAAACCCCTCTAAATAAACAGGTTTACAGGGGTTGCTGGAAATTCATCCTTGACTCTTGGGTGTATCCAAACCAATGTTAGCGCCATTCAAAGCGCTTTGGAGAAAGCGTAAATTTCGTTTCAATACTGAAGTGATGTGGCAAACAGCCACCATCCTTGGGAGGTAGAAAATGCTCAAGACTCTAATGCTCGGTGCCGCAGTTGCTGCACTGACCGTAGGTAGTTTGCAGGCTGCTGAGCTCAAATTTAAGCCGGGCGAAGATGCGACATTCACCTGGAAATCCTATGAAGACTTCAAGGCGTCTGTTGATCTGTCCGGTGAGACCCTCACGATTTCGGGCCCGTGGCTCGGCGTCGACAAGGATCTGTTCACCAGCGTCACCGCCTATTTTGAAGCCGCAACCGGCGCCAAGGTCGAATATGCTGGCTCCGATAGCTTTGAACAGCAGATCGTGATCGATACCGGAGCTGGTTCCGCTCCGAACATTGCCGTTTTCCCACAGCCCGGTCTGGCTTCCGACCTGGCTTCCAAAGGCTATCTGACGCCGCTTGGTGATGAAACCAAGTCCTGGCTCGCCGAAAACTACGCTGCAGGTGATTCCTGGGTTGACCTCGGGTCCTATAAGGACAAGAGCGGCAACAGCGACTTCTTTGCTTTCCCGTTCAAGGCCGACGTGAAATCTCTGGTCTGGTTTGTTCCCGAGAACTTCGAAGACGGTGGATACGAAGTTCCCGAAACCATGGAAGAGCTGAAGGCTCTGACCAAGCAGATTGCCGCAGACGGTGGTACGCCTTGGTGTATCGGTCTGGGATCTGGCGGCGCGACGGGCTGGCCGGCAACGGACTGGGTTGAAGATATGATGCTTCGCACACAGCCTGCGTCGACCTATGACAAATGGGTTTCCAATGAAATCCCGTTTGATGATCCGGCAGTGGTCGGTGCCATCGAAGAATTCGGCTGGTTTGCACGCAACGACAAATTTGTCGATGGTGGAGCAGGATCCGTTGCAACGACCGACTTCCGCGATAGCCCCAAAGGTCTGTTCGCTTCTCCGCCGAAGTGCTACATGCACCACCAGGCTTCCTTTATCCCAAGCTTCTTCCCCGAAGGAACCGAGCTGGGTGTGGATGCAGATGCAGACTTCTTCTACTTCCCTGCCTATGCAGAGAAGGATCTTGGTAAACCGGTTCTCGGTGCAGGCACCATGTTCGCCATCACCAAGGACTCCAAAGCCGCCAAGGCCTTCATCGACTTCCTGAAAACCCCGATTGCACACGAAGTATGGATGGCTCAGTCCGGCCTTCTGACTGCGTTCAAGGGTGTGAACCTCGATGCCTATGCCAACGATGCTCTGCACAAACAGGGTGAGATCCTGCTCAATGCAACCACTTTCCGGTTTGACGGCTCTGACCTGATGCCCGGCAAGATCGGTGCAGGGTCCTTCTGGACCGGCATGGTTGACTATGCTGGTGGCAAGGATGCCAAAGAAGTGGCAACCGAAATCCAGAAAACCTGGGATGCTTTGAAATAGTGGAATTGCCTCGGGCAATGCACGAAAAAACAATATTTCCGGCCTCCGTTCGCGGAGGCCGGTGAAAATCAAATTGATGCGCCAAGTAGAAACAGACAAGTAGAAACAGACAAGCAGACTGTGAACAATTGCCCGAAAAGAGGCAGCGACTGAGCTTTCCAAAGGTGCTTGAGCCTTCCTATCCAAAACAGTCACAGAGAATATTTTACAAGTCGGTAAATCTACCGCATCCTGTGGGGACTGGTTTTAATGTTGTTCAACTGCTCTGTCCTGTCGGGGTAGGGGACGTGATAAAAAAATGGCTGAACTTCTCGGATTGCGAAGACGCCGAAATGAATTTTCGGCTGAGACCGAACTGATGGGTATCTCGCCAAACAAAGGTGGAGCGTGACTAAATGGAGCAATTAGCATCCGCATTCGGAACCGTGATTATCGGGGTTCTGGGCTGCGTCGCCTATTTCTACGGCACGAACTGGCTCCTAGACCGTATGTATCCGGCCGATGCCGAGACCGCGGAAGATGGGATTCGGAACCTGACGCGGGCTCATCAGATCAGACCATGGCTGTTCTTGGGGCCTGCCATGTTCACCCTTGGCCTCTATCTGGTCTATCCGGCCGTTGCGTCTATCATTCTGTCTTTCTACGATAGCAACAGCGAACATTTTGTCGGCCTTGGTAACTATATCTGGCTCTTTCGGGATGACGGCTTTCAGCAGTCCATGTTCAACAACATGCTCTGGCTGTTGTTCGTGCCTGCGATGTCAACCTTCTTTGGTCTCGTGATCGCAGCGCTGACCGACAGAATCTGGTGGGGCAATATTGCCAAGTCGCTGATATTCATGCCCATGGCGATTTCCTTCATCGGCGCGTCCATCATCTGGAAGTTCGTCTATGAATATCGCGGTGAAGGGTCGATACAGATTGGCCTGCTCAATGCGATCGTCGAGGCGGTCGGGCTTGAGCCTCAGGCCTGGATCACGATCCCCTTCTGGAACAACTTCTTCCTGATGATCATTCTGGTCTGGATCCAGACCGGCTTTGCCATGGTCATCCTGTCCGCTGCCTTGCGCGGTATTCCTGAAGAAACCATAGAGGCTGCCGTGATCGATGGCGCCAATGGGGTTGAGATCTTCTTCTACATCATGGTGCCGCAGATCTGGAAAACCATTGCGGTCGTCTGGACCACCATCACGATCACCGTGCTCAAGGTTTTCGATATCGTTTTCGCGATGACCAACGGGCAATGGGACACCCAGGTTCTGGCCAATCTCATGTATGACTGGATGTTCAGGGGCGGGGGCGACGCCGGTCGCGGCGCTACGATTGCCGTCGTGATCATGCTACTCGTCATTCCGATCATGATCTGGAACATTCGTCAGGTGAATTCAGAGAATAGAGGGCACTAACAATGATCTCAGGATCCAATACAAAATCCCCTTTGGTGTGGGTGGTGCATCTCTCCGTTGTGCTGTTGGTGCTGATCTGGACCATTCCGACTATCGGTCTGTTCGTGTCCTCCATTCGCGATAAGGATCAGCTGGCTGTCTCTGGCTGGTGGACTGCCATGTTTACCAGCGCGCAGAACGAAATCGGACGCTCCGTCAGCCCGGATGCTCAGGTCGAGGAGAACGGCAGTTTCGTTCTCAAAGGCAATGTCCTTGAGCAATCAGGCAACAAGGGAACGCTTACCGCCTTTGGCTGGCGGGCGCAGGAACCCAAGGCATATGTGCCTGGTGAAGTTGCTGAGATGCGCGATGGTCAAACAATGACTGTCGACACCGAAGGCAACTATGTCATCTCTTCTCCTGAGGAATGGTCTGGCAAGCGAGGAGATCGCATATTTTATACGGTGGAATCGCCTCCCATCTTCACGCTCGATAACTATCGCGAGGTACTGACCGCCGAAGGCATCGGTCGATCCTTCATCAACTCCGTCACGGTGACCATACCCTCGACAGTGATCCCGATCCTGATTGCAGCCTTTGCGGCCTATGCACTGGCGTGGATGCAGTTTCCGGGGCGCGCGGTGTTGATCGCGGTTGTCGTCGGGTTGCTCGTCGTGCCACTCCAGATGTCACTCATTCCACTATTGAAACTATACAACTCGATCGGCTCTGCCTTCGGGGTGCCTGCCAAGACCTATCTGGGGATATGGCTAGCACACACCGGGTTCGGGTTGCCTCTTGCAGTATATTTGCTGCGTAACTATATCTCCGAACTCCCTCGGGAAATCATCGAATCCGCGCGCGTCGACGGTGCCAGCCATTTTGATATCTTCCTCAAGATTATTTTGCCGCTGTCATTCCCCGCTCTTGCTTCGTTCGCGATCTTCCAGTTCCTCTGGGTCTGGAATGACCTCTTGGTTGCGATGGTTTTCCTTGGTAATGGTGAAGATCAACTGGTCTTGACCGGTAGGCTGCGCGAAATGCTCGGCTCACGCGGTGGCAATTGGGAAATTCTGACGGCTTCGGCCTTCATCACCATTCTTGTCCCGTTGGGAGTCTTCTTTTCGCTCCAGCGTTATCTGGTGCGTGGGCTTCTGGCCGGATCTGTCAAAGGTGGTTAGGTCGCATTAAAGGGGCCATCCACCCTACAAAACAATCAGCAAAGTGGAAAAAGATATGCTCGAAACAGCAATTGACAAGGAATGGTGGCGTGGTGCGGTTATCTATCAGATTTACCCGCGCTCCTATCAAGACAGCAACGCCGACGGCATTGGTGACTTGAACGGGATTACCAGCCGTCTGCCCTATATTGCGTCTCTGGGTGTCGATGCGATTTGGATTTCGCCTTTCTTCACCTCGCCAATGGACGACTTCGGCTACGACGTCTCGGATTATTGCAACGTCGATCCGATGTTCGGTTCGTTGGCCGATTTCGAAAAACTGGTTTCGGCTGCTCACTATCTTGGCCTGAAGGTCATGATCGACCTTGTGCTGTCTCATACCTCGGACCGGCACCCATGGTTTATCGAAAGCCGCAAGGACCAGACGAACCACAAATCCGACTGGTATGTCTGGGCAGATGCGAAACCCGATGGAACCGTGCCCAACAACTGGCTGTCGATCTTTGGTGGGTCGTCCTGGCAGTGGGATAGCCGTCGCAAACAGTATTATCTGCACAACTTCCTCAAGTCGCAGCCGGATTTGAACTTCCACAATCCCGATGTTCAGGATGCGCTTCTGGATGCGACCCGTTTTTGGCTCGACAAGGGCGTGGATGGCTTCCGGCTTGATACGATCAACTTCTACTTCCACAGTGAAAGCCTGAAAGACAATCCGGCGCTGCCACCTGAGAAGCAGAGCTACAACACTGCCCCGAGCGTTAACCCCTACAGCTACCAGTCGCACCTGTACGATAAGAGCCAGCCGGAAAACCTTGATTTCCTTAGGAGATTCCGCGCCCTGCTTGACGAATATCCGGCAGCGGCTGCCGTTGGTGAAGTAGGGGATGATGAGCGCGGTTTGCAGATTCTGGCCGACTACACATCGGGCGGCGACAAGATGCATATGTGCTACGCCTTTGATTTCCTCGGAGGTGGGGCTCCAACACCCAACAAGGTCTGGAAGGCATTCCACGATTTGGAATCCGAAGCTCCGGATGCTTGGGCTTGTTGGGCGTTCTCGAACCACGATGTGGTGCGCTACACCTCTCGCTGGCAGGTTGCGCCTGACCTTCAGGACAACGCCAACAGGCTCCACATTGCGCTGTTGCTGACGATGCGCGGCTCTGCGTGCCTCTATCAGGGCGAGGAGCTCGGCCTTCAGGAAGCCTATGTGCCATATGAAGACCTGCAGGATCCCTATGGCATCGAATTCTGGCCGGACTTTCCGGGCCGCGACGGTGCCCGTACACCCATGGTTTGGGATCAAACCAGTACGTATGCGGGTTTTTCTGAAGTCAAACCATGGCTTCCAATTCCAGAAGAGCATCTCTTCGCAGCCGTTGGCTTGGCCGAGCAGAATGTGACGTCGCTGCTCAATCATTATCGGGCCATGCTGGCTTTCCGCAAGGCTCATCCTGCGTTGCGCAAGGGAACGATGGACTTTGATCGCACCGACGGAGACGTTCTAACCTTTGTGCGTTCCCATGAGGGAGACGAAGTCTATTGCGCCTTCAACCTGTCGCCGGAAACACGGGAAATTCCGTTTGATGGCAACACGATTGAGCCACTGGACCACAAACTCGATTTTTATACAGAAGTGGACAATGACCTGCTGAAACTGCAGGCCTATGGCGTCTTCTTCGGGTCAATCAAGAAGTCATGATGATGCAATTGTGCAGTCTTGCGAAAGACATATTCAACGGGAGGACAGGATGGCAAGCCTGAAGCTCACAAACATAGAAAAAGCCTATGGCGCTACCAAGGTTCTCAAAGATATCAACCTGGAAATCGATCAGGGGGAATTCATTGTTTTCGTTGGTCCGTCCGGGTGTGGCAAGTCAACCCTCCTGCGCATGATTGCGGGCCTTGAAAGCATCACTGGCGGTGAGCTGCTCATCGATGGCCAGCGCATGAATGAAATCCCGCCGTCAAAGCGAGGCATCGCCATGGTCTTCCAAACCTATGCGCTTTATCCGCATATGACGGTGTACGACAACATGGCTTTCGGCATGAAGATCGCCAAAGCAAAGAAAGATGCAATCAAGGACCGGGTCACAAAAGCTGCAGATATTCTGCAGCTGACACCATATCTTGAGCGACTGCCCAAAGCTCTTTCCGGTGGTCAGCGTCAACGCGTGGCCATCGGCCGCGCGATTGTGCGCAATCCCAAGGTCTTTCTGTTCGATGAGCCTCTGTCCAACCTTGATGCTGCCTTGCGTGTTGCAACGCGCATTGAGATTGCGCAGCTCAATGAGAGCATGCCAGATACCACAATGATTTATGTGACCCACGATCAGGTCGAGGCCATGACGCTCGCCGACCGTATTGTCGTGCTTTCCACGCGTGGGTTCATCGAACAGTGCGGTGCTCCAATGGAGCTCTATCAGAATCCGAAAAACGTCTTCGTGGCCCAGTTCATCGGTTCTCCGGCGATGAACATCTATGACTGCATGATCACGGATACTGGTGACCAGACGCGTGTTGCCTTCAAGGATGATGAACAGGGTTTCACCGTTGATGTGAAAAGCGCGCCTGAGTTCAAGGGAAAAACAGCCAAATTCGGTGTGCGCCCGGAAGATCTGCGTCTCGCAGAGGAGGGTGACGAAGTGCTTTACTCCTGCCCCGCTCGGATCGTTGAAAAGCTGGGTGAGGTGACTTTGCTCTATCTAGAGCCGCCCCATGGCGATGAAGAGCCCCTGATCGCAAAGATCCCGGGCAACCACGATTTCACCCGTGGCGATGTTGTCAGCCTGTCTGCTGACATCGAAAAGCGGCACTTGTTCAACGAAGATGACCAGTCGTTCCGCTGGCTTGGCGTTGAAGACTAGGCCGCACGACGATCAAAGACACTGACGATCAAAGACGATATGGAAACCCGGATCGGTTATGCCGACCGGGTTTTTTGCGTCCGTTTCTCGTAATCTTGCAAAACGTCAGCCCAAAAAGAGAGACCCGCTCGAATGAGCGGGCCATCATATCCTGATCAATGCTGGAGCCGTTGAGTGATCAATCAGCGCTTTGTGACGAGCTCTTCGTCTTCCCGAGGCAGGCGGTTGCCTACGGCGATGAGGATCAGCACCGAGACATTCATGATGAGCGCATAGATCGAAGAGGGGATCATGAAACGCCCATCTCCCATGAACTGTGCAATGACAAGCGCGAGGGCGACATTCTGCAATCCGCATTCGATGGCAATCGTCAGGGCCTGCTGAGACGACAGGCGGAACAGGCGGCTGAACAGCAGGGCCGATCCAATAGCCATGACATTGAGCAGGATGACCGCCGGGCCTACCGAGCTCCAATGAGCGGTGATGTTGCTCCATTCGCTGTAGAAGCTGTTGATCACAATGGCCGCAAAGATTGCCGAGGCGACGAATTTTGCCGGGTTCGAAGCGCGCTGGGAAAGTTTGGGGAAGAAATGACCGATTGCCATCCCGATAGCCAGTGGCAGGGCCGATATGGCAAGGACTTTCATCGCTGTTTCGCCAAACGGCAGGCTGTAGAGTTCACTGCTGCTTGGCCCGTCTCCGACACCTTGAAAGACCATGAACGCAACCGACAGGGCGGTCGGGATGGTAACGAACGCAACAAGGTTTGTAACGATAGTCAGCGAAATCGACAGCGCGGTCTTGCCTCGGGCGAGAACGGTCAGAAGGTTGGACGAAATGCCCCCCGGAGCGGACGCCAGAATGATCAGCCCGATCGCATAGACGGTGTCGAGTTTGGTGATCAGTGCAACAAAAAAGGCAATGGCTGGGAGGAAGAGGATCTGGGCAACGATCCCTGCGCTCACGGCGCGCAATTGATTCCCAAGCGCCCTGAAGTCTTGCAGGCGGACAGACAGGCCCACAGTCATCATGATAAGAGCAAGGCCGATTGGAATAAGGGGGGTGTTCACGAAAACAAACCTTCCTGAATACGACGCTTTTCGCGAGGGTCTTATAGGTACATGTCGTGTGACTTGTTGCGGGGACAATAGCCACTGCCATTTCGTATGGCTTTGACCAGAGTCATGCATCTTAAGGTTTTTCACATACGACGGAAGTGTAGTAGCACGGTTGTGTCGCTGCTTTATCGGTTTCTACGCCCTGCGGTCAACGCCGACCTTTACTCCATTTACGTATTGACCCGATTGTCTGGATCGCATTTGATGCGGCCGCAAAGACAAACCGCAAGGAACAATCCATGAAGAAACTGCTTTTGGCTGCCCTTCTGGCAGCGACGTCCGTTACCGTTGCTCAGGCCGCTGACTATGAGCTCGGCACTTTGACCATCTCCAACCCCTTCGCGCGGGCATCGGCTGGCATGGCGTCTGCGGGCGGCGGGTTTTTCTCCATCGAGAACGCGGGTGAGGCAGATCGTCTCATTGCGGCGCACGCTGATGTTGGTGCGGTCACCGAATTGCATACGCACATTCGCGAGGGGGATGTGATGAAGATGCGCCAGGTCGAAGCCATTGAGGTTCCGGCGAATGGGTCCGTTGAGCTGAAACCGGGCAGCTATCATGTCATGTTCATGAAGCTGAAGGAGCCGCTCAAGAAAGGCGAAACATTCCCGCTTGAACTGACGTTCGAGAAAGCTGGCAAGGTGACAATCGATGTCGAAGTTGCCGGGATCGGTGCCAAGATGGCTCCGGGCATGGACCATTCCAAAATGAAGTCAGAATAGAGGTCTGCTGGTCAACCGGGGTGCCGGATGGCCTGATCACGCGATTGAAGACCCGGGGGCTTGCGCCCGGGTTTTTGCTTTGTCAGGTCAGAAACTGAATGGCAAAGAAGGCAATAATCAGGACAAACTGGAAGAGAGACGTCCGCATCAGACTCTTGATGTGATCGTATGGTGTGGTCGCCAAAAACATTTTCCGGATCGGAAACGCAACTGCAAAGGCCATGACCAGAGCCGTTACGAGCAGGCTGACAAGGCTCAATGTGCCATGATCAAGCAGGTTCGAGATATGAATGAGCCCGACACAACTCAAAAGCAGCAACGCAGCGTAGAGCTGCTTGGTTTTCTCAGGGCCCAACAGGATGGCCAGCGTTCGTCTACCACCTTCCTTGTCTCCAACCCGGTCGCGATGATTGTTCACGGTGAGCACCGCCGCGGCGGGCAGACCGATATAAAAGCCGGACCAGAAGCTCAGGAGCGTCCATTCACCCGTCAACAGGTAGTAGCTGCCCATCACCGACATGATGCCAAAAAAGACAATGACGAAGAGTTCTCCAAATGGAGATCCGGAGATCGGATAGGGGCCGGAGGAATAGCCAAAGGCACAGACGATGCCAACAATGCCGATCATCAGGATCGGCATGCCACCGTAAAACACCAGAAACAGGCCGCAAAGCGCTGACAGGCCCAAAAAGAACACGGCAGCCAAGCGGACATGATGTCCTTGCAGCAATCCCAGACTCGTCATGCGCGGCGGTCCAAGGCGGGTTTCTGCCTGATCAAGGCCGGTTCCGGCATCCGCGGCATCGTTCCAAAGGTTGGTGGCGATCTGTATCGATGTTGCAGATATAAGGATAATCGGAAATACAAGCCAAGCGACGGTCGATCTGCCTTCAAAGGCCAGCAATCCAGCGAGAAGCACAGGCGCAATCGACAGAATAAGCGTCTTCGGGCGCATAGCCAATAGCCAGATGAACCCCTTGCTTCGCTCTTGCAGTGTCTGTCCGGCCATCATCGGCAATGCTCCATCCTAAAAATCCTTGCCAACACTGACAGGGGGCTAATTTGCGCCCGCACCATACTTTCGACGTATAGGAAAATCCAGATTGAATCGAAACGCGTTGAGGGTGAAGCAGCAATTTCTGGATAAGTAGGCACGAAACAGCCGGTATTCGCGCACAATTTGAGCTGGATCTCTCAAGGAGCTGCGATGTTCGCGGATCATCGGCCGATCTCGAGACCTGCAAGCCTCCGATCACTTTCAGACTATTCTGCCGCTTCTGCCAATTTGGCCCAGTCAAGGGCGCGTGCAATGTCAGCCGTCATCACCTCACCGACCCAGTCTTGGCCGCCCACTGGCATCACGAAATGACAGCCTTCAGGCGCCCGGCGGGACAGTTTGGCCATATCGTCGACGGAGTGCGAGCCAAGGCCATTGAAATGAGGCAAGACGAGCGTGCGCGGATCAACAGTCTCCATGACATCCTCAAGATGCGGCGCCTCATCGAGGAAGGCGCAGGAAATGGGGCCAAACAGACCGGTTTTGTCCAGTTGATGTGCAAGTTCGCGTGCCCGGGTGCTGGACTGTTTATCGATTGAGGCACCGTGCGCTGCGATCAGGATGGGCGGTTTGTCCCTCGGGCGGTCAAGCTTCTCGATCTCATTGGAAAGCGCCTTAGCGATGCCTGCCGCCAGATCGTCGGAAACACCGAAAGGGGGGAGCATCGTAAAAGGTACGTCGTCTTCGCCAATCGCTTCGCGTACTTTCTTGGGCAGGATCCGATTGCAGAAATACCCATCACTCATGAAGAACGGATAGATAAACCGGTTGGGCGCTTCAAGAGACGACCATGCATCGGCAATGCTTGGCGATCCGCGCAACACGCCGGCAGACACCTCGACGTCACCTAGCTTGGACCGCACTTCATCGGCAAGCTCGAGCAGGCGCGCGTTGTTGAGCCGCCCGCCACGTTCGCCATGGGCAACGATCAAAACTGCATTGATAGGCCGTGATGTGCTCATGAGCGGTTGGCTCCTGCCAAGAGTTATTCGTAATTCTACATAACAATCCAGCGTTGGGCAATCATCATGCCCCTACGCAACGAAAGGGTGAGCGTTTGAATGCCCTTTGTTTCGTTACGCTGTATCAACGCATCCAGATCAATCTAGTTTCATTGACTGACATGCTTGTTAGCGTCGGCTTGCTGACCGGGTGCTCGCGCGCCTTCTGCATGAAAGGACCTTAGCATCAAGACGGATGCGAGAGGGCGAGGCGAGAGGTAACGCTTTTTCAAAGTTGCCACTGATCTTGGCAGTGATTTCCAACATCCGGTGCGATAAGGAAAAGCCAAGGGAAGGCAGAAAAAAACCGCTTCTGGCTGAAGCGGTTTATTGAAACGGTCGAACGGGATGCGCCTTTGCCTCAGGGCCTGCGTTCGTCACTGGTTTCGTCACTGGTATTGAGTGTGTCAGGCACCTTGAAAGTGTCGGCAATCCTCGCCTTGGCCAGATCAATGGCATCCCTCAGCCCCTTGTCGAGATCGAGGCTTGCGAGGAAACAGTGAGCCTTGGGACTCATTTTGGGTATCATTTTGGAAATGATGCTCACGACTTTGTCGTGTTCATGTCCTTTGGCGAAGCTCACGGCGTTGTATTGAAGAAAGACCAGACAGGCCAGATCCTCAACAAGCTGGGTTCGTTCGTCTCGTTTCAGGTCTCTCTTCATGATGATGTCGGAGACAATGGTCTGGGCCTCCAAATCATAGCCATGAGCCGCCATGATTTCCAACACGCGCTTGGCATGATGTCGCTTCAACTCGTTGCGCCAGCGAAAATAGCCCGGTTTGCCGAGCGGATACTCGTCTCTGGGAATGATCCACCGTTCGATATGCTGGCCACGCGCGGCGATCTGGACAAGCTCGTCAGCCTCGGGAGCGTAGAGCTCGCACATCTTGCTCATGCGGATGCCATACAACAGCTCAACCGGAATCGGCGCGCTGCCTTCCTCGCTAGAAAAACGGGGATCCTTGGCATTCGCCTGATCAATCTCTTCAATGACGGCTTCGAACGCGGACATCGGACATCTCCAAAAAAGCGAGAATCTCTTGAGAATACTATCGGGTTTTTGCCTCAGACGACAGTTTGTCATTCAAAATCCCGCACTGACTGTTCAAGACAGCATCTTCGGTCGGGAAATTTTGGCCACACGTTTCATCTCGCTCAGTTTTACTTGATTTGATTAGTAACTGTGCAACTATGAATGAAAGGCAATCCAGGAAAGCCGCCGGACACATATGCCTTGTTCGACCAGTCGCAATTTGCGGTCCGACGATGCGCTGATGCCATCGTGTGGGCTGCGAGACCAACAGGGGGTGATGGTTGCTCATGGCAGAGTAGGGCGGATTTGGCAAAAGATATGGCGGTCTTCGAGCATGCAAAGCCGGCGGTAACGGCACGGCAAACCGATACGGACAGCAGCGAGAAAGGCGTAACCGGCAAGGAACGGACGCGCCTGCTCAGTGGCTTCTTCATGCCGCTGCCCGAGGATACCGTTGCCGAGCATGTGAATGCTTTTTTGAAAATGCCCACGTCAATATACATCGGACACATCGCCAGCGCGCTGGTGTTGCTGTATATCGCGCATAACAACCCCGTTGTGCCCATCTGGTTTCTTTTTGTCTGGGCGACGTTGGAACTTGGTTTCTATCCGTCGATGATGGAGCTCTGGCGCCGAAGCTACACCCGTAAGCTTTCTTCCGAGCGACGTCCCTATCTCTGGATACGCCTGATGGATATGCTCAGCTTGATCGTTGGGGTCAGTTGGGGCGTCATGGCCTTCTGGAGCCTCAATCCAGACAATTCCGCTCATTTCGCGATCCAAATGTCCGTTGCCGCGGGCGCGACGGCAGCTGCGATCCGGTCGCTGGCCATCTTCCCGCGCTCCTTTGCCCTTTATGCCATTCCGTTTTTGGGGCTTCTGGCGACGCGATTGATGCTCTTTGGGGGTGAATTTGTCCTGCTTGGCGGATTGGTGATAATCTTCCTGCTGATGCTTCTGCGCTCTGGGGATGACGTGTTGCAGTCAGTGCGCCAATACATCGCCATCAGCAATGAAAATCTCGACCTCGCCCGCCGCTATCGCGATGCGGCAGATGAGGCCGATCATGCCAACCGGGAAAAGACCAGACTGTTGGCCGCTGCAAGCCATGACCTCCGCCAACCGATCCATGCGATAGGGCTTTATCTGGAAGCCTTGCCGATCGACCGGATGGAAAAGCAAAGCCGAGATACCCTTGGCCGCATTCGCAATTCCCTCGATAGTCTTTCCAAGCTTTTCAACTCTCTACTCGATGTCAGTCTGCTGGACAGTGGCAAGATCAAAGTGCGACCCGGCCAATTCGATCTGCGCGACATGCTCAACCACATACTGGACGATTACGAGCCGTTGGCCGAAATCGCACATGTCACGCTGACCATGGAATGTCCGAAGGTCGGGGTCAACGGTGATGCGATCCTGATCCGGCGCATGGTTCAGAATCTCGTTTCCAATTCGATCCGACATTCGAATGGCGGATCTGTGCGTATTGATGGCCGGAGCTCAGCTGGCCGGATCGATATTGCGGTCATTGATGACGGCCCGGGGATCGCGACTGAACATCAAGCGATCATCTTTGAGGAATTCACCCAAATCTCCCGCCGCACAGCCTCTGAGGCGTCTTCACTTGATAGTGTCGAAAGAGAGGACCGTGGATTGGGTCTGGGACTTGCCATCGTCCGCAGGTTGGCGGATCTGCAAGATCTTGAACTCGATCTGATATCCAGTCACGAAGGCACATCTGTCATGATCAAGGGGCTGCAAGCGGTTGAACTCAAACGCTCCGCTGAACATGACCCCAATCTTACAAAACGCATGTCATCGCCCTTCAAGCAGAAGCGGTTGCTGGTGGTTGACGATGATGCCCAAACGCTCGAGGCAACGGCGAACCTTCTCTCTCAATGGGGATGCGATGTCATGTGCGCCAACGGCATGGCGCAACTTGATGCTATAGACGGGCCTTTCGATCTGTTGATCAGCGACTATTCCTTTGGCGCGGACTATACGGGAATCGATATCGTCCAAAGCGCCAGAAAACGGCTCGGACCACATCTGCCAGCGCTGGTCATATCCGGAGAATCATCCGAGATGGTGCAAAAAAAGCTGGAGGCGGCTAACCTGTTGCTCATTCAGAAGCCGGTGCAACCGGTTCAACTGCGATCGGCTATGCTCAATGCCTTTCTGGCGCGGGATGATCGCCAGCAGGTCATATCCTGATGCGAGCCGTCATGATCAGGTGAGGCAGTAGCTGGCCGCAATTGCAGAGGCGGCAGCGCGGTTGGAAACACCGAGATTTTTCATCAGAGCCGAGACATGGCTGCGGACGGTGAAGGGCGACAGTCCCAACTCTCTGGCGATTTCTTTGTTGGACAATCCATGACGCAAGAGCTTGAGGATCTCGATCTGCCTGGGCGTCAGCTCATCCAGTGAGACATGTTGCGGCAACGCATGATCCATATTGAGAGCTGTGTCGCTGATCCGAACCTCAATCTGTCCCTGCATGACATTCTCAATTGCCGTCAAAACGAGATTGGAGGGGACGGACTTGGAAATGAATCCATTGACGCCAAGGTCCATGATCTGCTCGATTTCAGCCGGATCATTCATCATCGACACGGCTATGATCGGGCAAAGCGAGAAGGTGCGGCGCAATCGTTTGAGATCACGCATATAGTCAAAACCGGGAAAGATCAGATCGGTAATGATGAGATCCGGCACGGGCGGTCGGTTCAGAAGTGCTTCGAGGGCCGCGCTGTCGCCAGCTTCATCAACGACTGCACCATTGAACAACTGCTCAAGCAACTGCTTCAATCCCGAACGATAAAGTGGATGGTCATCAGCTAGAATGATCCTCATCGACTGATCCTCCAAAGCACCGGTTCTGTGCAAAGGACTCCGGCAAATATGCATTGAACTCTGGATGGTGACGAACGCATCGCCGGTTGCGCGTTAGCGCGCGCCCGTCTTGTCGCTTCCGCCACTCCAAAGTCCACTTTCCGCCCATGCTTGTTTCCTGTCCACTGCTACACTTGTACGGGCCTTCAAGCGCTCGGGAAACGCTGTCTAGTGGTCGGACTTCTGCAAGAAGTGGTGGCCAAGGCCGGTATCATAGTCAAGGCCTTCGCGTGTCAGGACGATGGGGGGAATAGTCTTGTCCGCAACAAGACCCTTACGTGCCAAAGCTGTCCAGACCGCTCTGTTGTTGAAGCCGGTGATCTCCGCGGCGTTGACCACGAATTCACCCACGTGGACGTGGTCACCGTGAGCGTGCGGCAGGCGCAGAATCGTCACCGAACCGTCCTTGTTCCAGCTTTCATCGGGCTGGGAGCGGGCGATGATCTGAGTGAGCACCAGTGTACGCAGCTGCAACTTGTTGAGTTTGAGCGGATTGACGCGTTTCATGCTTGTTCCTTGTGGTCTTGTTTGCTTGCTGTGAACGACAAACAGCCGACCGGAGGCGTCCGACCGGCTGAATTGTCGAGGCTGCTGGCAGCATCCTGGCGGATGCTAGCCCATTCAACCTATCCGTTGTTCTTAAAATGACCTGTTATGCTCGCAGAATCAATCTGGTTGCGCATGATATTAAAGCGCACATAGGCTCCGGTTATGTTCGATGGGTCGATTTCTTCAAGGCTCAGTGCATGAAGGGTAAAGATATAGCGATGAGCTGGATCGTCCGGCGGCGGGTAGGCGCCGGTGAAATTCTCCGTGCCGGCGTCATTCAGCGCGCTTTTTGCCATGTCCGGCAGGCTCGCACTCGAAATCTCGCCATTCTCTGATACGGGTAGATTGACGATAATCCAGTGCCAGAACCCGGAGCCGGTCGGGGCGTCCGGATCATAACAGGTCAGCGCAAGGCTTTTTGCCTCCGACGGAACTCCTGACCATTGCAGGGTAGGGGAAAGATCCTCGCCGCCCAGTCCTTGAGAAACCGATTTGGCGGGTAGCGGATCGCCGTCATGAAAGTCGGGGCTCGTCAGTTGCATGATGATCCTCCGTTGGATATCTATGATATGTCGATAAGTCACATTTTCACGCAAGCAAGACTGTGGCCGGATCGACCATCGCCTTGTCTGCTCTAAGTCATGAACGAATGTCTCCGACATTCGTTCCGCGCATCACGCTCTTCAGTCAATCATCAGACCAGAAATGCGGCAATCGGAAAATGTACCAAACGGGTTCATATCCGCTGCATAATCTGTCAGTTGACGCACCCTCAATCCAGCGCTCCAAGCTCGATATGCAAATTGACACGGTCGGCGGAGAACCGGGTCTTCGAATATTGGATCGGGTTGCCGTTCATATCCGCATTGATGGCATGGGTGACCAGCACGATGGCATTGGGCACAAGGCCGAGCAATTCTATATCGTCGATGGTGGCGTGGTAGGCCTCAACCAGAGTGGATTGGCGGACATAATCATCTAGGCCGCAAGCGGCAAAGGCCTTGGTCACAGATTCCAGCCGTCTATAATGTTCGGCGAAGTCGGAAAAGCGCTTCACATCAAAGAAATGGGTCGACCGGCTCAAGGGGACTTTATCCCCTGTCCCAATGGTGCGGATACGCAGCACGGGGGCCCCTTTGGCAAGGCCGAGAGCTTTGGCGACTTCCGTGTTCGCTTCGGTGACATCTTCCTTGAGCAGCCGATTGGCTCCTTGCTGTCCCTGTTCGGCAAGGCCTGCCGAAAAGCGTGTGCGTTTGCCGATCGGATAGGTCACGCGCTCCGGTTTTATGATGAAGGTGCCGCGACCCTGTTCTGCGCGCAGGATACCCTCCTGAACCAGCGCGGAAATAGCCGAGCGAACGGTGTGGCGATTGACCCCGAACAACGCCGCAAGCTCTGTTTCCGGCGGCAGCTTTCCGCTTTCATCGCCAAGCCCGGATGAAATGCCCGCTCTGATGGCATCGGCAATCTGGCGCCACAAGGCTATACCGCTTCGCCTTGTCACGGGAGACTTCAATACATCGGATGCCATCGGCTCGGTCCTTTGCTTGCCAGCAGGTCGGCGGATAGGTCAGAGCAACCGCCAGCCTATGCACTCTTATCGCATATTTGAAATCCGGTGGAACAACAAATAATCCTGCTTGTCACAATGCTGTCACCGCAGGGAGCTATCACTGCGTCAAACAAGGTTGTCTATATAAATAGACAAATATGACAGAGGGATTTCGGTGCTCCGACCCTTGGGAACGAGCCTGCAACGGACAAGAGGTTTGACTTGCTTGAAAGTGACCAAAAACAGGCTGGCGATCACGGTGTTGATGCCAGAATGCAAAGCTCGCTGACCAGTGAAGATGAGGCACGACAGAGACGCATGTCGATCCTTGGTAACGCCAGTGCCAGGGATCTCGTCAACCATTGGCAGTGCCTTGATATCGATCCTGAGGTGGAACTCTTGCGAGGACCAGAAACGGGCCTGATTGCCCTGCGTGGCCGCATTGGCGGCGGTGGTGCGCCGTTCAATTTTGGCGAAGCGACCGTTACCCGCGCGACAGTGCGCATGGCATGTGGTGCCATTGGACACGCCGTGATGCTCGGCCGCGATGCTGGCAAGGTCAAACTGGCTGCGGTGATTGATGCTCTTGCAACCGATGACGCGATGTCGGGCAAAATCGAGGATAATATCCTGACGCCGCTTGCGATGATTGCCGCCAAACGCGATCGCGATCAAGCGGCCAAAGCGCAGGCGACACGGGTCAATTTCTTCACCATGGTGAGAGGGGATGACTGATGTCGGTATTTAGTGAAATTCAGACGACAGGCGGGGTGACGCAGGGCGCGATGCAGGGTGGTCTGGGTGAGCCGGTGCTGCAAAGCCAGCGCATCTTCCGGGTGATCATGGAAGCCATGGCGCGACCCGGCAAGATCATGCCGGTTGCAACCGATGCCATGCCGCCATTGCCGTTGATGCCGCTCGCCGCGGCGGTTCTCTACACGGTCTCGGATGCCGATACACCCATATGGATGGATGAGCCATTGGCCGGAGAACAATCGGTTGCGGACTGGCTGACCTTCCATGTCGGTTGCCCGATTGTCCAAGACCCCGCGTTCGCGACTTTTGCACTGATTTCGGATGCGGAAGGCATGCCTTTTCTTGATGTCTTCTCGAAGGGATTGCAGGACTATCCGGACCAGTCCGCCACGCTGATCCTTCAGGTGGAAAGCCTGAAGGTAAGCGCGGGCTGGGAGTTGAGAGGGCCGGGCATAAAGGACCGCCACGCGCTTTCCGTCGAGCCAATCTCACCGCATTTTCTTGATCAGTGGCGGGCAAATCATGCGCTCTATCCACGCGGTGCCGATGTCATTCTCGTTGCACCGGACGCGATAGCCTGCCTCCCCAGAACCACAACAATTGCGATGCCGGACCCCTCCGGGAAGGAAGGCTGACATGTATGTAGCCGTCAAGGGCGGGGAAGCCGCCATCAGTGCCGCCCATCAGTTGCTCGCCGACAAGCGACGTGGCAACAGGGATGTTCCTACCATTAGTCTCGATCAGGTCGGCGAACAACTCTCGCTGGCCGTTGATCGCGTCATGAGCGAGGGTGCGCTTTATGATCGGGAGCTGGCTTCCTTGGCGGTCAAGCAGTCCCGGGGCGACCTTATCGAGGCCGTCTTCCTTACCCGTGCTTATCGCACGACCTTGCCACGCTTTGGCTATTCCGAAGCCATCGACACCGGCAAGATGCAGATTGAACGCCGTGTCTCGGCAACCTTCAAGGATCTCCCCGGAGGGCAGATTCTGGGACCAACCTTTGACTATACGCATCGTTTGCTCGACCCCAGTCTTGCCAGCGATGAAGAACCGCCTGAAGCCTTGCGCGTCGATCCCGTGCCGGGAGCAGATCCAGAGGCCGAGAAGGAACCGATGCCGCGCGTCTCCGATCTCATAGCAGGCGAGGGGCTCATGGAACCCGATAGTGCGCCGCCAGAAGACGGAGCAGACTGGCCGGAACCGGGAGATATTTCCCGCGCACCGATCCAGTATCCGCTCGACCGTCAGCTCCGTCTACAGGCCCTGTCGCGCGGCGACGAAGGCTTTCTTCTCTCGCTTGGCTATTCCACCCAGCGCGGCTATGGCCGCACCCATCCTTTTGCCGGTGAGATCCGCATTGGTGAGGTGGATGTTCGGATGACTGTGCCGGAACTGGGCTTCGATGTCTCCCTTGGACGCATCCAGATCAGCGAATGCCAGCTCGTCAACCAGTTCAAGGGATCCAAGGTCGCACCGCCCCAATTCACCCGCGGCTACGGTCTGGTCTTTGGCCAGTCCGAACGCAAGGCGATGTCCATGGCTTTGTGCGACCGCGCTCTGAGGGCCGAAGAACTGGGCGAAGACATCATCGCTCCGGCGCAGGACGAAGAATTTGTCATCTCCCATGCCGACAATGTTCAGGCCACCGGTTTCGTCGAGCATCTCAAGCTGCCGCACTATGTGGATTTTCAGGCCGAGCTGAAGCTTGTACGCCGCATGCAGGCCGAATTCTACGCGAGTCAATCCGATGCAAGCGCTTCGCAGGCCGAAAACACAGAGGAGGCGGCACAATGAGCATCGTGAATGAAGCGGATAGCGGCCCCACCATCGCCGAATACAATTTTGCCTATCTCGATGAACAGACCAAGCGCATGATCCGCCGCGCCATCCTCAAGGGCATCGCCATTCCCGGCTATCAGGTGCCTTTCGCCAGTCGCGAAATGCCCATGCCCTATGGTTGGGGAACCGGCGGTGTGCAGGTGACGGCTTCGATCATCGGGCCTGATGATATCCTCAAGGTCATCGATCAGGGATCGGACGACACCACCAACGCGGTTTCCATTCGGGCCTTTTTTGCCAGAATGGCCAAGGTGGAGACGACGACCCACACCGCTGACGCCTCAATCATCCAGACCCGTCACCGGATCCCGGAAGAAGACCTCAAGGAAGGGCAGGTGATCGTCTTTCAGGTGCCGATCCCCGAGCCTTTGCGCTTCCTTGAACCGCGAGAAACCGAGACCCGAAAGATGCACGCGGTTGAGGACTATGGTCTCATGCATGTGAAGCTTTATGAAGACATCGCCCAGAAGGGACACATCGCCACCAATTATGCCTATCCGGTGCGCGTCAAGGGTCGCTATGTGATGGACCCGTCCCCGACTCCGAAATTCGACAATCCCAAGATGCATAACAACGAGGCCCTTCAGCTTTTTGGTGCAGGCCGAGAAATGCGCATCTATGCCATCCCGCCCTATACCGATGTGGTCAGTCTGGATTTCGAGGATCACCCGTTCGAAATCCAGACCTTCGATGAGCCATGTGCCCTTTGCGGTGGCAACGGGGTCTTCCTTGACGAGGTGATCCTCGATGATCAGGGCGGCCGCATGTTTGTCTGCTCCGATAGCGACTATTGCGAAGATCGCCGTGACAAGGGCCACACGGGGCCTATGGCACCCTTGCAGGAAACCGCCGCGCCCCCGGCCTCGTCCAGCCAAGACACCGGAAGGACCGACCCATGCTGAACCGGACGGCAAACAAAGGTGTGTCTCGCTCTTCGCTCGTTCCGCCCCGACCAATGGATCTGACGGAAGAGCCACTTCTGCAGGTGCGCTCAGTGTCTAAGTATTATGGCCGCCGTGTCGGGTGCGAAGAGATCAACTTTGATCTCTGGCCAGGCGAAGTGCTCGCGATCGTTGGCGAGTCCGGCTCGGGCAAGACCACCTTGCTCAATTGCATCTCGACTCGCCTGATGCCGACCTCAGGCATGGTCAGCTATCGCATGCGCGATGGATCGATGCGTGAGGTCTTCCGGCTCAATGAGGCCGAAAAACGCTTTCTCATGCGCACCGACTGGGGCTTTGTACATCAGAACCCGGCTGATGGCTTGCGCATGACAGTTTCCGCTGGGGCCAATGTCGGCGAGCGGCTTATGGCCATCGGCCAGCGTCACTATGGCAACATCCGCCAGACAGCTGCTGACTGGCTCGAACAGGTCGAAATTTCACCGGACCGGATTGATGACGAACCGCGGGCCTTTTCCGGCGGCATGCGCCAGCGTCTGCAAATTGCGCGCAATCTGGTCACCGGTCCGCGCCTTGTCTTCATGGATGAGCCAACCGGAGGCCTTGATGTGTCGGTGCAGGCTCGCCTGCTTGATCTCCTGCGCGGCCTTGTTGCCGAATTGGGGCTTGCTGCCATTGTCGTCACGCACGATCTGGCGGTCGCTCGTCTGCTCTCTCACCGAATCGTGGTGATGAAAGAGGGCAGGGTGATCGAGACCGGTCTGACCGATCGCGTGCTCGACGACCCGCAAGCGCCATACACCCAGCTTCTTATCTCTTCCATTCTTCAGGTCTAGGAAAGGTGATCCAATGACTGATCTCCAATCAACACCCTTGATCGTCACCGATGTTGGCAAAAGCTTCGTGATGCATTTGCGCGGATCGGTCACCATCCCCGTGGTTGCTCGGGTCAACTTCGTGCTCAACGCGGGCGAATGCTCCGTGCTTGGCGGGCCATCCGGCGTTGGCAAAAGCTCCATCCTGAAAATGATCTATGGCAACTACGGCACCGACACCGGCCAGATTCTGGTCTATTTTAATGGCCGCATGCTCGATCTCGCGAGGGCGGATCCACGCACCATCCTTGCGGTCCGCCGTGAAATGGTCGGCTATGTGAGCCAGTTCCTGCGTGCCATGCCGCGTGTCCCTGCGCTTGACGTGGCAGCCGAGGGGCTCGTTGAGCAAGGCGAGAGTGTCAGCAGCGCACGGGAAAGGGCGGGCAATATGCTGGCACGCCTCAACCTGCCCGAAAAACTCTGGCAACTGCCCCCGGCCACCTTTTCTGGTGGTGAGCAGCAGCGCGTGAATATCGCACGCGGGTTCCTCACGGAGCATCCGGTTTTGTTGCTCGACGAACCAACTGCCTCGCTCGATGCCGCCAACCGCGCCATCGTCATCGATCTGATCAAGGAGAAAAAGAGGCAAGGGGTCGCCCTGCTGGGGATTTTCCATGACAAGGTCGTGCGCGACGCGGTGGCGGACGTCATCGTCGATGTCTCCCGTTTCGCAAAGAGCGTCGAAGATGAGGCTGGACTTCTCGCTGGTGCACGACGTGTTGGCGAGATGACGAGCCTTGTCGGATGAAATGATCATGACCCAGAACCCTGAAGTGTCCGGCGCTGACAGCAGAACCGCGCGGTTGGGTCCAAAGCCGTCGATCCACCCCAATGCAAAGGTCACCAATTGCTCGCTTGGTCGATATACCGAAATTGGTGATCGAACCCATATCACCGACAGCAGCCTTGGCGATTATAGCTACATCACGCGGGACGGCGACGTCTGGACCGCAACCATCGGCAAGTTCGCCAACATTGCCAATGCGGTCCGTATCAATGCGCCCAACCATCCACATTGGCGGGCCACGCAGCATCACTTCACCTATCGAGCCTCCGACTATTTTGACGAGGTCGACATGGATGAGGCCTTCTTTGACTGGCGACGGGACAATGCGGTGACCATCGGCCATGATGTCTGGATCGGTCATGGGGCGACGATCCTGCCCGGTGTGACCATTGGAGACGGCGCTATCGTTGGAGCGGGGGCCGTTGTCAGTAAGGATGTCGCTGACTATGTGATCGTCGCGGGGGTGCCAGCAAAACCCATTCGCGAACGCTTCCCCAATGCGATTGCCGAAAGGCTGAAAGCCCTTGCCTGGTGGGACTGGAGCCACGATGCCCTGCGGTCTGCGCTCGATGATTTTCGCCAGCTCGGGATTGAAGACTTTCTTGAAAAATATGAAGCCTCCTGAGCCGGTCACTGGCGAAGGGCGAAGAGTTTGACCAGTCCATTTTGTCCGCGGGAAAGCTGCGCTTGTCACAAAACTGAAACGCCCGAGACATGAGCATTTCACACAAAATGCGTAGATCAAGAACAGCTATTTGAAATCTGAATTGATCGCACAGACCGGATTTTTGGTCGTGGTTGTTGCCCGCGACAGGGCCGTTGTGGCCGTCTCGCATCGGGCAACGACGGGAGTATCAAAGGTCGCAAGACCATGAGGAGAGGACTGAATGCTCGAACTGTCGAACGTCACGCGCCGATTTGGCAAGAACACAGCAGTGGATTCCGTGACAGTGTCCATTCCTCAAGGACAGATGGTTGGCATCATTGGTCGCTCGGGTGCAGGCAAGTCAACACTTCTGCGCATGATCAATCGCCTGATCGATCCGAGCGAAGGGGATATTCGCTTCGGTGAGAAACAGGTCTCGGCACTCAAGGGACGGGACTTGCGTGACTGGCAACGCGACTGTGCGATGATCTTTCAGCAGTTCAACCTCGTGCCGCGCCTCAATGTCCTGACGAATGTTCTTCTCGGTCGTCTCAACCATCGCAACACCATCCTCAATCTGCTCAATATCTTCACGCCGGAAGAACGGGCGCAGGCACTGCTGGCCCTCGAACGCCTCGGTATCGAGCAGACTGCACTGCAGCGAGCAGGAACCTTGTCTGGCGGCCAGCAACAGCGCGTTGCCATTGCCCGCGCTCTGATGCAAAACCCCAAGGTCATTCTGGCCGATGAGCCGATTGCGTCGCTTGATCCACTCAACGCGCAGATCGTGATGGATAGCCTCAAGGACATCAACGAACGTGACGGCATCACCGTCGTCACCAATCTGCACACCCTTGATACGGCCCGCACCTATTGTGAGCGCGTCATCGGGATGTATCAGGGCCGGGTTGTCTTTGACGGCCCGTCTTCGGCTTTGACCCGCGAGGCGGTGAGACAGATCTACGGCTCGCAGGATAATGCGGAAATTTCCGAGGCGATCACATCAACCTCGATCAAGCAATCTTCAACGCAGCCTTCGGCCCCGGTTACACCGATGCCTGCCCAACAGATCGCTTCGCCAGCGTAACAGGCCCAATCAATATCGCGTTCATAGTGTTTCACATTGACAGGGATGAAACCGGCAAGGCCGGTTGAGACCAGGAGATATTTTCATGTTCAAAAAAGCAATTCTTACCGCCGTTTCCGTGGCTGCGTTGGCCGCAGGCGTAACCACGCCGTCCTTTGCTGCAGACAAGGAATTCCGTATCGGCATTCTGGGCGGCGAAAACGAAGCCGACCGTCTTCGCAACTTCCAGTGCCTCGTCGAAAAACTGCCTTCCACTCTGGGCGTTGACAAGGTTTCTCTTTTCCCGGCTGCTGACTATGACGGCGTTATTCAGGGCCTGCTTGGTGGTACGCTCGATTATGCAGAACTCGGCGCGTCTGGCTATGCAAAGGTATACCTCAACAATCCCAAAGCCGTTGAGCCCATCCTCACCACTGTCCAGACCGATGGTTCCACCGGATACTATTCCGTCATGGTTGCCCGCAAGGATTCGGGCATGGAAAAGCTGAAAGACATGAAAGGCAAGAAGCTGGGCTTCGCCGATCCTGACTCTACCTCCGGCTTCCTCGTGCCGTCCGTGACCCTGCCCGCAGCTGTCGGTACTGACATCAAGGACTATTTCGGTGAAACCGGCTTCGGCGGCGGTCACGAAAACCTGGTTCTTGAAGTCGTCAAAGGCAACTTCGATGCTGGCACCACCTGGTCTTCGGGCGTGGGCGATTTCAGCGATGGCTACACCTCCGGCAACCTGCGCAAGATGGTTGACAAGGGCATTCTCGACATGGGTGATCTGGTTCAGCTGTGGCAGTCCCCGCTGATCCCGAATGGCCCGATTGTTGTGCGCTCGACCCTCGACAAAGACATCAAGGCCAAATTCAAAGACTTCATGATGAAACTGCCCGAGAGCGATCCGGCTTGCTTCTCTGCCATTCAGGGCGGCGACTACAAAGGCTTCACCGAAGTGGATGAGAGCTTCTATCAGGCAATCATCGCCGCACGTAAGGCAAAAATTGGTTCTTGATCAGAGCGTTGCTTTGATTTTCTGACTCAAAACTTGAACATGACTTTGATGGTTCGGGCCAGTCCCGGACCATCTGCCACTTTGTCCCAAGACTGAATAATCAATCGAATTCCGGTTAATTCCTGCCCGCACACTTAAAGCGCCGCGCGCTCTCAAAGAGGGTCGTGGTCCGGTCAAGACCAAGGGACAATGCCCATCATGGGGATGAAGACATGACGAACGCAACGTCTCACGAAAACAGTCCGGAAAAGTCTCTTTCGGCGGCTAGTGTGATAATTGAAAGCCATTGGCAGGAACTCAATCGCAGGCGTCGGACTTATACGCTTCTTTCGGTCGTGATCCTGCTGGTTGCCGTCATGTCCTCGCTTTGGTTCGCCAATGAGACCAATGCGGGCAAGTTCTTTGATCGGCTTCCCTACTTCTTCGACTTTTTCGGCGACATGATCCCGCGAGATGGCTGGGAGATATGGCGCGCACTGTTCGATCTTGACACGCCCTATGCGGACGGTTCCCTGAAATTCGATTATCCCGAGGGGCGGGTCTATCTGATCGGCTCGCTCTACATGCCCGAATATATCTACAAGATGCTTGAGACGATCAACATCGCCATTGTCGCCACCCTTTTCGGTTTCTTCTTCGGCTTCATCCTCTGCTTCCTGGCCGCGTCGAACCTCACCACCCGGCGCTGGCTGCGCTTTTTTGTGCGGCGATTCCTTGAGATTCTGCGCGCCTTCCCGGAAATCGTGATCGCCGGTTTCTTTGTCGCCGTGCTGACCATCGGAGCCATTCCGGCGATGATGGCGGTGACCATCCACACCGTCGGATCATTGGGCAAAATGTTTTTCGAGGTGGTTGAGAATGCCGACATGAAAGCGGACGAGGGGCTGCGCGCAGTCGGGGGCAACTGGGTCGAGCGGGTCTGGTTTGGTATTGTGCCGCAGATCCTGCCCAACTTCCTGTCCTATTCGCTCTTGCGCCTTGAAATTAATGTCCGCGCCTCAACCATCATCGGGGCCGTCGGGGGTGGCGGTATCGGAGAGGCACTTCGACTTTCCATCAGTCGCGGTCACGAAGCCAAAACCCTTGCGATTATCCTTCTGCTGCTTGTGACTATCATCTGCATTGATCAGTTTTCTGCCTGGCTGCGCAAGAAGATCGTCGGCAATCAGGCCTTTGCCTTCGGCGGCACTGCATAATTGGAGGACTCCTCATGACTGCTCTTTCCGCCAGTGACCTGAACGATCTCATCGATCGCTATCCCGATGTCTTCAGGGTCGGCTTTTTCAAGCGATTTCGCGGCTGGATCATCTCGGCCAGCATCATCATCTATCTGATTTTCGCATGGCAATTTTTCCATGTTGGTCAGGTGCTGAGCAACGGCAACTGGCAAATCGCCGGGGCCTATCTGGCGGACTGGGTGTCCTATGAGGTGCGTCCCGACATCGAGTTTGACGACGGGTTCGTGCGTGTGGAGTTCCCGCGCTTCTCGCCGCTTGGAGCCGATCCTAAGCCGGACTGGATCAGCGAAACCAGAAAAACGATGATGATCAAGGCGGAGGCCCCGGTCAAAGAGCCCGAACCTAGCAAGAAACAACAGGCCTTCAGCTTCATGGCGCCCGAAACGGGCACGGACGACAAACCGGTCGAGCCATCAAAACCCAAGGCTTCCAAGCCCGAAGCCGCGATCAGCTTTATGGCCCCTCAAGCGCCCACGGCTAACAATCCTGCGACGCCCGACATCTCCACCACGCAAGCAAGTGAGCCAGAAGAGCGTGAGGTTACGACAGAAGCGGAAATCCATATCGGGTCTGGCACGGTCCTCGTGGAACCGACCGTTGTCACGCTCACGCGAGGCGATGAAACACTGATCATTGATATCGTCAGGGATGAAAGCGTCAAAGCCCGAGGGCCTTTGCCTCAATGGGCTATCCAGAAATACGAAAATGAGAAGATCATCGCTGACATGGGCCTTGATGGGCGCGTCGAGGTGGAAAGCGATGAAGTCAAAATCCGTCGCCGCTTCTTTGGCTGGGAGAATTTCATCTTCGATACCAACTCTCCCTTCTGGGGCAAAAGCACGTTTGAGGTTCTCTCGCTGATCACCAACGGTGAGCGCATTGATCCTTCTCAATCCAACCTGTCACTGGCAATCAGCAACATCCTATACAACGCCGAATGGCAGCATCTCGACGTCTGGACCAAAATGTTGCAGACCATCGTCATGGCGTTCATCGGCACGCTATTTGCCACCGCGCTTGCATTTCCGCTTTCATTTCTTGCGGCGCGCAACATCACCAGAAGCACGATATCGAACCAGTTTTTCAAGCGCCTGTTTGACTTCCTGCGTTCGGTCGACATGCTGATCTGGGCCCTGTTCTTTACCCGCGCTTTCGGCCCCGGACCCCTTGCGGGCATGTCGGCGATCTTTTTCACCGATACTGGCACGCTGGGGAAACTATATTCAGAAGCGCTGGAGAATATCGACGACAAACAGCGCGAAGGCGTCAAGTCGCTGGGGGCGGGTCCGCTGTTGGTTCAGCGCTACGGCGTCATGCCTCAGGTCTTGCCGGTCTTCCTCTCCCAGTCGCTGTATTTCTGGGAATCCAATACCCGTTCTGCAACGATCATCGGCGCGGTCGGAGCAGGGGGCATCGGCCTCAAACTATGGGAGGCCATGCGGACCAATCAGGATTGGGAGAATGTCTTCTACATGGTGATCCTCATTCTGGCCGTCGTCTATGTTTTTGATAGCATTTCGGGCAAGCTGCGCTCGATGCTCACGAAGAGCTGACCGCGCGCCCTCAAGAACAAGCAACAAAGGATAAACCAGTGCTACGGTATGCCATCTATTTCGTTCCCCTTTCCGGCAACCCGCTCAATGAAGCGGCAGCGCAGTGGCTTGGTCGCGATGTCTTCACGGGCGTGCCGATTGACCGCGCATCCCCGGTGGCGGATGCTGACGATGAGACCTTTCAGTCCCTGACCCAATCGCCCCGCCGCTACGGGTTCCACGGTACACTCAAGGCCCCGTTCGAGTTGGCCGAGGGAAGGACCATCGAGGCGTTCGCGGATGCGGTTGAAGCCCATGCCAAAACGCTCGCTCCGTTTGCTCTGCCGCAGTTTCGAGTCGGTCAACTGGGGCCCTTTTTCGCCCTGCTGCCGACCGAGCGATCCGAACCCCTTGCGGCGCTCGCATCCGATCTGGTGATACGGTTCGATGGGTTTCGCGCGCCTCTGAGTGCCGCCGATATCGCGCGCCGCGATCCGGACAAACTGTCAGCAAGCCAGAGAGGCAACCTGCTGAACTGGGGCTACCCCTATGTTCTCGATGATTTCAGCTTTCACATGACTCTGACCAATCCGGTTCCAGACGCGTTGTCGCAAGCCTTCCAAACTGCGGCTTGCAGGCATTTCGAACCCTTTATGGCAGAGCCGCAAAGTGTTGACGCATTGTCTGTGTTCGTTGAACCCGAGCGCGGTGCACCTTTTTCTTTGTACAAGCAGTTCCCCATTGGCTGACGAGCCCGCCCGATAAGGCAGAGGGCCGCGAAAAATTGAAGCGAAGCGCGCTTCGCAACAGGATAAATGACTGATATGACAGCCGAAATGATCGTCAAGAATGCCCGCATCATTCTGCGGGACGAAGAGCTTCGTGGCCATGTCCACATAAAGGCCGGCGAGATCTCCGATATAGGTGAGGGCGCGCTGTCCGGTGCCGCAGACAGGATCGCCCATGATATGCAGGGGGACTATCTGCTGCCCGGTTTTGTCGAGCTTCACACCGATCATGTCGAGGGCCATTATGCACCTCGCCCTAAAGTGCGGTGGAATCCGATGGCCGCTGTGCTGTCTCATGATGCCCAGATCGCATCATGCGGCATTACCACCGTCTTTGACGCGCTGCGTGTGGGGCTCGATTCCGATGCGGACCTGCAATACTCGGATATGAAGGCGTTGGCTGATGCCTTCCATCGCGGCGTCGATGAGGACATCCTCAGGGCCGATCATTTTCTGCATCTGCGCTGCGAGGTGTCGGCAGATGATTGCATCACCGCCTTTCATCAGTTTGATGGCTATCCGCTGGTCAAACTGATCTCTGTCATGGACCATGCGCCCGGCCAGCGTCAATTTGCCAAAATCGAAGCCTACGCGATCTATTACAAGGGCAAGCTGAAAATGACGGACGAGGAGTTCGACATTTTCTGCAAGCGCCGAATTGAGGCATCCGAACGCAACTCCGATCGCCATCGCCAGCAGATTTCCGGTATTTGCAAGGAGCGCGGCCTGATCCTCGCATCCCATGATGATGCAACGATCGAGCATGTTGAGGAGGCGATTGAGCAGGATATCCATGTGGCGGAATTTCCCACCACTATGGAAGCGGCCAAGGCCTCGCACAATGCCGGTCTTGCCGTGCTGATGGGCGCGCCGAATGTTGTGCGTGGGGGGTCACACTCGGGGAATATCGCAGCAGGCGACCTTGTTGATGCGGGTGTTCTTGATATTCTCAGCTCCGACTATATCCCGATGTCGCTGGTTCAGTCGGCCTTCATGCTCGCGGACGATGACAAGGCCATCACATTGCCTGAGGCCGTGCGCATGATTTCCGACACGCCCGCACGCGCAACGGGGCTTGAGGATCGCGGTGCCATTGAAATCGGCAAACGTGCCGACCTTGTCCATGTCAAGAAGTCGGGTACCACCCCGGTGATCCGACAGGTCTGGCGACAGGGTCAGCGGATTGTGTGACGCTTCAAGGTGAACGGGGTTTCAGGAGAGAATGATGTTTGAGCGCACCACCGAGCAACTGAAACAGAACGGCTACGGAACGCTCGTGTTGCTGGTTGGCCCCAGTGGTTCTGGCAAAGACAGCCTGCTCGATTGGGCGCGCGGCAAGCTCGCTGATGATCCGCGCATTCTCTTTGTGCGTCGCTGTATCACGCGCGAGACAGGGGATCCGAGCGAGGATCATGAAAGCATGACCGTGGCGGACTTTCAACAAGCCCAAATGCTGGGAAAATTCGTCATCTCTTGGGAGGCCCACGGGTTGTTTTATGGGCTGCCCGCTTCGCTTCTGGATCATCTGGAAACAGGCGGTGTCGCAATCGCCAACGGATCACGCAAGACGATCCCGGTTCTCAAAGAGCAACTCCCGAACTTGCTTGTTGTCAATCTGACCGTTCAGCCGGACATCCTTGCCCAGCGTCTGGCCCGGCGCGGGCGTGAAAGTGCCGAAGACATCAAGAAACGCCTCGAACGGACCGCCAAACTCAAGAACGAAGATCTGTTCGGCAACGAGACCATCCATCTGGATAATTCCGGCAGTCTGGATAAGGCCGGGAGAGCCTTTGTCGAACTGATAGAAGGGCTGGTTGCCGTGAACGTCTGAGACCATGCTGTTGGTCGAGAGCAATCGGGCACCCGCTCAGCTTTCCAAATCTCGGCTTCAGGAACGAACCCTTAGCAAGAGACATAAAAAGGCCCGCACAAAATGCGGGCCTTTTTGCTATTGTCGTTTCGTGAGATCTCAGGTGCTGGGCCGTTCCTTCTTGCCCGTGATCCAGTTCGAGACTTTGATCACCAACACGAAGAACGCTGGCACGAACAGGATCGCGAGGAAGGTGGCGGAGATCATTCCGCCGAAAACCCCGGTTCCGATCGCATGCTGGGTTTCTGCACTTGCACCACGTGCCAGCATCAACGGTGTAACACCGAGAGTGAAGGCAAGCGAGGTCATCAGGATTGGTCTGAGACGCAAACGCGCCGCTTCCAGAACCGCCTCGTGCAGGGATTTGCCTTCGTCATAGAGAGCCCGCGCGAACTCCACGATCAGAATGGCGTTCTTGGCGGAAAGACCGATGATGGTGATCAGGCCAACCTTAAAGAACACATCGTTTTCCATACCACGAATATGCACCGCCAGAACCGCACCGATGACCCCAAGCGGGATAACCAGCATGACCGAAATCGGGATGGTCCAGCTCTCGTAAAGAGCGGCAAGCACAAGGAACACGACGAACATCGAAAGTGCCAGAAGCAAGGGCGTCTGGGCTGACGTGTTCTGTTCCTGCAGGGACTGGCCGGTCCATTCGATGCCGAAGCCCTGCGGCAGTTTCTCGGCAATCCGCTCCATTTCCGCCATGGCTTCACCTGCGGAGACACCCGGTGCCGCGCTGCCGCTGATCCGGGCTGCAGGGAAGCCGTTATAGCGTGTAAGCTGCAGAGGCGAGCTTTCCCAATCCGGTTTCACGATTTCAGACAGCTCAACCATCGCACCCGTTTTGCTTGGCAGATTGAGCTTCAGAACGTCTTGCACCTGCATCCGATAGGCGGCATCCGCTTGCACGATCACATTGCGCAACTGTCCATCATAGCTATAGTCGTTCACATAGGTTGACCCCATGGCTGAAGACAGTGTGCTGGCGATCCGGGAGAAGGGAACACCAAGGAATTCCGCCTTCTGCCGGTCGATGTTGAGCCTTACGCTCGTCCCATCAGGCAGTCCATCCGGCCTGACTCGTGTCAGAAGCGGGCTTTTAGCTGCCATGCCAAGAACCATGTTGCGGGCATTTATCAAGGCTTCATAGCCATGATCCGCCCGGTCCTGCAATCGCATGGCAAAGCCTGAAGAGGTGCCCAGCGAAGGAATGGATGGCGGCAGCAGGCTGTAAATCTGGCCCTCGGGCGCCATGAACATGGTCTTGTTGGCCGCATTGGCCTCATCCGCGGCAGTCGTCTCGCGAATGCTCCAATCCTTCAGCGTCGTGAATGCAAGACCGGTATTGGTTCCCGAACCGCCAAAGCTGAAGCCCAGAACCGAGACAACGTTCTCGGTCGCTTCTCGAGATGTTGCATGCTGCTCGTACATTTGTACGACTTCTTTTGTTCGCTCAGTCGTTGCCTCGGAAGGCAGTGTGAAGAGCGTGATGAACGCGCCCTGATCCTCGACGGGGAGGAAGGACGTCGGCAGGCGCACAAAACTGTAACCCAGGCCAACCACGACGGCGACATAGAGAACCAGCATAATGAGAATACGGCGGGCAAAGAAGCTCACCGTCGTTCCGTATGTATCGGTCGCTCTGTCGAGCATGCGATTGAACAGGCCGAAGAAACCCCGTTTGTTTGCATGATGGTCTACATCGACAGGCTTGAGCAGCGTGGCGCAAAGCGCTGGCGTGAGAGACAGAGCCAGAAAGGCCGAGAACAGGATTGAGACGGCCATCGACATGGTGAACTGGCGATAAATCTCACCCACCGCACCGGAGGCAAGACCCATCGGAATGAACACCGCTGTCAACACCAGCGTAATACCGATGACAGCCCCTGTGATCTGCTTCATCGCCTTTTTGGTCGCCTCGCGAGGAGGCAACCCTTCTGTGGCCATGATACGCTCGACATTCTCCACCACAACGATCGCGTCATCGACGATGATCCCGATCGCCAGCACCATGCCGAACATGGTCAGCACGTTGATCGAGAAACCCGAGACATACATCACCATCACAGTACCGGCCAAGGCTATGGGCGCGACGATGGCGGGAATGAGGGTGTAGCGGATCTTCTGCAGGAACAGAAGCATCACCAGGAACACCAGCACCATGGCTTCGCCCAGTGTCTGAACAACCTTTTCAATGGAGATCGCAACGAAGGGCGAGGTGTCGTAGGGGATCAGATATTCCATCCCCTCGGGGAAGGACGTCGAGAGATCCTCAAGTCGTTCTCTGATGGCTTCGGCGGTGCGCATGGCGTTGGCACCCGGGGAGAGCTGAATGGCGGCCCCTGCTGCGTTTGCGCCGTTGATGCGAGAGGAGAAGGCATAGGTTTGAGCGCCTTCTTCAACCCGAGCAACGTCCTTAAGCAGCACCCGTGATCCGTCAGGATCGGAGCGCAGGATGATATTGTCAAACTCGTCCACGGTCGACAATTGGCCCGACACACGGAGCGGCACGCTAACCCTCTGGCCGGGCAGGGTGGGCTGAGCACCGACACGTCCCGGCGACACCTGTACGTTCTGTGCGCTGATGGCAGATGTGACGTCCGACAGGGAAATCGAATAGGAAAGCAGTTTATGTGGATCGACCCACACCCGCATTGCCTTTTTCGACACGAAAGACTGCACACGGCCAACCCCGGAAACACGGTTCAGTGGCTGGACCAGCGTTCGGGACATATAGTCACCCAGATCGAGCGCATTGAATGTGCCATCTGGTGAGGTCAGGGCAACGACCATCAGGAAGCCGGAGGAGGAGGACTCGATGGTCAAACCTTGCCGTTGTACGGCCTCGGGCAGGCGCGGCTCGATCGACTTGATCTTGTTCTGTACATCAACCTGGGCCAGATCCGGGTCAGTGCCGGATTCGAACGTAGCCGTGATGGTGGCAGACCCGGATGTATCGGCGGAAGACTCAAAATACAGCAGGTTGCGCACGCCGGAGAGTTCGGGCTCGATGATGCTGATCACACTATCACTGATCACCTCAGGTGAGGCACCGGGATAGATGGCCCGGATCGAAACGCTTGGCGGTGCAATGTCAGGGTAGCGTGTTACGGGCAAGAGCGAGAGCGTCAGAACCCCCGCAAGCACGATGAATATGGCGATGACCCACGCAAAGACGGGGCGATCAATGAAAAAACTGGGCATTAGGTGATCTCCGGGGTCATTGCTGCGGCTTCTGTGCAGGCTGATCGGCAAGCTTCGCCATCACGGCTGCGCCATCCTCAGATACCCGTGTCTGGCCACGAATAACCACACTTTCATTGGGCTCCAGCCCACTGGTCACGATGTAGCTTTTGTTGACGAGTTCTCCGAGCGTCACTTTCTTGATTTTGGCGGTTTTGCCATCTTCAACGGTGACAAGGGTGGGATTGCCTTGCGTATCCCGGATAACTGCCTGTTGCGGTACCAAAAGCGCATTCTCAATGGTCTGGCGTGGCACGATGGCGCGGACGAACATACCCGGAAGCAGCGTGTGCTCCGGATTCTCGACCAGCACACGCATGGTCACGTCGCCACTGGACTCATCGACCGAGATGTCGGTGAAAAGCGCGGTGCCTTTTTCACTATGTTGGACGCCGTTCATATCAAGAATTACGATCGTTGGTTCAGACGTGCCTGCATTTGCCTCATCCTGAGCCGCTTGTTGCAACTCTCGCAGGTTGCTGGTGGGGCGTCTGAGGTCGACGTAGACCTGATTGATCTGTTTGATGATGGCCAGCGGATCACCTTGACTGGCAGAGACGAGGGTCCCCTCGCTGATCAATGCGGCACCAACACGGCCCGAGATCGGAGAGCGAATGGTCGTGAAATCCAGATTGATCTGTCGGGAGCGCAGCATCGCGCGTGCTTCTGCAACGCTGGCTTCGGCGTTTTTGGCTTCTGCTTCCGCAGCATCATAGCTCTGCTGAGAAAGCGAATTGGTGCTGCGAAGCTGTTTGGAACGGTCAAGCTGGGTCTGGGCCAGATCGCGAGCCGCCAGTGCCCGATCCAGCGCAGCCTTGGCGCTGTCGACTTCGGCCTGGAATGGCTCGGCAAAAATCTGGAACAGTGGCTGGCCTTCCTTGACCATCATGCCTTGTTCGAACAGACGCTTCTCGACAATGCCGCCAACTTGCGGACGAATATTGACGGTCCGCAGGGCTGTCACACGACCGGGCAGCTCCATGCTGAGGGTCACGGTTTCGGGTTTGATTTCTTTGGTTGTGACGACAGCTGGCGGTGTTTGACCACCTTGTGCCCAGCTGTCTGTTACACCGACTGTAAAGCTTGCAGTGAATCCAATGGCTAGACTCAAGAATCCAAGGCCAAGTGCCTTGCGCAATGATTGGGGCATTTTGCCTCCTGAACGGAAATTTTGCGTACGGGGGTTGGGAGCAAATAAACGATTGCACTAGAACATATGCACAAATAGTTTCTATTCTGTACCTATGATTAAATTGGACGCATGTCCAGATTGTTTTCTTTTTGTTGCTGCTTTATTTGTGAATGAAGAACGACAATAATAGGCCATATGGGCGGTGGGTAACAAGATGTCATATATGCCAAAAGACCAACGACGGGCGGAAATCGTTGAGGCAGCAATCAAAGTCATTGATGCAGAAGGGATCGCGGCGGCAACAGTGAGGCGCGTGGCGCAATCTATTCCCGTCTCGCCCGGTCAGATCCATCATCATTTTGACTCAGCTGATGCTTTGCGCGCTGAAGCCTTTCTCGAGCTTTGGAACCGCCTTCGTGAGAAATACTACGATCAGCTGCAAAAGGATACCAAACTCGACACGATCGTCAGTATGATAGCCGGTGGTGAAGACCCGGAAACGATGGAATCCTTCAAGCGTTTCTATGCGGATCTGGCCGAAGCAGCCAAGATGAGCAAGGTGCTTCTTGACGTGAGGCAGCGCGTTTTGAAAAGCGCTTATGACCGACGTGTCGAATTGTTGCAGCAAGCGCAAGCGGCGGGTGAACTGTCGGCAAAACTGGATATTCCAAGGCTCAGCATGTCTCTGATTGCACTCTCTCTTGGATTGGGCATGCTGGAAGAAATTGAATTTGAGACAATTGATACCAAAGAGATTCTCAGGCACTCGATTGATGTCGAGAATTTCGCGGCACTCAATGGAGAAGAAGCACTCAATAGGAAAGACTAGAGCACCAGAACCCTCCAGAGGAAGCCTTCGGTTCACGCTTGCGAGTAAGTCATCTGGAAAGCCTATTCCCAATCGACTCCAACCGGCTTGCGACTTCGGCTTTTTTCGCTTTCAACGATTCCATCGGCTTCATTGAAATCGTCTTCCTCCGCTTTGGGGGGCAAATCGTTTTCGTTGTCTCCGGTGAGGGCAAAACAAAAATACATGGGGAAGTGGTCCGAACCAACAAACGGCTGTCGTTCGATTGTGACCAGTTCGAAATGCGGTGAATGAAACACATGGTCCAGCGGCCAGCGCAAGAACCAGTGCCGCGCATCGAAGCTGTTGAAGACACCACGGCCCTGTCTCGGGTCCATCAGGCGAGACAGGCGCAGGAAGCGGCGCGTCGTGCGGGACCATGCGACATCGTTCAGGTCACCCGTCACGATCATCGGCATTTTTTCGTTGCGGGCCTTTTCTCCAATAAGAAGAATCTCGGCATCACGTCCCATCGTGTCGCGCACAGGAACGGGCGGTTCGGGATGCAGGGCTACGAATCTGACGGATCGTCCCCGCGGAAGGGTCATCGTACAGGAAACACTGGGGACTTCATCATTTAGCAGAAACTGGATTTGCTGTTCGCCGAGCGTGAATCGGCTGGCGAACATCAGGCCATAACTGTTCGATTGGGGGTAGGACAGAACATCCGCAAAGCCCGACAGGTGCGGCTTCAATGCATTTGCCCATGCCTCGTCGGTCTCCATGAAGATCGCGATGTCTGGTTTCTTGGTCTTGATCAGGCTGGCGACCTTGTCGAAGTCTCGGTTGCTTTGCTTGACGTTGCAGACAAGAAGCGAGATCGTGTCCACATCATCAAGATTGCCCGTAAAGCGCGCGGTCTGTTTGGGCCACAAAGGCGTGAAGGTCAGAATGTGTGCGAACTGAATGAGCATGGCGACACCAGCCATGGTGGCGCTCAAAACGATCAAGTCGTGCGCCACCCGATCACCCAACCATAGCAACACGAGACTGGCGATGAGCATCATGGCCGAGAGCGTGAAGACCTGTAGCCGAACGAAGTCAAAGGATCTGATCATCCCGTGCGGCTCCGGAACCAAAGGCACAAGACTCATCACAAGACACAGAGCTGAGAGGCCTGTGAGGAACACGGTGAGAGCAAAGAGAGTGTCCATGATTGAATCGGTCCTGACGATCGTTCCCGGTTGAACTGAGTCAATGTTACAGTCGCCATAGGGTTCCTGAGATCTTTTGCGCCAACGCACGAAACTTCAAGGAAGGAATATGCAACATGGTCCGGGGACCGGGTTCGTGTGAATGAGAATTGTCCCGGATCATGCAGAAGATTGTGCCGGTTTTTGCAATGAAGTGAGGAAAAATATTTTTTGGAGCCCCCTTTTTGAGGGTGTTTGTATAAATCAGGTTCTAAAAAATATCGCATTTATGGTACTATATTGCTTTATAGATCTTTAAATTAGTTTTTTGTTGCGTATAAAAATACTTTTGAACAATAATTTTCTTCATTGATTGGGTTGCCGGTATTGTGCGCGCCGCCGTATATTTCTAGTCTATTTTTATACGAGCTTTAAAGGAAATTAAAGGATGGATTGCCACCCGAGTAGTCAGAGCGGAACCTCAAACGACAAAGCAATCAAGGATGAACTGGTTGCTCAGATTCGGTCCAACGTTATTGGTGAACGCAGCTACATTTCATCCCCCTTCGGACCGCGTCCCCTGATTTATGCCGACTATATCGCATCCGGGCGATCTCTCGGTCTCATCGAGGAAGCCATTGAGGATACTGTGCTGCCCGTCTATGGCAACACCCACACCGAAACCTCCTTTACCGGCCGCAAGATCACCGCACTGCGGGAGGAGGCGCGCCACGTTATTGCAGAAGCTGTCGGAGCGGATGACCGGCACATGGTGATCTTCACCGGAGCCGGGGCCACCGCTGCGGTTGATCGTCTTGTGCGGGGCACTGGTATCGAAGAGAAAGCACGCGACGGGCACAATGTCGTTGTCTTTGTCGGGCCCTACGAGCACCATTCCAATGATCTGCCCTGGCGCGAAAGCGGTGCCAAGATCGAGCATATCGATCTTGATGACAGTGGTCGCATCGATCTGGGCCAACTGGCTGATCGGCTTGAAGCCCATGCGGATGCCAGCCTCAAGATAGGTGCCTTTTCGGCGGCATCGAACGTAACGGGTGTGCGCAGTGACTTGATCGGCATCGCCACGCTTCTGCATGCCAATGGTGCGGCTTTTGTTTGTGATTTTGCAGCCGCAGCGCCCTACATTTCCATGAAGCTGACGCTCGATGACGATCAGCCCGGCGCGCATATTGATGCGATCATTTATTCATCGCACAAGTTTGTTGGTGGTCCGGGAGCTTCGGGGGTTCTGGTCGCCGACAAGGCTCTGTTCACGTCGGATCGTCCGGGCGTCACCGGCGGCGGGACGGTCAGTTACGTCACCGCTGAGCATCACACCTATGTCAAAAACCTCGAGCGACGCGAAGAAGCCGGGACGCCGGGTATCATAGGCGATATCCGGGCAGGGGCTGTCATGGCGCTAAAGGAAGCGGTTGGCTCATCGGAAATCGAAGACCGCGAAGGCGTGATCATCAAGGACGTGCTCAGGCGTCTGTCTGCCGAACCGAATGTAATCATCCTGGGCCCACAGGATCAGGAACGCATCGGCGTGGTGTCATTCAACATTTCCATAGATGGCCAGTTGTTGCATTATGGTTTTGTCGTGGCACTGCTCAACGATCTGTTTGGCATTCAGGCGCGAGGGGGCTGTTCCTGCGCCGGGCCCTATGCCCATGCGCTGCTTGGCATCCCCGAAGCGCGCGCTTTGCAATATGAAGCCGCCATTCAGGAAGGCAAAAGCCTGCTGCGTCCGGGATGGGTTAGGCTCGGCTATAATTACTTTTTCGATCAGGAAACGATTGACTATATTACCGAGGCAATTCTCTTTATTGGGCGCAATGGGTTATTGTTCCTTGAAGACTATGACGTCGATGTCCAGCAGGGCGTCTGGCAGCACAAGACCAAATTGACCGAAGCTCCGGCGACACTGCGCAATTTCTGGCAGTATAATCCGAGCAAAAGCAAAGCCCACTGCAGTGACGTGAAGCGCTATCTGGTCGAAGCGGCAAAGCTGGCCGAAGATCGTCACCAGCCAAAGCTCGGGCAAAATGAAATATTCCGCAGCGATCTGGAAGCATTGAGAAATTTCTGGATGCCTCAAGATGCAATTGACAGCAATTATAATAACAACAATTGAACGGTTCGAGTTGACCAGTCCGGCTTGGCGACACATTGACCACCTTGACGGAGCAAAGGACCAGAAGAACGGAGACCAATATGTCCGATACTGAAGTTACCCCCGAAATCACGCTTGAGCAGCTCTCGGGCGCCTATACCATGCGCGCCAAATTCTACAAGCACATGTTCGACGTGCTGCGCGAAACCTATGGTGATGACACCGCCATCGAGCTGATGAGCAAGGCGACCTATCGTCTCGGCTCTGAAATGGGCGAGAAACTCAAGCCGCACGGCCCGACCAACATCGAGGCTCTGACGGAGCAGTTTCTGCAAGGGATTCCCTGCAAGGATCACCTCTTCGCGCCGGAATTGCGCAAATGCGACAAGGAAGGCATGGAAATCCAGTTCCATACCTGCCCGCTGAAAACGTCGTGGGAAGCCGATGGCATCGAGGGCGATCATCTGGAAATGCTCTGCCGCTCCGCAGGGGCCATTGATGCGGGCATGTTCAGCACTGCTGGGTTCACCTTCGAAGGGGAGACCTGGAAACCGGGCAAAACGGGCTGTTGTCGCCTGATTGTGAAACCTGGTTCTGATTCTCAAGCCTAATAAGAGAAAATAATATTAGTATACAAGGCGATCCGGAAAACCGGACGCCTATTTAAGGATCCGGAGTACCGGACATAAGATAGACCCGTTAAAACGGGCGTCACCTCTAGATAGTCTGGCGCACACCAGACAGATCATCAATGCGATCACCAACCCATTGAGGAACATACCGATGAAACTATCTCGCAGAACAGTTATCGCAATTGCTGCTGCAACCGCCTTTGGTTCTGTTTCGGCTCAGGCTGCCGATAGCGTGAAAATTGGATATCAACTGCCTTTGACCGGGAGCCACTCCCAGTATGGTCAGGGTTTCAAGGATGCTGCGGAAATCGCTCTGGAAAAATTCAACGCGTCCGGCAAAATCGACGTTCCCGTCGAGATCATCTTTGAAGATTCCCGTTCCGATGCCAAGGAAGGCGTCACCCTTGCGCGCAAATTCGTCGATGACGACGAAATCGTCGGCGTGCTTGGTGATTTCACCTCCACCGTGTCCATGGCTGCTGCTCAGGTCTATCGCAAGGCTGGAATGGTTCAGCTTTCCCAGACCGCATCCCATCCGGATTTCGCGCGCATTTCCAAATGGCAGTTCCGCAACATCACCACTCAGAACCAGGAAGGTGCCGTGAATGCTGAATGGCTGATGAGCAAAGGCATCAAGAAGGTTGCCGTCATCGCCGAGCAGAGCGACTGGGGTCAGTCAGTGGTCAAGGGCTTTGCTGAGCCGTTTGAAGCTGCTGGCGGTGAGGTCGTCTACACCGAATTCTTCAACCGTGGTCTTGCCGATTTCCGCTCTATCATCACCAAGATTGCCGACCAGAAGCCCGACGCGGTCTACACCGGTTTCTTTTATGAAGATGGCGCCCAGTTCCTCAAGCAGATGAAGCAGCTCGACGTTTCCATCCCCATCTATTCGACCTCTGCTGCCTATAACGACAAGCTGATCGAACTGGCTGGCGATGCCGCTGAAGGCATGTTCCTCACCGTGACCTTCCTGCCGAACCGTCAGGAAGACCATGTTCAGGAATTCGTCGCCGAATGGAAGAAAGCCCACGATCTGGCACCGGGACAGTTCCCCGCTCAGGCTTATGACGCGGTCAACATCATGCTTGATGCAGTGGCCAAGGCCTATCCGGATATCACCCGCGAAAGCCTTCGCAAAGCCATTGCCGAAACCAAGGATTTCCCTGGCGTCACCGGCGACACCTCCTTTGACGAAAACGGCGAGCCGGAAAAATCTCTGGCCAAAGCAACCGTCAAGGATGGCGCTTTTGTCGAGATGAAATAACAACAAAAATCATATTGCTCTGCCAGCCTGGATTGTCCGGGCTGGCAGGAATAGATGAATTGGGGATTTCACCTTGGATCCGTATATATTGCAGCAATTGGCCATCGGGCTATCGCTGGGCATGATCTATGCCTTGATCGCTATTGGCTTCACCCTGATTTTCGGTGTGCTGAACGTCGTCAACTTTGCCCATGGCGAAGTCTACACAATCGGCGCCTATGCTGGTCTTCTGGCCATCACCGCTTTCGCACCGCCGATCTTCGTTGTTCTGCTCATCGCTTTGGCCGCTGGTGGCCTTGCGGGTATTGGCCTTGAACGACTGGCGTTTCGCCCATTTCGGCGGTTCTCCGATGAGGCGTCACTCAAATCCAAGGCCATGCGCGAGGCAACCTTGATGTCATCGCTGGCGATGTCCATCATCGCCCGCGAAGGCATGGAACTGATCTTCGGGTCTGAGTTCCAGACCATCAACCTTGATTATCTCATCAACCAGCACATCAACATCGGCCCTGTCACGATCGTGAACGGTGACGTGATCATTCTCGTTGTGACACTGGTGATGCTGATCGGGCTTCAGTGGGTGCTAAAACACACCTCGGTGGGTCTCAATATCCGGGCCGTCTCCAACAACGCGCTTGGTGCAAAATATTGCGGTATCAACACCGACCGGACGATCGTCTTCACCTTTATTATCGGCTCATCCATGGGCGCCCTCGCTGGCATGCTGGTTGGTCTTTATTATGGTGCGATTTTCCCCGCCATGGGCTTCACACCGGGCATCAAGGCCTTTGTTGCCATGGTAATGGGAGGCCTGTCTTCCATCCCCGGAGCGGTGATCTGCGCCATCATTCTCGGCCTGTCCGAAAGCTTGGCGACGAGCTTCATGTCTTCGGTGTGGTCCGATATGGTTGCCTATACCTTCCTGCTGCTTACACTGATTTTCTTCCCGCAAGGTCTCTTCGGAGCGAGGAGGGAACGTGTCTAAGCCTCTTTTGATCAAAAGCGCCATCCTGCTTGTCGTCTTTGCGGCGATTCCCGCCATCCTCGTTGGCTTCGACAAGGGCTACTATTATCAGGTTGCGATGATTGCCTTCGTCTTCATGCTTCTGGCTGCATCCCTGCATCTGGTCACCGGCGTTGCGGGCCTGTTGCACCTTGGTCATGCATCTCTTTATGGGGTCGGGGCCTATGTGGCGGCATTGCTCGGGGCTGAGTATGATATCGGCTTTACCATCGGTCTGCCGCTCGCCGGTATTGTCTCGGCCTTCATTGCCTTTCTCGTCGCGCTACCGACCATGCGCCTTGTGTTCATCTATTTTGCCGTTGCCACGCTTGGCATCGGGCAGATGCTGTTTCTGATTTTTCAGAACTGGGTTGCAGTGACCAAGGGACCGAATGGCGTGATGCTCTTCTCCGGCATTGACCTGTTCGGGATCGAGATCAACAGTGATCTGGGTATCTATTATGTGGTCGCTGCCGTGGTGACCGTGTCGATCTTTGTCATCAACCGCTTGAGCCATTCCTATTATGGCAATGCGCTGCGGTCCCTGCGCGAGGATGACCAATGCGCCTCTGCCATGGGGATCAACGTCACGGTCATGAAAATCCAGGCCTTCGTCATTTCAGCCTTCTTCGCTGGCATTGCGGGTGCTCTCTGGGCCTACACGACCGGCTATATTTCTCCCAACGACTTCAACTTCTCCCAGTCCATTCTGGTTCTGACCATGGTGGTGGTTGGGGGGCTTGGCTCGTTGCCCGGTGTTCTAATCGGTGCGGTGCTGCTCATCCTACTTCCAGAAGTGCTGCGCAGCGTCGGTGACATCCGCAACATTATCGTTGGTGTGATGATGTTCGGCGCCATCCTCTTCCTCCCAAAAGGACTGTTTGGCGAGATCAACGCGCTGAACTTCGTCCGCCGGCAATTGGGCGCCGCTTGGTCCTCCGATAAGGGAGAGAAAGGGATCGGGTGGAAAGGATGAGCTTACTTCAGCTGAAAGACCTGACCCGCGTCTTTGGTGGCCTGCATGCCGTGGACAACGTCAACGTCGAGCTCAACGAAGGCGAACTGATGGGCCTGATCGGGCCGAACGGGGCGGGCAAGACCACTTTGTTCAATCTGATTTCGGGTTTCACACCGCCAAGTTCCGGCGAAGTGCTGTTCAAGGGCGAAAAGATCACCGGGCTTTCCGCCCACAAGATCGCCCACAAGGGCATGTCACGCACGTTCCAGAACCTGCGCGTCTTCCCCAACATGACCGTTTTCGACAACATCTCCGTTGGCGCGCTCGGCATGATCGGGGTTAATCCCTTCAACTCGCTGTTTGGCGGCAAGGCCAAGGCACAGGAAATCTCTGATCGCAGTTGGCAAATGCTCGAAAAGGTCGGCCTTGCAGAACATGCAGACGATCTTGCCGCAAACCTGTCTTATGGTAAGCGCAAATATCTCGAAATCGCCCGCGCACTGGCGATGAATCCCGAGTTGCTGATCCTTGATGAGCCAGCGGCCGGCATGAACGATTCCGAGACCGCAGAACTGGCCCAGTTCATCACCGATCTCAACAAGACCGGCCTGACGATCATGCTGGTTGAACATGACATGAGCCTTGTCATGGGCATTTGCGACCGCATCGTGGTTCTCGCCTCGGGGGCCAAGATCGCGGATGATGTACCTGCCAACGTGCGCAAGGATCCGGCCGTGCTCGAAGCCTATCTGGGGAGTGACGACTGATGAGCAACATTCTCGAAATCAAAAATCTCTCCCTGCAGATCGGTGTTCAGGACATCCTGCATGATGTGACCGTCAATTTGCCTGAAAAGGGCATCGTCTCGGTGCTCGGTGCCAACGGCGTTGGCAAGACGTCCCTGATGCGTTGCATCTCCGGCGTCTATGGCGCAACGGGCGGCGAAATTTTGCTTGAGGGCAAGGTTATTTCCAAACTCAAAAGCAATGAAATCGTCGACCAAGGGATCATGCAGGCACCAGAAGGACGGCAGATCTTCTCCAACATGACCGTGTTGGAGAATCTGCTCATCGGAGCTGGGCCGATTGGCAAACAGGAACTCGATCATGTCTTGACGCTCTTCCCTGTGCTCAAGGAGCGCCTCAAGCAGCAGGCAGGATCCATGTCCGGTGGCGAGCAACAGATGCTCTGTATCGGTCGCGCCCTGATGCGCAAACCCAAGGTGTTGCTGCTTGATGAGCCTTCATTGGGGCTGGCTCCGCGCCTCGTTGGCTTCATCTGCGAACTTGTCACCAAGATCCGTGATGAGGGATATTCTGTGCTTCTCGTCGAGCAGAATGTGAAAGCGGCCCTTCGCATCTCGGACCATGCCTATGTCATCGAACACGGCAAGATCGTGATCGAGGGCAATGCGCAGGATCTGGCAAATGATCCCCGCGTTGCCGAGGCCTATCTGGGCGGGCACGTTCACTAGAGGGCAAGATCAAGAAAGCGACCGGATGCCAGCAACTTGGCATCCGGACCTAAACCAGCACAAATGACGTCTGGCGGCGGCTCGCTCACAATACATATGCCGAGCCTGCTATCGCCCGATGCAATGACCGGACGGGTTCCACTATTCGGTCCCAACGCATTTGATTGGAATGATCAGGATGTCTACTTCTCTTCCCTTTCCCCCCACCATCTGGTTGGAAACCGCGCCTGAACGCGCGCCAGCCCCCGCTCTATCCGGCAATGCCGAAACGGACACAGTGGTGATCGGTGGTGGTCTCACCGGCCTTTCGGCAGCCCGGCATCTGGCAAAGGCGGGGCGCGATGTCTTGCTGCTCGAAGGGCAGGGTGTTGGCTGGGGTGCCTCTGGCCGCAACAATGGTCAGGTGATCCCGACCCTGACGGCCGCAGAACCCGATGCATGGGTGTCGCGCTTTGGCGATACTGGCAAACTCTTTGCGGAGATGATCGGTGCCTCCGCTGGCATGCTCTATGATGCCATTCGCGAAGAAGACATCGTCTCTGATGCGGATGCCGAGCAAACAGGTTGGTTCCAGCCTGCCCATTCTCCCGGACGCACCAAACTGAGCCAGAAGCGCGTGGATGCCTGGAGCCGTTTTGGCCTTGAGGTGGCGTATCTCGACCATAAGGCAACCTCCGATCTGCTCGGCACGGATCATTGGTACGGCGGCATGCTGGCGCCCTCCGGCGGCCACATCAACCCGCTGGGGCTTGCACGTGGGCTGGCCAAAGCTGCCGAACGCCATGGCGTCACCATTCACGAGAACACACCGGTGCTGTCCTATGAGCATGATGGTACAAAGTGGATCGTCAAGACCGAAGGTGGCACGGTTACCGCCCGTGCGCTGATCCTTGCGACCAACGCCTACACCGGCGAATTGGTGCCGCGCCTTGCGCGCCGTCTTGCCCATTCCATCGTTCCGGTGTCCTCATGGCAGATGTCGACCGAGCCGCTGTCCGATGACATCCGCGCAACGATCCTTCCCGGAAGGCAGGCCGTCTCTGATACGCGCGGCGATTTGCGCTTTTTCCATTATGATCGCGACAATCGTCTGATCACCGGTGGGGCCATCATGGGTTTTGGCGATCTCGCCAAACGCATGGCAAACAAGGCCGCCAACAATCTCGCCGACAGCTTCCCCCAGCTTGCCCCGCCAAAGATGACCCACATCTGGAACGGCTATTTGTCGATGAACTGGGATCGCTTCCCGCGCGTTCACAGTCTTGGCCCCAACGGCTGGACCTGGATCGGCTGCAACGGCCGCGGCGTTGCGCTCGGCTATGCGCTGGGCCGCGAAATGGCGCGTGCCGTCGATGGAGAGGATATCAGTGGTCTTGCTCTGCCAACGACCGAGCCCAAGCCTTTGCCATTCCACGCCATTGGCCGCGCCATCGCACCTTACTACCTTGCTTGGTACAAGTTCAAAGACCGCATGGAACCCAAACTCTGAGAGAGCCAGACCAATGAAGGACCTACCCATTCTCGAACGCCGCCGCATCGAAGCGATGATCCTCAAACATGCCTTTGATGTGATTTCCGAACGATCCGGCTGCGAAGAAGCCGAAGCGGTGATTGGCGAAACCTGCTCGCGCTCTGCCATTGAGCAGGGCCAGAGCCTTGCCGCCGATCTAGACCACGCGCCGGACCTCAGTGACTTTGCTGCCATCCTTCCCAACTGGACCAAGGAAGATGCGCTGCAAATGGACGTCATCAAGACCGAGAAGGACGCGATGGAATTCAATGTCACCCGTTGTCGCTATGCTGAGATGTATCGCGAAATGGGTGTCGGTGACATTGGCCATCTCCTGTCCTGCAATCGCGATGGTGATTTCTGCATCGGCTATAACCCGGAGATCGAACTCACCCGCACGCAGACCATCATGAAGGGCGCGTCCCATTGTGATTTCCGCTACAAGATGAAGAAAGACTGAGCCATGGCCGTCGAAAACTGGGTATCACGAGAAATCGAGGCACTGACCGCATTCCGCCACGATCTGCACGAAAATCCCGAACTGCTCTATGAGTGCAACCGCACCGCAGAAAAGGTCGCGGCAGCCTTGCGCGATGCGGGCGTGGATGAGGTGGCCGAAGGCTTGGGCAAGACGGGTGTTGTGGGTTTGATCCGAGGCAAGACCAACACGTCTGGCAAGACCATCGGCCTCAGAGCCGATATGGATGCCCTGCCAATTCTCGAGGCGACTAGTGCTCCCTATGCCTCCAAGGTGCCCGGCAAGATGCATGCCTGCGGTCATGACGGCCATACGACGATGCTACTCGGTGCTGCAAAGCATCTCGCCGAGACGCGGGCTTTTGATGGCACCGTCATTGTCATCTTCCAGCCAGCCGAAGAGGGCGGTGCCGGAGCCGATGCGATGATCAAGGACGGTATGTTCGACCGTTGGCCCTGCGATGAAGTCTACGGCATGCACAACATGCCCAACATGCCGGTCGGCCATTTCACACTCGCCCCGGGCCCCAGTATGGGAGCGGTGGATATGCTCAACATCCGCATCAAGGGCAGGGGGGGACATGCCGCCCAACCGCACAACACCGTTGATCCGTTCCCGGCATTGGCCGGCATCATTCAGGCCATTCATGGTCTGAGCGCCCGCGGCGTTGATCCGTTCGAGTCGCACGTTGTGTCCCTATGCGCGGTCGAAGGTGGCTTCACACACAATGTGATCCCTGATGAAATCAGTCTCATAGGCACGGTTCGCACCCTTGATGAAGGCGTGCGCGATCATATCGAAAAGCGTCTCAGGACTGTCATCACGCAGATCGCTGCCGGTCACGGCTGCATTGGCGAGCTCGACTATGACCGCAGCTATCCGGTGCTGATCAATCACCCTGACGAGACCCGCTTTGCCGCCGAAGCGGCAGCCAAGGTCACCGGTACGGATAATGTCAGCGTCGACATGGTGCCGACCCTAGGCGGTGAAGACTTCGCCTTCATGCTCAACAAGGTGCCCGGCGCGATGATCCATGTTGGCAATGGCCCATCCGCCCAGTTGCACAACCCCGCCTATGACTTCAACGATGAGGTCATCGGCTGGGGTGCTTCCTTCTGGGGCCAGCTTGTCAGGGATCGGCTCTCCGGTTCTGCCTGAGACGGCGCACCAGTCCAATCAAAAGCGTAAGGCCGGGACACCTGTAGGGTGAACCCGGCCTTATCATCGTGAGCAATCGCCCTGATCGGGCTTTTGCCTTTCCGCGAGATCGGCGCTGGAGGAACGGGAGGCCGGACGCGAATTCCTAACGGGTCATGTGGCTGGGCGGCTCAGTTTTGCCAATTCAGCCGCTTCTTGCGCAGATGTGTTGTCATGGATGACCGAACGGCAGGCTTTCATGAGCGCGAGCGGATTGTCGGACTGGAAGATGGAGCGACCGAACAGGATGCCTGCCGCACCGGCTTCGACAATTTGCGAGACCAGTTGCAGCGTTCCGAAGTCGCTGTTGGTTTTCGGGCCGCCGGCCAGCATGATTGGCAGAGGCAATTCCGAGGTGATTTTCTTCAGGGCCTCTGTGCTGCCTGGCCAATCGGTCTTGATGATGTCCGCCCCCATTTCAAGCCCGATGCGGGCGTGGAAGCGAACGAATTCTCCATCATTGATATCCTCGGCCAATGCGTGCCGCGCACCCATGGTCTCGATGATGTGAACGATGCCGTGCTGTCGCGCAGCTTCGTTCACGTCGGCATTCATTCTGAAGGCTGCTGTCTCGACATTCGGATCATTGTGTCCCACGAACAGATAGGTGATCACCGCTTCTGCGCCCAGCGCCACAGCGTCTTCAACTCGGGCGACAGGCCGGGTGTAGCCGTCCTGATAGGCAAGGGGCGTGCCTTCGCGCCACATGGTTGTCTGATCAAGGCGCAGGATGAGCGACGGACCTCCATTTTCCACCAGCCGTGAACCAAAATGCAGCGCAGACCCCAAAGGCAGGATAACCGCATCCACACCAGCTTCTGCCATCTGGTCGAGCATCTGCTCGGGATTTTCCATTCCCTGACAGGTCCCCAGTTGCAGGGCATGGTCAAAGGCGATGCAAAATCCGCGTCGCGTTTTCGGTTTCACGATTCGAGATAGGCGAATCTGTTGGCCCAGTTTCTGAAGCATTGTTCTTGTCCTTGCTAAACGAGATCAAAATCAATCCGCGATTGAGTCAGTCTCTGCTTCGTTGCTTCATCCAGTTGGCGATCAATGAATAGCTTGTCGAATTCAGTCAGATCGGCGAAATGGGTGAGAGCGCGCGTTTGGAATTTACGAGAGGTCAGGAGCAGGGCCTTGCGCTCGGAAGCCGCCATGAGGGCAAGTTTTACGCGTACGATTTCCTGATCCTGATGATAAAGCCGGTTGTCGATCACCGATGAGGCGGACAGAAACGCCCAATCCGAGCGAAGTTGCCCCAACCCCTGTTCGCAGATGATGCCGGAGAAGCTCTGATGGGTTTCGCTATAGTTGCCGCCGGTGATGATCAATTTCACATTTGACGCTGAACGCAGCTGCTCACACACCGCCAGCGAATTGGAGATGACTGTCACATTGTCAATCTGCTTGATATACTGGCACATCATCAACGTGGTTGTGCTGTCATCCAGCATCACGACGCTGCCCGGCTCGATCAGCTCGGCCGCCTCGCGCGCCAAATTTCGTTTGGAGCTTTCGTCGGTCTGGCTGCGATAGTGAAAGTTGCTTTCGAACAACAGCGAACTTTCCGCCGTTGCGCCACCGCGTTCCTTGCGCAACAGACCTCTGCTTTCCAGAAGGTCGAGATCCCGGTGCACCGTCATGCGGCTGACATCCAAAGTCTTGGCCAGTTGGTCAAGCTGCACGGTCTTCTGGGCTTGAACCATGCTGAGTATCTGCTGGCGGCGGTCTTCCGCCTTCAGGCGTTGCTTGGCGTCTGTGTCTTCCTGGCGGGAAGGATCCGCAGGTTGGTCTGGCTCGCGTTTCGACATGTCTATTGTCCGCTCATGACTCGCTCGAAGAAGTTATCGTCTCCAACTTGGCCGCCTTTGAGAGAAATCTCAACGCCATCGACAGCGCTATCCATGGAATGAACACGACAAAGCGGCGCACCGGGCACGAGCGGGCCAGCCACTTCCATGTTTTTAACCCCCATCGCCGACACCGCATGACTGGAGCTGTCGCCCCCTGCGAGAATGGCGCGGGTCAAACCGGTCTGTGTGATGGCATGCTTGAGCACGCGTCCCATACTGCCGCCCATCACGGGGGAACTGTCCGCCGATGTCAGGCCCTTGCGCTCAAGCGCTGCACGGGTTGCCGCGATTTGCGGGTCGTCCGGGCCTTTTGCTGTGTGCAGGGCGACGCCCTTGTGTTCAGAGGTCAGCGCAACCAGCTGCTCGGCAATGCGTCGCTCTTCGGCTTCGCCCTGTTCAACCAGAGCGACCGTATCGACTGCCACCACTGCAAAGTCGTTGCTTTCTGCCCATTCGATCTGGCGCCGGGTTGTTGGTGAGCAACTGCCGCAGATCGCAATCATGCGATCAACAGCGGGGCGATGGGTCGGAGGAGGGACAATCGGCAGGATACCCTCCTTGGTTAAATAGTCGGCGAGCGCATATTCAACCCCGGAAGAGCCGACCACAAAGGTTGGTTCAATCAGACTGCGCTCATGCAACAACTGGCCGGTGCGTGTCGTCGTGGCCTCATCAAAGGTATCCAGAATGACAGCCGCGTTCTCTTCGCACAGCTTCGCGAAAGCAGCGGGGGCGTCATCGGACAGCATCTGCCGGAAGTCGAACGCCCCGATCGCGCGCGTTGTCTGTTGAGCCAGATGCAGGCGCAGATCAGCTTCGGTCATCGGTGTAGAGGGATGGCAGCTCATCGTGGGATGGCGGTCAATGCGGAAAGCCTCGCTGTCCCCTGCGACGCTCGCCGCCGCATAAAGGTTGGAAAAGACCACATACCGCTTAAGGCGCGTGACGCCGACCACGACCGGGACGGCCGTGCCGAAGATGTCCTGACCCAATTCGATCGCCCGACCGATGTTGCCGATCCGCGGAGCGGAGTCAAAAGTGGAGCATGTCTTGTAGTGACAGATCGGCGCGCCCAGGTCCTTGAGCGACGAAAAGGCTTGCGAGAGATGGTCGTCCATCCACTCCGGTGTCTGGCTGCGACTCGTCCCGGCCACACCCACAGCGCGAATGTGCGGATAGGCTTTCAAATCCTCCACCGTGGGGGGAGACAGAAACAGCATCGCCGGGATGCCTGCCATGGTTACGGACTCAAGGGCATCTGTCGAGCCGGTGAAGTCGTCACCATAGAAGGAAAGCAGAAGATCTTGCGAATTGCCTGTGTCTGTCATGGCTAGAATATGTCTCTGTGCATCTCTTTATGGCGGGGCAGTGCGCCCTTCTACAACAACTAATACCACGTAATGACCAAAAAACAACACAGAAACAAATAATAATAACAAACATTGTGTTACATTTGGCGTGGCGGAAGGGGACGACAGAGCCCTTCGAGTGAAGCCGCTTTATTCGTTGTCTCTTCTGGGTCAGAACGCTATTGCCTGTTCAATTTCCTTCACTGCATAGCCAGCGTGTCGATCCTTTTAAGAGAGATCTAGTTCGAAATAAAACAACTTATATAGAAAATGTAACAGAATAATTGTTTCAAGTTCAAAGGGCGTCACTATGCACCCGGGCCATCCCTTTTGATGCCTGACCATTCGGGAGAAGGCGCGATGGGATAATGAACCGGCGGGATCTGTGTCGCTGTCGCATCAACGCGCGATAGGACGGATGGACGTTGTTCTCAATGCTAGGGCGCAGAACCGACCCACGCTAGAGCAGCGCTTTTGGCGCGACGTTTAGCGTCTTATACTATTGCATTTTATGGAAGAAATGGCTGGGGATCCTGGACTCGAACCAGGACCGACGGAGTCAGAGTCCGCTGTTCTACCATTAAACTAATCCCCAGCAAAAACAAAGACTTAAATCCTTGTTTCACAAAACGCGGTAGAACGTTTTACAAATTAAGTGTGCGGGCGTTCTATCTCTGTCCGGATGGGGCGTCAATAGGGGTTGTTTGAAAATCGTGTGGCGGTTGCAGTTTTTCGCTTTTTTCCCACAGCGCAATGACTTCCTTGGCTGTTTTCCTCTGGTCGTGCGAACTCGTATACCTCTCTGCCACGGCCCCTTTTTACTCGTAGGTGTGATCCGGTGAGCCTTTCGGGCTATTCGTTTCGTGCTCAAAGATACGTTTTTCGATGCGCAGCTGCCTGATATGGAAGGGGTAATAAGTCGTCACTGATGTTGCGCACCACTTGATAGGTCCGCTTTGATTTTGTCCCAGACCGTCAAAAAAGCTTCCGTTGTGAGGCCTTGGCAGTTCTAAAGATTGCAACGTTTCTTTTGCTTTGCATGTCTGCAAAAAGCCAGATTCGGCGACATAATTTCGGCATTTTGTTTGACTTTCGCGCTTGGGTGGCCCTTTTATTTGCGTGCACGTAATGCGACACTGGCTGATGTCGACAACGTCTCCTTAGGAGGAGCGCTGATGGACCCAAATGGAAAAAATGGCCGATATACCTTCAAGGACAATAAGGCGATGATAAAACGTTTTTTCCGCAAGTTTATGAAAAAAGCGATTGGTAAGTCTGCCAACGTGTTGGTTCTTGGGGGATCAAACTCATTCATCCGTGACGGATACGTGCATCACTTCAGGCAAAAGCTGCTAGAACAATTTGAAGCCGTAACAATCGTAAACAGGGCCGCTGGTGCCACAACGTCGCTAACATCAATTGGATCGATAGACAATATAGATGTTGATCCAGACATAATCCTGTATGAATACTCGCTAAATGATGGCGGGCATCTTAATCATTGAAGTTATCCTTATGACAAGAAGAGAGAATTTCTCAGAATAACTTTGGGTTTCTTAAATGAAAAATTTCCAAATGCGCTGATTTTGCCGCTCATAATAACGTCTCAGCCGTTTTATAATCTTTCGGTCCCTAATTATGTTTACGACGCGGAGTTGGACTTTTTTCGCCAGTATGGCATCTACTATCACGATATAAGGCGTGAGCTTTATAGTATGTTTGGAGAAACGCCACCAGGCTTTCTCTATTCAGATGCCGCTCATTTTCACCGAGGTTTCGTTTGTGCCCTTATCGGGAGGACGCTTGCTGAAAAAGCCTTCTTTCTACTGGCGCTCAAGAGGAACGGAATAGAGCAGGTACCATCAAAAAAACTCACGAATTTCGCGTCATATATTGATGCCAAGGGGTTGGTCGCTGCGGGACGGGGGTGTCAAGTGGAGACCATTTCAGTCAGACGTTTTTCCGTGGACTATCTTGAGATCGACCATTCGAATTCTCTTGAAGTCGAGCTGGACGGGTTTCCTATATGTATATATTTGGCGTCGGATTTATTAAGTTCCAATCTGCGCTTGAGCATCAATGGCAATGAATACGCGATTGCAACCAAGCATCGGGACTGTCAAGAAGGCAAGTTCATGTTCACATCGGTGCCAATAGTTTTGAATGAATCTATTATGCAGGTGCCGTTGCGCAAGAAGTGCTTACTGAAATTTAGTTTGGAGCAATCATCACGATGCTGGGAATTCGATTGTTTTCAATCAAACGTGCCCTCTTCTGGTCAAGAAAGAGTGCGTATCGCAGGTATTGCGACAGTGCCGTCTTCGTTTAGAACCCGTATTTGATTTCAGAGTTTCGTTATAACAGAACAAGTATTTCTGTTCGGGGTTGGGTGATGAACTCGGCGCAATAGATGGGTCGAAACTCAGCGGCACGACCTGTTTCCGTAATGGATTTTACAAGTCACTGCGCCTCTTTCCGTTGCATCTCAACGATCGGTCATGTGGAAGCGAGGCGCGTGCAAATTGCTTTGTTTGACACAGCAGGTCGGGTGCTGTGTCTGGCCGCCAATCGCGACTTGCCCTTTTGCGTCATGCTGATAGAGTGGTGAATGACAAACTGATTGAATCACATGCTGCGCGCCATGCCTTGTCCTCATGTTTGCAGCGCAGCGGGAGACAGCAATTGGCACAGGATGCTGAAGGCAGCCCTCGCGGGAGCCATTCAGCTGCTGGCCTTGCGCGCGGCCCGGACCGACAATCTGCAAACCATGGACATGGTCATAAGCAGAGTGGAGGGGCAAAAGCGGCACCTGTCAAACAGGGCACCGGGGACACAGGCAGAGCCAACGGCCTTGCCATGTCCGATACCTCTCGACAGGGGGACTCCGTCGTTAAAAGCGCGGAGGACCAGAAGAGCCAGCAGCCAGGGCGCAACAAAAAGCGCCGATCACGCTCGAAACGGCGGCGTGGTGGGAAGAACCAACCGCCAAATCTGCAGCAGAACGGCCAGTCGGACGTTTTGACGAAGAGTCACGTCGATGCAAAGCACAAGCCGGCATCTCAGGTCTCTGATGAGATTGTCAGCAGCGACGCGCCAGCCGCTTCAACCCATGAACCCGACGTCGCCTCACCATCAAAAAAGCCCCATCGCACCAACCACTCCGGCCAATCAGGAAGTGAGGATCAACGCGATCTTGCCTCTACCGACGGGCGGGCTGCATCGAGCCACGGGCGCGACAACAGCGACCATCAGTCCGCATCCAAGGGTCAGCATAACAGATCTGGAAAGCACAACCATCAAAGGCAGGATGGCCGGACCCAGAATGGCGCACCTGTCAATGGTCAGCGGTCCGGTCCGTCTTCACCAACGCGCTCACCGACGCATGTGCCCCGTGAGCAAAGACAGTCCTACGCAGCGCTTGATCTTGGAACCAACAACTGTAGGCTCCTTGTCGCCGAACCCCATGGTCAGAGTTTTCGCGTGGTCGATGCCTTCTCGCGCATTGTCAGGCTCGGAGAGGGGCTGTCCCAGACCGGTTTCCTCAGCGAAGATGCTCAGGATCGCGCGATCGGCGCTCTTAAGGTTTGCCAATCCAAACTGTCCTATCGGGCTGTCAAACGTTTCCGTCTGATCGCGACCGAAGCATGCCGCCGCGCCCAGAATGGCAGTGCCTTTTTGCAGCGCGTCTATCGCGAAACCGGGCTCAAGCTGGAGATTGTCAATCGCGAGACAGAAGCGCGTCTGGCTGTCGCGGGTTGCGCGTCTCTGGTCCATCCTGAGGCCGACGGAGTCGTGCTGTTCGATATTGGCGGCGGTTCGTCAGAGATCGTGTGGCTTGATCTTGATCCCCTTAACGATGAAGCCCAGCCCCTTCCGGGCGAAAAACGCAATCGTCAGACACGCCGCGCCATGCGCCACCTGTCTGAACGGATCCGCTGCTGGGCTTCCTTGCAGGTTGGTGTTGTCACCCTGTCTGAGAAACATGGCGGCCAGCTTGTCACGCGGGATAATTTCGAGGCCATGGTGGCTGAAGTGCGCGAAATGCTCGAGCATTTCGAAGAGCGGGAAGCTCTGGCTGAAGCCATCAAGACCAAGCATATTCATATGCTGGGGACGTCTGGAACTGTCACGACACTTGCAGGCGTGCATCTGGGCCTTGAACGCTATGATCGGCGGCAGGTGGATGGCACATGGCTGACGGCCGAGGAATTGCGGGCCATGATCAATCGCGTTCTGTCGATGGATTTCCAAGAGCGCATCAACAATCCCTGCATCGGTCAGGATCGTGCAGATCTCGTGCTGGCTGGTTGCGCCATCCTTGAGGCGTTCCATCGCGAATGGCCCTGTGGCCAGTTGCGCGTTGCCGATCGCGGCCTGCGTGAAGGGATTTTGATGGAAATGATGATTGACGATGGCGTCTGGACGCAGCAGCCGGGCAAGAAGGGCAACGGCAAGAAGCGCCGCAACCGCCGAAGAGGCGGACGAGGCAGCCGCGGCGGCCAATCAAGACAGCCCGCATCGCCCGAAGCAGAATGAACCGAACCGGATTGTCAGCCAATCCCCGAACAGGATCGTGATCGCTGTCGAAAAGGACAGCCGGAGAAGAACAAATGGCAAAAAAGTCAGGTGGCGGTGAGGGGCAGGATAGCCGGGGACTTCGCGTTCAGAAGGTGAGGGTGAAATCTGCCCGTGGGCGCAAAAGCTCCTCGACGCGTTGGTTGCAGCGTCAGCTCAATGACCCCTATGTGCAGCGGGCCAAGAAAGAGGGCTTCCGCTCCCGTTCGACGTTCAAGCTCATTGAAATGGATGACCGGTTCCAATTTTTGAAGCCGGGCATGCGTGTGGTCGATCTGGGCTGTGCGCCGGGCGGCTGGTGCGACATCGCGGCCCGCCGCGTGCAGTCCAACAGCGACAATCCCCTCGTGGTCGGGATCGATTATCTTGGTATGGATCCGCTGCCCGGTGTGACTGTGCTGCTCAAAGATTTCCTGGATGACGATGCGCCGCAACTGTTGATGGACGCCCTTGGTGGCCACAGGCCCGATGTGGTGCTCTCGGACATGGCAGCACCCACCACGGGCCATAAACAGACCGATCACCTGCGCACGGTGCATCTGTTCGAGGTGGCAGCCCTGTTTGCCAAGGAAAACCTGCGGCCGGGCGGATGCTTCCTTTCCAAGGTCTTCAAGGGCGGTACAGAGCATGAAATGCTGGCCGAACTGAAGCGTGACTATCAGTCCATCCATCACATCAAACCGCCGGCAAGCCGCAAGGAAAGCCCGGAGATGTATGTCTTCGCCAAGGGCTTCCGGGGACGGTCTGAAGGGGATGCAATGAGCGCAGAGAAATAATCTCAGCCCGAGACGTGTTGACAGCTCAAGAGTGCTCTAGGCAGGTGATCCAACGGACGATCCGGCTCGAACAAGGTGAGATTCAGTCTTTTTGGTTACTTCTGTTTTTCGCCAAAAAGCTCAAGGAATGTTGCGTTATTTTCATGTATGGCGTGCGAACTCGTTGATGCGAGGATGCACATCCACTGTTATGCAAGAGACACTGGGTTGGCTGGTTCAGGTGCATGAAGCCACCCCGGCGCAAGCAAGACTCGACGACAAGGACATCGATATGACTGCAAACTGGCCAGACAATCACCCCAAAATCGCCTATGGCAAGATTGGCGTTCTGCTGGTCAATTTGGGAACACCAGACGGTACGGATTACAAATCCATGCGCCGCTACCTCAAGGAGTTCCTGTCCGATCAGCGCGTCATCGAAGTGCCCAAGTGGAAATGGTGGCCGATCCTCAATGGCATCATCCTGCAGACCCGCCCGCAGAAATCCGGCAAGATCTACGACCAAGTCTGGAATCACGAGAAGAACGAAGGGCCGTTGCTGACGATCACACGCAGCCAAAGCGAAAAGCTTGCGGAGCGACTGGCACAAAAGTCATTCGGGCGTGAGGTCGTGGTTGATTTTGCGATGCGCTACGGCAATCCGTCCATCAAGTCCCGCGTCGAGGCCTTGCAGGACAAGGGCTGCGAGCGCCTTCTGGTTTTGCCGCTCTATCCGCAATATGCCGCCGCCACCACGGCCACGGTCAACGACAAGGTCTTTGACGTTCTCAAAGAGATGCGCTGGCAACCGGCCCTGCGCACGCTGCCGCCTTACTACGATGACCCGGCCTATATCGAGGCCATGGCGATTTCCATGAAGAAAGCCGTGGAGAGCCTTGATTTCGAACCAGAAATCATTCTTGCCTCCTACCACGGCATCCCCAAACGCTATTTCGAGAATGGCGACCCCTATCACTGTCACTGCATGAAGACATCACGCCTCATCCGCGAAAAACTTGGCTGGCAGAATGACTATCTGAAAACCACGTTCCAGTCCCTGTTCGGGCGGGAAGAGTGGATCAAGCCCTATACCGACGCAACAGTCACCGAGCTGGCCGAAAGCGGTGTCAAACGCATGGCGATCGTCAATCCCGGCTTTTCGGCAGACTGTCTTGAGACGCTTGAGGAAATTGACGGCGAAAACCGCGAGATCTTTATGGAGCATGGCGGCGAGCAATTCGCCCACATCCGCTGTCTCAACGACAGCGACGAAGGCATGGACATGCTCGAAACTCTGACCCTTAATGAGCTGAACGGCTGGGTCTGATGCCAAACGGGAAGGGCTTAATCAGCCCTTCTTGACATCCTCTACCACCTTGTCGATGGCATCGATATGGCCCTGTTTTTCACGGTCCGGGATGAAACTGGCCGCGAAACTGTTTTTGGCCAGCGTGATAAGGTCATGCTCGTCAAGGTCGAGCGCCTTGTGGATGGCGCGATAATTGTCGTTGAGATAGCCGCCAAAATAGCTCGGATCATCCGAATTCACCGTCACCAAAAGCCCCGCATCCATGGCCTTTTTCACCGGGCTGTCGCCAATGGTCGGGATGCCCTTGAGCCTTAGGTTGGAAAGTGGGCACATGGTCAGCGGCGTGCGCTGCTTTGCGAGCCGCTGGACAAGCGCCGGATCTGTGAGGGCGCTGTTGCCATGGTCCACGCGCTCCACCTTGAGCACGTCAAGCGCCGTGCGGACATTCTCCGCCGGGCCTTCCTCGCCCGCATGGGCGACGGGGATAAAGCCTTCCTTGCGAGAGGCTTCAAAAACCCGTTCGAACAGGGGCGGCGGGAAGCCTTTTTCAGAGCTGTCGAGGCCCACTGCGTGGATATGGTCCTTGTGCTTGCAGGCGCACTCCAGGGCATCAAAAGCCTGCTCCTCGGGCAGGTGACGCAGGAAGCACATGATCAGTTTCGACGTGATGCCCAGCTCATTCTTGGCCTTCTCCAGTGCTGAGACAATCCCGCCAAGCACGGTCTCAAACGCAACACCGCGATCCGTGTGGGCCTGCGGGTCAAAGAACATCTCCACATGAGTGAGACTGTCCGCATGGACCTTGAGGAGGTAAGCCCATGTCAGGTCATGGAAATCCTGCTCAGTCTGCAACACGCTCATGCCCATATAGTAGAGATCAAGGAAGTCCTGCAGGCAGTCGAACTCATAGGCTTTGGCGACGTCCTCGACCGTCTCATAGGGCAGTTTTACATTGTTGCGCTTGGCAAGGGCCAGCATCAATTCCGGCTCGAGAGTGCCCTCGATATGCAAATGCAGTTCGGCTTTGGGCAGGCGGTCAATCAGGGCATTAGCAAGATCAGTCATGAAGCACTCCGAGGGCAAATGCGAATAAATCAATATCCGCGATTTTACAGAAGTTGCCCGAATGCGAAAGAGTAAAGCTTATTGGGTTCGACTTATTCTCCCAATCCCCATGCGGCTTAAGCACCCGAATAATCAGCCCAATGTCAATCAACGGAACATTGGAGCCATGGAAAACACGAATTATCTGTCTTTGCCCTATATCACGGGGTCGCAAGACCAGAAGCACATCACGCACAACGAAGCCTTGCGCATTCTCGATGCGGTCGTTCAGTTGTCGGTGATTGATCGCAACCTGACCACACCGCCAGCCGATCCCTCTGAAGGGGTGCGCTATATTGTAGCCAGCGGCGCAAACGGCGCTTGGGCGGGCTGGGAGAAAAGCATTGCCGCCTTCCTTGACGGCGGATGGACACGGCTTGTTCCAAATGTCGGCTGGTTCGCGTGGGTTGAAGATGAAAGCGCGATTTGCGTTTTCAACGGTACGGACTGGGTGTTGTTTTCCGACTTTGTGACGGGTGGCGGCGTGTCGTTATGGGGTGTCAATACGGCAGCGGATGAAACAAATCGCCTTGCCATCAAATCCGACGCGGTGCTGATCAGTCATGATGACGTCACACCGGGAACGGGGAACATTCAGGTCAAGCTCAACAAAAGCGCCACCGCCAATACGGGATCCTTTCTGTTTCAGACGGACTGGTCCGGCAGGGCGGAAATGGGGCTTGCGGGGGAAGACAATTTCTCCTTCAAGGTCAGCCCGGATGGCGCAAGTTGGCAGAACGGCCTCCGAATTGCGGCGGCGTCCGGCGTGGTGTCCTTCCCCTCTGGTGTTGACAATCTCAAGCCCAAAAACTGGATCATCAATGGCGGTTTCACGGTCAACCAGCGCGGCGGCACGCGAACCCCAGGCGTCGGTGTCTATGGCTTTGATCGCTGGAAAGGGCATGCTGGTGGATTGGAGCAGGTGATTGCGGGCTTGCCTGCCGGTGACTACACCCTGACCTTCGAAAGCGCCAGCAATGGAGCGGGAACCATTGGCGGCACCACGGCACCCAGTCCGATCTATGTGACCGGTCTGGCGGGAGGGGCAACCTCAGTTGTCGTGCCAGCGGACGCAACGCGCGTTTCTGTCTGTTCAGGGGACTGCCGCTCAATGGTTGATCCCTTTGAAGACAGAAACGACCTTGAAGAGTTGGCCATGTGTCAGCGCTATTTCGAGTTCATGACCGTGGCGCTCATTCAATCCCCGAATTCAGCAGCAGGGCTTTTCGGCAGCTACATAACCTTTGGCTCGGTCAAGCGGATCAGCCCGACTGTGTCCTTTGTCAATGTGCTGGAAAGCAACAATGTCGGGGCCGTTGTCGCGTCTCCAATCTCGCCAGTCGGCTTTCGTCTTTATACGTCGGCGCTGGTGGTGGGGGACGCCTACTATACGGCGGTGGTTCAGATCGATGCGGAGATTTAACAATGCAAATTGAAACGGCAACCTTCACCAAGGACGGAACCATTCAGGCCACCATCGACGGGCAGGCGGTCTCGATCCCAGACGATATGGCCAACCGGCATCGCAAGGGGATTGCGGCATGGGAGGCGGACGGCCATAGCATCGCGCCCTATGACGAAGGAGACGAAAAGCTGGTGGCACTGACGCCGCGCCAGTTGCGCCTTGCCTTGTCTCGGGCTGGCTATCTTGATCTCGTCGAGCCAGCCCTTGAGGCCATCGAAGATCCAACCGAGCGGCAGGAGGCCTTGATCGAATGGCAATACGCAAGCCTCTATCAGCCAGACAATCCACTTGTTGAGAGCATCAGGCTCGCTCTGGGGCTCTCTGAGAGTGAAACCGAAACGCTGTGGCGATCGGCTCAAGACACTTAGGTCGCAGCAGGCATTTCGGGAGGCGCTAGACCGCGTTCTTGCTGAAACCCATGGTCAGGATGCCATGATCCACCATGACCTCCCAAGCTTCCTCTGGCGTGTCGACAATGATGAAATAGTCGACATCGCCCGGGGCAATCGTGCCATGTTCGATCAGCACGTCGAAATTCAGCACATTTTCCCAAAATTTCTTGCCAACCAGAATGATCGGCATGCCCTTGATCCGCGCGGTCTGTTTGAGAGTGAGAATATCAAACAGCTCATCCAGCGTGCCAAACCCGCCCGGAAAGGCAACAAGCGCGCTGGCCCGCATGGCGAAATGCATTTTTCTGAGAGCGAAATACTGAAACTCAAAGCTCAGTTCCGGCGTCACATATGGGTTGAGATGCTGCTCGTGGGGCAATTGAATGTTCAGCCCGATGTTGAGCGCTCCTGCGTCATGCGCACCCCGGTTGGCCGCTTCCATGATACCCGGTCCGCCACCCGTGCAGATTACATTCTTGTGATGGCCATTTTCCGGATGAAGCGCGCCGCCACGCTCGGACACGATGCGCCCCAGCTCGCGCGACTGCTGATAGAACAGATGATCCTCAGGTGTTCGTGCACTGCCAAAAACGACGACGGTCGACAGGATGCCATGATCCCGCATCCCCAGATCTGCCTTTGAGAATTCAAGCTCCAATCGGGCTCCGCGCAACTCCTCGCGTTTCAGGAAGTCGATATCCTCGAAAGCGAGCATGTCATTTTTCATTTTTGGGCGCGAGGTCGAGTGGTTTGTCATCTTTGAACGTCTCTTTTTGGTCCGGCTGAACCTGTGAATCCAACCAGCATGGTGTATCAGGAAAACGACAGGCAAGTATTGCTTGAGGGATTAGAATAGCCAAAATATTTCAAAGCGATGTTGCAATTGCGATCAATTGTGGAAAAATGATTTTAGTGCACCGGAGATGTGCAAGCCGAACCCCTCGCTTACAGGCCGGTGCAGTCGGGGTTGGAGGAAAACAATGGATGTCTCACTAAAATTCTGTGGCGCCGCCGGGACAGTCACCGGTTCCTGTTACATGGTGAAAACGGCCGGTCACCGTTTTCTGGTCGATTGCGGCATGTTTCAGGGCACCAAGACCATCCGGTCTCTGAATTACAATTCTTTTCCCTTCGATCCCGCCGAGATTGATTTCGTTCTGCTCACCCATGCCCATATTGACCATTCGGGCCTGTTGCCCAAGCTGTTCAAGGAGGGTTTCAAGGGGCCAGTCTATATGACGGAGCCGACAAAGGATCTGCTGGCTGCGATGCTGCCCGACAGTGCGCACATTCAGGAAATGGATGTCATGCATCTCAACCGGCGCAACGCGCGGCGCGGCAAACCGGAGATCGAGCCGATCTACACGCAGCAAGACGCAGAAGCCTGCCAATTGGACTTCGTCAGTGTTGACTATGAGGAATGGCTGGATCTTGATGGCATTCGGGTCAAGTTCTGGAATGCCGGGCACATTCTGGGCTCTGCCTCCATCCAGATCGAAGTCCCTACAGCCGATCCCAACGAGGACAGCCTGCGCCTGCTGTGGTCCGGCGATCTGGGGCCCAATCACAAGCTGTTCCACCCCGACCCGGACGCCTCAACCGATTATGATTATGTGATTTCAGAAAGCACATACGGTGGTCGCACCCGTCCGGTTGTGACCTCAGAGGAAAAGCGCGACATTCTGCTCAAAGAAATCAAAGCGGCGCTGAAAAACGATGGCATGTTGCTCATTCCGGCCTTTGCCGTTGAACGGACACAGGAACTCCTCGCCGATATTCTGATCCTGCAGCAGACAGGCCAGCTCAGAAACGTGCCGATCTTTCTCGATAGTCCTCTCGCCATCAAGGCAACTGAGGTCTTCAAGAAACATGCGGGTGAACTGGAAGATGTCGCGGGCCACCTTGATCACATCAATACCGGCCATATCCGCTTTACTCAGACGGTGGAGGAGAGCAAGTCCATCAACCGGATCAAATCCGGTGCCATCATCATGGCTGGAAGCGGCATGTGCGACGCCGGGCGCATCCGCCACCACATCAAGAACCGCATGTGGAACACCAACACCACACTATTGCTGGTCGGCTATCAGGCTGAAGGGTCTCTGGGGCGTTTGCTGCTCGAAGGCGCCAGAAAGGTACGCATTCAGGGCGAGGAAATCACCATTCGCGGCAAGGTCAGGCAGATCGAGACCTATTCAGGCCATGCGGATGAAAACGAACTGGTTGACTGGATCACCTCGCGCAAACCCATCAGGCATGGGCTGTATCTGTGCCATGGCGAGGAAGAGGCGGCTAAGGCACTGAAGGCGGCCCTGATTGCTGAAGGGATGCCTGAGAAGCTCATTTCCATTCCCTCAATCGATGATGAAGTGCGCCTGAGCCGCAAGGGCAAGCCGGACTATTTCGAAAACATTCCGCACCGCTTGAAACCTCAGGATCTTGGCGGCTGGGATGCGCACAACGAGTTTGCCGAGCTGCAGATCGACCTCAAGGAAGCTTTCGACAAGCTCGCTGACGAGAAGGCAAGACGCGCCCTTGCTCGCCGCATCAAACGCGCGCTGGAAAAAGCCTAGCCATCAGAAGCAATCGGGGTGCCGATGGGTGCGGCGCCTCGCTGAAATCTGTTCAAACCAGACCCATCCCCGATAATGCAATCGTCAGTCACAAAACTGAAGCATAAGAAAATTAGACGGGTAGGTGTGTGTTGATTTGAACAGGAGAATCTTGACATGCCAAAGGCAGCCGCTTTGGAAAAGGCGCAAGCGCTGCGTACGCAGATTCACCGTATTTTCGGGACTGTCTCCGAAGGTGCAGGCCCACTCTCGTCATCCTTGTTGTTCTGGCAACAGAGTCTGAAAAATCCCGTCCAGATCTGTAGTGTCTTTCCGTCCCGGCCATCCGTCGGCAAAAGCATGTGCGAAGCGGTTGGGGAGTGCAACGGCAAGCCAGTGATCGAGCTGGGGGCTGGCACCGGTGCTATCACGCGGCAGTTGCTCGGCAGCGGCATCAAGGCGCACGATCTGACGGCGGTTGAGCTGGATCGGGAGTTCGCAAGCTTTCTCTCCCGAAAGTACCCCGGTGTCGATGTGCTGAACATGGGTGCAGAAGAGATCGCCGATCTCTGGCTGAAACGAAAAAGCCCCAAGGTCGGGGCTGTGGTTTCGACCTTGCCGATCAAGCTGTTCGATGACGCACTTCAGCACCGAATTCTGGGATCGATGCTCGACGTCATGGCAGAGGATGCAAGCTTTGTCCAATTGACCTACCGTCTCAAGTCGCCCATCAAGAAAGAGGTTTATGAGAATCTCGGTCTGAAGGCAAAGTGCGACAGGGCCGTTTGGCAGTCGATTCCGCCAGCCTTTATCTGGAAATATGAACGCGCCTGATCCTCGCTCCAAAGCGATGTGGCTTACTGGTCCCTGCGCTCGACGAGATCCGGATCTGCTGTGATCGGGCGATAGATTTCAACCCGGTCGCCTTCTTCCAGAGGTTTGTTGAGCTTTGAGATACGGCCGAAGATGCCGACCTTCTGCCTTTCGAGGTCGATTTCGGGGAACTGGTTCAGAATGCCGGACAGATTGATCGCATCTTCCACTGTGCTGCCCGTGGGCATCTCCATCCGCATCCAGACCTTGTGGGTCGGGGTGACATAGGCAACGCCGATATTCATTGGAACGCTCCTTTCCGCAACTGCGCACATGGCGTCTGGTGCTCAACGAGGGGCCTCGTGCGCTGGGTGGCCGGATCCCCCACGCAGCCCAATCTGCACTCAGATTGTGATTTGCTTGCGCATGGGTTCGCTGGGCTGGGTGTCGATCTGGTCTTGCTGGGCGAACTTGGCGTCGATCATCCGTTTCACAACCAGAATGAGGCCAAGCATGATAAACCCGCCAGGCGGCAGAATGAAAATCAGAAAACCGCCATAGTCGGGAATGACCGTGATTTCCAGAAAGCTGAAAGCGGGTCCGAGCAAGAGCGAGGCACCCGAGAAGAGCGTCCCAGAGCCTATGATCTCCCTGACTCCACCCAGAAGGACAAGCGCGAGGGTAAACCCCACGCCCATCATCAAGCCGTCCACCATCGCTGGCAGAATCTTGGCTTTCGAGGCAAAACTTTCGGCGCGGCCCAGAATGGCGCAGTTGGTCACGATCAGGGGAATGAATAGCCCGAGGATCTTGTAAAGATCGTGCATATAGGCGTTCATGTAGAGATCTACGATGGTCACCAGCCCTGCGATGATCAAAACAAAGGCAGGAATGCGGATTTCCGGCTCGATGATGTTGCGCAACAGAGCGATGAGCAGTCCCGAGGCCACAAGAACCGCTGTTGTCGCAAGGCCGAGCCCGAGCCCGTTTGTCGCCGTGCTGGTCACCGCCAGAAGGGGACAGAGCGCAAGGGTTTGGGAGAAGACGATCGTGTTGGTCCATAGACCCTCAAGGGTTATGTCGAGATATCTGTTCATGACGGCTCCTCTTGTGTCTTGATCGGTTCGGTGACGTTCGGCTCTGCCTTGTGACCGCCTTCGAGCAGCTCATCCATATGAGAGGTGAAGAAGCTGATACCGCCCTTGACTGATTGAACAACCGCCCGTGGCGTGATCGTTGCGCCAGACAGCTGATCGAAATAGCCGCCGTCCTTCTTGACCTCCCACTGGTCTGGCGACAGGAGGGCGAAGGACTGACCAGTGAAGCTTTTGATCCAGTCACTGCGGTTGGCCTCGATCTTGTCGCCAAGGCCCGGTGTTTCTGCGTGTTGGAGAACGCGCACCCCCAGAATGGTGCCATCGCGATCCACGCCAAGCAGCGCAAGGATAGGGCCGCCATAGCCTAGTCCTGTAACCTGATAGGCAACCGCCGTGAGTTCGCCATCAACAGTGGCCGGATAGATCCGCTTGGACACACCGCCGGCATCTGCCAGAACATAGGAGTCCCGCACCAGATCATTGTCGTGCAGGGCGGATGGGATCACGAGTGAAAGCGAGCCTTGCAGGTCTTCTTTCTGGCGCTGCTGGATCGCTGCCTCTGTCGCCATATGGCTTGAGGCAAGAATGAACGCGGTAACCAGCGAAAATCCGCCAAGAAGAGTGGCAAGATAGGCCGGATTGCCTCTGATCCTGTCATAGATGCTGCCCGCTTTGCGCGCGAGGCGCCGGGCCATGCCGACGGAACGGATAAGGGTCTTGTTGCGACGGCTCATACCGGTCTCTCCACATCCTTGTCGTCATATTCGATCGGCGTGCCCTTGCGGGTGCGGCCATAAACGCGGGTCTTGATGTAGGTATCGATCAGCGGCACCGTCGCATTCATCAAGAGGATCGCAAACGCCACCCCTTCGGGATAGGCCGCCCATGTGCGGATGATGAAGGTCAGCGTTCCGACACCCGCGCCAAACACCAGCTTGCCAAGCGCTGTGCCGGGCGCAGTGACATAGTCGGTGGCGATGAAGAACACGGCAAAGACGAAGGTGCCGGAAACCAGGTGAACCATTGGATCGGCATAGCGGTTGGGATCGATGGCATGAAACAGACCAGAGAGGGCAACCATCGCTACCGTCATGGCGACGGATGTGTGCCAGGTGATAACCCGGGTTGCGATAAGGAACAGGCCCCCAAGTAGAGCCAGCAGAGCGGAGGTTTCGCCCATTGATCCGGCCGTCATGCCGACCGCCATGTCGCGCAAGTCAAAGCTCTGCGACAGGATCGTGGGCAGCATTTCCCCCTGACTGAGTTGTGTCTTGATTGATCCCAGCATTGATGCACCGGTGAATGCATCCAATTGCGTATGGCCAATCAGCGTCACATAAAGCCCCTCAATCAGATTGGGCGCACCGGCCGAGCCGAGCGGGACGGGGTTAATGAACTGCGTCATCTGAACGGGAAAGGAAATGAGGAGGATTGTTCGCGCCACCATCGCCGGGTTGAAAATATTCTGGCCAAGACCACCAAAGGCGTGTTTCGCCAGCGATATGGCTATGATCGCACCGATGGCACCAACCCACCATGGAGCCCACGGCGGAAGGGTCATCGCAAGGAGCCAACCCGTGAGAAGCCCGGATCCGTCCATGACAAAGGTTTTGACCGGTTTCCCCGCAAGGCGCAGACAAAGGGCCTCGCACAACAGAGCCACCAGCACCGTCACGACAAACAGAAACACCGCCGGCCAACCGAACTGATAAAAGCCGAACAGGGTGGAGGGCAGCAGCGCCACCATGACGAGCCCCATGGTGCGGGAGACGCTTGCTCCGGAATGGGTGTATGGGCCGCTCAGGATGTCAATCGCGCTCATGCCTTTACCTTCACCTTGTCACTCTCGCCCGAGTTTGCAGATTTGACCGCCGCACGGGCCTTGTCGAGCTTGGCCTGTTCCTGTTGCTTCTTTTTGGCTTCCCGTTCCGCTTTCATCTTGGCCATGGCAGCCTTCTTCTCAAGGCGCATCTTTTCCATGCGTGTGTCATGGGACTGCATCAGGCGCTTGGTCTCTTCCTGCTTGTGGTCGGCGCGCTGTTTGGCCGTCAGACTGCCCTTGGCGTAATTGAAATATTGCACCAGCGGGATGTTGGACGGGCAGACATAGGCACAGGAGCCGCAGGCAATGCAGTCCAGAAGCCCGATGTCGACCGCACTGTCGAGTTCATCGCCGCGAATGCGCTGGGCCATATCAAACGGCATCAAGCCGCACGGGCAGGCCGCCACGCAGGCCGTGCAGCGAATGCAGGGCATTTGCGGCTTGGCTTTCACTTCTTTTACGCCGAGGGCGAGGATGCCGTTGCTGCCCTTGATGATCGGCGCGCGCGTGCTGTGGATCGGCTGCCCCATCATCGGCCCGCCCAGGAGCAGCCGCTCCGGCTCCTGCACGAACCCACCACAATGCTCGAGAATGTGTGAGATCGGCGTGCCCATCAGCACGTCGTAATTGCCGGTCCTCTTGATCATCTCGCCACTGACGGTCATGACCCGTGAAATGAGTGGACGACCATGCACGACAGCCTCATGCACCGCATAGGCAGTGGCAACATTGTGCACGACAACACCAATATCGGCAGTCAGCGCGCGGGCAGGAGTTTCCTTGCCCGTAAGGGTCTGGACAAGATGCTTTTCCGATCCCATGGGATAGCGGGCAGGCACCTCGGTCACGCAGATGTTGAGATCGTTTCGCGATGAGCAAGCGGCCTTGAGCTGCCTGGCAGCTTCTGGCTTGTTTGTTTCAATGGCAATGATTGTTTTTGCAACACCAAGCGTGCGGTGCATCAGGCGGATGCCATCAAACACGGCGTTCGTGCGTTCGCGCATGAGCCGCTCATCACAGGTGAGGTAGGGTTCACATTCGGCGGCATTGATAACGAGCGTGTGCAGTTTGTTGCGGTTTCTCAGATTGAGTTTGACCGCTGACGGGAAGGTCGCCCCACCCATGCCCACGATGCCGCATTCGCCCACGCGCTTGGCGATATCGTCCGCACTCGCTGTCTCCGGATCCAGAGCGGCGGCGAGATCACCCCATTCATCCTTGCCATCGGGCCGCAAGGTAACGGTCGGGCCGGGAAGACCGGACGCATGGGGCGCCACAAAGCGACCAATGGCAATGACACGGCCCGAGGTGGGCGCATGGATGCTGGCCGACACTGCACCGCGAGACGCAGCCAGAAGCTGGCCCTTCTTCACTTCATCCCCCTTGTCCACGATGGCGGTCGCGGGGGCTCCGATATGTTGCTGCAATGGTATGCGCAAGAGGCTGGGCATCGGCATCGGTTCGATGGCCTTGTCCGCAGCCAGTTCCTTGCGTCCCTTGGGGTGAACACCCCCTCTGATCTTGAACAGTTTCATCGCGAGTTCCTGTTATCGTGCCCCTGTCAACTGGCCAACGGAAGGTCAGGCTTGGGCCAGTGCCATGTTTGAAGGGTTGGGGTTTCAAGGCGCATGGTGATTGCGCCGGTCGGGCAGACATCGGCGCATTTCCTGCAACCGGTGCAGGCGTCATCGACAACGCCGTGGATCTGTTTGGATGCCCCGATGATCGCGTCGGTTGGGCAACGCTTGATGCATTTGGTGCAGCCAATGCAAAGATCTTCAAAGACAAAGGCGATCACAGGGCCACTATCTTCCATATCGGAGAGGTCAGCCTCGATGCCCAGCTTGTTGGCGAGATCGGTCGCCAGAGATTTGCCTCCGGGCGGGCAAAGAGTGACGGGCGCGTTATTGGTTGCAAGAGCATTGGCCGCATCTGAACACCCCAAAAAGCCGCATTGCCCACAATTGGAGCCGGGTAGAAGCGTTTCGATCTCGCCAGCGATGGGGTTGCCCTCAACTTTGAGATAGTAGGCGGCCAGCCCGAGACTCCCTCCCAGCACGATCCCCATGATCAACAGTGCGGACATTGCTTCATACATCGCGCATCTCTCCTAGCGCATCTCAGTGCGAGACAAGGCCGGCAAAGCCCATGAAGGACAGGGACAGAAATCCGGCGGTTAGAAAGGCTATTGGCGTTCCTGCGAAAAGCGTCGGGACATCGGCGAGCTTGAGGCGCTCTCTGAGACCGGCAAACAAGACCAGCACCAGCGAAAAGCCGACAGCAGAGCCAAAGCCGAACAGGACGCTTTCAATAAAAGTGTGATCTTCCTGAATGTTGAGCAGTGCCACCCCCAGAACCGCGCAGTTGGTGGTGATGAGGGGCAGGAAGATGCCTAGCCCCTGATGCAGAAGTGGCGAAAGCTTGCAAATGGCCAACTCGGTAAACTGCACAACAGAGGCAATAACCAGAATGAGCGTCAGGATGCGCAAATACTCCAGACCCAAAGGCTGCAGCACCAGAGTCTCGAGCAACCAACCAGCCGTCGCGGCGATTGTCAGGACAAAGGTCGTCGCAAATCCCATCCCGAGAGCTGCGGACAGTTTGTTGGAAACCCCCATAAAGGGGCAAAGTCCGAGGAACTTGACCAGCACGACATTGTTGACGAGGGCTGTCTCCAACAGGATGAGCAACATGGTGTCCATGGCATCTTCCGATCATGATGTGGGTCGGCTTTGAGGTGGTTGGAAGATGATTTGCATTTCCTGTGCCAAGTCAGACTTGCTGACGGGCAATCTGCGCCGAGATCGATAAAGCCAAGAGTTTCCGTTGAATTTCATGGACTTAGTGTTAATACTTATATGTGCTGGAATTCCGACAATTTCCCGTTTTAGTCGCCGAAAAATGTAGCAAATCCGACAAGCATCACAGTCTGGAATGGTCGAAAAGCGCCCAAAAACTTCGGCACGCAACTTGCATTGACCTTTTCTTGTAAGAGAAAGAGCAAGAAGCGAAAAAACCATGGCTGAACTTTCTACAGACAATATCAAGGTGCCATTGCACACGATGGAATGCGCCTCTCATTGCCAGTTGGTCGATTACCAGAAGCGCCAGTATGAGAAGGCGCGGCTCAATGTCATTCGTGCCCGGATGGCCGAGACGGAGATGGAATACAGAACGCGCGAGATGATCGACGGGGCTCTTTATCTGTTGCAGGCACCGCTCAATGTCATTCAGGCGATGTCGAACAACATGGAACGCCAAACCTGCCAGCAGAAGGTCCTTCATTGCGCGCCGATGGGCTGTGCTGTCGAGGAGGCTCTGGAATCCGGTGAGGCCGCAAAGAACAGGCTTTCATTGGCGATCCCCGAGAAGAAATCGATGGTGCATGGCCCGATCAACGTCAACGAGGCAATCCGCGACTGCCTTGTTATCATGGCAGACCAACTGGCCGCGGCAGGGATTGTCGTCGATTGGCGTGCCCAGCCGGACCTTGCCATGACCTTTGGCGATGAGATTGGTTTGAGAGTGCTGCTGCGCATCTTGATTGACAATGCAATCATCGCCGTGGCGCAGGACAATGCCAGAGCCCGTGAAGTGGGCGTGACGTCGCGCACCGCTGATGACGGGCTGATCGAAGTCTGTATCCACGATACCGGATCGGGCATCGACCGGGGGTTGAGAAGCAAGGTTTTCGAGCCCTTCTTTACCGCATGGAGCGAAGGACCCCATCGCTCGGGAATGGGGCTGGCAATCGCCCATCAGATTCTTTCGGACCTTCATGGTGAGATCGAAATCAGAGATGGCGGAGGCATAGGGACCTTCGTCAGCTTCACATTGCCAGCCTGCTGAATTCAACAGGGACTATGAGTGATCAATGACCGCCAACGCACATTCAAGCTCAACCATAGCGCAGAGTGGAAGTCGGGTTTGCCCAAAGCCGATTTTCTGCTCGTTCTACCGACGGGAGCTGGAGACCCTATACAAGGTCAGTCAGCTTCTGGGCCGGTCTCTGGACCTTCAGGAGACCTCGCAAGAGGTCCTCAAGCTGCTGCATGAAGAAGGGCGGCTGCATTACGGTATGATCTGTCTGGTTGAGGAGGAAACCGGCGATCTGAAAATCACGGATGTGCATCAGGACCATGCCATCTTTACCAAGAATGTCCGCTATCAACCCGGAGAAGGCATCGTCGGCGCGATCCTACGCGAGAAAAAGCTCATTGTTGTGCCACGGGTCTCTCAGGAGCCGCGTTTTCTGGATCGCCTCGGCATGTATGATCCGGAGCGACCGTTCATCGCAGCTCCGATTTTTATTGGTAATGACGATCCTGTTGGTGTGCTCGCAGCGCAGCCCAATTTCTCCGACAAGTTTCTGGAAGACAATGCCAAGCTGATGCAGATGATTGCCTCGCTGATCGGTCAGGCGATCCTTCTGTCCAGTGCCGTCAAACAGCAGACCAGTGAACTGCGCGCGGAACGGGACAGCCTGCGTCGCCGCGTCAAGCGTTTGCATGCCTTCGATAACATCGTCGGTGAGACAGACGCCATGCGCATGGTTTTTGATCAGGTTCGCATGGTGGCCAAATGGAATACCACCGTCTTGATCCGGGGTGAGAGTGGCACCGGCAAGGAATTGATCGCCAATGCGATCCACTACAATTCGCCGCGCGCCAAGGAGCCTTATCTCAAACTCAATTGCGCCGCGCTGCCTGACAATCTTCTGGAATCCGAGCTCTTTGGCCATGAAAAAGGTGCCTTCACCGGTGCCACTGCCCAGCGCAAGGGACGGTTTGAGCAGGCAGACGGCGGCACGCTGTTTCTTGACGAGATCGGCGAGATTTCTGCGGCCTTTCAGTCAAAGCTTCTGCGCATTCTGCAAGAAGGAGAATTCGAACGCGTTGGCGGCAACAAGACGCTGAAGGTCGACGTGCGCATCATCGCTGCCACCAACAAGGATCTGGAAACCGCCATTGAAAGTGGCGACTTCCGTGAAGATCTTTACTATCGCCTGAATGTGATGGCAATCAACATGCCGTCTCTCAAGGATCGATTGGATGATATCCCGGAGCTTGCCCGGTTCCTGATTGGCAAGGTGGCTGAGCAGCAGGGCAGGGAGTTGACACTCAAGGACAGCGCCATTCGCCTGTTGCTGCGCCACACCTGGCCGGGCAATGTGCGAGAGCTGGAAAACTGCCTTGAGCGCGCGGCGGTCATGAGCCCGAATGGCATCATCGACCGCGATGCGGTTTCGCTGGCAGGGCTTCCGGAAAAGGCGTTGACCGGTGTACCCGCTCAGCCCTTGCCGCCGATCCTCAAGTCGCAAAACCCTGAACCGGTCTCTGCCGACAAGGCATGGCAGAATGAAGAACTCGATGAGCGAGAGCGTGTGATCGCGGCGCTGGAAGAAGCCGGCTGGGTTCAGGCCAAGGCCGCGCGACTGCTCGATATGACCCCGCGCCAGATCGCCTATCGCATCAAAATTCTGGGCATTCCCGTGCGCAAGATCTGACTTCGCCTGATCCCCGTCGCAAGCCATCGGTGGCATTGTCATTCATTGTCACAAAACGCGCAACAACCGCGCTCAATGATTGTTACATCTGCGACAAAAATCAGGTCTTTGCGGCATATGAAAAATACATTAAATTCAATAACATAAAATAACTTTCGCGTGTGGCACAGCCCTTGCAAAGCATCCTTCAAAGCAGAAATGCAACGAACCGGAAAGGATGCCATGCGATGGAGTTTTCGGACCATGAAGCCGATCATAATGGCGACGGATGCACGCAAGTATCCTGCGGCAGCTCGCAGGATCATGTTGCAGAACTTCCTGAAAGCATCCGGGAGAAGGTCAAGAACCATCCCTGCTATTCCGAAGAAGCCCACCATCATTATGCCCGCATGCATGTGGCCGTGGCTCCGTCCTGTAACATCCAGTGCAACTACTGCAATCGCAAATATGATTGCGCCAATGAAAGCCGCCCCGGCGTCGTCTCCGAATTGTTGACACCGGATCAGGCAGTCAAGAAGACACTGGCCGTCGCCGCGACCATTCCCCAGATGACCGTTCTGGGTGTGGCGGGGCCGGGCGACCCGCTCGCCAACCCCGAACGCACCTTCGAGACCTTCCGCCAACTGACGGACAAAGCGCCCGACATCAAACTGTGCGTGTCGACCAATGGACTCTCTTTGCCTGATTGCGTGGATGAACTCGCCAAACACAATGTCGACCACGTGACCATCACCATCAATGCCGTCGATCCGGAGGTCGCCGCCAAGATCTATCCGTGGATCTATTGGAACAACCGCCGCATGCGCGGCGTCAAGGCGGCCAAGATCCTCATTGAACGCCAGCAGAAGGGGCTGGAAATGCTCATCGAGCGCGGCATTCTGGTCAAGGTCAACTCGGTCCTGATCCCCGGCGTCAACGACGAGCATCTCAAAGAAGTCAGCAAGGTCATCAAGTCCAAGGGCGCATTCCTGCACAATGTCATGCCGCTGATCGCGGAAGCCGAACACGGCACATATTATGGCGTCATGGGACAGCGTAGCCCCAACCAGCAGGAACTGACCGCGCTTCAGGACGCCTGTGGTGATATGAATATGATGCGCCATTGCCGTCAATGCCGCGCCGATGCGGTTGGCCTGCTTGGTGAGGATCGCGGCGAGGAATTCTCGCTCGCCAAAATCGAGGATATGGATATCGATTACGAAGCGGCCATTCTCAAGCGCGCCGAGGTGCAACAGGGCATTGAGGCCGAGCGAACCCGCAAGAAAGAGCGTCACGAAAATCTCAAGCAACAGCTTGCGACATCCGGCAGCCGGACACTTTTTACCTACAATGGCCAGACCACCGAGGAACGCGCCAAGGCAAGCCTCTCCAACAGCAATGCTATCCCTTCGCATTTGGCAGCTGCCCTTGGCGGCGCAACTGATGCCCCAACCCCCGTGCCATCAAGCAGCCGTCCGGTCTTCATGGCCGTGGCGAGCAGCGGGCAGGGGGTCATCAATCAGCATTTCGGCCATGCCAAGGAATTCATGATCTATGAGGCCTCCCCGCGCGGGGCTCGCTTTGTCGGCCATCGCAAGACTGAACAATATTGCGGCGGCGACATGACCTGCGGCGATGCGGAAACCTCACTGCAAAAGACTATCCGCATGCTTTCCGATTGCGAGGCGGTGCTCTGCTCCAAGATCGGTTACGAGCCGTGGGACCAACTGGAAGCGGCGGGCATTGTGCCGAGTGGTGAGCATGCCATGGAGCCGATCGCCAAGGCGGTCATGGATGTCTATCTCGAGATGTTTGAAGCCGGCTCGCTCGCAGACAACGCAACCCGGCCCCTGACGGCGTAAGGAGAGAGCAATGAGCTATTCGATCACCGATCTTTGCGTCAATTGCCACGCCTGTATGGACGTCTGTCCGTCCAAGGCTATCAGTCAGGGCGAAGCGCATTTCGTCGTCTCATCCAAGACCTGCACCCATTGCGAGGGCGATCATGCGGACGCTCAGTGCGCAAGTATATGCCCTGTTGAAGGCGCCATTCTCAATGACTTCGGTGAGGTTGTGAACCCGCCGGGCTCCCTGACAGGCATCCCGCCTCAACTAATCCGGGAACTTGTCGCACAGGGAATTCTCTAGGACCAAACACATGCCAAGCAAGGCTATGACTGCAGTTGAAATCGCCGAAAATGTGCACTGGATCGGGGCTCTTGACCCCGAGCTGCGCACCTTCGATCTGATTTTGAAGACCGCCAACGGCACCACCTACAATGCCTATGCGGTGCGGGGCACGGACGGGGTTGCCATCATCGATACGGTCAAGGAGGAATTCTCTGATGAGTTTTTCGCCCGTCTTGAGCAAACCTGCCGCTACGATGAAATCACCACACTTGTTCTCAATCACATGGAGCCGGACCACGCTGGTGCGGTTCCTGAGCTGATGCGCCGCGCGCCACAGGCTCATATCTATATTTCCCAGCGCGGAATGAAGCTTCTGCACGCTACGCTTAAGGACGAGCTGGAAAACTACAGCTACACCATGACTGCGGATGGCGAAGAGATCGACCTAGGCTGTCGGACGATGCAGTTCATCCACACGCCCTATCTCCATTGGCCCGAGACCAAATGCACCTGGTTGCCCAAAGAGAAGATCCTCTTTTCCTGCGATGTCTTTGGCAGTCATTTCTGCGATGACCGGCTCTATAACGATCTTGTCGGCGATTTCCGTTTTTCGTTCGAATATTACTTCCGCCACATCATGCGACCCTTCAAGCGTTGGGTGCTGGAGGGCATGGACAAGATCGAGCCGCTCGAACCGGTCCTGATCGCCCCCTCCCATGGTCCAATCCTGCGCGATAAACCCATGGACTATGTCCGCTCGTACCGGGCGCTATCTCATTCCTATCTACCCAACGAAGTTGAGGGCAAGGACAAGAGCCTCTTGATCTTTTACATGAGCGCCTATGGAGCAACCGCCGAAATGGCCCGCTCTGTCTATCAGGGCGCTGGCGCGATCGATGGTGTGCGTGTCTCGCTTTATGATCTGCAGGGCGGTGAGGTCGAGCCCTTTGTCGATCTGATCGAAAGCGCCGACTGTATGGTCTTCGGTTCACCAACCATCAATGGCGACGCCGTGAAACCCGTCTGGGATGTCCTTGCCTCGCTGATTTCCATCGAAACAAAAGGAAAGATGGGCGGAGCGTTCGGATCCTACGGTTGGTCTGGCGAGGCCGTTCCCATGATCGAGGACCGTTTGCGCGGCCTCAAGATGCGCGTGCCCGAAAAGGGTTTGCGTATCAAGTTTCATCCAACTGAACAGGAGCTTGACGACTGCGTTTCCTTCGGTCGCGCGATAGCCGAGTCCTTGTCTGGCAAGGCGAAGCCGAAAGTCATCGACTTCGCGGATCTATGAAGGTTTCCGAAGTTGCGCTCGCCCGGGATTGCGGGGAGGCAGGTGAGGAGAACAAAGCCATGTTGCATAGCGTCTTGAAGGATAGACCAGTCCTTCTGTGTCTATGCTCTGACCAAGGAGAAGATAATGGCAAAAGGAAAGCTGACGTTTGAAGATATCGATGTTTCGGTCAACGTCCCCGCCGGGACGCGCGTGATCGAGGTGTCGGAAAAAGTGGGGGCTGGCATCATATATGGCTGCCGCGAAGGGGACTGCGGCACCTGCCTGATGAAGGTGGATGGTGGCATGGACAACTTGTCAGAACCGTCCGTTCTTGAGGACAAGGTTCTGCAGGAGAACATGGCCGGCAAGGACATGCGTCTGGCCTGTCAGGCGCAGATCATCGGCGAAGGGGAAACCATCGTCAAACCGGCCTGAGGCCGATCAAGTGCTGCACGCAAAGCGCTTCATCGGAGCGCTCCGAGCAGACATATGAAAAGGACCAGAGAGATGCCGAAAATCATCTTCCAGCATCCCGAATTCGACGAAATGGAAATCTACGCCCCTGCCGCGAGCCACAAGAAGACGGTTCTCTCGCTGGCAAAGGAACACAACATTCCCGTTCGCTTTGATTGTGGCGATGGCGAATGTGGCTCCTGCGTCATCAAGGTGACCGACATCGACGGCGGACCCACCCACATGGGTGTCCACATGACAGACAAGGAAAAAACCGTGTTGCGCGAAATCGGCAAGCTGACAAAGGATCAGCTTGAAAAGGTGATCGTCAATGACATGCCGAGCGACTGGCGCCTCGCCTGCCAGATGATCGTACGCGACGAAGACATCCGCATCACCTATGAGCGTGCATGATGTATGGTCGTTTTGAGGATGTGTCCGATCATTCGGTGTCCTTGCATCAGGCGCTTTACCAGCGCCTGATGGGCCATGCCCTGAAGGATGATCCGAATGCTTTGTTTCTCTCCGAGATTCTGGCCAGCTGGCTGGCTGGCGAGGGAGCGATGCCGCGAGATCTGGGGCTGGAAAGACCAGATTTCGATGCGATGCTTGCGTGCTTGTTTCCCGGCATGGCCCCGCCCGAGACGAGCGCGCAAAGCCGGATCGAACCCGAACGCGGGCCAGAGCTTGATGATGTGAAAAGCCTCCTGCTTGAGCATCGCACGGGTCGCTCCGAAGCGGAAATCTGGGTTGCCCAGATTGTCGCGACCGGTTGCATGGGCTCGGACCATCTCTGGACTGATCTCGGCCTTTTCTCGCGCAAGACCCTCGGTACAATGCTCAAACACAATTTCTGCGCTCTGGCCGAGTTGAACGACAAGAATATGCGCTGGAAGAAATTCTTCTACCGTCAGCTTTGTGCCAAGGAGGGCTTTATCCTCTGCCGCTCCCCCAGTTGCGAAACCTGCTCGGAGTATAAGGTCTGTTTTGCTGAAGACGGCCAGTTTGAATAGGTGCCAGTCTGTATAGGTGCCAGTACGAAGAGATGCCGGTTCGAAGAGGCATTTGTGCGCCGCTCAAACTGAAGGGCGCACAAAGGAATGGGGCCGCCTGCTCATCAGGCCGCAACCGTGCCCCGTGTTTCCTCAAGGAATGCAGGCACATCCATCTCGATGATCTCGATCTTCTTTTTCTTGCAATAGCGCCGTTCCTTCTCGGTTGGCTCGGCGATCAGCGCCCAGCCAGCAGGCTCGGCAGCGTCGTGGATGATGTCTGACATCACCATGCGCTCGGTATCGCGCGTGAAGCGCATGCCAAGAAACAGATATTGCTTGCCCTTGCGATAATCCTTGATAAAGGACGGTACGCCAAAGCCCCCCATCAACTCGGTGATATAGTCGACAAAGTCGGCATCCGACGCAATATAGGTCGGCTGCGGGGCAGGGGAGCCAAGCGGTTTGAACAGCTTGGGCAGTCCGAACGCAGCCGTTTCAACTGTGACCGCACGATAGCTCTCGCCATCATATTCATTGAGGATATACCGGAAGTCCGTCCCTCCGACCCGCGCCACTCCTTGAATGAGCAGATGCGGCTTATCGGCGAAACTGTCCTGCAACTGTGTGTCACGGTTGATGTCGATGACATAGGCAGGCTTGATATCCTTCAGCCAATCATGCAGGGCCGCCCGCGTCCATTCCTGCTCGCCATAAAGCTTGGTCAGAAACTGTTCAATAAACCGCCGTCCGCGCTTGAGTTCCTGGTTCATCGCCGCGCGGGGGAATTCATACATCAGCTTGGGGGCCATGGGACGTCCGCGGTTCATGGTTATGATCAGGCTGTCACTGTCCGCAGGCATGGCATCGCCGGAGACCGCATGTTTAACGTCAAACAACACGCCCGGCCCCAGATAGGGAACCACATCGCCGCAGGCGATCTTGCCGATAATGTCTTGAAGGTCTGGATGAGCCATTCCGTCCTCACTTGTTTCTCTACTCTGTTGACACAATAGCAAAGCAAGAACCGAACCAAGTGCAAATGGATCACCTAAGCTGTTGAATTGATGCGAACTTGCATGATTTCACGTTTTGTCGCAAACAGGACAAATCCTGCCTTTGTCGTCTTTTCACCGTCGTTGTTGGCGGGATTTCTTGCAGACTCCAGATAAGAGGCAGGCGGCTTGGAAAACCTGACAAACGCGACAGACAATCTGTCGACTGTCCGACAAACAAAGCGGGTTTATGTCGCCATCCAAACCCACGTAAAAACCCGTAATAGAAATATTGTTATAAAGTAAAAACAATAACTTAATGAGAATTTTAAAACTTGGCACACCCTTTGCAAATCTCCTTGGCAGACACCGTCTCACGATCCGTTCCTTGTTTGTGAGACCAACGACTCTCAACAAGCCTCCAAGGAGAAGACCTATGGCACTTCGTCAATGCGCAATTTACGGGAAGGGTGGCATTGGTAAGTCCACCACCACGCAAAATCTCGTTGCCGGACTTGCAGAGCTCGGCAAGAAAGTCATGATTGTCGGCTGTGATCCGAAAGCGGACTCAACCCGCCTGATCCTGCACGCAAAAGCGCAGACCACCATCATGCATCTGGCCGCTGAAGCTGGTTCCGTCGAAGATCTGGAACTGGAAGATGTTCTCAAAGTCGGTTACGGCGACATCAAGTGTGTCGAGTCCGGTGGTCCTGAGCCTGGAGTCGGGTGCGCTGGTCGCGGTGTGATCACGGCCATCAATTTCCTTGAGGAAGAGGGTGCCTACGAAGAAGACCTCGATTTCGTATTCTACGACGTTCTTGGTGACGTTGTTTGCGGCGGCTTTGCCATGCCGATCCGCGAGAACAAGGCGCAGGAAATCTACATTGTTTGCTCTGGTGAAATGATGGCCATGTATGCGGCCAACAACATTTCCAAGGGCATCGTGAAATACGCCAATTCCGGCAGTGTTCGTCTGGCGGGCCTGATTTGCAACTCGCGCAACACTGACCGCGAAGACGAGCTGATCGAAGCACTGGCCGCCAAGCTTGGCACCCAGATGATCCACTTCGTACCGCGCGACAACGTCGTTCAGCACGCAGAGATCCGCCGCATGACCGTGATCGAATTCGATCCGGAAGCCAAGCAGGCTCAGGAATATCGCGATCTGGCGCAGAAAATCATCGATAACAACAAGTTCGTTATTCCTGAGCCGATCTCCATGGACGATCTGGAAGATCTGCTGATGGAATTCGGCATCATGGAACCCGAAGACGAAGCCATCGTGGGTCAGACCGCGACTGATGCTGGCGCTGCTGCCTAACTTCGTTTTCACCCCAACTGTTGATCAAGGTGTGGGGCAGATTAGCCCTCACCTTTGCCACGGGACCTCAAGTCATGACCAATCTGACGAAAGACGAGACCGAAGCCCTCATCCAGGAGGTGCTTGAAGTCTATCCTGAGAAAGCGCGCAAAGAGCGTGCTTCACACCTGACCCTCAATGATCAGGAAGTCGAGAAATCCAGCAAGTGCATTACGTCCAACCGTAAATCCCAGCCCGGCGTTATGACCATCCGCGGCTGTGCCTATGCCGGCTCTCGCGGCGTGGTCTGGGGTCCGGTCAAAGATATGATCCATATCTCGCACGGTCCTGTTGGCTGCGGTCAATATTCCCGCGCTGGTCGCCGCAACTATTATGTCGGCACCACGGGCGTGAACACTTTCACCACGATGAACTTCACGTCTGATTTTCAGGAAAAGGACATTGTTTTCGGCGGTGACAAGAAACTCAACAAGCTGATCGATGAAATCGAAATGCTGTTCCCCTTGTCAAAGGGAACCACCATCCAGTCCGAATGCCCCATCGGCTTGATTGGTGACGATATTGAAGCCGTTGCCAAGAACAAGTCGGAAGAGCATAGCAAGACCATGGTTCCCGTCCGCTGCGAAGGCTTTCGCGGTGTGTCCCAGTCCCTTGGCCACCATATTGCCAACGATGCCATCCGTGACTGGGTGATTGATCCGGCAACGGGCAAGGAATTCGAAGCAACCGATTATGACGTCACCATCATCGGTGACTACAACATCGGCGGCGACGCATGGGCGTCCCGCATTCTGCTCGAAGAAATGGGCCTGCGTGTGATTGCTCAGTGGTCTGGTGACGGCACTTTGGCTGAAATGGAAAACACACCAAAAGCCAAGCTTAACCTGCTCCACTGCTACCGCTCCATGAACTACATCTCCCGCTATATGGAAGAGAAGTTCGGTGTGCCCTGGATGGAATATAACTTCTTTGGCCCCACCAAGATCGAAGAAGCCCTCAGAGCCATTGCTGATCGCTTTGATGACAAGATCAAGGAAGGCGCCGAGCGCGTCATCGAGAAATACAAGCCGCAATGGCAGGCCGTGGTCGACAAATATCGCCCGCGTCTGGAAGGCAAACGGGTCATGCTTTATGTCGGCGGTCTTCGCCCGCGCCACATCATCGGCGCCTATGAAGATCTGGGCATGGAAGTTGTCGGAACCGGTTACGAATTCGCCCACAACGATGACTATGACCGCACCATTCCGGAGATGGGCAATGCGACCCTGATCTATGATGACGTGACTGGCTACGAGTTCGAAGAGTTCGTCAAGCGCGTCAAGCCTGATCTCATCGGCTCCGGCATCAAGGAAAAATACATCTTCCAGAAGATGGGCATTCCGTTCCGCCAGATGCACTCGTGGGACTATTCCGGCCCATACCACGGCTATGACGGCTTCGCCATCTTCGCACGCGACATGGACATGACGCTGAACAATCCCTGTTGGGACAGCATCACACCACCATGGAAACGTGCTGGCGATCCGGCTGCGATCGCAGCGGAATAAGCATTGGCCCGGGTCGGCCCTGTCTCCTGATTTAGCGGCGGCCGACCTCCCTCTCTCAAACCTTTCGCCCGTCCACGCATGAGTGGCGCGAAGGAGGACCAAATGAGTCAGACTGTAGAGAATATCAAACCTAGCTATCCTCTCTTCCGTGATGAGGATTACAAAGACACGCTCACCAACAAGCAGGCCCTTTTCGAAGAGAAGGCCGATGCGGACAAGATCGCAGAAGTCTTCACCTGGACGACGACCGAGGAATACAAGGAGCTGAACTTCTCCCGTGAGGCTCTGACGATCAACCCGGCCAAGGCCTGCCAGCCGCTCGGTGCCGTGCTCTGCTCGCTCGGGTTCGAAAATGCCCTGCCTTATGTGCACGGCTCCCAAGGCTGCGTTGCCTACTTCCGCACCTACTTCAACCGCCATTTCAAGGAACCGATTGCCTGCGTATCGGATTCCATGATCGAGGACGCCGCCGTCTTCGGTGGTCAGAAGAACATGTTTGATGGTCTTGAAAATGCTCAGGCGCTCTACAAGCCCGACATGATCATGGTCTCCACCACGTGCATGGCCGAAGTCATCGGCGATGACCTCAACGCCTTCATCGGCAATGCCCGCAAGGAAGGCCACATCGCCGAAGACTATCCGGTTCCCTTCGCTCACACACCCAGCTTCGTTGGTTCTCACACCACCGGTTGGGACAATATGTTTGAAGGCACAATCCGCTACTTCACCCTCAATCACATGGAAGACAAGGAAGTTGGCAAGAACGGCAAGATCAACATCGTGCCGGGCTTTGAAACCTACCTTGGCAACTATCGCGTGATGCATCGCTATATGCAGGAAATGGGTGTCGAATACTCGCTTCTTTGCGATCCCTCCGAGGTGCTCGATACCCCTGCCGACGGCAAGTATCGCATGTATTCCGGTGGCACCACGCAGGATGAAGTCAAGGACGCTCCGAACGCTAAAGACACCCTGCTACTGCAGCCTTGGCAACTGATCAAGACCCGCAAATACACCAAGGGTACCTGGAAACACGAGACCCCGGCCATCAACATCCCGATGGGCCTCAAATCGACCGATGAATTCCTGATGAAGGTGGCCGAGATCTCTGGCAAGGACATCCCGGCGTCGATTGAACTGGAGCGTGGCCGCCTTGTCGATATGATGACCGACAGTCACGCATGGCTTCATGGCAAGAAATATGCGCTGTGGGGTGATGCTGATTTCGTTATGGGCATGACGACCTTCCTGCTTGAGCTAGGTGCAGAACCGCGTCACATCATCTGCCACCACGCTAACAAGCGCTGGAAGAAGGCGATGGACAAAATCCTCTCCGAAAGCCCTTACGGCAAGGATTGCGAAGTGCACAACGGCAAGGATCTGTGGCACATGCGCTCGCTGGTCTTCACCGACAAGCCCGACTTCATGATCGGCAATTCCTACGGCAAGTTCATTGAACGCGACACCCTGTTCAAGGGCGAAGAGTTCCGTGTTCCGCTCATCCGCATCGGTTTCCCGATCTTTGATCGCCATCACCTGCATCGCTCCACCACGCTGGGCTATGAAGGGGCCATGACCATCCTGACCACCCTGACCAACGCTGTTCTTGAGCAGTTGGACAAGGAAACTATGGGCATGGGCACCACAGACTACAACTACGATTTGGTTCGCTAGCTCTGTGCAATTTGATCCTCCCAGCCCCCTCATCGCCAATGCGCGTGATGGGGGGGGGGCGGGTTTGACAAGGAGACCCTCATGCCGAGCGTCATGCTGCGACACAACGATAAAGGTGAGTTGCTGTTCTACGTTGCCAAAAAGGATCTCGAGGAAGTGATCTCTTCCGTCGAGACCGATACGAGCGACACCTGGGGCGGCACGGTGGAGCTTTCGGATGGCTCGAAATACTACGTCGATCCGATTTCCCCACGACCTGACTTTCCCGTGACCCTGCGTTTCAAACGTGGCTAGACCACACGCTTGAGGCGCGGATTTTTTATGTTTTAGTTCAGGAGACCAGACCATGGCCATGACTATTGTATCCGACCTTTGCACCGCTTGCGGCGATTGTGAACCGGACTGCCCGACGGGCGCGATTTTCCCATCCAAAGGCGTATATGCCATCGACGCATCCAAATGCACCGAGTGTGAAGGCGTGCACGACGATCCCAAATGCGTCGAGCTTTGCTTCGAAGATGGCTGCATTATCCCTGCGGCATAGCTGCCCACTGGGGCGCATTTTGGCGTCATGCGCTGTAATTTTGCGCCGGTTTGCGCCCCACTTTTTCTAGTTGTCCGAGATCGGGAGTGAACGCCATGACCACACCATTGTCCCGCGAATTGGCCCTGCGCATCGGGCTTGCCGCCAATCAGATGCCGGAGCTCGACACCGGCTCCCTCATTGGAATTCTAAGTGAGGCCGTCGGTGTTCCGATGACCGAGGAGAAGTTTGCCAATCTTGGCATGAAGACCTTTCGCAAGGCCGGTGGTGAAGCGCTGATGCAAGTCCCGTCTGACCACGTCAAGGCGGCGCTGCGCATTCTCAAGGGAGAGGGGATCGAGGCAGAAGAACCCGCTCTTGCCCTCGATACCTACGAGGATGGCGATATGCCCGGATCCATCCGGGTGGCTTGTGCCTCCAACCGTGCCGAGGAGCTGGATGGCCACTTCGGCTCTTGCAATCGTTTTGTGATCTATCAGGTGTCCGCAACGGAGTTGCGCCTAATTGACGAACGGTCGACGGAGAAACCGGACGACGTAGAGGACAAGAACAAATGGCGCGCGTCGCTCATTGCCGATTGCGATGTGGTGTATGTCGCCTCCATTGGTGGGCCGGCGGCCGCCAAGGTCGTGCGCGCCAACATTCACCCCGTCAAACATCTCACCGGCGGTGAGGCCCGCAATGTGCTGGGCAAATTGCAACAGGTCCTGGCGTCCTCGCCACCACCGTGGCTTGCGCGGATCATGGGGCAGGAGGCCAAGTCTATGGCCGGGTTCCTCGAAGAGGTGGACGAATGATTGCAGAGCCGACGCTGGACGAGGTCGCAGCAGCGATCATCAGCCTTGATCTCGAGGAGGGGATCACGGCCCGCTTGCGCAAACAGTGGCCCGACATTCATTTCACCTATTGTCAGGATGACGACATTGCCGCCGCAAAGCCGGTGCGCGAGTGCGAGACATTCAATCTGTATCTCGTTGCTGGCGGAGAAGGATGCATTGCCTTACACCGGGGAGAGCGAGCGGGCAACCGGTATCGTCGTGGCGGAAATCGAAGACTGGGAGGAGTAAAAGCCATCATGAGTGATCTGCAACCACGGACAAAGAACCTTGAAGAAATCTGTAACCGCGTCTCTCCGGGCGCGCATCATCTTTCGCTGGTCGAAGCGATCAGCTCCGTTCTGCCCGACTTTCCCTTTCGCTATCGGGTAACCCGTGCGGGCTGGTACCGCATCGGTGGTATCGTCGACGCGGATCATCAGCGCGTGGCCACCAATGTGCGGCAATGGGCCGAGATGGAGTCGGATTTCGACATGTTCTCGCTCTATGAGCAATATGGCTCGAAAGGCTATCTGACGACACGGTTTGATGGCAAAACCCACTATTTCGTCGCGGCGAAAGGCGAGGGTGCTGCGGATTTCGTCCAGCTCCAAGTCGAAGAATTGGTGGAAGTTGTCGATCATGATCTTTTCATCGATGATCAGATCCCTGACACGATAGAGGAATTGCTCGACCCGCCCGGAGCAACAAAGCTGCGGCATAAACCTGTCACCTTGTCGCCACCCAAATATGATTTTCATTCCATTACGGATGTAAGCGACCTCGTTGACAGGCAACTCGCCTCCGAAGGATCGGACCTGCGCTATATCCGCTTTCTTGAAGAATGGGACAAATGCAGCGCAGGTGCAAAAGCCCGCTTTTGTGATCATTTCGTGCTCAGGCTGCTGCCCTTCATGGATCGCTTCGGTGAGCGCAAGCTGGAAGCAACGCCGCTTCCGGTCAAACCACTTCATATGCCGGGCGAAAGTGTCCTGCATCTTGAGGGACCTGCCTTGTCAAACTTCCTGCATGGCTATGATCGCAAGGCTGGATATCCCATGGCATGGTTCTTTGCCATGCTGATCGACAAGAAGGTCTGGCCACAGATCGCCATGAAGGTCGTTGCCGAGCATCAGGACAAATATAGCTACATGCCGGAAAAGGATCTTGCGGTGCTTGAGCACTGGATCCGGTCTCCCTACAGCTTCTGATCCAGCATGCACCCCGTCGGTTCAGCCAAATTGTAACATTTGCTACAAAGACACGTTTGTGAAAGCTAAGGTAATTCAGCTATTTAAAGTCTGGCACAGACCTTGCAATTTCATAACAAACGACATGAAATCAGCGAGGTTTGTGGCAGATGAAACAAAAAGAGATAGCGGAACTCCTCGACGAGCCTGCCTGTGAGCACAACCTCAAGGAAAAGTCTGGCTGTGCCCGCCCGAAGCCCGGAGCTGCTGCCGGTGGTTGCTGTTTCGACGGCGCTCAGATTGCGCTTCTACCCATCGCCGACGTCGCCCATATCGTCCACGGATCGATAGCCTGCGCGGGCAGTGCTTGGGACAACCGCGGCAGCCGCTCCTCTGGAGCCAAGCTCTACAAGCTCGGTTTTACCACCGACATGACCGAGCAGGACGTGATTATGGGGCGTGGCGAAAAACGCCTGTTTCATTCCATCAAGCAAGCCATCGACAGCTACGCGCCCGAGGCGGTCTTCGTCTATAACACCTGCGTGCCAGCGCTCATTGGCGATGATATCGAAGCAGTGTGCAGGGTTGCGGCGGAAAAGTGGGGCGCCCCGGTCGTCCCCGTTGATGCCGCGGGCTTCTATGGCACCAAGAATCTGGGCAACCGCATCGCTGGCGACGCCATGGTTCGTTATGTCATCGGCACCCGCGAACCTGATCCGGTGCCTGAGCATCTTGTCCGCAACGGCATCAAGGTTCATGACATCACGCTGATCGGTGAATACAACATCGCGGGCGAATTGTGGCATGTCTTGCCGATCCTTGATGAACTGGGCCTGAGAGTCCTTGGCTCCCTGTCCGGAGATGCCCGCTTCCGCGAGGTTCAGACCATGCACCGCTCGGAAGTCAACATGATGGTCTGCTCCAAGGCCATGATCAATGTTGCCCGAAAGCTCAAGGAAAGCTATGGCACGCCGTGGTTTGAGGGGAGTTTCTATGGGGTGAGGGATATGAGCCTTGCGCTGCGCGATATCGCTCGCCTCATTGATGATCCGTCCCTAACGGACCGAACCGAAGCCCTCATCGCCCGTGAGGAAGCCCGCATATACGAAGCACTACAGCCTTTCCGCGAAAAGCTGCAAGGCAAGAAGGCGCTCCTTTACACCGGCGGCGTCAAGGCATGGTCGATTGTCTCGGCCCTTCAGGATCTGGGCATGCAGGTGGTTGCCACTTCAACCCGCAAATCGACCGAAGCGGATAAGCAGAAGATCCGCGAACTGATGGGCGAAAACACTCGAATGCTCGATGAAAGTCAGGGGCCTCGGGCACTAATCGATATGGTCTATGACACGGGCACCGACATCCTGATCGCCGGGGGCCGCAACATGTATACCGCGCTCAAGGCCCGCATCCCGTTCCTCCATATCAATCAGGAGCGCGACTTCGCCTATGCCGGATACGACGGCATGATCACCCTTGCAGAACAGATCCTTCAATCAGTCGAAAGCCCGATCTGGTCAGCTGTACGCGACCCGGCCCCATGGGCCAACAACAGCCAGATCGAAGCGGCGGAGTAGGACAATGACCGAGATTATCAAACGCAACAAGGCCCTGTCCGTCAGCCCGCTCAAGACCAGCAGCACGATGGGGGCATCGCTGGCCTTCCTTGGCATCCGCAATGCCATGTCCATGCTGCACGGCGCGCAAGGCTGCACTGCCTATGGCAAGATTTTTCTCATCGGCCATTTCCGCGAACCGGTCCCGCTGCAGACCACGGCCATGGATCAGGTCAGCACCGTCATGGGTGCTGATGACAATGTGGTCGAGGGACTCAAGACCATTTGCGACAAGTTCGCGCCTTCCCTGATCGGTGTTCCGACCACCGGCCTGTCCGAGACCCAAGGCTCAGATGTCGGCGGCGCTGTCGCTACCTTCCGCAAAAACCATCCCGAATGTGCGGCTACAGCGGTCATTCCGGTCGAGACGCCTGACTATGCCGGGTCGCTTGAGACCGGTTTTGCCAAGGCAGTCTGCGAAATGATCAATCGGCTCGTCCCCGAGGCCGAGGAAAAGGGCGGTGTGGCCTCCAATCGGCAGGTCAATATTCTCGTCAATGCAACGATGACGCCCGGCGACATTGAAGAGCTGAAGGAGCTGGTCGAGGCCTTCGGGTTGATCCCGCTCGTCATTCCCGATCTTTCAACCAGCCTTGACGGACATCTCAATGAGCGGGACTACAATCCTCTGACCACCGGCGGCACCTGTGTCGGTGACTTCGAGATCCTCTACAAAGCGTGCGCCACGCTCGTCATCGGCAGCAGCATGTGTGCAGCGGCTGATCTCCTGACCGAGCGCACTGGCGTACCAAGCCATCAATTCGGCCATTTGTTCGGCCTTGACAGGGTCGACCAGTTCATCCATCTGCTACACACGCTTTCCGGCCAGCCGGTGCCTGCGCGCATCGAACGCCAGCGCAAGCAATTGCAGGACGCCATGCTCGATACCCATTTTCACATTGGCATGACCCGCACTGCTGTGGCCGGTGACCCCGACTTGTTGTCAGCCTTCGGGGATTTGCTCGCAGGCATGGGGGCGGAGATGACGACGGCCATCGCGCCATCCAATGCGTCCAGCCTTGCTTCTTTGCCAGCAAAGGCTGTCAAAATAGGCGATCTTGAAGAACTGGAAAAATTCGCAAGGGAAGAAGGGGCCGAAATAGTCATCGGCAATGCCCATTGCGCGGCCAGTGCAAAGCGGCTCGGCCTGCCGCTGCTCAGGGCAGGCTTCCCGCAGTTCGACCGGTTCGGGGCCGCAGCGCGCGTCTGGATTGGCTATCGCGGTAGCCGCCAGACCCTGTTCGAACTCGCCAATCTGCTTGTCGAGGCCGATCACGATGCCGTTGAGCCCTACAGATCCATCTACTCGCAAATTCAAGACATGGAAGGTGAAACCCATGGGCCAGATCGCTCGCACGTTGACCTTGCACGACAGCACCATTGAGGACGACTTCTCGGGTCGGGCGCTCAAGGTTGCCTTCGCAACAACCGATCAGAAGCATGTCGATCAGCATTTCGGCACCTGCGAGTTTCTTTCGGTCTATCTGGTGACACGGGACGAGGCCCACTTCCACCAGACGGTCGGGTTTGAAGAGGCACAAATGGACGGCACTGAGGACAAGCTCGATGTTCGCCTCAAGGCATTGGAAGATTGTGCAGCCGTCTATTGCCGAGCGGTTGGTGCCTCGGCCATTGCCCAGCTCAAGCAGATCAGGGTTCAGCCGGTCAAGGTGGCTGACGGCACACCGATCAAGGCCCAACTGGCGCTGCTTCAGGATGAACTCAGGGGCGATCCGTCCTTCTGGATCCTGCGGGCGCTTAATGCCGTGAATGACGCCCGCAACGACCCGGCGCGGTTCGACGATATGGAAATGGAAGGTTGGAGTGAGTGAGACATGATACTTGATCTGGAAGACGAGCTGGTTGTCACCAAGGATGACCCCGCATTGAAACACCCGATTGTCGGCGAAATCATCCGCCAGATGCGTGCCATCGATGCTTATGGCGTGTGGGACAACGCGGGCGAGAATGAAATCATTGATCCTTTTGTCATGACCAAGGAAAGAAAGCGTCAGGTGCCCATTATCGGCGATCCCGACGAAGAGGTCATCGCTCGCGTTAAGGCCTGGTACAACGCCTTGGCCGTCTCAATCGAGGGCAAGACCGGCCTGATGGCGGTGCCGATCATCAACATCAGTCACGAAGGCTTCGGCCGCGCTCTCATCGCGGTCGGCAAGCTGATCGTCGTCGACAGGAACCTCAGAGACGTGCATCGCTTCGGCTTCAAATCGCTTGATCTCATGCAGGACGAGGCGGGCAAAATCATCGACAAGGCCGCCGCCCTTGTCGAGGCCCACCGCGACGTCGCCAAGCTGTAACAAAGCCAAACCCAAAGGACCAAAGCTATGGATGAAGCAGATCTGAAGGCGCTCACCAAAGCCGCCAGAAAAGCCAAGCGCATCGCCTCGGAAAAGGCGATGGAGTTGCATGATCTCGTGGAGGATCGCCTCCCGGCCGCCTATGAGGATCTTCCGTCGATCGCAGAAGACACCTATGCCGCCTGCAAGGCATGGGCCGATGCGGAGAGCGCACTCAAACAGGCAGAAGCGAAGGGAGCATAAGATGGCTGAAGTGGTTGGATTGACCCTTGGTGGAGCGGAATGGACGCCCCAGTTCGTGGAGACGCTCGATGCCAAGAAATGCATCGGCTGTGGCCGCTGTTTCCGGGTCTGCTCGCGGGATGTCTTCGAACTGGTCGAGCGCGAAAGCCTCAATCTCGATGACGACAGTGATGACGAATTCGAAGATGATGATCCATTTGGCGATGACGACGACGATGATGACGGCTTTTCCGATGACACCAGCATGGTGATGTCGCTCAAGAACCGCGATGATTGTATCGGATGCGAAGCCTGCTCCAAGATCTGCCCCAAGGGTTGCTTCTCGCACATGACCGCAGATGCGGCCTGACAATCATCCCCCATTTCGCATAAGGAGGCCTTCATGGCTGGCAAACCCGAAAAGCATGTGTTCGTCTGCATCCAGCAACACCCCGATGGACATCCGTTCGGCAGTTGTTCGGAAGACAAGGCTCAGGACATCTATACCAAGTTCAACACCGAAGTGATCAAGCGCGATCTGGGCGGCAAGGTGCAGGTTACCGGCACCTCCTGTCAGGGTGGACCGTGCAAGGCCGGTCCCAGCGTTCTGGTTTATCCCGAAGGCGTCAAATATCAAAGCATCAAGACCCAGGAAGCCATTGAAGCAATCTTCAACGAGCATCTGATCGGGGGCGAGCCGGTCGAGCGCCTCAAGGTGCCGGAAGACATCTGGTCTTGAGCAGCCCAATCGAAGCAAAAGAAAGCCGCCTTTTGAGGCGGCTTTTTTGTTGGCATTTGTAAGCCTTGCTATCCGATCTCAAGGGGAGGTTTGGGTGTGACAATGTCGGCTTTACGACAAAGAAATCAGATCGCCTGAAAGTGGCGAAATGAAAATTAGATTATTTAATTCAATGGAATAGAAGGAACGTTGCGGGCTGGCACGGCTCTTGCAAATTTCTGATCAACCAACAGTTTGGACAGTTTGCAAGGGTGAGAATGATGCTGACAGTGACACAGAATGCTCAGGAAGTTCTTCAACGGTTGATGGACAATTCGGACAAGCCGCTGGCTGGATTGCGCATCGCCGCAGTCAATGGCGGGTGCGCCGGATTGCAATATCGTCTCGATCTGGTGACTGGTCCCGAAGAAGGGGATCATCTCGTGGAGAGCGGTTCCATCAAGCTCTTTATCGTTCCGGACAACGCAGAAATGCTCATCGGTACGGTGATCGATTTTGCTGAAAGTCTCGAAGGCTCCGGCTTCACCTTCGCCAATCCGAACGCCGCGTCCAAATGCTCCTGTGGCAAGAGCTTTGCTGCCTGATTTCATCCCTGACTGGATCCAAGCCAAGACCAAACAAGATAACGCCGAACCGAGGACAAAGAGAGACATGTGGGACTATTCGGAGACCGTCAAGGAACATTTCTACAATCCGCGCAACGCAGGCGCCGTGGACGGGGCCAATGCGACCGGCGATGTGGGCTCCCTGTCTTGCGGTGATGCGTTGCGGCTGACACTACGGGTCAACCAAGCCACCGGCGTTATCGAGGACGCAGGCTTTCAGACCTTTGGCTGCGGTTCGGCGATTGCCTCGTCATCTGCGCTCACCGAAATTATCAAGGGCATGACGGTTGATCAGGCGCTATCGGTATCCAATCAGGACATCGCCGACTATCTCGATGGTCTGCCGCCGGAGAAGATGCATTGCTCGGTCATGGGCCGCGAAGCGCTTCAGGCCGCTGTCGCCAACTACCATGGCGAGGAATGGAAAGACGATCATGAGGAAGGGGCGTTGATCTGTAAATGCTTCGCCGTTGATGAAGTGCTGATCGAGGAAACCGTCCGTGCCAATGGCCTCAGCACAGTCGAGGAAGTTGCCCATTACACCAAGGCCGGCGGGGGCTGCGCCTCCTGCCATGAGGGCATTGAGGACATCCTGACCCGCGTGATGGCCGAACAGGGCGAAAGCTTCAATCCCGAGAATGCAGCCAAACCCATTGTCGCCGCAACTCCAGAGGCGCTGGTATCCGGCATGACCGGAGTTCAGCGCATCAAGAAGATCGATGAGGTGATCGACAGCATGCGCCCAATGCTGCAGGCCGACAATGGCGACGTGGAGCTGGTCGAGGTCATGGACGAAAAGATCTTCGTCAACATGAAGGGTGCCTGTGTCGGTTGTCAGCTCGCCTCGGTGACGCTCAACGGCATTCAGGAAAAACTGGTTGAGGAACTGGGCGAGTTCGTTCGTGTCCTCCCGGCCAGCCAGATGAAGAAGGTCGCTGCAAGGAAAGCTGCCGCGGAGTCCGCTGCATCTATGCCTGCGGCATCGGGCAAAATCATGCCCGTTAGCGAACTGTTGAAAGCGTAAGGGAGGGATCACCATGCAAGGCATCTATCTTGATAACAACGCCACCACTCAGGTCGATCCGGCCGTCGTTGACGCCATGCTGCCCTATTTCACCGAGCAGTTCGGTAACCCTTCCAGCATGCACCAGTTTGGCAACAAGGTTGGCCGCGCGCTGAAAACCGCCCGCTCGCAGGTGCAAAGCCTGATCGGCGCGGCCCACGACAGTGAAATCATCTTCACCTCCTGCGGCACCGAGTCCGACAGCACCGCAATTCTCTCGGCGTTGAAGGCGCAACCGGCCCGCCGCGAAATCATCACGACCAATGTGGAGCACCCGGCCGTGCTGGCGCTCTGCGAAAGCCTCGAGAAAGACGGCTACATCGTTCACTATCTCAAGGTGGACATGAAGGGTCGTCTCAATCTTGGCGAATTCAAAAAATTGTTGTCTGACAAGGTGGCGATTGTCTCCATCATGTGGGCCAACAACGAAACCGGCACGCTCTTCCCAATCGAGAAGATGGCCCAGATGGCCTATGATGCCGGTGTCATGTTTCACACCGATGCCGTGCAGGCAGTGGGCAAAATCCCTATTGACCTGAAGAAAACGCCCATCGACATGCTATCCTTGTCTGGCCACAAGCTGCATGCGCCCAAAGGCATCGGTGTGTTGTATTTGCGCCGCGGAACCCGCTTTCGTCCGCTCCTCAGGGGAGGCCATCAGGAGCGGGGGCGTCGCGCGGGGACTGAAGCCGCCCCGAGTATTGTTGCTCTTGGCAAGGCTGCCGAACTCTCCCAGCTCTATATGGACGAGGAACAGACACGCGTCCGCGCCATGCGCGACCGTCTTGAAGAGGGCATTCTTGAGGCCGTCTCCCATTGCTTCGTGACGGGGGATGCCGACAATCGCCTTCCCAACACCTGCAACATCGCCTTTGAATTCATTGAAGGGGAAGCAATCCTGATGCTGCTCAACAAGCTGGGGATTGCAGCGTCTTCCGGCTCGGCGTGCACATCGGGATCGCTCGAACCTTCCCATGTTATGCGCGCGATGGATATTCCCTACACCGCCGCGCACGGCTCCATCCGCTTCTCGCTATCGCGCTACAACACCATGAGTGAAATCGAGACCGTCATCGAAGCCGTGCCGCCGATCATCGCCCAGTTGCGCAAGCTTTCTCCCTATTGGAGTGAAAACGGCCCTGTCACCAATCCCGAACAGGCTTTTAATCCTGCCTACGCTTGATGGCCTGCCTACGCCTGATGGCCAGTCTACGTCTGATGGCTAGAAAACCGATTGCTCGAAAGGAGCGTGCCATGCTTGTTAATCGCCCCATCATTATTGACGACACGACCTTGCGTGATGGTGAACAGACGGCTGGCGTGGCGTTCAAGCGGCGCGAGAAATGCGAAATTGCTCGTGAACTTGTTGCCTCCGGTGTACCCGAGCTTGAAATCGGCATTCCGGCAATGGGCGAGGATGAGCGAGATACGATCCGCGCGATCACATCGATGAACCTGAAGGCCCGGACAATCGTCTGGTGCCGCATGAGCGAAGGGGATCTTGCCGCCGCCTGTAATCTGGGCGTCGACATGATCGATCTGTCGATGCCCATGTCAGACCAGCAGATCAGCTCAAAGCTGGGGCGCGATCGGGCCTATGTCCTCAAACAGATCGCCTATATGGTTCCCAAAGCGCTCGACGAAGGCTTTGAAGTGCTGGTAGGCGGGGAGGATTCCTCCCGGGCCGATCTCGATTTCGTGCTTGAGGTTCTCGAGGCTGCTGAACGGGCAGGGGCCAAGCGCTTCCGTTTCGCTGATACAGTCGGCATCCTTGAGCCTTTCGCAACAATTGAGATATTCCGCACCCTTGGTGCCAATTCCGGCCTTGAGCTTGAGATGCATGCCCACGATGACTACGGCCTCGCGACAGCCAACAGTCTCGCCGCAGCGCTCGGTGGCGCGACCCATGTGAACACCACGGTCAATGGGCTTGGCGAGCGGGCGGGCAATGCCTCCCTAGAGGAGTTCGTTACTGCCGGGCGCAATCTCTATGGGTTTGAAACCGGTGTTGATCAGCGTAGCCTCAACGCCCTTTCCGGAATGGTTGCCAAAGCATCTGGTCGTCCCGTGCCCTTGCAGAAAAGCCTTGTCGGTTCGAGTGTCTTCACGCACGAAAGCGGAATTCACATTGATGGCCTGATAAAAGACAAACTGAACTATCAAGGTGTCGATCCGGAGTGGTTCGGCCGCAAGCATGAACTCGTTCTAGGCAAGCATTCCGGGACCAAGGCAGTTCAGCATGTCTATGGCCAACTCGGCATCGCGCTCACGCTGGCCGAGGCCATGGACCTGATCCCTCACGTGCGGCGCTTTGCCGAAGCCTACAAGAGGGCTCCGGACCTCGACGATCTCATCGCCCTTCATCGCAATCTTGACGAATGCCTTACAGAGGAGGGCAGCGCCGAGCTGGCCCTAGAGGAGGGGGGGGCGTGAGTCTGATCATCGCCATTCGTCAGGACATCCAATGCGTGTTCGAGCGGGATCCGGCCGCGCGATCCTTCTTCGAGATTGCCACGATCTATCCCGGTGTCCATGCCTTGATCTGGTATCGTATCGCCAACCGGCTCTGGCACGCCAATTGGCGTTACGGCGCGCGGTTCTTGTCATGGTTCGCGCGCTTTCTCACCAACGTTGACATTCATCCTGGCGCGACCATCGGCAAACGCCTTTTCATCGATCATGGGGCCGGTGTCGTGATCGGCGAAACAGCCGAAGTCGGTGACGGGGTGACCCTCTATCACGGGGTCACTCTGGGGGGGACGACCTGGAACAAGGGAAAACGGCATCCGACGCTGGACGACAATGTGATTGTCGGCGCCGGTGCTAAGATACTCGGCGCGGTGCGCATCGGCTGCAATGCGAAGGTCGGTGCAAATTCGGTTGTCGTCGGTAATGTTCCTTCGGGTGCCACCGTCGTCGGTGTGCCGGGCAGCATCGTGCGCCGCAAGGACAAGGTGTCTTATCTCGATCCCCACGGCATCGATCTCAACCATCACCTTATCCCCGACCCGGTTTCTGACGCCATCGCTTGCCTGATCAAGCGGGTTGAAACCCTCGAAGCTGCGCTCAACGAAGAGAAAGATGACGATTGCGACGTTTGCGATGCAGCCGATGTCTGCGAGCCGGACGCAGACCTCTTGCGGGAGGCCGCCAATGCTTGAGACAGCCCCATCCGCACAAACTGCGCGGGATCTGCTCGATTTCGAAAGCGGTGCGCTCTATTTCGATGAGGCTCCCGAACCGATTGTCGCCGCCCTGCTGGACAAGGCGAGCAACGCTGCAACTGCATCGGATCGCGTCGCGGCGCTGGGAGATGCCCAAAGATTGGCACCCCAAGACCTCAATGTCATCGTGGCGCTCTACCGCCATCACTATTTTCTGCAAGCCTTCGAAGAGGCTCTGGTTATCGCAGATCTTGCCATGAGGGAAGCAGGCAAGCGGCTCAACGTCGCCGCCGACTGGCGTCTGTTGACCGTGGATGATGTGAACCGGACAAGCGGTGAGGCAATGCCAATGCTGCGCTTCTATCTCTGGGCGCTCAAGGGCCGGGCCTATCTGCTGATGCGCCTTGGTCGCTTTGAAGAGGCGCTCGGCCCCCTTGAGAAACTGATCGAACTCGACCATGCCAACCGGCTGAATTGCAAACCATTGCTCGCCCTGACCCGCGAGAGGTTGTTGGATCTTGAAGGAGACATACGATGAGAAATGAAGAGCTGGAATCCGAAATCGACGATCTGAGCAGCGCAGAGGAATTTCTGGACTATTTCGACATCGACTTTGATCCTCATGTCGTCATGGTCAATCGCCTGCACATCCTGCAGCGGTTTCATGACTATCTCACTATCGATCACGAAGGGCCGGTCAACGCCGAGTCCTGGTGGGATTACTACACCCGCAATCTCAAACAGGCCTATCAGGATTTTGTCGAATCCGATGCCCTCACGGAGAAGGTGTTTAAAGTCTTCCAGCCCGCCAAACCCGCCTTTGTACCCCTTGAAGATTTGTTGAAATAGTTGAACCGATGATCGAAAGCCAGCCCCCAGAACGATTTGAATATGGTGACGTGGTCCGTGTGACGCGCAATGTGCGCAATGATGGCACCTATCCCGGAGCCAAAACCGGAACGCTCCTGATCCGGCGCGGCTCGACGGGCGTTGTGCGCGACATCGGAACCTTTTTGCAGGATCAGGTGATCTACACGATCCACTTTACCGATGAGGATCGGATCGTCGGGTGTCGCGACAAGGAACTGATCCCCGTGGATGCACCTTGGACGCCAAGCCGTTTTGAATTCAGCGAAAAGGTTGTCGCGCGCATTCCTCTGGGCATTCAGGGTGAAGTCGTTGCGCGTGTCGGGGATCAGGGCGAAATCATCAAGGTTATTCGGGACGATGATGTCGTTGAAGCGCTTGGCAGTGTCGCCTATCACGTGCGCTTTCCGGGCCGCACATTGATGGTGCCCGAGAGCGCCCTGTCGCCTGACGATAGCGATGCACAAGGCACCGGCGGCGAGGGGGTACTGGAAGCATGAATGATGCCGGACTGTTGGCGCATCATCTTATGCGCGCCGCCCTCTCTCATTTCGAGTGTCGCTATGACGAACTGGCCGGAACCGAAAAGGCGATTGCCGAGGAAAATGCCAGACGCTCTTTGACCATCGAGGCGATGGTCCTGAAAAGCCCGGAAGCCCGAGACATCCATATTCCCGACCCGATGCTGGATCGGGCCGTGGAGAATGTGCGCGCTCGTTACGGTGACAAGGACGAGTTCAGCGAGGATCTTCGGCGCAACGCCCTAACCGAGGAGATCCTGCGCGATGCCTTGCGTCGTGAATTACAGGTCGATGCCGTGTTGGAGAAAGTCGCAGCCGAAGCAGCTCCAGCGACGATCGAGGAAGCCCGTGACTGGTATGATCGCTATCCCGAGAAATTCAGCCTTGATGAGACACGTGCCGCGCGTCAGATTCTCATTACCATCAACGACGACTATCCTGAAAACATACGCGCCGAGGCGGCCCGCCGCATCAGCGGCATCTACGCGGATCTTGATGGATCGGTTGCGCAGTTCGGGCAACTGGCCCTGCGCCATTCTGAATGTCCCAGTGCACTCGAAGAAGGCGCTTTGGGGCGGATAGGGCGCGGGCAATTGTTCCCGGAACTCGATGACATCCTGTTCGGTCTGGCGGAAGGGACGATCAGTGAGGTGATCGAAACATCAATCGGTTATCATATCCTTCTGTGCGAGGCGGTTTATCCGGCCCAGTCCGCGAGTTTTGAAGAAGCGGCCCCGAAAATCATCGATGCCATGAACAAGAAGCGCAAAGCCCTGATCCAGAAACGATGGATGTCTGGCCTCATGCGACTTGCTCAGCAGGGTCGGTCAAGCCACGCCAAGGCTGGTTTTGGCACCGACTAGACAGGAAAACTAAGAGTCGCGGCTGATACTTTAGTTTATCGCTTTGTCTGGGCGCATAGAGCATATGACATGCGCTGGGCAATATTGATTTAATAATCACCAATTAGGCTTTTCGATTGTTGCGCGACTGATGCGTGCACGGCGCAAACAGGGCGTCGTTTCAATCCGTACAGCGTCCGCAGACCCTCTGGCTCACACGATTGCCGTGTCGGGAGTGATACTCTCTTCACCGGTTTGGTAAAATGCCTACTAGTAAGTCACTGGGCTGATTTACACGGGCTGGCATTCGTCCATATCCTCCTTGCTTGAGATGGGAGTACGCCTCGACGAGGCGGATGGTCTCTCAAAAGTCAAATCACGACGCGAGAATTCGCGATGTTAGGAGGAAAATGATGGTACAGGCACTCGTCTTGGAAGAAAAAGGAAAACTCTCTTTGCGGGATTTCCCTTTGCCGCTCGATCTTGGCCCGGATGACGTGCGGATTGACATTCGCACCGTCGGTGTCTGCGGATCTGACGTTCACTATTACACCCACGGCAAGATCGGCCAGTTTGTTGTCAATGCGCCGATGGTTCTGGGGCATGAGGCTGCCGGTGTGGTCACCGAAGTTGGCGCCAATGTCAAACATCTCAGCGTCGGGGATCGCGTTTGTATGGAGCCGGGTGTTCCTGATCCGACCTCTCGCGCATCGAAACTCGGCATCTACAATGTTGATCCGGCCGTCACCTTCTGGGCAACGCCGCCGATCCACGGCTGCCTGACCCCCGAAGTCGTTCATCCGGGCGCTTTCACCTACAAGCTGCCGGAAACGGTCTCCTATGCCCAAGGCGCCATGGTCGAGCCGTTCGCCATTGGCATGCAGGCAGCATTACGCGCCAAGATTCAGCCCGGCGATATCGGTCTGGTGATTGGTGCCGGCCCCATCGGCATGATGACCGCACTGGCTGCTCTGGCCGGTGGCTGCGCAAAAGTCTATGTCGCAGACCTCGCTCAGCCAAAACTCGACATCATCGCCAAGTATGAAGGCATCGAGACCATCAACATCACCAAACAGCCAGCTGCACAGGCCATTGCGGAAGCAACCGACAATTGGGGTGCGGATGTGGTGTTTGAATGCTCCGGTGCTGCTCCTGCCATTCTTGATGTGCCCGCATGCGCCCGTCCGGGCGGCGCCATTGTACTGGTCGGCATGCCCGTTGAACCGGTTCCGATGGATATTGTTGGTCTTCAGGCCAAGGAACTGCGCCTCGAAACGGTTTTCCGTTATGCCAACATCTATGACCGTGCCATTGCGCTGATCGGGGCTGGCAAAGTCGACCTCAATCCGCTCATCTCGGCCACCCTGCCATTTGCCGACAGCATTGCTGCCTTTGACCGTGCCGTTGAAGCCCGCGATACGGATGTCAAAATTCAGATCGAAGTGTCGTCTGACTAGGCGACAGGGTCAGGAGCGACAAGCGTATCCGGGACTGGATATTGGCACATCTGGTGTCAAGGCGATGCTGGTCGACGAGAGTTTCAATGCGGTGGCGATCACCACCGCATCTCTCACCGTCGAGCGGCCGCATCCGGGCTGGTCGGAGCAAGACCCCGACCAGCTGGATCAAGGCCTGCGAAAGCGCAATTGCCGAGCTTGCACGCACCAACAAGGATGCGCTGTCCAAGAATTATGTCCGATTGTGGCTGACTGGTGAGCATGTTGCCGAAATGTCGGATGCGGCTGGGACGCTCTGGCTCGATGTGGCTGAACGGCGTTGGTCACCTGAATTGCTCGAAGCAACCGGGCTTAACAGCAGTCACATGCCGGGCCTTGTTGAAGGGTCTGAGGGCTCCGGCATGTTGCGTGCCGAGTTGGGCGAAGCCAGGGGCGGAGACAATGCTGCAACCGCGTGTGGCATGGGGGTCATAACGCCCGGAACAGGGTTCCTCTCCCTTGGTCCATCGGGCCTTCTGTTCGCCGCAGCAGATCGCTTCGCGCCCAACACCGAGGACGCTGTTCATGCCTTCTGCCACGCAGTGCCGGAAACTGGGCACCAGATGGGAGTGATACTTTCTGCTACTGACAGCTTCACTTGGCTCAGCGAAATAACGGGTCAGGAGCCTGCCAAACTGGCCGGTTTGCTGCCGGAAAAAATCATCGATCCGACGAACCTGTCATTTCTGCCCTATCTCTCAGGTGAAAGAACACCTCATAACAAGCCGAATGCAACCGGAGCGTTTGTTGGATTGCAGCGCGTGACGCGCGTGCCAGACTTCGTTCAGGCGACCATGGAAGGGGTGGCAATGGCATTTGCCGATTGTGTTCGTGTGCTCAAGGCTGCCGGAACAGAAATCGAAGCGGCGTATGCCGTGGGTGGTGGTTCGCGTTCGGATCTGTGGCAGCAAATCATGGCTGCTGTCACCAGCTTGACACTGTTGAAACCGGAAGGCGGCGACTGCGGAGCGGCATTCGGAGCGGCAAGATTGGGGACTGCCTGTGCAACTGGTGACACTTCGGCAGCGATCTTTGCTTCACCGAAAGTCGATCTGGAATTCAAGCCCGACGCTGATTTGGCCGAAAAATACATGCCGAAATATCAAGCTTACAGAGACAGTTATCTGAATTTGCAAAAAGAACGGTGAGCGAACCGCCGTCGGGCTCTCAAATAGAGGAGCCAGCCAAATAGGCGTTCATCAGCCCGGCGAGAGCGAGAATTGCCGAGCGGAGTCGCAGCAGGATTGGGATCAGTATCCTTCAATCTTGGTTGATCCTATAGCGGGTGTCGCGACGCCCGGCAACATTGCGAACACATGCTCCGGTTACGGAAAAGAAGGGCAGGGACTGCCCTTCTTTTTTTTGCACAGATTTTTCCAGAAAAAAGCGCTTTCGTTCGAAATTTGTTTGAGCCAATTGTTCCCGGCCCAATACTTGTTGAGGACCGGATAAATGACCGCAAACGCGATCAGCATCGCAGCGGCATGCAACTAGAAATACGCTTTTTTGCCGGTCGTTCATTTTGATTGATTTTCCGTGTCAATTTGTCGAAACGGTCAAAAAAGTATCAAATGAAACTCCCTATAGATCAACTTTGCCCTTGGATTTTGATCGAGTTGTGCCGTGTCGCATTAAACCTAATCGTGCGATCTCGTAAGACTAAAGGCGCAGATGTGCCCAATCTCTGCGCTGCTGCATAAATTGGTTGCATGAAAACACGTGAAGTTAGAAATCGTTGCAGGGTCTTTTATAGACTAGATTGTGCGAAATTTCACAAGTCGAGGTTAAAAACGTATTATATATTTCTCCGTAGTGATGTGGAGCGCTAAAAAGTTTTCCTAATATACTCCAATACAACACAGCGGTAGGCTCAACCGAGATCTTGGGAGGGATCGAGCTTCGTGCTGATAGGAGGAGTGAAGTGCAGCCTGATCTTGAATTGGTGCATATTCGTAAAGATGAGTCGTTCGCTGCATGGCAGCATGGCTATCCTTTCCGCACCGTGCGGTGGCATTACCATCCGGAGTATGAAATTCACCTCGTCGTTTCCACGACCGGCAAATTTTACATCGGCGATCACATCGGGCATTTCGCACCTGGCCAGCTGGTCATGACTGGTCCCTATCTGCCTCAGAACTGGATCAGCAACATCCCGAAAGATAAGTTTGAGCGACGTCGCAGTCAGGTCATTCAGTTTCCTGAAAGCTTCATTGAAGCCACGCTGGAAGTCGTTCCGGAGATGGACGCTTTCCGTACCCTTTTAAGCCGATCCCGCCGCGGTCTGCTGTTTGACAATGAGACCGGCAAGGCGCTCGAGCCGATTATGAGCGAGTTGATGGATGCCCGCGGCATCAAGCGCATTGCATTGTTTTGCGAGGTTGTTGATCGCCTTGTTCATGCGCCGGAGCCGCAAATTCTTGCGAGCCTGAATTTCCAGATCGAAATGGGCAGCGCAGAAGACACTGGCGTCAATCGCGCCATCCACTACTTGAGGGAGAACCTCACCAGTCCGATCACAGAGGCCGAGTTGGCCGAGCTGACGGGACAAAGCGCGAGCTCCTTTTCGCGCTCATTCAAGCGCCACACGGGTATGACCCTTGTGCGCTACAAGAACCAACTGCGGATTGACTTGGCCTGCCACATGCTGCTGACCGACCCCGATACCCGCGTTGCTGATATTTGTTTTGAAGTTGGCTTTGCAAATCTGTCCAACTTCAATCGCCACTTCCTCAAGTTGAAGGGCATGTCGCCATCTGAATTTCGATCCACATTCGCAGCAAACAACGTGGCTTGCATGACCGGTTAGTGTCCTGAAATCAAGTTATTAGAATTGCTCGTGTTGCAGATATGGAGGTCTGCGCAAACGGGTAGTATTGTCCAAAACCACCTTTAGGGAGGATCCTAAAATGAAGTCTATTCTCAAATCCATCTCCATTGCCGCTCTTGGCGTAGCGCTCTCGGCCAGCGTATCTATGGCTGCCGATGGCAAGCTGAAAATCGGCATGACTTTCCAGGAAATGAACAACCCATACTTCGTTTCCATGCATGAAGCTCTTAAAGACGCAGCGAAAATGCTCGGCGCTGATCTGGTCATCACCGATGCTGGCCATGACGTTGCCAAACAGATCTCTGACGTGGAAGACATGCTGCAGCAGGACATCGACATTCTGCTCCTGAACCCGACCGATAGTGCTGGTATCGAGTCCGCGGTCACCATGGCCAAAGAAGCTGGCGTGATTGTTGTGGCAGTGGATGCCAACGCGAACGGTCCGGTTGATACCTTCGTTGGTTCCAAAAACCGTGATGCAGGCTACATGTCTTGCAAATACATGGGGGAAGCCATCGGCGGTGACGGTGAAGTCGCAATCCTTGACGGTATCCCCGTGATCCCCATCCTGCAGCGCGTTGAAGGCTGTAAGGCTGCTCTCGAGGAATTCCCAGATATCAAACTCGTTGACACCCAGAATGGTCGTCAGGACCGCTCTGTTGCTCTGGGCGTTGTCGAAAACATGATCCAGTCTCATCCGAAACTCGAAGCCATCTTCTCCGTCAACGACGGTGGCGCAATGGGCGCACTCGCTGCGATCCAGGGGTCAGGCAAAGACATCAAACTGACCTCGGTTGATGGTGCTCCTGAAGCAGTTGATGCAATTGCTAAAGGCACACCGTTCATCGAAACCACGGCTCAGTTCCCACGCGACCAGATCCGCGTTGGCCTCGGCATGGCACTGGCTCAGTACTGGGGTGCTCGTGTTGTTCCTTCTGAAGTTCCGATCGATGTACGTGTCATCGATGCGAAAAACGCCGAAGGCTTCAGCTGGTAAGCTCTTCTCCCAAGGTCACTCCCGCTAAGTTCGCGGGGGTGGCCATTTCTCAAACTATGCGGATTGTCCCATGCTGGAAATGAACGGGATCAAGAAACGCTTCGGCAACATCGAAGTCTTGCATGGAGTTGATCTAGAAGTGCGAGCCGGGGAAGTGCATGCGCTTCTCGGCGAAAATGGCGCCGGTAAATCGACGCTGATGAAAGTGCTCTGCGGCATCATCAAGGCAAGCGAAGGCACAATCAAGATCAACAATGAAGTGTGTGATTTCGCCGATTATGACGAAGCAATCGAGGCCGGTGTCGGCATCGTGTTTCAAGAATTCAGCCTTATTCCCTATCTCACGGCTGTCGAAAACATGTTTCTCGCAAGAGAAATCACCAATTCACTCGGACTTCTCAATCTTCGCGCAATGCGCAAGCGTGCCGAAGAAATCATGAAGCGGCTGGATGTGGATGTCCCGCTGAACGTGCCTGTCACACATCTTTCCGTCGCCGAACAGCAGTTTGTCGAGATCGCCAAGGCGCTCTCTCTTGATGCGCGTATCCTCGTCCTTGACGAACCGACAGCAACGCTGACGCCTTCCGAGGTGGAGCATTTGTACAAGGTGATCAGGGAACTGCGGCGCAATGGCGTTGCCATCGTTTTCATCTCTCATCACCTTGAAGAGATTTTTGAGATTTGCGATCGCATCACCGTGTTGCGCGACGGCGAGTACATCAACACCTGCAACGTGTCCGATGTCGACAATGACCGTCTCGTCGAAATGATGGTGGGGCGTCGCATCGATCAGAATTTCCCGCCCAAACCGGACATCAATGCCGCAGCTCAACCTGTTCTGGAAATCTCGGAAATCCAGCTCGAAAAGAACGGCCCGGTCTCGTCGTTTGATTTGCGCAAGGGTGAGGTGCTCGGCTTTGCCGGTCTTGTTGGATCGGGACGCACGGAAACCGCGCTCGCTCTTTTGGGGGCGCATCCCTCGCAGGTCTGCAAGATCAAGCTCAACGGCAATGACATCCGCTTCAAGGAACCGGCTGACGCACTCGCCAATGGCATTGGCCTCTTGCCTGAGAGTCGCAAGGAACAGGGGCTGATCACCAGTTTCTCGATCCTCCAGAATATCTCGATCAACAACTACGGCAAATATCGCACATACCAGTTCTTTATCGATCTGAAAAAGGAACTTCTTTGCACCAAGGAAGCGATTGCGCAAGTCAAGGTCAAGTCTAACAGTCCCTATGATCGTCTGGACACCTTGTCCGGTGGCAACCAGCAGAAGGTTGTTGTTGCCCGCTGGCTCAATCACACCATGAAAGTTCTCATTTTCGACGAACCCACCCGCGGCATTGATGTTGGCGCCAAGGCTGAAATCTATCAGCTGATGCGCGATCTCACGGAACAAGGGTGTTCAATCATCATGATCTCCTCCGAATTGCCTGAGGTTTTGGGCATGTCAGACCGTGTTTGTGTCTTCCGCGATGGCGGCATTGTCGACACGGTTGAAGGTGAGGACATCAATTCAGAACACATTATGACTCTCGCAACGACGGGGAGACAGAAAAATGTCGCATGACACAACGATCAATGAAACAACCAATAAAAAGAGCCGTTTTGAGTTTGCCGACTTTCTGCATTCGCCTCTCGTGCTGCCTCTCGCCGGCCTGATTGTCGTTTCGATCCTGATGAGTTTCGCAAGCGAAAACTTCTTCTCGGTCTCGAACATTTTCAATGTGCTCAGGCAGGTATCAATCAACGGTATCCTCGCGGTTGGCATGACCTTCGTCATCCTGACCGGCGGCATTGACCTCTCTGTCGGGGCGGTCATGGCGCTTGCGGGCACCATTTGCGCCGGACTTGTCGTCAACATGGGCATGCCGGGCATTGTCGGTCTTGCTGGCGGTACGCTCGTCGGGGTCTGCTTTGGCCTCTTCAACGGTGCTCTCGTCGCCTGGGGCCGGATGCCCGCGATCATCGTGACACTTGCCACAATGGGTGTCGCACGCGGCCTTGGCCTGATCTACTCGGGTGGCTATCCCATCTCCGGGCTGCCATCCTGGATTTCCTGGTTCGGCATCGGACGGATTGCCAATGTTCCTGTGCCGGTCATCATCATGTTCATCATCTATGGCTTTGCATGGGTTCTGTTGCAGCGCACGCCGTTCGGTCGTCATGTCTACTCGATTGGGGGCAACGAAACCGCAGCGCGTCTGTCTGGTGTCAAAACCCAGTGGATCAAGCTGAGCATCTACACGATCTCCGGTTTGACCTCTTCGCTGGCAGCCATCGTTCTGACCGGCCGCCTTATGAGTGGGCAGCCGAACGCCGGTGTCGGCTTCGAGCTTGACGCCATCGCGGCGGTTGTTCTGGGCGGTACGGCCATCTCCGGCGGGCGTGGTCTCATTCTGGGAACGCTGATCGGTGCGGTCCTCTTGGGTATCCTGAACAATGGTCTCAACCTGATGGGCATCAACCCCTATCTGCAGGACGTGATCAAGGGCTTCATCATCCTTCTGGCCATCTACATTGGTCGCGAGTGGCGATAGCCGATACGAAAGGGTCTATCTGATGCAGCTTCACATGATCTTGTGCTTTCCCAGTGGCGCTTTTCCCTGACCCTTAGCTTTTAGTGCGCACTCAATAGGGCAGGGGGGCCAATCCCCTGCATGAGGCGGTCGCCTCGCTCTGAACTCTCAGTAAGTTGAAAGACGACCCCAAGAACAAAGCTTTGCCTTCGACGAACTCCATCGCCGAGGGACGGGGGGCTCTTATGCTCAATTCCGGCTTCCCACGGGCCGGACAGGGCGAGCAAACAGAGCCGCCGGGCCCCACAGAACCACTACAACTGCGCCGCATGCGGCCAGAGATAAAGTGAGGAATTCAATGGATTTCAATGGAAAAACAGTTCTGATCACCGGTGCAGGCAAAGGCATCGGTCGCGCGACGGCTCGGACGCTCGCGTCACGTGGCGCCAAGATCGTCGGCTTTAGCCGCTCGCTCGAGTCACTTGAGGGTCTGACCGAGGAAACAGGTGCCAAATGCATCACTGCAGACTTCTCCGACGCCGCTGAGGTGCGCCGCGCCATGAAAGAGGCAGGCACCGCTGACTATCTCGTCAACTGTGCCGGGACCAATGTTCTTGAAACGGTGCTCGATCTGAGTGATCGCGGCCTCGATGCCGTGCTTCACATCAACCTGCGGGCCGCCATCATCTGCGCACAGGAATTCGCAAAAGCCCGTGTTGCCGCCGGTGGTGGAGGCGTGATCCTCAATATTACCAGCATCGCAGGTCATCGCGGTTTCGATGAGCATGTTGCCTATGCCGCCTCCAAAGCTGGTCTTGAAGGGGCAACCCGTGTTCTGGCCAAGGAATTGGGCCCGCATGGCATTCGTGCCGTGTGCCTCGCACCCACGATCACCATGACCGAACTGGCTGCTGTGGCCTGGAGTGACCCGGTGAAAAGCGAGCCCATGATGGTGCGCCACCCATCTGGCCGCTTTGCTGAGCCTGAAGACGTAGCCAAGGCCGTTGCCATGTTGCTCAGCGATGACGCGTGCATGGTGAACGGTTCGGTCCTCGCAGTGGACGGCGGCTTCCTTGCCGTCTGACCCACGCACTGAAAGAAATTGATATCAAAGGAGCAAGAAAATGGCAGAATCTCTAGAAGGCAAAGTTGCCGTTATCACCGGAGCTGCATCCGGCATCGGCCTGGCAACCACCGAAGCCCTGATTGAGGCTGGCGCGACCGTTGTCATGGTCGATTATGACGAAAAAGCCGTCACAGAATGCGTCGCTCGTCTGGGCGACAAGGCTATCGCGCAGGTCACCAACCTGATCGATCCTGACAGCTGTGCAGCAATGGTCCCTGAGATCCTCAAGAAGGTGGATCACATCGACATTCTTTATTGCAACGCTGGCACTTACATCGGTGGTGACCTCACCGAGACCGATACTCAGACCATCGATCGCATGTTGAACCTCAACGTCAATGCCGTGCTGAAAAACGTCCGCGATGTTGTACCGCATATGACAGAACGCAAAACCGGTGATATCGTTGTTACCTGTTCGATCGCAGGTCACTTCCCGACCTATTGGGAGCCTGTCTATTCCGCTTCCAAGTGGGCCATTACCAGCTTTGTTCAGGGCATGCGTCGTCAGATGATCCCGCACGGCATTCGCGTCGCACAGGTTTCTCCGGGGCCGGTCATCTCTGCCCTTCTGGCCGATTGGCCTGAAGAAAACCTGCGCAAGGCAAAAGAATCCGGTAGCCTCATAGAGGCATCGGAAGTGGCCGATGCGGTTATGTACATATTGACCCGAAAACGCCAGGTCACTATCCGTGACATGCTGGTCCTGCCGACCAATTTTGATCGGGTTTGATGAATTGACGCGGAGCGGCTCACCAAGGGCCGCTCCGTTTCAGGCATTGTCGCTTCGGTCGGATCAACTGGTCTGACACCGCCATCTCGGGTTGACGACGCAGAAGCATGGGAAGAGAAAAATGGCACGCTATTATATGGGGATTGATGTCGGCACTGGCAGCGCGCGTGTCGGCATTTTTGACGTTCAAGGCAATATGCTGGGCGCCGAGAAGCAGGACATAACGCTATTTCAGGAAGCGGGCTCCATTGTTGAGCAATCATCAGACGAAGTCTGGAACGCGGTCTGCACGGCCAGCAAGGCAACGCTGCAAGCAACCGGTGTGGACCCGTCTGATGTGGTGGGCATCGGCTTTGATGCCACCTGTTCGCTTGTCGTGCTTGGTGAGGGCGGCACTCCGATGGCGATCGGCTCAAGTGAGGATCCGGCGCGCAATATCATCGTCTGGATGGACCATCGCGCGACTGACCAAGCGGACCGGATCAACGCGACCAAGCACCGTGTGCTGGACTATGTGGGCGGTATCATTTCCCCTGAAATGGAAACCCCCAAGCTGCTCTGGCTCAAGGAAAACCGCCCGCAAACCTTTGCAGGTGCCTGGCGCTTCTTTGATCTGTCCGACTATCTGACATGGCGCTCGACCGGCAGCGAAGCCCGCTCGATCTGCACCGTCACCTGCAAATGGACCTACATGGGCCATGAAGACAGCTGGGATGAAAGCTACTTCCGTCAGATCGGGCTGGATGCACTGGCTGATGAGAAGTTCGAGCGCATCGGCACCGACATCGTCAATGCGGGCACGCCGCTTGGCTCGGGCTTGACCGAAGCCGCCGCCGCTGATCTCGGCCTTGTTGCAGGCACTCAGGTCGCAGCAGGCCTCATCGACGCCCATGCAGGCGGCATCGGCACCGTCGGAGCAAAAGACAGCGGCAAACCACAGGACAATCTGGGCTACGTCTTTGGCACCAGCTCCTGCACCATGACCACGACCAGCGAGCCTGTTTTCGTGCCCGGCGTCTGGGGGCCCTACTATTCTGCGATGGTTCCCGGTGCATGGCTCAACGAGGGTGGCCAGTCCGCCGCCGGTGCGGCTATCGCCCAACTGCTTAAATTCCACCCAGCCACGGCCGAGGCAACCGCGAACGCAAAGGCGGCTGGCAAATCCCTGCCTGACTGGCTGGCTGTCCGCGCCGTTGAACTCGCCGGATCGGTTAAAAATGCCGCTCGATTGGCTGAAGGGCTTCATGTCGTTCCCGAATTTATCGGCAACAGAGCCCCTTATGGCGACCCCTACACCCGGGCCGTGATTGCGGGCCTCGGCATGGACAGCGATGTCGATCATCTTGTCGCCCTCTACATCGCCGGTGTCAGCAGCCTTGGGTATGGCCTTCGTCAGATCATTGATACGCAGGCCGAAGCCGGTGCGATGATTAAGACCATCGTCATCAGTGGCGGTGCAGGGCGCAGCGATCTCGTCCGACAGCTTCTGGCAGATACGACGGGCGTTGCCATTGCCGCTCCCAAGACCGATGAACCGGTCCTTCTGGGCTCTGCCATACTTGGAGCGGTTGCCGCCGGTGACTTCGATCAGGTTGAGGATGCCATGACGGCAATGAGCGAAATCGCCCAGCGTTATGAGCCGGATAGCGGTGAGATCCGAGCCTTCCACGAGACCCGCTATGACCTTTTCAAGCGGTTTCAGGCACTTGCTCGCGAAGCGGCCATCAGACACTGAAACCTCAACGACACGCTATTGATCCGACGGCTGGGTTCAGCCCGGAGTGGAGACATTATGACCAAACCAAACGCCGTTCTCTTTGACCTTGATGGATGCCTTGTTGACAGCGAGCCACTCTCGCTGCAATCACTGGCATCGGAGATGCAGGAGGTCGGTGTTCCTGGCGCAAGTTATGAAATGACGCGCGACCACTATCTGGGTTGGTCTCTGACGGATGTCAGCAAGGATGTCACCAAACGACTTGGCAAACCCTGTCCGCCGGATCTCTCAGAGAAATACCACCAGCGCCTCTTTGCCCTATATGAACGAGATGGCTTGCCGTTGGTGGATACCATGGTCGCCCTGCATGATCGTTTGTTTGAAGCAGGGCTGGTCACGGCCATTGCCTCAGGCGGATCTCCTGATCGAATTGTCCGCTCCCTGAACGCTTCGGGGCTCATGGGACGCTTTGAAGGACGCACTTACAGCGGCGAGGAAGTGGAGCGCGGCAAGCCGGCTCCCGATCTGTTTCTTTATGCAGCCCGCAAGCTGGGGCTCGAACCCTCAACCTGTGTTGTCGTGGAAGATTCCCCTCATGGCATTGAAGGTGCCGTGGCCGCGGGCATGCGGGCCTTCGGCTTCACCGGTGGCTCCCATCTTGATGGCATCCGGGACCAGCACCGCGAATTGCTCCTCTCCAAGGGGGCTGAGGCTGTATGCGAGAACGCCATGGACCTGTTCGACCACATCATGGGCGTGGCCGAGGACGGCTCGGCGAAAGCTCGTGAGGCTATGTCATGAGCCGCTGGACCGCGACCACCGAAATGAATCACTCGGTCGCGATCGAAGAGCTTCTGTTCTTTATCGAGCGGGTCGCCAACGGGGCATCGACTATGCGGTTTCTGTGTGGGGAAGCCGCGTTCGGCATGAGCCTTCTTGTGCGCATCGCGCGACAACGGTCCTTGACCAAGAATCTCGTAACCCTGTCGCTGCCGGTTGAAGAGGGCTGGGATGAGACGGTGTCTTCGTCGTCCCGCGCCGGGCGTGTCGAGTGTCTCCTTGCATCACTCAGCACGCAACAACAGCCGAACTGCAATGCGTTTGAGGCGGTGTTTCGCCGCTTTGCAGACCGTTGCATCGCAGAAGCGCGCCTTGAGAATGGCACTCTGATCTGTGCCATCGAGAGGGCATGTAGAGACATTGTCGGGTTGCAAGGTGGAGCAGAACTGGCGTCCTGTCTTTCGAGCTACTGCATCGCCTATCAGGCCGGGGACCATAGCCGCATGAAAGCGGTTCTGAATGCTCTGGTGACCGGCTCTTCTGATGACCTGAATGACGTGCACATGCCCTTGGCGGATCTCAGTCTGTCCGAGCTTCTTTGCCTGCTTTCCACCCTGATCCGGACGAGCGGCTATAACGGGCTTATCCTGTTCGGAGAAGATAGCAACCGAACGCCGAACGCCACCACATCGCCTGATGGATTTGGCATGTTGGTCGAGAGCATTGCCAAGGCCATTCAAGACGGGGCTGACGAGTTCGGGGCCGTGCTGCCGATGCGGCCCCAGTCAATGGCTGTCGTTGTTGAAGGGGTTAGCAACCAAAACAAACCTTGGAACCTGAACGTCTGTCGGGGCCCTGATAACGACTTGCAGGCGCAATTGGCCCCGATGGTGATTACCGTTCCGAGCCTCACCATTGAGGATTTCGCCCGCGTTGGCTGATTGTCTCAATGCTGGTTCTGCTGCCTGTCCTTGTCACTTTTCATCAGCCAGCGTTTGACGGTGTTCCGATCAATCGCCAGACGTTGTGCGGTCCTGGTGATGTTGCCGTCCTCCAGCTGATACACCTTATGCACCTTCGATGCGATGATCTCATCAAGGGACTTGTCATCAAGATCCGCATCGCGATCCGGTCCGTTGATCAGTGCTGCCGCTGAAAGAGCGGGCATTTCAAAGTCCGACAGGCTCTGCAGGGTTGCATATTTTTCGGCAAAATTCTCCAATTCGCGCACATTGCCCGGCCAGGAATAGTGTTTCAATTGCTTGAGAACGCGCGTTGGAACATGGGGTGTAGGAGCCTTTCTTTTCTGACAGGACTTCTCAAGGAAACGCTTGAAAAGCAGCTCCGCATCTCCGTCCCGCTCGCGTAAGGCAGGGATGCTGAGATCAAGCACGTTGAGCCGATAAAACAGGTCCGCTCGTAATTTGTGAAGCTTGATTTCCTCCTGCGGGACTTTGTTTGTCGTGGCAATGATGCGCACATTGATCGGTACGACCTTGTTATCGCCAATGCGCATGATTTCGCCCGTCTGCAGGGCTCTGAGCAACTTTGCCTGCAAGAAGACATTCATCTCGGTCAATTCGTCCAGAAACAGCGTTCCTTCATGGGCCAGTTCAAATAGGCCGATCTTTCCCGATTTGGAGGCACCGGTGAAGGCTCCCGGTGCATAGCCGAACAGCTCGCTTTCCAGAAGATCGCCGGGCAGAGCGGCGCAGTTCACCGCCACGAAGGGGCCATCGGCCAACTGTCCTGCATTGTGGATGGATTGCGCGAACAGCTCCTTGCCAGTGCCTGTCTCCCCGACAATCATGATATTGCAGGTCGTCTGGCTATAATGTTGCGCCATCTCAACGAGCCGCTTCATCTTCTGACAGCGGTAATGGATACTCGAGAAGGAGTATTTGGCGTAGAAGCCGCTCTGGGTCAGTTTTTTGCGGATCACATTGCCGGTGTCCTGAATCTTCTGCACCGGCTGGAACAGCACCACGCTGGCTTGATCCGAGAAATCGCCCGACGCGATCGTGATGTGATCGAGCGCCAGCGGGTCTCCTCGATAGGAGACGATCATGTTGCGGGTGTCCATGCTCTTTTGAAAGGCGCGCTCCAGCTCGGGTGAAACAAAGAAATCCGTAATCGCCGCGCCCAGAATTTTCCGCTTGGGATGGGCCAGGATCTCGCATCCCTGTCGGTTGACCTCCTCGATACGGCCCAGCTTGTTCACCAGCACAGCACCATCGCGGGTACAGTCCAGAACGGTTGAAAGCTTGCGTTCCGCTAGGATGTAGCGGTTGAGGTTCTTGTAGACCAGCATCGCCCGCTCGAACGCATCGACGATGGTTTCCATGCTGGACTCGATCAAATAGGCATTGAGGCCTTTTGATTTGACCCATTGGCAGGCCACAGCATCCCCGATCACGACATCCGGCTTCCATTTGACCAGACTGTCGAGGCGCTCCTGAAACTCTGTTTTCTCTCGCAACTCGAAACAGCGATACGTGCGCGTCAGGATCGTGCAGATCGGCTCGACCAGATTGATCAGGGGCGCAAAGCCGGCAACCGCGATGCGGGTGTTCTCGTCCGTCTCCTTATGAATGTAGGCGAGTGTTCGTTGAACCGAAGCCTCCACTTCGATCACTTCGACATCAAGTTCCCTCCGTATCATCCGCGCTGTTCCACCGCGACTGATGATGATCTTCGCACCATTTTCCATAGCCTGTCGCGCCGCCTTCACCCCCTGCTGGAGGTCTCCTTCAAAGGCTTTGGCAGGATAATCGGATGTATCAATGATGCTTTGGGCCTTGACGCGTATTTGCTCGTACGGAGCAATAAACGCGATAACCATGACCTGTCCTCCCAGCTCGGAAGTATGCGCTGGGACAATTTCGATTGCAACGAATTGATGATGCGCGATGCATCGTCTTCCGCAGCACATTGCAGCAAGTCGTAGCCCGGGAAATGTGTAATTTCCAATAGTATATAATTACATCAATGGCTTGATTGTGTTGGCACGGCCATTGCTAACAATGGGGTAAGGCGCGAGAAGAACCGCCATCCGTCTAAATGACTAGATAATGAGAGAGGAGACACTTTCAATGAAAAGGGATCTTTTAAAAGTCCTTTTGCTCGGGCTTGCAGTGCTCGGGATATCCCCGATCCAAGGGCAGGCCGCGTCAGAAGGCCAGGTTCTGAACATCGCCCATCCTGTGCTGCAACAAAACTGGTCACCCCTTCAGGGAGGAGGGCACGGCGCGCGTTGGCAGTCACTCAGCTGGGCCGCTCCGATGTATTTCGACAAGGACGGCAAATTGACGCCCTATGTCCTTTCGAGCGTTGACTCTGACGACAGCTATACCAACTGGACCCTTCATGTGAACCCGAAAGCTGTCTTCTCCGATGGCTCGAAAATCACAGCTCAAGATGTCGTCGGCACCTGGAATCTCTCCGCACGACCAGCAACCAAACATGCCCGCGTCAACCTGTTCCTTGGCGGTGTGAAAGGCTTCAACGATGTTGCCGTTGGCAAAGCGAAAGACATGGAAGGTCTGGCAATCAAGGACGATGCAACCGTGAGCGTCACTTTGGCCAGCCCCGATCCGATCTTTGACCAGAAGATTGCCACCGCGCTGATCGCTCCGGTGAAAATCTCTCAGGCCGAAGATGAAAACGGCATGGAAAAGCAGGATTGGTGGATGCCGGAAAATGGCGTCGTCGTATCCGGTCCTTTCATGCCCGAAAGCATCGACCTCGATCAGGGCGTCGTGACGCTCATCCCGAACCCGAACTTCTTCGGGCCGGCTCCAAAACTTGAAAAGATCGTCTTGACCACTGTTTCCGATGCCAGCACCGCCACCCTGATGCTGAAACGCGGAACGATGGATGCGCACACAGAGCTCATCACTCCAACGATCATTCAGGATCTTGGTGCCGACTTCCTTGGTGGTCCGGCGCTTGCCAAAGGACAGCAGTTCTGGATCAACTCCAACAAGCCACCGATGGATGACATCAATGTTCGCAAGGCGCTGATCATGTCCGTCAATCCTGAAGAGCTCGCTCTGGCCGCCTTCCCGGATGGCCCGTTCACTGCAGCAACCCAGATCCTGAACAAGGTGCCTGGCGTGGATCCGGACTTCAAGAAATATCCATTTGATCCCGAAGCTGCCAAGGCTGCCCTTGCTGCATCAAAATATAAGGATGCCAGCCGCCTGCCGAAAATCATGTTTGTCGGTATTTCCACCCCGACCCATGAAGCCGCTGCACAATATATTGCAGAACAATGGCGCAAGATCCTCGGCATTCAGGGCATCGAAATGAAACCAGCCATCGAGACCTATTCCGGCCCGGATCAGAAGAGCGTTCAGATCTTCCGTGACGATGTTGGCACCCGTGTTCCCGATGCCGTTTCCTACCTGATGGGGTCGATCTATTCGAAATCCGGTAACGCCCGCAACAAGCTGGGTGGCTACAAGAACGAAGAAATCGATGCTCTTCTGGAAGACGCATCCGTCAAAGGCGTCAAGGATCCCAAACGGATCGAGCTGGCGCAACAAGCCCAGAGGCTGTTCCGCGATGACTGGGTCTACATTCCCTACTACTACGACGTGATGTCGAAATGGGCCATGCCATGGGTTCAGAATTTCGACAAGAACGATGACTGGCAGGTTATCGAGCCGTGGAATGTAACCATCGACGAAAGCAAGCGTCCGTAAGGACAACGATCCTGGACGGGTCGTGAACCTCTCACTTCCCGTCCTTTTTTCGTCAAACCAGCGAGGATGACTTGGTATGGGACGCTACATCTTATTCCGACTGCTCAAGTGGGTTCCCTCCGTCTTTATTCTTTTGTTGCTGATCTATGCGCTGGTCTTCTTCGGGGCTGGCGATCCGATCAAGCTGATCTTCCTGCAGGCGCCGGGCGATGTCGCATACGATCCGGTAAGGGTGGAGGCCATCAGGGATGCAGCGGGGCTCAACCGGCCATTTCTGGTGCAGTTTACAGACTATCTGATGAACATCATGCATGGGAATTTCGGCAATTCTCTTGTCTCTGGCCGATCCGTCAATTCGATGATCATGGCCGCTCTGCCGGTAACGCTCAAACTCGGCCTGTCCGCCATTTTCCTTCTGTCGATCATAGGCATCATTCTAGGTGTCATCGCAGCGCTCAACCAGAACAAGTTTCTCGATAACCTCATCGTCGGCTTTGCGCTGATCGTCTGGGGCATTCCGGTCTTTGTTGCTGGACCCCTGATTATCGTTTTTCTCGTGCTCGTGCTCGACCAGGACGTGCCCTATGGCTGGAGCGGCCTGTTAAGTTTCAAAGTGATCGTCCCCCTTCTGGTTCTTGGTTTGAATCCCATGGCCCTGATCATTCGTCAGGCCCGCGCCGGTGTGCTCGAAGTGCTCAGTGAAGATTTTGTTCGGACTGCCCGCGCCAAGGGGATCCCCAATTATCAGGTGGTCGTCAAGCATATCATGCGACCGGTGCTCACGCCGGTGGTCAGCCAGATTGGCCTGTTGGTCATCGCAACACTCAACAACTCGATCCTGATTGAAAAGGTCTTCGGGCTGCCCGGTCTGGGGCGCCTGACCGAAACCGCGATCAAGTCTTCGGACTATCCAGTCATTCTCGCAATCGTGCTGATCTTCTCGACGGTCGTGATGGCGTCAAACCTTCTGGTGGACATTTCCTACCCATTGCTTGACCCCCGCGCAGCAGCCAAAAAGACAGGAGACGAATAATGACCGACAACACGCTCGATCTGCAACAGGACGAAAAGCAGTTCAGTCTGGTCAAGGACGCCTTCGATCGACTGATCGCCAATAAACTCGCCGTGGTCGGCATGCTGTTGGTGCTGTTCCTTTTTTTCATCGCCATCTTTGGCCCGTCGATCACTCCGTATGACTTCCTGTCTCAGGATCTGCTTGCCCGCAATCAGGGGCCATCGCTGGCCCATTGGATGGGGACAGATGATCTAGGGCGCGATATTTGCAGTCGCGTTATCTATGGTGCTCGGACCGCTGTGGTGGTCGCATTCTCCACCACCTTCCTCAGCTTGATCATCGGCCTCTTCATGGGGTCTCTGGGTGGCTATTTCGGCGGCAAGATCGACGCCTTCGTCGTTTGGCTGATCGACATCACCATGTCTATTCCCTCATTGCTGCTGGTGATCGTGATCAACGTTTCCATGAAACCGCGCCTCGTGAACTGGATGGACGAGCAATTCCTCCTGACCGGAAATTCGTTCTACCGAAACACCATTTGGGTGGACTTTGTGCTCGTCTTTGGCTCGCTCGCACTGATCAAGTGGCCCAAGGCCGCCCGCATCATTCGCGGTCAGATCCTGTCGGTGCGCAACAAGAACTACGTGGTTGCCGCTGAAGCGATCGGTGTCCCGACGCCCAAGATCGTCTGGAAATATGTCATACCCAACTCCCTCGGCCCGATCATTGTCTATATCAGTGCCGCTCTTGGGGAAGCCATGGTCTTTGAATCGTCCTTTTCCTTCCTCGGTGTTGGCGTCCGTCCGCCCATTCCAAGCTGGGGCAACATGATCAGTGACGGGCTGAGGGTTTGGCAGCTCTACCCGCATATCCTCGCGGCCCCGGCTGCGGTCCTCGCACTTGTCACCATTGCGTTCAGTTTCCTTGGTGATGGCCTCAATGACGCGCTCAATCCACGCCAGTGGAAATAGAGACCAGCAACGAAAAGGGAGGGCGCTTTGACCAAACTATTGGAAGTGAAAGACCTGCACACGCGCTTCAAGGTGCGCAATGGCTATCTCTATGCGGTGAATGGCGTGTCCTTCACCCTCGACAAGGGAGAGATGCTGGGTGTGGTCGGCGAATCCGGATGCGGCAAGTCCGTCTCCATGATGAGCCTCATCAAACTGCTGCCGCCAGCGGCAGAAATCACAAAGGGAGATGTTGTCCTTGACGGGCAGGATCTCGCCAAGGCCGGCAAGAGCGAAATCAACGCGGTGCGCGGGTCCAAGGTCGGCATGATCTTTCAGGATCCGATGACCTCGCTCAACCCTTTCATGAAGATAGGGGACCAACTGTGCGAAGGGATTATCTACCACCAAAAGATGAAAAAGGCCGACGCCATGAAACAGGCGGCCAAATATCTTGATCTGGTGGGAATCTCAAACAGCACTCACCGGCTGAACGAATATCCGCATCAGCTATCGGGCGGCATGCGTCAGCGTGTGATGATTGCCATGGCCCTTCTGGGCGAGCCGGAACTGGTCATCGCCGACGAACCAACCACCGCGCTTGATGTGACCATTCAGGCCCAGATCGTCGAACTGGTCAAGGAGCTGCGCGAAAAGCTCAATATGTCGATCATCTGGATCACCCATGACCTCAGCCTTCTGGCGGGCATGGTCGACCGGATCATGGTGATGTATGGCGGCAGCGTTATTGAAGAAGCGCCCATTGATGAGATCTACAGCTCGCCGCGCCATCCCTACACCATCGGTCTGCTCAAATCGATCCCGAGCATCAAGACCGAGACGGGCAGTCGCCTGCCATCGATTGCCGGTGCGCCGCCGAACCTGTTTGTCCAGCCGAAAAGCTGTCCATTCGCCCCGCGCTGCGCCTACCGGATCGACCGCTGCACCAAGGAGATCCCAACGCTTGAACCCGTGAAGGGAGAGGGGGGCAACCCTGCGCATCGCATTGCCTGCTGGGTGGACGTGACCACAAAGGGGGAAGCAAAATGAACATCGGCGTCAAGAAGCCTCTGGTTTCAGTTCGGAACCTTGTCAAATATTTCCCCATCAAGATCGGAGCCTTCGGCAGCGAAAAAGCCGTGGTTCACGCCATCGACGATGTCAGCTTTGACATCTATCGAGGTGAGACCCTCGGCCTTGTGGGCGAGTCTGGCTGCGGCAAGTCGACCACCGGCTTCACAATTCTCCAGCTCTACCGCTCCACATCGGGCAGCGTCGAGTTTGAAGGAACGGATCTGGCGAGCCTGTCCGCAAAGGAGCTCAGGACGATGCGCAAAAAGGCGCAGATCGTCTTTCAGGATCCATATTCGACCCTCAATCCGCGCATGACCATCGGTGAAGCACTCGCTGAACCCATGAAGGTTCACAAGATTTGCCCCGATAGCGAAATCCAGTCGCGGATATCCCAGCTGATCCGGGATGTCGGCCTGAACCCCAACGTCGCGAACCGCTATCCGCATGAATTCTCTGGTGGCCAACGCCAGAGGATCTGTATCGCCAGAGCGCTGGCCTGCAATCCCGAGTTCGTTGTCTGTGATGAGCCGATTTCCGCGCTTGATGTGTCGATCCAGGCCCAGATCATCAACCTGCTGATGGACATTCAGGAGAAATACAATCTCACCTATCTGTTCATTGCCCATGATCTGGCGGTTGTTCGGCATATCTCGGACCGGATCGCAGTCATGTATCTGGGCAAGATCATGGAGATTGCGGACAAGGCCGACCTCTTTAAGCGCCCCATGCATCCCTATACCAAGGCGCTTCTGTCAGCCGTTCCCGAAGCGGATCCCGACATCGAGAGGGATCGCAAAAGGATCATCCTCAAGGGGGATGTCTCGAACGCCATTGATCCGCCTTCTGGCTGTCGGTTTCATCCGCGCTGTGCCTATGCGACCGAGCAATGCGCCCTGACCATGCCCGAACTTGAGGATCATGGTGAAGGCCATCAGGTTGCCTGCATAAGGCTGGCGGAAATCGAACACGAAAGCGTCTGAGGCAAGACACCGCAAGCATTTAAGGCTCCCAAGGAGCACGGGCAGCCCTGCCGACAGGACACCTGTTGGCAGGGCAGAAAAAAGCGCAAAAGGCAAGGCCATGAAGATCGAAGGTATCAAGACAATCCCAACTCCGTGTCCAAGCAACCATGCGTCCAATCTTTTGGCCTTGGGGGATGGCGATTTGCTCTGCACATGGTTCGGCGGAACCATGGAGGGCACGTCTGATATCAGCATCTATCTCAGTCGATATGATGCGAATTCCGGACAATGGCTTGAGCCGGACAAGATGAGCAGGGATCCTGATCGCTCTGAACAAAACCCCGCTCTCTTCCGTCACCCGACAGGAGAAATCTGGCTACTCTATACCGCTCAATTGAAGACGGATCAGAGCACGGCCATCGTGCGTCGGCGTCGATCGCAGGACGGCGGCACAAGCTGGGCGCCGATCGAGACCCTGTTCGACAGGCAAGGCACCTTCATTCGCCAGCCGCCGGTGGTCAATGCGCAAGGCACGCTGTTGTTGCCGATCTGGCATTCCAACATCAAAAACGCCTTTGGCAACGACAATTCCCTTGTCTATGCATCTGGAGACGGAGGAGAGACTTGGGATTTGCGGGAAGTGCCCCAGAGTGGCGGGTGCGTGCACATGAACATCCTGCCAAGTTGCAAGGTGGCCTTTTTCCGCAGTCGGCGATCAGACTTTATTCACCGCTCGCTGTCAGATGATGACGGCCTCAACTGGTCAAAGCCAGAGCCTACGACCTTGCCAAACAACAACGCGTCAATTCAGGCCTGTGAGGCCAGCAATGGCCGCATTTACATCGTCTACAACCACATCTCGGCAGCCGGTCGGTCCTCCGAAAGCTCAATCCCGCCATGGGTGCAGGACCGGGACGCTTTCCTTCGGCAATGTGACATCACCGACAGCAGCGCCATCTGGGGCGTGCCGCGCAATCCGCTGATGATCGCCAGTTCAACCGATCTGGGGGCAAGCTGGACACATGAGCTGACCATCGAGGACGACGCGACCTTGCGCTCTGAACATGACGAACATGGCGCGTTTGTTGGCGACTATTCCTATCCATCAATCATCGAGGCACCCGAAGGGGAATTGCACATCAGCTTTTCCTACCTCAGGGACTATATCAAGCACGTCAAACTGACGCTTTAGCGCAACAGGAGAGGAGGACCAAAGGGTCGGCGCTGCTGGCTGACAATAAAGTGTTTGATCTAGAAATCCGCAAAGAGAAGGCATGCCATGAAAGGGGACAGTTGTGAAAAAGGCTGAAAAACTGGCCATCATCGCCGATGATTTTACCGGCGCTGGGGATGCCGGCATCCATTTTGCCCTTGGTGGCTCACGTGCTGATCTGATCCTCAACATTGCAAGCCTTGCAAGCGTTCAGAAGGAACAGGATGCCGTTGCAATCACGACAGAAACGCGATTTCTTTCTGCAGAAGATGCAGCCAAAACGGTGTCGCGCACCATCGGCCTGTGCCGCGAGGCGGGGTATGGGTCGATCTACAAGAAGATTGACTCGACCATGCGCGGCAATCCCGGCAGCGAGATCGAGGCTGCCTTGGCTGCCACCGGACAAACGGCTGCCATCATCTGCCCCGCGATGCCTGAAACCGGCCGGATTTGCGTGAGAGGAGCAATCTGGATCCATGGCAAGCCGCTACATCTGTCCGATATCGGCAAGGACCCTTTCCATCCTCTTGCCACATCGAGCATCGCAGAGCTTCTTCAAAGCCAGACGGCGCTTGGTATGGGGACGCTGGATCTGGAGGATATAGAGGCCGGTGAGAGCCATCTCTCAAAACGTCTCGATGCGCTTGTTGCCGAGGGACGTCGCCTCGTTATCGCCGACGCAAGTGAGTTTTCCCATATGTCCACGCTCGCCCGGCTCGTCATGTCCAAGGATCTGTTGCCCGTTGGCGCTGGAGGCTTCGCGCGCGCGCTCGCGGATGAGTGGGCAAGAGGAAAAACGGGGAGGCCGGAGACTGTTTCGCTTGATGGGCCTTTGCTTGCCATCGTGGGCAGTCTCACCCCTGTTTCTCTTGCGCAAGCCAAGCGGGCCGAACAAAGCGGTCTGTTCACGGTCATCACGCTGAAAGCCGGCGGCTCCCATGACGAGATGCGCGCCAAATGCGAAAAGATCTTGGCCGAGGCAGGGATGCAAGAGCCCAACGTCCTACTGTGCATCAAGGCTGACGGAGACAATCCGCCGGTCTCGCCACGGGAGGGCGAACGGGTGTCCGCGCTGCTGGGAGCGACTGCTGCCGAAATCTGCAGCATCACCTCCTGCAGGACCGTTTTCAGCACCGGAGGCAGTACCGCTATTGCGGTGGCAGAGGCTCTGGGCATCCGGTCCGTTCACCTCATCACCGAACTCTTGCCGGGTATTGTCTTGGGAAAGTGCCAGAAAAACACGAATGGGATTGACGGCTTCATATCGAAGGCTGGCGGGTTCGGACCGGAAGACCTGCTGATTGACATCACATCAAGGATCAAGACGCCATGCCTAGCCGAACGCCTTTGACAAAGCGCAGCACTGTCTCAAGCGATGGGCCGGTTGGGAGGTGCGCATGACAAGTCCGGAACCCATCGTTCCTATCATTACCTGTTTCAATCGCGACGATACTATCAATTACACGGCGGTTCGCGCTCAGGTTCGGCGCCAACTCGATGCTGGCAACAGCATTCTCGTCTGTGACACGATTGGCGATTTCACCAGCATGACCCAAGCCGAGAAAGTGCGACTGTGTGCCGAAGTGGTGGAGGAGGCGGATAACCGTGTGCAGATCTATGCCAATGTCGGAATGCCTTCGACCTATCAATCCGTCTTGCTCGGTCGCGAGATTGCCAAGCTCGGCATTTGCGGCGTCACCGTGATCACACCCTTCTTTGAAAAGTGCAGTCAGGCCGATCTGGTGGCCCACTACAGCAAGGTCGCAGACAGTCTTGAAAGGCCTGTTTATCTTTACAATATCCCATCTCGCTCAACCAACACGATTGACCCGGAAACAGCTCTTGAGCTTGCCAGCCATCCCAATATTCTGGGCATCAAGGATTCAGGGGGCGATGAGGCAAAGCTCGATGCCTATCTTGCCATTGCTGCGCGCCGTGATGACTTTTCGGTCTATGTTGGGGGGGAGGGCTTGATCCATACGGCCCTGCGGCAGGGGGCAGCGGGATGCATGTCCGATCTGGGCAACATTTTGCCAAAAACACTGAACCGCATTTGCACAAGCTTCAGGGAAGGGCGAGAGCAGGAAGCTGTGAAACGGCTATCGCTTTATTGCGAGTTGGGCAAGGATCTCGAAGAACTCGGCCCCAAGCCCCATGTTATCAAGCAGCTTTTATACCGGATGAACGAGAACGTCGGGACGGGCCGCCAGCCCGCACCGATATCAACGCCTGACCTTGATCGCAAGCTGGGTGCCATGATTGAGAAATATGCTCTCGTCTGAGCAAGCGGACTTTCCGATCCCCTTGGCGTTTCGGACCCTGCCCATTCCGCTCAAGCCTTAAAACTATGGAACAAACCAGAGCCAGCGCAGTTTCTCTTGTTAATGACAAGGAGAACAGACACGTGTCGCAATTTGCCAAACGGCCTAAATCACTGCGATCCTGTAGCTGCTGTCTGATCGAGACGGCCCGCGCATGATCGCTGAGCTATCGAATTTTTACATTCTGGCCATTATGACAGCGGCAACGCTGGTTATTCTCGTCTGCGGGTTGCGCATGACGACATTGGCGGACCAGATCGCAGACCGTACGGGGCTGGGCGAAGCCCTGATTGGTGGCGTGCTGCTGGGAGCCGCAACATCGCTCTCGGGCACGATTGTGTCCCTCACGTCCGCGCTGGATGGACGCGCGTCTCTCGCCTTTGCCAACAGCATCGGCGGTATTGCCGCCCAGACGGTCTTTCTTGCTGTCGGTGATCTCGTCTATCGCCGGGCCAATCTTGAGCATGCCTCGGCTGAAATCACCAATCTCTTCCAGGGCGGGATGCTGATCCTTCTGCTGGCCATCCCTTTTCTCGCATCGACCACGCCGGAAATGGCGATTTTTGGCATGCATCCCTTATCGTTGGCGATCCCGGTGCTTTACGTCTTTGGCCTGATCGCGACGCGTTGGGTGAAGGAAAATCCCATGTGGGAGCCCGTCGATACCGAGCTGACGCGCTTTGATATGCCGGACGATGAAAGCACTCCCGAAAAAAGCTCTGCCCGACTGTTGCTGGCCTTTGCCATAATGGCCGTTTTTCTTGCGCTCGCCGGGTGGGCCATCGCGCGCTGTGGTGCGGTTCTGTCTGATCGGATCGGATTGTCCGAAACCCTCGTCGGGGCCTTGATGACAGCAGTCATTACGTCTCTTCCTGAGCTGGTCACAACCTTGTCGGCGGTTCGTCGCGGTGCGCTTCAGTTGGCAGTCGGTGGGATCATTGGCGGAAATACCTTTGATACCCTGTTCCTGACGATTTCGGACGCAGGATATAGGGACGGGTCAATCTATCATGCCATCGGAAATTCAGATCTGTTTTGGAATGCTGTCGCCCTCGTGATGACTGCAATCTTGATGCTTGGATTGCTGCTCCGCCAAAAGCAGGGCACGGCGAGAATTGGCTTTGAGAGCGTGGCGCTGTTTGGTGTCTTTGGCGCGGCGGTCGCTCTGCAATCCTACATGGGCTAGGGTATCAAGCTTGGAAAGCTGATGAACCCACGATTAAAATGGTTTGAGAACAACAAAAAGCGAGAAAGCAAATGAACTCTGAACTGCTTTTCTGGGGAACCGATACCTGGCTTGGAATCGATGTCATTGCCATCCGGCTTTTCGTCGCGCTTTTCCTGGGAGCGGTTGTTGGGGTTGAACGAGAGTGGCAAAGAAATTCCGCAGGGTTGCGCACCCATATTCTGGTCAGCCTCGCCTCGGCCACGCTTGCCATTCTCTCGATCGACATAGCCCATCTATCGGTTTTCAATGATGAAGCGGTTCGCACGGATCCCTTCCGCCTGATCGAGGCGGTCACATCCGGTGTGGCGTTTCTGGCCGCGGGTTTGATTGTGTTCAACCGCGGACGCGTTAGAAACCTGACCACCGGCGCCGGAATGTGGCTCGCTGCCGCCATTGGCCTTGCGTCCGGATTTGGCCTCTGGCAGGTGGCCATTCTGGCCACGGTTCTCGCCTTCGTCGTACTCGGCCTGTTGGGGCTGTTGGAAGCACGCCTGCTCAAGCACAAAAAAGAGAAATTGGAAGAAGAGTAGGCGAACGCCCAATCCGTGCGTCAATGGCGCCGATTGGGACTTGGCGTTAAGCTGGCACAATCATCAAGGGGTGTGCTGGCATCAAGGACTGCGCCCTATGTGCAAACGCCAAACAACAGCAATTCCTTGACCGCCTGTTTTGTTTCCTGCCATTGCGCATCGGACAGGTCGTTGCCATCATTGAGGGTCGTGATCTGATGTTTGAAGTCGGCGTAGTGCTGGCTCGTTGCCCAGATGGCGAACAAGAGATGTTTGGGAGAAATGGGGCGGATCTTGCCATTTGCTATCCACTTGTTGATCACTTCAACACGCTCATTGGTCCAGGAGCGCAACTCGGATTCCAGATAATCCTGCACGATGGGTGCGCCCTGAATGATCTCATTTGCCCACACCTTCGAGCCGTAGGGGCGTGTGCGCGCGAGTTCCAACTTGGTATCGATATAACTGGATAGAGCGAACTTCGGGTCGGCATCGACATGGAGCTCGTCGGCCGCTTCTCGCCAGACAGTGAAAATGTCTTCTACAACAGTGCGGTAGAGTAGTTCCTTGGTCGAAAAGTAATAAACAATATTGGACTTCGGTAAGCCTGCGGCCTCTGCAATCTTGCTGATGGATGCTCCACTATAGCCGAACTCTGCAAATATGATTTCTGCTGCTGACAGAATCTTTTCTATATTCTTCTCGCGGTTCAGTTGCTGCTTAGTTGCGGGGTGAGCTTCCATGAACGATCCTGTGCATACTTATCGTGTTTCCACGCAATATCAGTGCTTTGCACCAAGTTTTTCTCGGTGGTCTTCGTGAAATGCCTAGTCGTTCCAACAAAAACCGTCTGTTTTTTGTGCCGATCACAGCCTGTATTTTGAGCAAATGGCTCATGGCCAAGCAATAAAGTATAATTCTGACCGATCGTGCAGATAATATATTGACCGATCGTGCAGCTAATGCAATCGTTCTTATCACAAAAGCCGGAATAGGCAATAATTCATCCGTGAAGGATTAGGGGAAGAGCGATGAGAAATGATCTTTCGGCATTCTGGATGCCCTTTACTGCCAATCGGCAGTTCAAGGCGGCACCAAGGATGTTTGTGTCGGCTGAGGGAATGCATTACCAGACCGCAGACAATCGTCAAGTGCTGGACGGCACGGCGGGGCTTTGGTGTTGTAATGCGGGACACAGACGTCCCAGGATTGTGGAAGCGATCAAGGCGCAGGCCGAAGAGCTCGATTATGCTCCGGCCTTCCAGATCGGTCATCCAAAGGCATTCGAGCTGGCAACCAAGCTTCGCGACATGGCCCCTGAAGGCATGGAGCATGTCTTCTTCACCAACTCCGGCTCCGAGAGTGTCGAGACGGCACTCAAGATTGCACTGGCCTACCACCGCGCCAATGGGCAAGGGGAGCGCACGCGCCTTATCGGTCGCGAGCGTGGCTACCACGGCGTCAATTTCGGCGGCATCTCCGTTGGTGGTATCACCAACAACCGCCGCATGTTCGGCTCGCTCCTGACCGGCGTTGATCATCTGTCCTCGACCCATTTGCCTGACCAGAACAATTTCGTCAAAGGCATGCCCGAGCATGGCGCGGATCTCGCCGACGAGCTTCTGCGCATGATTGCGCTGCATGGGGCGGAGACGATTGCTGCGGTTATCGTTGAGCCTGTCGCTGGCTCTACCGGTGTGCTCATCCCGCCCAAGGGGTATCTCGAGCGCCTGCGGGCCATTACCGAGCAGCATGGCATTCTGTTGATCTTTGATGAGGTCATCACCGGCTTTGGTCGCCTCGGTGCACCGTTCGCAACTGACTATTTCGGCGTGACGCCTGACCTCATTACCTGCGCCAAGGGCCTGACGAACGGCGTCATTCCCATGGGCGCGGTGCTGAGCACGCCCAAGATCCATGATGCCTTCATGAATGGGCCGGAACATCTCATCGAGCTGTTCCACGGCTATACCTATTCGGGCAATCCGATTGCGTCGGCAGCAGGCATCGCAACCCTTGAAACCTATGCCGAGGATGGCCTGTTCGAGCGTGCCAATGAGCTGGCTCCCTATTGGGAAGACGCGTTGCATGGCCTCAAGGGGCTGCCGCATGTGATTGACATCCGCAACATCGGCCTGATTGGTGCGATTGAGCTGGAAGCGATCCCTGGCGAGCCGACCAAACGCGCCTTTGAGTGCTTCATCAAGGCCTTTGAGAAAGGTGTGCTCATTCGCACCACTGGCGACATCATCGCCCTGTCACCGCCGCTCATTATCGAAAAAGAACAGATCGACCAGATCTTCGACACCCTCGCGACAATCCTCAAGGAGCTCGACTAACCCATGTATCAGGTGAAGAATCTCATCAACGGGGACATGGTCGCCTCGACCTCCGGCCGGGACAACGCCATTTTCAACCCCGCGACAGGAGAGCAGATCGGCGCAGTGGGACTGTCGAGCGAGGCGGAAATCAATCAAGCCGTGGCAGCGGCCAAGGCTGCATTGCCCGCATGGGCAGCTCTTCCGCCCGCAAAACGAGCGCGCGTCATGTTCTCCTACGCTGCGTTGGTGCGCGAGAAGGCCGACGACATCGCGCGGGAAATCAGCCGCGAGCACGGCAAGACCCATGATGATGCTCTGGGTGAAGTCACCCGTGCGCTGGAAGTCATCGAGTATGCCTGCGCCATTCCCGAGCTGCTCAAGGGTGAATTCTCCCGCAATGTCGGCTCAGGCATCGACACCCATTCCGAACGCCAGCCGCTTGGGGTCGTTGCCGGGATAACGCCGTTCAATTTCCCCGCAATGGTGCCGATGTGGATGTTCCCCATGGCTATTGCCTGCGGCAACACCTTTATCCTCAAACCCTCTGAGCGTGACCCGTCTGCGGCCACATTCGTCTGTGAGCTGTTGGTGCAAGCTGGGTTACCCAAGGGCGTGATCAACGTCGTGCATGGTGACAAGAGCGCCGTTGATACGTTGCTCGATCATCCGGACATCAAGGCCGTCAGCTTTGTTGGATCGACGCCGATTGCCGAATATGTCTATCGCCGCGGGACCGATAGCGCCAAGCGCGTTCAGGCGCTGGGTGGGGCCAAGAACCACATGATCATCATGCCCGATGCGGACATGGAGCAGGCAGCCGATGCCTTGATGGGGGCCGGGTTCGGTTCTGCTGGCGAGCGCTGCATGGCTGTCTCCGTTGCCGTGCCCATCGGCGAGGAAACCGCAACCAAACTTGTCGATACGCTCAAGCCCAAGGTGGAAGCGCTCAAGATCGGCCCCTCGACGGATGAAGCCGCTGAAATGGGCCCCGTCATCACCGCCGAAGCCAAGGCTCGCATTACCGGCCTTATCGATAGTGGTGTGGAGCAGGGGGCTGACCTCGTGGTCGATGGCCGCGGCTTCCAGCTTCAGGGTTATGAAGGCGGCTATTTTTTCGGCGGAACCCTGTTCGACAAGGTCAAGCCTGACATGGACATCTACAAGACCGAGATTTTCGGCCCGGTCCTGTCGGTTCTGGAGCCGCAGAGTTTTGAGAGCGCAGTCAAGCTGATCAACGATCACGAATATGGCAACGGCACCGCCATCTTTACCCGGAATGGTGACGCTGCCCGCAAATTTTCCAGCGGCATCGAAGTCGGCATGGTCGGCATCAATGTTCCAATTCCCGTGCCCGTGGCCTTCCATTCCTTCGGCGGCTGGAAGCGTTCGAGCTTTGGCTCACATGGCATCTACGGCCCTGAAGCCGTTCATTTTTATACACGATTGAAAACGACAACAACCCGTTGGCCCGAAGGCCTGTCCGAGGGCGCGGTCTTTACCTTCCCCAGTTAGGGGAAGGCACCTTTATTGATTAAATGAGCCCCATAAAAGCCGGCCAAACGGCGGGGCCTTCCAGAGCATAGAATGCACTTCGCGAAACGCTATTGGCGGTTCTCAGGCGAGGTGTATCTAAAATCAGGCGCCTCATCATGGTGATCGACCCATGTCGGATATCCATGTCGGATCATGTGGCGCCAAAACAGGGAACAAGACTATGAAATCAAATCTTCGAGTGGATTCCGATCGCCTTTGGCAGTCCATCATGGACATGGCAAAAATCGGTCCGGGCATTGCAGGCGGCAACAATCGCCAGACACTGACTGATGAAGACGCGGAAGGCCGCGCCCTGTTCAAGAGTTGGTGTGATGATGCTGGCCTGACCATGGGCGTCGACAAGATGGGCACCATGTTCATGACCCGCGCAGGCACCGATCCCGATGCCCTGCCGGTCTATGTTGGCTCGCACCTCGATACCCAGCCCACGGGCGGTAAATATGACGGTGTGCTCGGTGTGCTGAGCGCCCTTGAACTTGTCCGTACCCTCAATGACGCCGATATCAAGACCAAACATCCAATCGTCGTGACCAACTGGGCCAACGAGGAAGGCGCGCGTTTCTCGCCGCCCATGCTCTCCTCTGGCGTTTTTGCTGGTGTTAACACGCTGGACTATGCCTACGGTCGTCACGATCTGGAAGGCAAGACCTACGGTGAAGAGCTGGAGCGCATCGGCTGGGTTGGCGATGAGGACGTGGGTGCACGCAAGATGCACGCCTATTTCGAATATCACATAGAGCAGGGCCCGATCCTTGAAGCCGAGCAAAAGGAAATCGGCGTTGTGACCCACTGTCAGGGTCTGTGGTGGCTCGAATTCACCCTCACTGGCAAGGAAGCCCACACCGGCTCAACCCCGATGGCGATGCGCGTCAACGCAGGGCTGGCCATGGCGCGGATCTTCGAGATGGTGCAGGACGTCACGATGGCTGCCCAGCCGAACGCCGTTGGCGGGGTAGGACAGGTGACTTTCTCGCCCAACTCGCGCAACGTGCTGCCCGGTACGGTGACCTTCACGGTCGATATCCGCACCGTCGATATCGACAAGCTCAACTCCATGCGCGACCAGATCAAGGAGAAGGCCGCAGTCATCTGTGAGGAGCTGGGTGTTGGTTGCTCGGTCGAGCAGGTCGGCCAGTTCGATCCCGTCACCTTTGATCCCGCACTCGTTGACAAGGTGCGCAATGCAGCAATCGAGCTTGGCTACTCCCACATGGATCTTGTCTCAGGTGCGGGTCATGATGCCTGCTGGGCGGCCAAGGTCGCCCCGGCCACGATGATCATGTGTCCCTGCGTTGATGGCCTCAGCCACAACGAAGCGGAAGATATCTCGCAAGGCTGGGCCACCGCCGGTGCTGACGTCATGCTCCGCGCCGTGCTGGAAACCGCCGAGATCGTCGAATAACAGCGAGTGAAAAAGTACAAAATTCGGAAGACCGGAATTCGAACAACAAAAAGCAGGCAAAAGCTTGCCCGGTTCGGTCTTCCTCAATCACCAAAGCAATTCGTCAAAGAACACAGATTATTGGGAACAGCAACATGAGCACAGTGATCAAGGGCGGCACCATTGTCACCGCCGATCTGACCTATGATGCCGACGTGAAGATCGAAGAGGGTATCATAACCGAAATCGGACCGAACCTGTCCGGCGACGAAGTTCTCGATGCGGCTGGCTGCTATGTCATGCCGGGCGGCATCGATCCCCATGTGCATCTCGAAATGCCATTCATGGGAACCTACTCCACCGACAATTTCGAATCCGGCACCCGCGCTGCGGTCTCCGGTGGCACCACCATGGTCGTTGACTTCTGCCTGCCTGATCCGGGGCAAAGCATGATGGATGCGCTGAAGCGTTGGGACAACAAGTCAACCCTCGCGACCTGCGACTATTCCTTCCATATGGCCATCACCTGGTGGGGCGAGCAGGTCTTCAATGAAATGGAGACGGTCGTCAAGGAAAAGGGCATCAACACGTTCAAGCACTTCCTTGCCTACAAGGGTGCCTTGATGGTCAACGATGATGAGCTCTTTGCCTCCTTCCAGCGCTGCGCCGAGCTGGGCGCCATGCCGCTTGTCCATGCCGAAAACGGCGATGTTGTCGCCCAGATGCAGGCCAAGCTGATGGCCGAAGGCACCACCGGCCCCGAAGGCCATGCCTATTCGCGCCCGGCCGAAGTTGAAGGCGAAGCCACCAACCGCGCCATCATGATCGCTGATATGGCAGGCGTGCCGCTCTATGTGGTGCATACCTCCTGCGAGCAGAGCCATGAAGCCATCCGCCGCGCCAAACAGGCAGGCATGCGCGTGTATGGTGAGCCGCTCATCCAGCATCTGACCCTTGATGAAAGCGAATATTTCAACAAGGACTGGGATCATTCCGCCCGCCGCGTCATGAGCCCGCCGTTCCGCAACAAGAAGCATCAGGATAGTCTCTGGGCCGGACTGCAGTCAGGCACGCTCTCTTGCGTGGCAACCGATCATTGCGCCTTCACCACCGATCAGAAACGCTATGGCGTCGGCGATTTCACCAAGATCCCGAATGGCACCGGCGGCCTTGAAGACCGTATGCCAATGCTCTGGACCCATGGGGTGGCAACCGGTCGTTTGACCCCGAATGAGTTCGTGGCCGTGACCTCGACCAACATTGCCAAGATCCTCAACATGTACCCGAAAAAGGGTGCGATCCTTGTTGGCTCCGATGCCGATATCGTCGTGTGGGATCCCAAGCGGTCCAAAACCATCAGCGCCGCCAATCAGGTGTCCGCCATCGATTACAGCGTCTTCGAAGGCAAGGAAGTCACCGGCCTGCCGCGCTTCACCCTGTCGCGCGGCAAGGTTCTGGTCGAGGAAAGCACGCTCAAGACCGAGGCTGGCCACGGCAAGTTCGTCGGGCGGCAACCGTTCACCGCAGTCAACAAGTCGCTTTCCAAGTGGAAAGAACTGGTTGCTCCGCGTCCAGTCGAGCGCACCGGCATTCCGGCCTCCGGCGTGTAAGCCAGAACTGATCGGGTTCCGGCGGTGTCTGCCGCCCGGAATCCGGCCCCATTGTGATTAGGGCTACGGGAAAACAACACATGATCGAATCCCACTACCACGTGGTCTCTGCCAAGGATCTCTGCCTGACATTCGAGACCAATGACGGGCCGGTTCATGCCCTCAAGGATGTCAACATCACCGTCGACAAGGGCGACTTTGTCAGTTTCATTGGCCCCTCGGGCTGTGGCAAGACGACCTTCTTGCGCGCAATCGCGGCGCTTGAACATCCCACCTCAGGTTCCTTGCTGGTCAACGGCACAACGCCAGAACTTGCCCGTCAGGATCGCGCCTACGGCTATGTGTTTCAGGCTGCGGGCCTTTATCCGTGGCGCACGATTGCCCGCAACATCAAATTGCCGCTCGAAATCATGGGGTTCACCCGTGCCGAGCAGAACAAGCGCGTCGAGCGCGTTTTAAAGCTCGTGGATCTCGAAGGCTTTGGCAACAAATTCCCATGGCAGCTTTCGGGCGGTATGCAGCAGCGTGCCTCTATCGCCCGCGCACTTGCCTTCGATGCCGATATTCTGCTGATGGATGAGCCGTTCGGGGCACTCGATGAAATCGTCCGAGACCACCTCAACGAACAGCTTCTGCACCTGTGGCGCAGCACCGGCAAGACCATCGGTTTTGTGACCCATTCGATCCCTGAAGCCGTGTATTTGTCGACCAAGATCGTCGTCATGAGCCCGCGTCCTGGCCGGATCACCGACATCATCGAAAGCACTTTGCCCGATGAACGCCCGCTGTCCATCCGTGACAGTCAGGAGTTTATCGACATCGCGCACCGCGTCCGTGAGGGCTTGCGCGCAGGTCACGGCGACGAGGGAGACAGCGCCGATGCGTAAGCTCTTTGCGATCGCCACGGTCGTCTTCACAATCGTCATCATCTGGTATGCCGCCGCAATCAAGATGAATGCCAAATGGGCCTATGATCAGGCTGCGCGCGCCAAGGTCGAATTGTCGACCAGCGAAATGATCAAGCAGACCTGGACACAGGAACGCCCCGTTCTGCCTGCGCCTCATCAGGTGGTTGCAGAATTGTGGGACGGGACGGTGGGCAAGAAGATCACGTCCAAGCGTTCACTGATCTTTCACGGCTGGATCACCCTGCGGGCCACGTTGCTCGGCTTCATCATCGGCACGATGTTGGGGATCGTCCTCTCGGTTGGCATCATTCATATCCGGGCCATGGACATGGGCGTCATGCCTTGGGCCATTGCCTCGCAAACCGTGCCCATTCTCGCCATTGCACCGATGATCATCGTGGTGCTCAATTCCATCGGTGTTCAGGGGCTGATCCCCAAGGCCATCATTTCCGCCTATCTGAGCTTCTTTCCGGTGCTCGTTGGTATGGTCAGTGGCCTTAGGGCACCAGATCACATGCAGCTTGATCTCTTGAAAACCTATAACGCCTCCAACAGCGACGCATTCTTCAAGCTCCGCCTGCCGTCCTCCATGCCCTATCTCTTCACTTCGATGAAGGTGGGCATCGCGGCCTCTCTGGTCGGTACCATCGTTGGTGAGCTGCCCACGGGTGCCATTCGCGGCCTCGGAGCCCGATTGCTGACCGGATCCTATTATGGCCAGACCATTCAGATGTGGGCGGCACTGTTTGCAGCAGCGCTGCTTGCTGCGGGACTGGTTGCCATCGTCGGCGTTGCCGAGAGGGCGGCACTCAAGCGAATGGGGATGACACGATGATAGAAGCAATTCTCGCTTTCGCGGTCTGGATCGGTGCGTGCATTCTCAATGTCTACCTGTCCAAATCAAAGGCCAACAAGACACTGCTTGTGCGCTTTCTGGTGCCTTTCATCTTTGGCGTCACAGTGCTGATCTGCTGGGAACTGCTGGTTCGTGGGCTTGAGGTTCCGTCCGTGATCCTGCCGCCGCCGTCTGACATCGGCGTCAAGATATCAACGTCAACGGATATCTTGCTGGCTGACTTCTTCCAGACTTTCGTCAAGGGCGCGCTTAGCGGCTACATTATGGGCTGTGGTGCCGCGTTCCTGACAGCGATCCTGATTGATCGTGTCCCGTTCCTGCAAATGGGGCTGCTGCCTGTCGGCAATTTTGTCGCGGCCCTGCCGATCGTCGGTATCGCGCCGATCCTTGTCATGTGGTTCGGGTTTGACTGGCACTCCAAGGCCGCTGTCGTGGTGGTGATGGTCTTCTTTCCCATGCTGGTCAATACCGTGCAGGGGCTGAGTTCCAGTGATCACATGCAGCGCGATCTGATGAAGACCTATGCGGCCAGCTACAGCGACACGCTTTTGAAGCTGCGCCTGCCTGCAGCCATGCCATTTGTTTTCAATGGTCTCAAAATCTCAACCACTTCGGCGCTGATCGGTGCCATCGTGGCCGAATTTTTCGGCTCGCCCATCGTCGGCATGGGTTTTCGCATCTCGACAGAGGTGGGAAGGCTTGGTCTCGACATGGTCTGGGCTGAAATCACAGTCGCGGCAGTCGCCGGCTCCCTGTTTTATGGAACCGTCGCTGTCATCGAACGAGGGGTGACCTTCTGGCATCCTTCTCAAAGGGGCTAAAAAGCCCTGATAACAACCAAAATAATAGCAACACCTAAAGCAAAACAAAGCAAACCCATAGGGAACTGACTATGAAGAACACTTTGAAACATTTCGCTGCTGGTGCGGTCTTTGCCGCTTCGCTTACTGGTGCCGCGTCTGCCGCTGATGATTTGACCCTTCAGCTCAAATGGGTCACGCAGGCTCAGTTTGGAGGCTACTATGTCGCGCTGGAAAAGGGCTTCTATGATGAAGAAGACCTCAACGTGACGATCAAACCGGGCGGGCCGGATATTGCGCCGACCCAGATCCTTGCCGGTGGCGGTGCTGATGTGGTTGTCGACTGGATGCCATCCGCTCTGGCTGCTCGCGAAAAGGGCCTGCCGCTCGTCAACATCGCACAGCCTTACAAATCCTCCGGCATGATGCTGACGTGCCTCAATGAAAGCGGCATCAAGTCTCCTGAAGATTTCCCCGGCAACACCCTTGGCGTGTGGTTCTTCGGCAACGAATATCCCTTCCTGAGCTGGATGAGCATCCTGGGCATCCCGACCGAAGGTGGCGACGATGGCGTGACTGTCCTGAAACAGGGCTTCAACGTCGATCCGCTGCTGCAGAAACAGGCGGCCTGTATCTCCACCATGACCTACAACGAATATTGGCAGGTTATCGACGCAGGCATTTCTCCGGACGAGCTGATCACCTTCAAATATGAAGATCAGGGCGTGGCCACGCTCGAGGATGGTCTTTATGTGCTTGAAGAAAAACTGGATGATGAAGCCGAAGTCGACAAGCTGGTCCGCTTCGTTCGTGCATCCATGAAAGGCTGGAAATACGCCGAAGAAAACTCAGATGAAGCCGCTGAAATCGTTCTGGAATATGACGAAACCGGCGCCCAGACCGAAAAACATCAGAAGCGCATGATGGGTGAAGTGGCCAAACTGACCGCTGGTTCCAACGGCGCGCTTGATCCGGCCGACTATGAGCGCACCGTCAAGACACTGATGAGCGGTGGGTCCGCGCCGGTCATCACCAAGGAACCGGAAGGGGCCTATACCCTGAAGATCACCGACGCAGCCCTCAAATAGGGTTACTCGGATGTCTGTGCTCCGGTGCTGATCCAAAGATCGAGCCGCAGCGCAGACCTTGAGCGCAATTTAGCTCCGGCGGATGGCAATGCACTCATCCGCCGGGCGCGGTGAACTAAATTCCAAGACATAACGGCATTGGCGCACCCATAAGGCTGCGCAACGGGGAAGCTGTCTTCTAAATCGGTATCAAACCGACAGACAGCCATGAGTGAGCAGAATGCAGAGTTACGCCAGTTTACAGAGTGACACCGGACAAAGGCTTGATCGACACCGCGCCGCACGCATTGGCCTGATCGATGGTGCGCCGCCCGAGCACAACGCCATCGATCTGACGCGCGCCCCGCTTAAGGAACTGATGGCAACGGCGCGTAACATTCGCGATCAGCATTGGGGCCGCGATGTCACCTATTCGCGCAAGGTTTTCGTTCCGCTGACCAATATGTGCCGCGACACCTGTAGCTATTGCACCTTTGTCAAGCATCCCGATGATCCCGAAGCCAAGCTGATGACGCCGGATGAAGTGCTCGCCATCGCGCGGGAAGGCGAGGATCAGGGCTGCAAAGAGCTGCTCTTCAGCCTCGGTGAAAAACCAGAACTGAGATATGAGAAGGCCCGTGCCGCCTTGGCCATGCTCGGCTATGAGCGTATGACCGACTATCTGGCCGACATGTGCGCATTGGTGCTCAAAGAAACGAGCCTTCTGCCCCATGTGAATGCGGGCACTTTGGAGGAAGACGAACTCAAAAAACTGCGTCCCGTCGCTGCTTCCATGGGCATGATGCTGGAGACGACCTCCCGCCGCCTGATGAAGGAGGGCGGTCCTCATTACGCCTGCCCGGACAAGGTGCCGCTGCAACGGCTCAGGACCTTGGAGCGCGCCGGTCGCCAGCAGGTGCCGTTTACGACCGGTCTTCTCATCGGTATTGGCGAGACCTTCGAAGAACGCATCGAAGCGCTACATGCCATCAACGAGACCCATCAGAAATATGGGCAGATTCAGGAAGTCATCATCCAGAATTTCCAGCGCAAGCCGGACATCGCCATGGCCAACTCGCCAGAGCCTGCGCTCGATGAAATGCTGCGCACCATCGCCGCCGCCCGGATCATCCTGTCCCCTGATATCAGCCTGCAGGCCCCGCCTAATCTGAGTGCGCGCCACATGGCCTATCTGGATGCAGGGATCAATGACTGGGGCGGCATTTCGCCGGTGACCATCGATTTTATAAACCCCCAGCACGCCTGGCCGCAGATCGACCAACTGGCCCAATCCTGCGAGGAAGCAGGCTATCGCCTGCGCGAGCGGCTGACCATCTATCCCAAATATCTGCAAGGATCGGGCGATTTCCTCAGTGCCGACCTGCAGCCGCGCGTGTCCGCCATGGCCGATTCAGACGGCCTTGCACACGCCTTCAACCCAAAGGCAGAAGGAGCCGGGCAATGATGAGTGGATCCGAAAACAGTTTCGCAAAAGGTGTGACCAAGGTGTCCAGCCCTGTCCGTGACATTCTTGATCGCGTGCTTGAGGGAAGGGAAATCTCTAAGGCCGAGGGAGTGGTGCTCTTCCGCGCGGCGAGCCAAAGCGACAAACAGGCAATCTTTGAGACCGCCGACAGTCTCAAACAGCGGGTTCATGGCGACCGGGTGACCTTCACCGTCAACCGGAACATCAACTTCACCAACATCTGCTACATGGGCTGCAAGTTTTGTAACTTCGCCAAACGGTCTGATGAAGACGGGGCCGAGTGGCAATCGGTCGAACAGGTCTTGCAGCGCTGTCACGAGGCATGGGACCGCGGCGCGACCGAGGTCTGCATTCAGGGCGGACTGCATCCCAAGCTTCCCGGCTCCTACTATGCGGATCTGTGCCGCGCCATCAAGGCCGAACTGCCCGACATGCATCTGCATGCCTTCTCACCGTTCGAAATCTGGTATGGCGCATCGAAAAGCAAAAAGCCCTACCGGGAATTTCTCGAAGAATTGAAGGATGCAGGTCTCGGAACCATGCCCGGCACCGCAGCCGAGATCCTCGACACTGACATCCGCAAACAACTCACCAAGGACAAGTTGAGCACCGAAAAATGGGTCGAAATCGTCCGCACGGCCCATGAGGTCGGCATCAAGACGACCTCGACCATCATGTATGGCCATATCGACGGGCCCGAGCATTGGGCCGCACACATCGATCTGTTGCGTTCCATCCAGAAGGACACGGGCGGCTTCACTGAATTTGTGCCGCTGTCGTTCCAGCATGTGGGCACTGCGCTCTATATGGAAAATCCCGACAAGGTGCGTCTGGGCCCCAGCACGGACGAGATCGACCTGATGCATGCGGTTGCGCGCATCATGTTGCATGGGTTCATTGACAACATCCAGGTCTCGTGGACCAAGTTGGGAGCAGAGCACGCCATGGCCATGCTCTCCCGCGGGGCCAACGATCTGGGTGGCACCCTGATGGAGGAAAGCATTTCCCGCTCGGCCGGTGCCGATCATGGACAGGAAATCACCGCCCATGAGTTGGTGCAAATCGTCCGCGCCTCGGGCCGCACGCCTGCGCGTCGGTCCAGTGACTATCGCATTCTGGAAGTCTTTGATGATCATGATCCGGTGCGTCTGGACCCACTCATCGATCGTAATGGCTCCGACCCGCTCGACTTTCTGGCCAGGTTCCCCGACCAATCGGGCAAGCTGGAGGCTGCTGAATGAAGCGTGAGGCGGCTCTCAAGGTCACGCTTCTGGCTGGAGGCGTTGGCGGCGCGAAAATGGCCGAAGGTCTCGCGGCTCTCGGCGATATCGAACTGTCGATCATCGGCAATGTCGCGGACGATGATGCTTTCCATGGTCTTTGGGTCTCCCCTGACATTGATACGCTGACTTATTCGCTTGGCGGAATGATCAACCGCCAGCAGGGTTGGGGGCTGGCGGACGAGGGAACACGTGCGCTCGACACTCTGACCATGCTTGGCGAAGATACATGGATGATGCTGGGCGACAAGGATTTCGGTCTTCACATATACCGCACCATGCGCCGGGCGAAGGGCGACAGACCCTCCGAGATTGCCCGGGATGTTGCCAAGGCCTTTGGCGTCAAGCCGCAAATCTTGCTGCCGACCGATGACAAGGTGCAAACCCGCGTGCGTACAGACGATGGCTGGATTAGCTTTCAGGACTATTTCGTCAGACGCAAATGCGCACCCGAAGTGCGCGAATTGCAGTTTGACGGCATAGAAGAGGCCGAGCCAACCAAGGAAGCCCTGACGGCGCTCGGTGAGGCCGACCTGATCGTCATTGCTCCCTCGAACCCGCTGGTCAGCATCGCGCCGATCCTTGAGACAAAAGGCCTCCGTGGTGCTGTCGCTCGTGCCAAGGCTCCGAAAATCGCCGTCAGCCCCTTCATTGCTGGCAAAGTGGTCAAGGGCCCCGCCGATCGCATGATGGCTGCCCTTGGCTTGCGCGCGGATGCCGCCGGTGTTGCGGAGCGTTATGCCGGTTGGCTCGACTGCCTCATCATCGACCATCAGGATGAAGCCCTCAGCGCGGACATCAATGCACACGGTATTTCGGCCCATTGCTCCGATATCCTGATGAAGGATCAGGCCGACAAGGCACGCCTTGGACGCGAGATTGTCGGTCTTGGTCGTCAATGGCTCAAGAAGCAGCTTAAGGAGGGCAGGGCAGGATGAATGCACATACCAAAAAATGCCTTCTCGCGATCCCGATGAAGGATCCACTTGACGCCAAGACCCGCCTGTCGATCTCCCTCACTCAGCAGGAAAGAGCGCGTCTTGCGACCGCGCTGTTCATTCACGTCGTGGAATGCGTCAAGCGCGCGCTGACACTGCTTCCAGACAGTCACATCGACATCGGCGTCATCACGAGCAGCGAAACGATCCGGGATCTGGTCGCCGGTCTCGATGTCAAATGGATCGATGACGGAGGCGCTTCAACCCTGTCGTGCGCTGTTGATCAAGCTGCCAAGATTGCACATGAACAGGGCTATGACATCCTTTGTGTCTTGCCCGGAGATCTGGCCGATCCGTCGCACAAGGACATTGCCCGATTGCTCGACTATCCCAAGAGTGGGCGGGACGTCGTGATCTGTCCATCCGGCGATCTGGGCACCAACGCGCTCCTGTTGCCGCTGCCGTGTCCCATCGATTTTGCCTACGGGGATCGGTCTTTCCATCGCCACTATCAAGCGTCTGTCGAAGCCGGGCTGGTGCCGGTCATCCTGCCCCTGAACAGCCTGAAGCGCGACGTCGATACGGTGCGTGATTGGCACGATCTGCAGCACAGACGCCCTGATGTGGCCTTCTGGAGTGATGGCCGATGATGCAGGTTTCCCTTAGCGCCATCCCCGGTGTCCCCGACATCAGGGCCGGTGATGACCTTGCCAGCATCATTGGCGATTGTCTTGTGGCTAGCGATCTCGCCCCCCAAGACGGGGACATTCTCTGCGTGGCGCAAAAAGTCTTCTCAAAAGCCGAGGACTGCATCATTCCGCTGGCGAGCATCACGCCTTCCCCGGAAGCAGAACGCTATGCCAGCGAGCTGAACAAGGACGCCCGCAAGGTCGAGATCGTGCTGCGCGAAAGCTCCGAGGTGGTCCGCTCCTTCCGTCATCCCGGTCAGGAGCACGGCACCATTATCTGCCGCCATCGCCTTGGTTTCATTTCCGCCAACGCAGCGGTGGACGAAAGCAACTTTGAAGAAACCGATGCCGTCATGACCTTGCCACCCGACCCTGACGCCAGTGTGGCCCGTCTTCAGGATGCTTTGAAGACGCGGTTTGGCTGTGAGGTTGGTGTCGTGATGACCGATACCTTTGGCCGTCCATGGCGGATCGGTCAGGTCAATGTCGCCATCGGCCTGTCTGGTGTTCCGTCCACCTTGCGCGAGCAGGGCAATGCGGATGCGTGGGGGCGTGTGATGACCGTCACCGAAGCGGCCTTCGCCGACGAGCTGGCAGCCGCATCCGGCCTTGTCGTGCGCAAGGCGGCCAAAACTCCCATTGTGCTGTTTCGCGGGCTCGACTGGATCCCGACGACAAGCAGTGCTCAAGACCTTCTGAGAGTTAAAAAAGAGGATATGTTCAAATGACAATCGCAATCATAGGGGGAACGGGTCCACAAGGGCAGGGGCTTGCCCTGCGCTTTGCCCGTGCTGGAGTGCCCGTCGCGCTGGGGTCTCGCGATGCGGGCCGTGCCGCCGAAATTGGTTCAGAACTCATGGCCCAGTTGGAAGACGCACCCGCCAAGATCACAGGCCTTGCCAATGAGGACGCGGTCAAGGCCGCTGATGAGCTGGTCATTCTGGCCGTGCCTTTCGCGGGCCATAACGCCACGCTGGAGGCCTTGAAACCTCATCTGGCCGGCAAGATCCTGGTCGATATCGTGGTGCCACTGTCGGAGAAGGATCCCAAGAAGGTTTCAATGCCCCCGGAAGGGTCTGCAACGGAAGCCGCACAGGCGTTGCTCGGCCCGGATATTCCGGTCATCGGGGCCCTCCACAATGTCTCTGCCACAACGCTGAAAAATCTCGGCTGGGACATCAATTGCGACATTCTTGTCTGTGGCAACAGCCTTGATGCCCGCAAGAAGGTTATGGCTCTGATCGGGAAGCTGGGCGTGACAGCCTACAATGCCGGTGACGCCGAAGCGGCCCGTTGTATAGAGGCGATCACCCCCATTCTCATTCGCATCAATATTTCAAAACAGGTGCCCTTCACCCATGCGGGGATCAAGATCTGGGCACCGGATCACTAAACATAAAAACAACAAACAACAATCACCGAAACTTTGGAGAGAGAGATGGAATTCGCGATTTGTTTCAAAGGCTTTGTCGAACCAAAGCGGGCGCGCGCCCTTGTTCGTCAGGCCGAGAATGCTGGCTTCACCTATTGCTGGTTTTATGACAGCCACATCCTGTGGCGCGAGAGTTATATGGCCATGGCCATGTGCATGGAGCACACCACCAAGATGCGCTTTGGCCCTTGTGTGACCAACCCCAACACCCGCGACTGGTCGCTGGCCGCCTCCATGTTTGGCTCGCTCGCCAAACAGTCCGAAGGCCGCTTTGACATCGGTCTTGGCCGTGGTGACAGCGCCGTTCGTGTGATGGGCAAGAAGCCCGCGCCGCTCAAGCGCCTTGAAGAATTCACCCATGTGGTCAAGGCTCTGGTGCGCGGCGATGAAGCCCAATATGGCGAATGTCCCGAACCGGTCAAATTCCCGTGGGCGGAAGGCTATGAGTTGCCGATCTGGGTCGCGGCCTACGGCCCGAAGGCGCTGAGTTCTGCCGGACGTGTGGGTGACGGTCTCATCCTGCAAATCGCGGAGCCAAGCATCGTCAAATGGCTGGCCAGTACGGCAATCGAGGAAGGCGAGAAAGCAGGCCGCGACATGAGCAACTATCGTGTCATGGCGGCTGCCCCTGCCTACTTCGGCTCCAAGGAAGAATGCATCGAGGCAACCCGTTGGTTCCCGGCCATGGTGGGGAACCATGTTGCAGATATCGTTGAAAAATACGGCACCGAGCGCGATGATATCCCGGACTCGCTAACGGCTTACGTCAAGGATCGCAAGGGCTATGACTATTCCAAGCACGGCCAGAGCGACAACCCCTATCTTGATTTCATTACTGATGAAATTATCGAGGGCTTCTCGGTTCTCGGCGCTCCCGACGACCATATTTCCAAACTGAGAGAGCTGGAAGCCGCAGGCGTCACCCAGTTCAACATCTATCTCGATAACGGCAAGGAAGAGCAGATCATCGCCGAATATGGCGAGACCATCATCCCCGCATTCTCGAAATAGGGATTTGTTGAGTGCTTAAAAGCAATGGACTGGCTGTCTCGCAGCCGGTCCTTTTTGCTTGAAAATTGGGCTGGTCAGTCAAACACGCAGCGCGGGAAATAGAAAGACACCACCCAGTTGGGCGCGTCGACCACTTCCGATATGCGCAGATCACCACAGACCGAAGACAGCATATAGGCGTCAATCGCGGACATGCCATGCTGGGCGCATAGAAGATCGATCATGCCTGCGACCGCAACTCTGGCGCCTGACATCATGTCCGGTCCAATGCCCGTGGTCACCTCATAACCCTTTTGGTCAAGATGATTGGTGACCGGCCCCGGCGTTGTAAAGCGCGGCATCGCAAGCGGCGTCTGTTTGATGAGATCAAGGGTCAACACCACATCCATCGGGCTTTCAATCGCCGTGCCGCAGACCTCGCCATCCCCTTGGGCTGCGTGAGTGTCGCCAATGGAGAAGAGCGCACCGGCAACCTCGACCGGCAAATAGACCTCGGTTCCTGCCGACAAATCCCTGATGTCCATATTGCCGCCAACCCGGCGCGGCGGAATGATGGAATGGGTGCCCGCTTCAGCGGGGGCATTGCCCAGCGTTCCTGCAAAGGGTTTGAGCGGCACCCGTGCCGATTTGCCAAAAAGGGCAGGGGTCATGCCCGCTGCATCATAGGACCAGATGTGCAACGCCGGATCCTTGAACTGGTCAGCCAGAAGTCCAAAGCCGGGGATATTGGCAGTCCAGCCAAAGCCCGAAGGGGTGAACTGCTCCAATGTGACCTTGAGGACGTCGCCAGGCTCTGCCCCATCGACAAACACCGGCCCCGTGACCGGGTTCGCTTTGCCCGGATCCATGGCAACGAGGTCGGCTACTTTGCTCTTTGGCCCCAATTGACCGGCAGAGGCATCCTTGCACTGGAAAGAAATGGTTGACCCCGGAGCGACACGCTCGACGGGGGCGGTGCTGTTGTCCCAGCCGAAATGATGCTGGGCGGCATGAATGGTATAATCGCACTGTCTGCACATGGGCGGGTTAGTCTCCTTTGCTGAGGCGCAGGACCGCATTGAGCATCACTTGCGCCCCTTTTTCAATGTCGGTCCAGTCTGTCCACTCCTCGGGGGCATGGCTGATGCCGTTTCGGCTGGGAACAAAGACCAGTCCGGATGGACAAAAGGCCTGCATCGTCTGGGCGTCATGCCCGGCACCTGATGGCATCACTGTGTGGGAGTAGCCAAGCCGCTTGGTTTCCTCCAAAAGCACTTGCCGGACTGAGCCATCAAGGCTTTCTGGTGGCAGATAGCTGCGCTCTTCAATGCTCGCCTTGAGGGAGTTGCGGGCGGCAGCATCCGTGATTGACGCCTCGATGTGGCTGCGTAACGTGGCCATGACCTCAGCCGAAGTATCGCGGATGATGATGGTGAAATCGGCTCTGCCGGGTATTGTGTGCGGGAAATTGGGGCTGAGATCGACCTTGCCGATGGTCACGCGGGACTGGTCCGTGCCGATATCCTTGATGATGGTCGGGATGGCAACCCCGACTTCAGCCAACCCTGCGAAGGCATCGGCCCGAAGCGGCATCGGCGTTGTGCCCGAGTGGTTTGCCGTGCCCTCAAGGCTAACACCGAGCACGAGCACCCCGGAAATGCTCTCGACAATGCCGATGGAAAGCTGTTCGCTTTCCAGCACCGGCCCTTGTTCGATATGGAGTTCGAGAAAGGCGCGAATGGAGCCGTTTGGCCACGCTGCCTCGCGCAGGGTGTCCGCTGAATAGCCTTGCGCCGCCATGGCTTCCACAAGACTGACGCCATCCGCGTCGCTGGCCATCTCGACCCAACCGGGCGCCAACTGACCGCTGATGGTTTGGGAGCCGAGCATGCCGCCAAAGCGTCCTTCTTCCTCGGAGGTGGCAACAGCAACAACGGGAAAATCGGGCTCGATGCCATGATCCTTGAGACTGCGCACACATTCAAGGCCGATGGCCGCGCCCAAAGCCCCGTCAAAAGCACCGCCTTCTGGCACGGTATCAAGATGGGAGCCGATCATCACGCAGGGTTTGCCACTCGTGCCCAACCGTCCGAACAGGTTGCCCGCAGCATCCACGCTGACATCAAGTCCGCTTTCCTTCATTTGCTCACGGAACCATGAACGCACAGCTATGTCCATATCGGAAAAACCGACGCGATTGTATCCGCCGGTTTGCCGGTTGAAGCCGAACTTGTTGATGCCGTCGAGCAGGGTCTTCAGGCGGTCCGGTCTGATTTGTACCTCGCTGCTGGTCATTTGGTATTCCCCTCCTGTTCGCGGCATAAGCAGATGCTAATTTTATGCATAAATTATGGGCATTTGTGCGGCGGATCTTAATTTATCATAATCAATGCTTGAAAAATAAACAATTCTGCGCACTAATCAAGGGAGCGATAAAAATGAGGGAGAACGCTATGAAACGGTTGCTAACCGCTGCACTTGCGGCGGCCTCGTTGCTGTTTGCATCACCAGGTTACGCGCAAACACCACCCAATGTCCTGATTGTCGGTCAGATCGCAGAACCGAAATCGCTGGATCCGGCAGCGGATACGGCGGTGAACGACTTCCGCATTCTGGTCAATCTCTATGACGGTCTTGTCCGCTACAAGGATGGCACGCTCGAAGTCGAGCCGTCTCTCGCCACAGATTGGACCATCTCTGACGATGGCAAGACCTATACCTTCAAGCTGCGTGAAGGGGTCAAGTTCCACGATGGAACCGACTTCAACGCCGAAGCGGTCAAGTTCAACTTCGACCGCATGCTGAAGGAAGATCATCCTTATCATGACACCGGCCCGTTCCCGCTGGCCTTCTTCTTCTCGTCCGTTAGTGAAGTGACGGTTGTTGATGACCTCACCGTCAAGTTCGATCTGACGGACCCCTATGCCCCCTTCCTGTCCAACCTTGCTTATCCGACCGGGTTGATCATCTCGCCTAAAGCCGTGATGGACAATGGCAAGGACGTTGGTCGACATCCTGCTGGTACCGGCGCTTACAAGTTCGCCGAATGGGAATCCAACGCCAAGGTCGTGCTGGAGAAAAACCCCGACTACTGGGATGGTGCACCGGCGCTTGAAGCGGTCATTTATCGTCCGATCACCGACGCCAACACGCGTGTTGCCGAGATGCTTTCCGGTGGTCTTGATGTGATGGTTGAAGTGCCACCCGATAACCTTGCCCAGTTTCGCGACAATGCAAGCTTCAAGGTACACGAGCAGGCCGGTCCGCATCTGTGGTTCTTGATCCTCAATGCCAAGGAAGGCCCTTTCGCCAAGAAGAAAATCCGTCAGGCCGCCAACTACGCCATCAACAAGAAGGCTTTGGTCGAGAACATCCTGCAAGGCACTGCCGAAGTGGCCGCAGGGCCGACCCCGCCGGCCTTTGCATGGGCTTATGATGAAAGCCTGTCGCCCTATCCATACGATCCGGAAAAAGCCAAGGCCTTGCTTGAAGAGGCTGGCTATGACGGCGCAGAGCTGACCTTCTACGTCACCGAAGGTGGCTCCGGTATGCTCGATCCGACCGCCATGGGGACGGCCATTCAGGCCGACCTTGAAGCCGTTGGCATGAGTGTGAAGATCGAGACCTACGAATGGAACACTTTCCTTGGTAAGGTGAACCCGGGTCTTGAAGGCAAGGCCGATATGGCTGAAATGGCATGGATGACCAACGATCCGGACACCCTGCCGTTCCTTGCTCTTCGTACCGAGGCATTCCCCGACCAGGGCGGCTTCAATTCGGGTTACTATTCCAACGAAAGAGTGGATGAATTGCTCGAAAAAGCCCGCACCTCGACGGATCAGGCAGAGCGCGCCACGCTCTACAAGGAAATGCAGCAGATTGTCTATGAAGATGCCCCATGGGTCTTCGTGGCCAACTGGAAACAGAATGCTGTGACTCGCGCCGAGGTGGAAGGCTTCAAGCTTCAACCTTCCTTCTTCCTGATGCTTCAGAAAGTCGCAAAACCCTGATGGAGGCCGCTTCCCCGCTCGCATGAGACGCGAGCGGGGAAGTCCACTCAATATGTGATCGACCTGAGCTGCGGTGTCCTCTTGATGTCGCGCAGGATAAAGGACCAGTCTATCCTGCCAGTCTAGTCTGATAGGGCCGATCAACCCGACCACCCGAGTGAGATGGAGGTCGCCGCATGGGCGCTTATGTCCTGAAACGGCTTTTAGCTGCCATTCCGGTCCTGTTTGGACTGTCGATTATCGTATTCGTCATCATGGCGATGATCCCCGGCGATCCGGCGCTTGCCATTCTGGGGTCCTTTGCCACGCCCGAAAATGTGGCCAAGCTCAATCAGGACCTTGGTCTCGACAAGCCGCTTGTACAGCAATATTTCATCTGGCTTGGCAACATGCTGCAAGGCGATTTCGGTCGTTCCTATACGCTCAACCGCCCCGTGCTCGATGAAGTGCTCGAGCGCTTTTCCGCTACGCTCATTCTTGCTGGTCCCGCGCTGTTGCTCTGTTCTGTCTTCGGCCTGCTGGCCGGGATAGTCTCTGCCGTCCGCCAATATGGCTGGGCAGACAAGATCGTTACCTTTGTCGTTCTGATCGGCATCTCCATGCCGTCATTCTGGCTCGGCCTGCTGCTTATCTTTACCTTCGCCGTCAAGTGGCGTCTCTTTCCAGCCAGCGGCATGTATGCGATCTATGGTGGTGGTGATCTGCCCGACTTATTGCATCACCTGACCATGCCCGCTCTGACGCTCGCCGTGGTCGCCACTGGCGTGATCGCCCGCCTGACGCGGACCTCAATGCTTGAGATCCTGCGGCAGGACTATATCCGAACCGCCCGCGCCAAGGGCATCAGCGAGCGCCGCGTGATCTATCTTCATGCGTTCAAGGCCGCTTTGGTCAGTGTCATTCCCGTCATCGGCATTCAGGCCGGGTTTGTGCTGGGTGGCGCAGTTTATATCGAAACCGTCTTCCAGTGGCCGGGCATCGGTTCGATGTTGGTCAAGGCCATCTCGACACGCGACCTTTTGCTGGTGCAAGGGGGCGTTCTCGTTGTTGCCAGTGCCTATGTGCTGTTCAATCTGGTTGTCGATGTCATCCAGTCCATGCTTGATCCGAGGTTGCGCTGATGGCTGATACGACCGCTGAAACCCCCGTCAAGAGCAAAAAGCGGGGAGGGCGCCCCAGCACCTTGCGCCTGCTCTTCAACAACAGCCTCGCAACCGCTGGCCTTATTGTCCTTGGCTTCGTCATTGTGATTGCCTTGCTTGCGCCGCTGCTGCCTCTGGTCAATCCCGATATTACCGAACCGGCCAACCGGCTGCAGCCGATCTTCGCCGACGGGCACCTGTTGGGCACCGATGCCCTTGGGCGCGATATCCTCTCCCGTCTCATCTGGGGCACGCGGGTCAGCCTCGCTGTGGGCATATCCGCGACCCTCATCGCCGCCTTCATCGGCTCGCTCATCGGCCTTGTGGCTGGCTATGCGGGCGGACGGGTGGACAACTGGCTGATGCGCGGCATCGACATGATCATGGCCTTTCCCTATATCCTTCTGGCGCTGGCCATCGTCGCCGCGCTCGGGCCGGGCTTGCTCAATGCGCTTTACGCCATCGCTGTGGTCAACATTCCCTTCTTTGCCCGCAACATTCGCGGCATCACGGTTGGTCTGTCTCGCCGCGAGTTCGTGCAAGCGGCCCGCCTGTCTGGCAAGTCCAACGCCAGCATCCTGTTTGGCGAGGTTCTGCCCAACGTGTTGCCGGTGATCATCATCACCATGTCGACCACCATCGGCTGGATGATCCTTGAGACCGCCGGTCTGTCCTTCCTCGGTCTCGGGGCTCAGCCACCACAGGCCGATCTTGGCTCGATGCTGGGGGATGGCCGCAAGATCCTCTTCACCGCGCCCCATGTCTCGATCATTCCTGGCGTCATGATCTTTGCACTGGTCATGAGCATCAATCTTCTGGGCGATGGCGTGCGTGATGTGCTCGACCCGCGCCTCAAGTCTGGCGCTCTGGCCCGTCCGGGCATGCGCACCGCCGTTGAACGCGACGCAGTGCCTGATATCACGCCGATTGATGATGTGACGCTTGATATGGAAGGCCTGCGCACCGAATTTCGTATCGGCGACGATGTCTACAAGGCTGTCGGCGGTGTCGATCTGACGGTCAAGCAGGGTGAGTGCCTTGGTCTCGTCGGCGAGTCCGGGTCGGGCAAATCTGTGACGGCCATGTCGATCATGGGCTTGGTGCCAACTCCTCCGGGGCGCATCGTTGGCGGCGCGGCTCTGCTTGAAGGCGAGGATCTGTTTGCCAAGAGCGATGAAGAAATCCGCGCCTTACGCGGTCTCGCTGTCAGCCATGTCTTTCAGGATCCGCTCTCAACGCTCCATCCTCTCTTCACCGTCGGGGATCAGCTGATCGAAGCCATTCAGGCGCACCAGCCCCTCAGCAAGGCGGACGCCTACAAGAAAGCCGAGGATCTTCTCTCCATTGTCCGCATTCCCAACCCGTCCGAGCGCTTGAAGGCCTTCCCGCACGAACTGTCCGGCGGCATGCGCCAAAGGGTGTGCATCGCCATGGCGCTCGCCAATGACGTCAAGTTGATCATCGCTGATGAACCGACCACCGCGCTCGATGTGACTGTGCAGGCGCAGGTGCTGGCTTTGCTCAACAAGCTTCGCGAGGAGCGTGATGTAGGCATCCTGTTCATTACGCACGACTTCGGCGTGGTCTCCAACATGTGCGACCGGGTGGCTGTGATGTATGGTGGCAAGATCGTTGAAACCGGCAGAACCGAAGAAATTCTCGCCAATCCTGCCCATCCCTATACCGCCAAGCTGATCGCCTGTGTCCCTGTGCTGGGCGAGCCAAACCGGCGGCTTGATGCCATCAGCGGGCGCCCGCCGGTCGTCAACAATCTGCCAGACGGCTGCGCCTTTGCAGATCGTTGCCCATCCGTACGAGATGATTGCCGCAAGGGCGACATTGAACTGACCAGCCATGGCGAGGGCCGCGCCGTGCGCTGTCTTCATCCTGTTTCCAAAGGAGGGGCGGATGTCTGACGTGCTTCTCGATATCGCGGGCGCAAGTCGCCTGTTTGGTGGCGGCAAGACCCTGTTGGGCAAGCCGCTGCCTGCCGTCCACGCGGTGCAATCCGTCTCCGTTGATGTCAAAAAGGGTGAAACGCTGGGGGTGGTCGGTGAATCCGGCTGTGGCAAGTCGACCCTCGCGCGCCTTGTCGTTGGCCTCGATATTCCGACTGAAGGCACCATCACTCTTGATGGCAAGGATCTGGTGGCAGAGGCCAAGAGCGACCACAGGGCATTGGCGCGCAAGGTGCAATATGTGTTTCAGGATCCTGTCGCCTCTCTCAACCCGCGCAAGCGGATTCGCGCCATCCTTGAAGCGCCGCTGATCAAGCTTCTTGGCCTGAATGGTGAGGCAAGAGAAAAGCGCCTTCTGGAACTGATGGAAGCGGTCAACCTTGCGCCTGAGTTTCTTGATCGCTATCCCCACGAATTCTCGGGCGGGCAAGCCCAGAGGATTGGCATTGCGCGCGCGCTGGCTGCCGATCCGGATCTGATCGTGCTTGATGAACCGGTCTCTGCACTTGATGTCTCGGTGCAGGCTCAGGTGCTCAACATCCTTGATGACCTCAAGGATCGGTTCGAGTTGACCTACATCTTCATCAGCCATGATCTTTCCGTGGTCGAGAGTATCAGCGATCGCGTGGCAGTGATGTATTTCGGCCGGTTGGTCGAACTCGGCACTGCCGCAGAGGTCTTTGCCAATCCTCGTCATCCCTACACGCAGCTCCTGCTGCAATCCGCTCCGGTGCCGGGGCGCAAATCGCAAGCGTCCGAAGACGCCGACACCGAACTGCCGGACCCTTACAATCCGCCAAAGGGGTGCGCCTTTTATGCCCGTTGTGACAGACGTCAGGAGCTGTGCAAAACGAGCCCGCCGATCCTTGACGATGATGGTGCAAAAGCGGATCACCTCAGTGCTTGTTATAACCCCCTTCCGCGCACATGACATGACCCCAGACAACAATCCTGAGGAGCGTTCAGCCCCTCTGTACAAAACGGCCTACTCGAAACGCCGCAAGCGACCTGACATCATTGCGGATCATGTCCGTGATCGGATCGTGACAGCCGGTCTGACGGTTGGTGAGCGCATCCCTTCGGAATGGGTGTCGCCGGAAGAACTCCATGTTTCACGCGGTACAATCCGTGAAGCCTTGAAAATCCTAGAGTTTCAGGGACTCATCACGAGCAAGACCGGTCCGGGGGGAGGGTTGTTTGTCTCGACGATCGAACAGGATGATGCCATTCGTCTGCTCGACAACCTGTTTCTGTCAAATCCACCCTCCATCCCTGACATCTATGCCTTGCGCAAAGTGCTTGAGCCTGAGTTGGCGGCCGGACTTGCGGGCAGTTTATCGAAAGACCAGATCAGCGAGCTGCAATCCTGTATCCATCTCTATGAGGATGAGCCGACATCTGCGGATGAGGAATATCGGCAACGCCTGGCAGAGTTGGACTTTCATACCTGCTTGGCCCGGTCCAGTCCCAATCAGCTTTTGGGGTTCGTTTGCAACTTTCTGCTCAGTCTCTTGCGTGACAAGACCGAATGCCGGGCGATCTATTCCGAACCGACACCATGGGCGATGCGGGATACCGGCCTCAACTATCAGGTTCGTCTGCTCAGAGCCTTGAAAGCTGGGGAAGTTCAGATCGCGCGCACCCTGATGCGTGATCACATGATCGAGGCAGAGAGTTTCATGATCAAGCGCGCGGTTATGTTGCGGCGGTAATCACTGTCTGGGATTGTAAAGGCTGGACCCGAGCTGCGATCGCACCCTCTATTAGGTCAAGCAAGAGGGCAAATTGCTTGAAAGGTGTAAATTGTCCTGATAAGCAATAATCATGACAATGTGGTTTCCTGATCCAGACAAATTGAAGCGCCCCGTCTACAAGACGCTGCAGGGACTCATCATCGACGCGATTGATGCGGGTGAATTGCGTCCCGGCGAAAGGATGCCAACGCACCGGGATTTCGCCTTTCAGATGAAAATCTCGGTTCAGACTGTTTCACGCACCTATGATGCGCTTTGCAGGCTTGGCTATCTGGTTGGCGAAGTGGGGCGCGGAACGTTCGTTCGGATCAGGGATACCTCATCGGAGGCGGCGATGCCGTTCTTGCCGACACGGCACGAAGAACTGATCGATCTCTCCATGCTCAAGCCCGTCACGGATCGCTTGCATTATGACGCGATGCAAAAGGGTTTGGTAAAATTGTCCGATGATTTGACCCGGGATCTGGTGCAGTCCTTCAGGCCGGAGGAAGCCTTTCGGGATCATGCGAAGGTCGCCAGCCGCTGGCTGCAGGGGCATCGCATGGATGTTGACTGGAAGAGTCTCATTTTCACAAATGGCGCTGTTCCTGCGCTTTTGTCCGCCGTGATGAGCGCAGCACCGGCCGGATCTGCAATCTGTGTCGAGGAGCTGAGCTTTCATATTCTGCGGCCCCTTTGCGAATATCTGGGTGTGCGCATTCATGCCACCAGAATGGATCGCATGGGACTGTTGCCCGAGGCCTTTGAGGAAATATGCAGCCAACAATCCATTCGCGCACTGGTGATTTCGCCCACCGTTTGTAATCCCCGCGCCCATGTGATGAGCTTAGAGAGACGGCAGGAAATCCTTGAAATTGCCCGCCGCAACAAGGTCCACATCATTGAGAATGATGTGCTCGGCACCATGGTCAAAGGCGCGCCGCCAACGCTGTGGCAGCTTGATCCGGATCGCGTATTCTATCTGACATCCTTCTCAAAGACCATCATGCCCGGTCTGAGGGCCGGCATCCTCGTGCTCCCGCCCTCCATGCGTGTCGTGGGCAAGAATCGCCACCTTGTTACCAATTGGATGGCCAATCCGCTCGCCGTGGATTTGCTCACCTTGTGGATGCAGGACGGCACCGTGGATAAGCTGATCAACTGGCAGGGCAATGCTTTGCAAAAGCGCCAGAAACTGATCGCGAAGCTGCTGCCGGGTGTTGACTATGACAGCCATAAATATGCACCCCATATCTGGCTCCCATTGCCGCCCAACTGGCAGGAGGGAGACTTCGTCGCGCAAGCCAGACGTCATCAGGTCGCCATCGCCGGAAGCCTGCCGTTCATGATGTCTGACCAGTCCAACGAGGGCGATGCGATCCGTATGAACGCGGTTCGGATTGCTCTTGGCCCTTGCCGAGAGGAGCAGTTGAGCACGGCTCTGCGTGTGATCGCCTCTCTGATCGGAGCCGGTTCCGAGGCCCCACTCCCGCTTTTCTAGTCATTATGTCCCGAGAGGCTTCTCATGTCCTTGCCTGTCTCTGCTCTGAAATAAGGCGCGGATAGAAGGCAACGGGTTCATATGCTTATCAAATGATCCGCAGTTGCGTCTTTTCTGTTCAATTGCATACAGTTGAAGCAGATATTTTCATGTGATTGGATTTAAATTGTCATGATTTAATGTTTTGTTTGACGTTGAATTGTCTCTGTTTGATTGTGTTGCCAAAATAATAATACCTAAAATGATCATTCTATAATGAGGGAAGACATGACAACCAAACTTGTTCGCAAAGTCCTGATGGCCACTTCGGCAGCTGGTGTCCTTGCCAGCATGTCTCTGTTGCCAACAGCGGCGCAGGCCGATACCTGGAAATATGCCATTGAAGAGGCAATCAACGAAGTTCAGGGTGTCTATGCCACCAAATTCAAGGAAGAGATCGAGAAGAACTCGGACCATGAAGTCCAGATCTTCCCATATGGGACGCTCGGTGAATCCGCCGACACCATGGAGCAGACCCAGGCCGGGATCCTTCAGTTTGTTGACCAGTCCCCCGGATTTACCGGTGCGTTGATTCCTGAAGCACAGGTTTTCTTTGTGCCTTACCTGCTGCCGACTGACACCGAGCAGCTGAACGAATTCTTCCGCACGTCCAAAGCCATCAACGAGGACTTCAAATCGCTCTATGCCGATCAGGGTCTTGAGCTGCTCAAGATGTTCCCGGAAGGCGAAGTGGCAATGACCACCAAAAAGCCGGTCATGGGTCCGGATGACCTCAATGAGGTCAAGTTCCGTGTCATGACCAACCCGCTTCTGGTCGAAAGCTACAAGGCTTTCGGAGCGACCCCGACGCCGCTGCCATGGGGTGAGGTTTATGGTGGGCTGCAGACCAACATCATTCAGGGTCAGGAAAACCCGACATCCTTCATCGAATCCACCAAGCTCTACGAAGTGACCGATGCCATCACCTATGCTGGCCACAGCAACTTCACGACCGCAGTGATGGCCAACAAGGACTTCTATGATGGCCTGAGCGATGAAGACAAGAAACTGGTTCAGGATGCTGCAGACGCCGCGTTTGAATATATCCTCGATTACCAGAAGGGTCTCGAGAAAGAAGCCCTCGACAAGATCAAGAAAGCCAAACCCGACATGGTTGTGACGGTTCTGAGCGAAGAGCAGCGTGCTCCGTTCAAAAAAGCCGCAGCCGTTGTTGAAGACAAGTTCATCGAAATGACCGGCGAAAGCGGCAAGGCAATCCTTGACCAGCTGAAAGCCGATCTTGAAGCTGTCAGCAAGTAAGCGCGGTTTCATCTTGATGTTTCAGGTGGCGGGGTCAGTCTTGGATCGGCTCCGCCACCATTGGTTTTCGCATCTGTCGGGAGCGTGATATGTCGCAGGACAATCAACCGGAAACCGCCCTGCCGGGCGTGCTGGGGGTCGTTGATGTCGCCATCGCGCGACTTGAAGCAGCATTGCTGGCCCTGGGCGTCATTTTGATGGCCACAAATACCGTGGCCAACGTTATCGGCCGCTTTGTTTTTCAAAACAGCCTGTTTTTCTCAGAAGAGCTCAATCGTCTGCTCATCGTCATGATCACCTTCTCGGGCATCTCCTATGCCGCACGGCATGGGCGTCATATCCGAATGTCGGCGATCTTTGACAAGATGATGCCGCCAGCGCGCAAGGTGATGATGATCGTGATTGCGCTGGTCACGGCGGCGGTCATGTTCTCTCTGGCCTATTTTTCCATTTCCTACATTCTGACGGTCGCCAAATCCGGACGCGTGTTGCCCGCTTTGCAAATCCCTGTCTACTGGATCTATCTGTGGGCGCCGATCGGGTTGTCGCTGACCGGACTGCAATATGTTTTGACTGCCATCAAGAATGTCGTCTCAAAGGATATCTACCTCTCAAGTCAGGTGCTTGAGGGCTATTCTGAAGACGAGTACGAGATTTAGGAGCGTCCCATGGCACTGGTAATGTTTCTCGTCATGCTGGCGCTTCTGCTCGTCGGCTTCCCGATGATGATCCCGCTGATGATCGGGGCTTCCATCGGTTTTTACGAAATGTTTGGCGGTATCAGCAAAATGGACTTCATGGTCCAGCAGTTCATGGCGGGCATTCGGCCCGCATCGCTGATTGCTGTGCCGATGTTCATTCTTGCCGCGGATATCATGACGCGTGGCCAGTCCGCCGGTCGGTTGATCGACATGGTCATGAGCTTCGTTGGTCACGTCAAGGGAGGGCTTGCTGTCACGACAGCAACCGCCTGCACCCTGTTCGGTGCGGTCTCCGGCTCCACTCAGGCAACCGTGGTTGCCGTCGGCTCACCCTTGCGGCCAAGAATGCTCAAGGCTGGATACAAGGATTCCTTTGTTCTGGCCCTGATCGTCAACTCCAGCGATATCGCCTTCCTGATCCCGCCGTCCATCGGCATGATCATCTACGGCGTGGTGTCCAACACCTCCATCGCAGAGCTGTTCATTGCCGGTATCGGGCCCGGCGTGCTCATCCTGTTGATGTTCGCAAGCTACAGCATCATCTATGCCTACATCAATGATGTGCCGACCGAGCCGCGCGCCAGTTGGAACGAGCGTTTGAGCGCCGTTCTGCATGCGATTTGGCCCCTCGGGTTCCCGGTCATCATCGTCGGGGGCATCTATGGCGGGATCTTCTCGCCCACAGAAGCCGCTGCCGTTTGCGTCTTCTATGCAGTCGTGCTTGAAATGATCGTTTTCCGTTCGCTCGGCTTCAAGGACCTGTTCGAAATCTCCAAATCGACGGGATTGATCACCGCTGTGGTGTTCATTCTGGTTGCTGCCGGCGCGTCCTTTTCGTGGGTGATTTCGTTCGCCCAGATCCCTCAGCATATTCTGGCGGCTATCGGGATTTCGGAGATGGGGCAGGTTGGCGTGTTGGTTGTCATCTCTATCGCCTTCTTCGTTGGCTGCATGTTCGTTGACCCGATCGTTGTCATCCTGATCCTGGTGCCGATCTTTGCCCCGGTGGTCAAAGCGGTTGGTCTTGATCCGGTTCTGGTCGGAACGATCATCACGCTGCAGGTTGCGATTGGCTCCGCAACGCCACCCTTCGGGTGTGACATATTCACGGCGATGGCGATATTCAGAAGACCGTACTTCGATGTAATCAAGGGAACGCCTCCGTTCATTTTTATGCTGCTGCTGGTATCCGTGCTGCTGATCGCCTTTCCTCAGATTGCACTGTTCCTGCGCGACATTGCGTTCCGATGATGGGGAGGAGATTACTCAATGTTTGAAAATATCATGGTGCCAATGGACGGGTCTCCCTGTTCCTATATGGCATTGGAGAAGGCCATCGCCTTGCAAAAGCTGTGCGGACCGACAACGAAGATCCGCATCGTCTATGTCTATCGGCATCAGGGACAGATGGAATCCTCGGTTTCCATGGTTCGTCCAACGGCTCCCGAAAGCATCGACAAGGCCCTGTCGTCCTATGCGAGGGAAGTTGTACAGGCCGCCAAGGATCGGGCAATCGAACTGGGGTCGGTCAATGTTGGCGCACATGTGCTGTCCGGTCCAACCGCCCGAACGATCATCAAGTTCGCTGAAGATCGGCGCATCGATCTGATCATCATCGGTGGGAGAGGACATGGGGATCTTGAGGCGCTGCTTTTGGGGAGTGTCTCGCACAAGGTAACGAGCATGGCCCACTGCCCGGTGATGGTGGTGCGTTAGCTGTGCAGCATCGGGTTTGCAACGCAAGGTGAGAAGAGATAGTCGGACATGGTAAAGAGGCTGGATATTGCACTGTCGTATAGGGACAGACCGGTGCCGTTTCGGATCGGCCTTTTGCTGCTCGAGACGGATCACACCACCGAGCTCGAATTTGCGCGCCATATGCCGCATGACAAGGTCGGCGTCTATTGCAATCGCGTGGAGTATGCCAATCCGACAACACCAGAAAACCTTCTGGCGATGCTGCCAAAACTGGGCCAGAGGGCGGAGCAGATACTGCCCGGATCAGATCTGGATGCCGTCTATTATGGCTGCACGGCTGCATCGTTCGTTATCGGCAATGAGCGGGTTGAAGAGGCGATCCATGCGGTCAAACCCAAGGCCCGGGTGATCACGCCCACGTCGGCGGCAATGGAAGCCTTTGAGCATTTGAAGATCGGCAGCGTCGCACTTCTGACGCCCTATCTGCCAGCCACAAGCGAGCCGCTCGAAACCTATTTCGAGTCGCACAACATCGCTGTGAAGCGGCATTCATGCCTCGGATTGGAAGACGATCGAGACATGGCGCGCCTTGATGCGGATAGCCTCATCCGGGCCGCCGAGAATGCTGATGACCCACAGGCCGATGCTCTGTTTATCTCCTGCACGGCTTTGAGATCCATTGAGGTCGCCACTGAATTGGAGATGAGACTGGGCAAGCCGGTCATCACAAGCAATCAGGCGGCCGTCTGGTCCGTTTGTCGTCTTCTGGGCCTGCCTCGGCCCGACCGAAACGCGTGCCGATTGTTTGAAACACTGCCCGAAAGGCTCTGAAAACGTTCCAGATCATGCTTTTGGGGGATGCCACATCTCCGACAGCAAACAGTCCAAGGATGGTCGCATGCCAATTGAAGAAACCGTGTCTGTTGCCGACATCCTCAGGGCAGAGCGCCGGATTGCGCCGCTTGTTCTGCAAACGCCGATGCAGCGGTCACAGTCTCTGTCAGATGGGCTTGGGTGCAATATCCACCTCAAGTTCGAACATCGCCAGCACACCGGCTCCTTCAAACTGCGTGGCGCGACAAACGCTGTTCTGTCGCTTACCGATGATCAGAAAAAATGCGGCATCGCAGCTGTTTCGACTGGCAACCACGGTCGCGGTTTGGCCTATGCGGCGCGGCAGGCCGGTGTCCGCTGCGTCATCGCCATGTCCGAACTGGTGCCGCAAAACAAGCTCGATGGCATCAAGGCCCAAGGGGCCGAAATCGTCATTCATGGCCGCTCACAGGATGAAGCCCAAGAGGTGGTGGACCGGATGGTGCGCGAGGAGGGCATGGTTACCATTCCTCCTTTCGACCATCCAGATGTCATCGCCGGGCAGGGGACGCTGGGGCTGGAGATGCTCAAGGACCTCGCCGACATAGATACCGTTCTGGTTCAATTGTCCGGCGGCGGGCTTATCTCTGGCGTGGCTTGTGCGATCAAGGCCTTGTCGCCAAAAACCCGCGTCGTAGGCATCACCATGGAACGCGGCGCTGCAATGCACGCCAGCCTTGATGCGGGTAAGCCGGTTCAGGTTGAGGAACTGCCGACGCTGGCGGATTCGTTGGGTGGCGGTATTGGCCTTGATAACCGCTACACCTTTGCGATGACACAGTCTCTTGTTGACGAGACCATCCTGCTCAATGAGGCAGAAATCGCCGAAGGTGTCCGCCATGCCTACTGGAGGGAAGAAGAAATCATCGAAGGCTCCGGTGCTGTCGGCATCGCAGCCTTGCTTGCTGGCAAGATCGACAATCCCGGGCGCTGTGTTGCACTCCTCTCTGGTCGCAACATCGACATGTCCATGCATCACCGGTTGATCTCCGGCGAAAACGTCGAACTCTAGGAAGAATTCATGTCCATTCTCATTCTGTCCGAACAGGAACTGAAAAAAGCACTCTCTCTAGATCTCGAGAGCATCGCTTGTGTCGAGAAGGCAATCACCGCATTGGCGACCAAAAAGGTCATCATGCCTCCGATCTTGTCCATGGAAATTGCCGAAGCAAACGGCGAGGTCGACGTCAAAACTGCCTATGTCCCCGGCCTTGACAGTTTTGCGGTCAAGATCAGCCCCGGCTTCTTTGACAATCCAAAACTTGGCCTCCCCAGTCTGAATGGCTTGATGGTCCTGTTTTCTGCCAAGACGGGTATCGTAGAAGCCGTTCTTTTGGACAATGGCTACCTCACCGACCTCAGAACCGCCTGCGCCGGTGCGGTCGCCGCGCAAGCGCTGTCGCGGCGGGATGCCAGTAAAGCGGCCATTTACGGCACCGGCCTTCAGGCGCGCATGCAGCTTGAAGCTCTGTGCAAGGTGCGCCCGATCACCAAGGCCCGCATCTGGGGCCGCAACTTCGACAAGGCCAAGGCGCTTGCCGCCAGCCTGTCGTCCGAACTGGGCATTGAAGTGACGGCGTCCGAGCATGGTAAGGAGGCAGCCAAGGGATCGGACATCATCGTAACGACAACACCATCCCAAGAGCCGGTCTTGATGGCGGACTGGTTGGAGCCCGGCCAGCACATCACCGCCATGGGCTCGGATGCTGATTACAAGAATGAACTGGATCCGGCCTGTCTTGCTCGTGCCGATCTCTACGTCGCCGACCGCATCAGCCAGACCGAAAAGCTGGGAGAATTGCGCAGCGCCCTTGCCGCGAAGACCCTTTCGGATACGTCCTCTATTCCCGAACTCAGCGAAGTGCTGGCAGGCACAAGACCGGGCCGTGAAGTGGAGGCCTCCATCACGATATGTGACCTAACCGGTATGGGTGTGCAGGACACCGCCATTGCAGCATTTGCCCGAGAACGTGCCCTCGACTTGAAGGCAGGCCAGACTTTCTAAAAAAACAAACCCCAATAACAATGTTCCTGAAGAGAAGGGAATGACTATGACAATGGAAAACGTGAAGCCGAGACTATTCTTCAGCCCGCAGGAATATGATCGCCGACTGGCCAAGACCCGCAAGGCCATGCAGCAAAAGGGTGTGGATGTGATGATCTGCACCGAACCAGCCAACATGGCGTGGCTGACCGGGTATGACGGCTGGTCCTTCTATGTCCATCAGTGCGTGATCGTCACGATGGAAGGCCAGCCCCTGTGGTTTGGCCGCACGCAGGACGCCAATGGTGCCAAGCTGACGACGTTCCTCGATCACGACAACATCCTTTATTATCCGGATCATTATGTGCAGTCGACCGAGCGCCATCCGATGGATCTTCTGTCCCAGATCCTCATCGACAAAGGCTTTGGCTCTGCCTCCATCGGCCTTGAAATGGACAATTACTATTTCTCGGCCGCGGCCTATTGTTCCCTCTTGAGGCATATGCCGAACGCCAATTTCAAGGACTGCAACGTGCTGGTCCATTGGCAGCGCGCCGCCAAATCCGCGCCGGAGCTGGACATGATGCGCACGGCTGGCCGGATTGTCGAAGCCATGCATGCGCGCATTCGCGAGCACGCAAAGCCGGGTATGCCCAAGAACGAACTGGTCGCCGAGATTTATGATGCTTCCTTGCGCGGGGTTGATGGCATTGGCGGAGACTATGCCGCCATCGTGCCTTTGCTCCCGTCAGGGGCCGATGCGTCAGCGCCCCATCTCACATGGGACGAGCAACCCTTCCTTCTGGGAGAGGGCACATTCTTCGAGATTGCAGGCAGCTACCACCGCTATCATTGCCCGCTGTCGCGCACGATCTTCATGGGCAAACCGACACAGCAGTTCCTTGATGCCGAGAAGGCAGTGCTGGAAGGCATGGAAGCCGGATTGGAGCAGGCAAAAGTCGGCAACGTCTGCGAAGACATCGCCAATGCCTTTTTCGATGTCTTGAAGAAATACGGCATCGTCAAGGACAACCGCACGGGCTATCCGATCGGTCTGGCCTATCCCCCCGATTGGGGCGAACACACCATGAGCCTGCGCCCCGGTGACCGGACGGAGCTGGAGGAAGGCATGACCTTCCACTTCATGACCGGTCTTTGGCAGGATGGCTGGGGTCTCGAAATCACCGAGAGCATTGCCATTGGCACCAATGGGCCTGAGTGTCTGGCCAATGTGCCGCGCGAGCTGGTCGTCATCGAATAAGCACATCGCAACGGATCGGGGAGAGCATTCCTGCCACCGGCAGGATGCCTTCTTCATTGGTCCGAGCAAAGGCCCCCATAAAGAAAATGGCCGTTCAGAGGAACGCCGGCGGAGAGTTGAATGCAGCAGCTCGTTGAAACCACAAAAGAGATCATGGCCCGTCTCGTCGGCTTCGAAAGCCTGTCAGGCGAGCCAAACCTCGATATGATCGACTATATCAAGTCCTATCTGATCGGACTTGGCGTTGAGCCGATGATCTCCCATGACGAGACGGGTGAGAAGGCCAATCTGTTCGCCGTCATTGGCCCGAATGTCGATGGCGGCGTGCTGTTCAATGGCCATACAGATGTCGTGCCGACACTGGGGCAGGACTGGTCACAGGATCCTTTCAAGATGATTGAACGGGATGGCCGGTTGATTGGACGCGGCACGGTCGACATGAAGGGCTTTCTGGCTTGCTCCCTTGCCATGGTGCCCCGATTTCAGGCGGCTGACCTCAAAAAGCCGATCCTCATATCTTTCTGTTATGACGAAGAAATTGGCGGTTTCGGTGCGCCAATCCTCGCCAACGATATCATCGAGCGAGGCCCTAAACCGGCCGTTGCCATCGTCGGCGAGCCAACCACCATGATCCTCGTCAGCGGGCATAAGGCAGGCCTTGAGCTGCGCACCGAATTCACCGGGTTTGCCGCTCACGCTTCGGACCCGCGCAAAGGAGTGAATGCGGTGGAATTTGCCGCCCGCTTCATCAACAAGATCATCGAGATTGCCAATCGATGCTCCATTGCCCCCTATCATGACTCTCCCTTTGAGCCGCCCTATACGACGTTCAATATCGGCACGTTGAATGGCGGTGTGGCGCGAAACATCACGGCAAACGCCTGTGCGCTTGATTGGGAGTTGCGCCCCATGCCCGGTGAAGACGGGCAGGTGATCCTTGCCGAATTGCAATATTTCGTCGACAGCGAATTGCTGCCATTGATGCGCGCGGTCTATCCCGACGCATCGGTGAAAACCGCCGTTGAGGCCGACGTGCCCGGCCTCAGTGCAGATGAATCATCGCCGGCAGTTCAGTTCATTCGCTCGGTCACCGGTTTGAACAGCAGCGAAGTCGTCTCTTTCGGCACAGATGCTGGCCATTTTGATCGCGTCGGGATCTCGACGATTGTCTTCGGTCCGGGCTCGATTGAGCAGGCCCACAAGCCTGATGAATATATCGAACTGTCTGAAATATCGAACTGTTTGACCTTTATGCAGCAGGTTGCCGATCATCTGTCGGAGTAGCTTTTGTCGCGGCGTCCTTCATGGCTGCAACAAGAAAAGATGAATCGTCTGCCGCATGTCGATATGGCAGAGGGTTGGTCTGATTTGGAGGCGATCTTTGGAGGCACCTTCGCTTGGTTCTACCCTAGACTGGCAGCATTCGAGGAGGCGTAAACCATGCACGATGCTATGATGAAAAACCGCTCAGAAGCGTTGGGAAGGCTTTCCAACCTGCGCCTGTTCAAGGAATTCGCCTATATCAATGGCGAGTGGGTTTCTGAGGCTGGCTCAAAGCCGATACCGGTCAATGACCCTGCGGACGGCTCCCTCGTTGGAACCATTCCCGCTCTTGGCCCTGAGCATAGCAAAATGGCCGTTGATGCAGCGACCAAGGCATTTCCCCTCTGGGCGGCAAAGCTGCCTCAAGAGCGTGCCGCTATCCTGCGCAAATGGTTTGAGTTGATCCTTGAGAACAAAGAGGATCTGGCGCTCTTGATGACGCTGGAGCAGGGAAAGCCGATCTCGGAAGCGCGCGGCGAGATCGACTATGCTGCGAGCTTTGTGGAATTCTACGCCGAAGAAGCCAAACGCCCCAACATCGAAGGGGTCACCTCCCATCTGCCTGATGGTGAGGTTGAGGTCTGGCGCGAACCCATCGGGGTCGTCGCCTTGATTACGCCGTGGAACTTCCCGTGCGCGATGATCACGCGCAAGGCCGCTGCAGCCCTTGCCGTGGGCTGCACCTGTGTCGTGCATCCCTCTCACGAAACCCCGTTTTCCGCGACGGCCCTTGCCGAACTCGGCGAGCAGGCCGGATTGCCGAAGGGTGTCTTCAATATCGTGACTGGCCATGCGCCGGACGTGGTTAAACCCTGGACTGAGGATGCCCGCGTCCGCGCGCTTTCCTTCACGGGGTCGACCGGCATCGGTCGGCTGCTCTATAATCAGTGTTCCTCAACGGTCAAGTCGCTGGTCATGGAGCTTGGTGGCCACGCGCCGTTTATCGTCTTTGGCGACGCGGACATCGACCGGGCCGTGACCTGCGCCATAGCCGCCAAATTCGCCACCTCCGGTCAGGATTGTCTTGGTGCCAACCGCATGTATATCGAGCGGTCGGTCTATGACGAATTTTCAAAGAAGTTCGTCGCGGCAACAAAAGCCCTGACGGTCGGTCGTGGCCTTGATGATCCGGACATTGGCCCGCTGATGAATGACAAGGCAATCGCCAAACAAACGGAACATGTCGAGGATGCCCTCGCCAAGGGCGCCAAGCTGCTCTGTGGTGGCAAGGTGCATGAAGCCGGTCCGCTCTTCTATGAACCAACCGTGCTGGGCGACGTGCCGCGCAACGCATTGATCAACGAAGAGGAAACCTTCGGACCAGTCGCGGCGCTCATCGCGTTTGATGCGGATGAAGACGTCATCGCCATGGCCAATGACAGCGAATATGGCCTCATGGCCTACGTCCACACAACGAATGTCTCACGCATCTACGCAGCCTCGCGTGCGCTCCAGTATGGCATGGTTGCGATCAACCGCACCAAAGTCACCGGCGCGCCAATTCCCTTTGGCGGCATGAAGCAGTCCGGGCTTGGCCGGGAAGGGGCCCGACAAGGCCTCGAGGCTTTCACAGAAATCAAATATGTCTGCCGCGACTTTGCTTAATTCACATTTGCAAAGCCGTGACGGACCATCAGACCATGCGCCTCAAGGCGCACAATAAGGAGAATACAATGCTCAAGAATGATCAGTTGGCCGAATGGGACCGCGAGAATTTCTTCCATCCTTCTACGCCGCTCGGCCAGTTTGCGCGCGGCGAGCTGGGCAACCGCATCGTCACCGGCGGTAAGGGCGTCTACATCGAAGATCGCGAAGGCAACAAGCTGCTTGACGCCTTTGCCGGTCTTTATTGTGTCAACATCGGCTATGGCCGGACCGAAGTGGCCGACGCCATCGCAGCGCAGGCCAAGGAACTGGCCTACTATCACGCCTATGTCGGTCACGGCACCGAAGCGTCGATCACCCTTGCCAAAATGATCCTTGACCGTGCGCCCGATCATATGTCCAAGGTCTATTTCGGCCTCTCCGGATCGGATGCCAACGAGACCAACATCAAGCTCGTCTGGTACTACAACAACGTTCTTGATCGCCCGAAAAAGAAAAAGATCATCTCCCGCTGGCGCGGCTATCACGGCTCGGGCCTGATGACCGGGTCTCTGACCGGTCTTGAGCTGTTCCACAACAAGTTCGACCTGCCGCTCGAATATGTCGTGCATACCGATGCACCTTATTATTTCCGCCGTGACGATCTCAACATGTCCGAAGCCGACTTCGTCAAGCAATGTGCCGACAATCTCGACGCCCTGATCCAGAAGGAAGGGCCGGACACAGTCGCCGCCTTCATTGGTGAGCCCGTGCTCGGCACCGGCGGGATCGTGCCTCCTCCGGCTGGCTACTGGGAAGCCATTCAGGCGGTCCTCAACAAATATGATATCCTCTTGATCGCCGACGAAGTGGTCACCGGCTTTGGTCGCCTTGGCTCCATGTTCGGCTCCGAGCATTATGGCATCAAACCCGACATCATCACCATCGCCAAGGGCCTGACCTCCGCCTATGCGCCGCTGTCCGGCTCCATCGTGTCTGACAAGGTCTGGAAAGTGCTCGAAGAAGGCACCGACAAGCTCGGCGCCATCGGCCACGGCTGGACCTATTCCGCCCATCCGATCTGCGCGGCTGCGGGTGTTGCCAACCTCAAGCTCATCGACGAGATGAACATCGTTTCCAACGCCAAGGAAACCGGCGCCTACTTCAACCAGAGCCTCAAGGATGCCTTGAGCGACATCTCCATCGTCGGCGATGTTCGGGGTGAAGGCATCATGGCGGCCGTCGAGTTCGTCAAGGACAAGGACACGCGCACCTTCTTCGATCCGTCCGACAAGGTTGGCTATCAGGTCGCAGGTGCTTTGCTCGAGCGCTCCAAGGTCATCGGCCGGGCGATGCCTCAGGGCGATATCCTCGGCTTTGCCCCACCGCTTTGCCTCACCCGCGAGGAAGCCGACACCATTGTCGCCGCAGCCAAGGATGCCATTGAAAGCATCGCTGCCAAGCTCTAGTTTTGCACCAACAATGACGATGGCGGGCAGATCAATGCCCGCCATTTCTATTTTGTGTGCTGTCATGCTAGGACAGATGGGCAAAACGCAAAGCACGTGGTGGAAGGCATAGACAATGGCTCCGACAGGCCTCAAACTGGATGAACGGGATTGGGAGATCCTCAAGATCCTTCAGACCGAAGGGCGCATAACCAAGGCGGAGTTGGCGCGCCGGGTCAATCTGTCGCCGACCCCTTGCTGGGAGCGCCTCCAGCGGCTCGAAAGCGCCGGGATCATCGAAGCCTTTGAGGCACGCCTGTCGCTCAAGGCCTTTGGATCCATTGCTGTTGTCTTGGTTGAGGCCGAACTCGACAGTCACCGCGCCGAGGATTTCGAGCGCTTTGAGGCCGCTGTTCAGACCTATCCCGAAGTTCTCGAATGCTGGGCTGTGGGCGGTGGGCTTGATTACATCCTCAAGATCGTCGCCAAGGATGTAGACCACTACCAGCGCCTCATCGACCAGATGCTCGACGCCAAAATAGGCCTCAGACGCTATTTTACTTATGTCGTAACCAAGCCGGTCAAGAACACGACCGCGTTGCCCCTTGATGCCCTGAGCTGATCCGCCAATCTCTCAATTCTTCCGCTGGACAAGCACGGCCTCCGGCTTTATGACATGGCGCTCGTTCAGACAACTAATACCAACAAGCAGAAGTGCAGACTCAAGTTCGGGATTCCCTTTTTGAGTCTGCACTTCTGCTTGTTGTTATTGTTGGTCGTTCCAAATCCACGATCAGTCGCGGGTTGAGCCGTAATCGGCTGCCCTCAGGTCGCTATTCACCCCACCATGCCGATGGGAGCTATATGCTTCGTCGGCAGCGTCTTGCCATTCTTGAAGATGATGAGAAGCTCGGCCAGTTTGTTCGGGACCGACTGTCGGAAGGCTGGATGCCGGAGCAGATTGCAGTTGTGTATTGACCCGTTAGATTCACATCCGAAGTGCAACACCTGCTATTATGGCAGGTGGTATGGGAACGAGATATAGACACCTTGATTTGCGGGAACGCTGCGAGATTTGCAGTCTTCCGCCCAAGGCTTTTCAGCGGGTATGATCGCCAAGCAATTGAAGCGATCTTGCTCGACGATCAGCCGAGAATTACAACGGAACAGGAGCGCCAGCGGATACCTGCCTGATACGGCAAATCGCATTGCCTGGGCTCGGAAGCTTCGCGGCTCCAGCCTTGAGCGCAGCAGCCAACTGAAGGATCTGGTCAAAGCCCAACTTGGTATGGGATGGACCCCAGAACAGATATCCGGTCGACTGCAGCTGACCCAATCAGACCATAGGATCAGCGCAGAGTCCATCTATCGGTTCATCTATAGTGCTGCGGGTCGCAAGTTGGGTTGGCATCGATATTTGACGCAGAAGAAAGCCAAGCGAGGCTATCGGGCAAAGAAGAGACGAGAACAGGCTAAGAACAGCGATAAACTGCCGATTTGGCTGCGGCCGACGAAGGCCCATCTTCGTTCAGAGATAGAGCATTGGGAGGGAGATTGTATGCTCTTCCGAAAGCAAAACGACATACTTTTGACGCTTCAGGAACGACGCACAAGGGTTTGGCTGATGCAGAAATTACCGCGCAGGGACGCTGAAACAACCGCCAACTCCATCATCGATCAGTTGGAAAACCTTCCCCCGAAAGCCCGGAAAACGATCACTTTTGACAACGGAAGTGAGTTCGCAAAGCATTCAAAACTGACTGATGAAATTGGCCTGCGTGCTTTCTTCTGTGAGCCACATAGCCCGTGGCAGAGAGGCAGCATTGAGAATGGCAATGGCAGAGTTACGCCGAGACTTGCCAAGAAAAGCTGATCTTGAAAAATGGACAGATCAGGACATTCAAACACTGACATTCATCATCAACTCAACACCGCGTAAATGCCTCGGATTCAAAACCCCATTCCAGGCTTTCGCGGAAAACTTCGGTGTTGCGCTTGAAATGTGTATCCACCCCCACCGGAATCTGCACAGATTATGCTGCTAATTTGAAAGCCTCAGCCGGAGTTAGCATCGCGAGCGCCTGATGTGGCCGTTGGTTGTTGTAAAAAAAAGATCCAGTCGGCAATAACGCGATTGGCGTGCTGGATGGTTTCGAAGCGGTGTCTGTGAATGCACTGCTCCTTCATCGTTCGGATCACACGCTCCACCATTCCATTTTGCTGCGGGCAATGAGGCGTGATAAACTCCTGTTTGAGCCCGTAGCTTTTGACGATTGCGGTGAAGTGCCGACTGGTAAAAACCAAACCATTGTCCGAGCGGAGAAGGAATTCCCGATCGACACGACCAAGTGTTCCAAATCGACTGATCAGAGCATGCTCTAGGGCTGCTGTAGCCGTCGTCGCCTTGCCTGTTCGTGAGAGATGCCAACCGAGGAGTTCACGGGTATGGCAATCGATCACCAATGCCAACGATGCCCAACCATCTTTTCCGGTCCAGACACGTGCCAAGTCTGTCGACCCATTGCCCGGCAGGCAATTGCGAAGCAAATGCCGAGAGGAGGCGCTCATTAGGCGCAGTGGCAACTGACGGTACCGCCTCGATCCGGGGACGCATTCCAACAGCCCTCTTACGAACCTGCCATCCCTTGATCTGGACGATCCTCTGAACGGTATTTTTGTTGAATCCTAAGAGCCAGGCAACCGTTCGATAGCCGAAGGACGGCTCCTTCTCGATCATGGCTTTGATCGGCTCAGCAAACCGGGGATCGACTTTGGGGGCCGATTTGGTTGGCCGGTAATACACGGTCCTGCGAGGAACGCCAAACCATGCGCAGAGCTTGGCAATCGGTGCACGCAATTCAAGCATGGCCTCGCCATAGGCTTCCTGAAGATCCTTCAATTGCTTCTCATATTGGGCGTGAATGTCGAGGGGATTGGCACGCAGGCTATTCTCCAACCCTCGCTTGGCATCTTCAACCCATCCCTCAATCTCGGAGGGCGACAAATCAAAAGAGCGGCTTGCTTCTGATACCGTTGTCTTGCCCTGAATGATCTCAATAACCAATGCCGATTTCCGCTTCGCTGTCCAGCTGCGGGTTTCAGTAATTCCCGGACAGTCGTTTCATTAAATACCGGACAGCGATTTCACAAAAACCCGGACAGTTTTCAAGGCATAATTTTGGTTGATCCTTACCTGCCTAATTGGGGCACTCTTTTGGTCGAAGAACAGATCAGGAGGGAGCATGCCCCGACGCAAGCAAGTGAGGCGCACGACTGTGCAAGATATACGAGAGATATTACGGCTGACGCATGATCCGGGGCTTTCTACACGAGAGGTCTCTGCGCGAATGAAGCTGAGCAAGACAACCGTTGCCACCTACCTTCACCGAGCCCGTGACGCTGGCTTGAACAGCTGGCCAATACCAGCCGATCGCGATGATGACGAGCAATTGCGGGCAGCCCTGTTTCAGAATGTAGGTCGACCACCGCGTGACGATGCAGAACCTGATTGGCGCCATATTGCGACGGAATTGAAGCGCAAGGGTGTGACCCTGACCTTGCTCTGGGAGGAATATAGGGCGGTCCATCCCGAAGGTTACGGCTATACTTGGTTCTGCACTCGTTTCAGGGAATTCGAGTGCCGGGCCAATCCCCGTTTTCGCAACCGGCATGAAGCGGGTGCGGCCATTCAGACCGATTATGCCGGCCACACTATTCCGGTTTTTGATCCTGCGACCGGAGAGGCATATCAGGCCCAGATTTTCGTCGCAGTCCTCGGAGCCTCGAACTACACATTTGCCTGGGCCTCTCGAAGCCAGAAGCTGCCGGACTGGATTGATGCGCAAGTTCGGTCACTGAAGTTTTTCGGCGGCGTTACCAAGGCCATCATTTGCGACAATCTCAAGGCCGCCGTGGCCACACCATTGTGGTTCGAGCCATCGCTAACTGCCACCTTTGAAGCCATGGCAACCCATTACGACACGACCATTTTGCCGACACGACCACGTAAGCCGCGCGACAAGGCAAAGGTGGAAGGAGCGGTTCTGATTGTCGAACGTTGGATCCTGGCCCGGCTGCGCAATCAGCAATTCTTCTCGATTGAAGCGTTGAACAATACCATCGCGGAATTGCTGGTGGTGCTCAACAACAAGCAAATGCGGCGGATCGGAAGATCCCGCAAGGAACTGTTTGAAGAGATTGAACGGCCTGCCCTGCGTCTGTTGCCCGACACTCCATTTGAATATGCCGAATGGAAACGGGCCAAGGTGCATCTCGACTATCATGTCGAGATTTTACGAGGTTTCTATTCCGTCCCTCACAAGCTAATCGGACGGCAGGTTGATGTCCGGCTAACCCATCGTGTTGTCGAGATATTTTGCAATCATGAGCGGGTTGCAGTTCATCAGCGCAGGCGGGATCGGGGTGGCCATTCCACGATTACACAGCATATGCCCAAGGCCCACCAGCGTCACGCAGGCATGACGCCTCAAACCCTCGTCGCTCAGGCTGCCCGCATTGGATATCACACCGCCCTGTTGGTGGAACGCCTGATGCGAGATCGGCCACACCCCGAGCAGGGTTTCCGCTCGGCACTGGGGGGGGTGAGCCTACAACGCCGGTTCGGAACAGACAGACTGGAAGCAGCCTGTCAAAGGGCTCTGACATGCGAGACGGTCAGATACAAATCCGTTCAATCCATCCTGGTATCCGGTCTCGACAAGGCACCCGCGCACCAGGAACCCGCCCCTCCAGCACCGAGCCACGACAATATCCGAGGCGCAACCTACTACCAGTAATCAACAAACATCAAAACAGGAGAGAAAGAATGCTGACACACCCGACATTGAACCAAATGGCCGCACTCGGCATGACCGGAATGGCACAAGCTTGGAAGAGCCTGAATGAACAAGATCCTGGGCAATCCCTAGATCGGAATGAATGGCTTGGCCTTATGCTCGACCAGGAAGTAGCATCCCGAGCCGACAAGCGTTTTGCCAACAGGCTGCGCAATGCAAAAATGCGCTTTCCTGATGCATGCATCGAAGACATCAGCTTCGCTGCCAATCGTGGCCTTGATCAGAGCAAAATCCTTTCTCTCGCTCAAGGAGACTGGATTAAGGCTCATGAACAAATCATTCTCACAGGGCAAACCGGAACCGGCAAAACATGGCTCGCCTGCGCCTTCGGACGCCAATCCGCCAGGCTCGACTATTCCGTCTTTTATGTCAGAATGCCCCGCCTGTTTGAGGACATGGCCATGGCCCGTCTCGATGGGCGCTTTCCAAGGCTGGTCGACAAACTTGCTCGCGTCCAGTTGCTCATCCTGGATGACTGGAGAACCCATTCGCTCACAGACCAGCAGCGCCTCGATCTGCTCGAGCTCTTCGAGGAAAGATACCAACGCAAATCAACCATCATCACGGCTCAACTTCCCGTTTCGGCATGGCACGAGATGATCGGCGAGCCGACAATTGCCGATGCCATCCTTGATCAAATTATTCACAATGCGCACCGAATAGAGCTCAAAGGGGACAGTATGAGGCGATCAGAAGAAAATCAGAACTTGACCCAACAAACAGAACAGGAAACCATCAATCCACAAACCTGAACCAGGTAAAGGATCAGCCATTACTCAGCTGTTCGCGAATTACTGAAATCGCTGTCCGGGTTTTCGTGAAATCGTTGTCCGGTATTTCTGAAATCCGCAGTCCAGCGTTTGATCTTATCGTCCATGGTCGTACTCATCGCTATTTTCCTTACCTATAGCATGAACAGAATTTCAATGGGTCAATACAGGCTGGCTGAAGGCAGGTAACGAGAAGGGTTTGCGCCCTATATGCTTTGAGGCGATCTACAGCTTCATCTATCGAGCTGGCCAGAAAAGTGAAGCATTGTGGAAGCTTCTAACCCGTGGACATCGCATCCGCAGGCCTATGCGTGCCCGCCGTTCACGCGACAGGATCAAGGATCGGGCATCCATTCATGATCGGCCAGAAGCGGCAGACAACCGCCAAGAAGCAGGGCATTGGGAAGCTGATCTGATCATCTGCAAGCGAACCCGATCTGTGCTTGTGATCCACGAGAGGAAATCCCGGGTTACCCTGGCTGCTTGCATGACCGGCAAGAGCGCGGCCGAAACAGTCTCGGTGATGATGTCTATCTTCCGTCGCCTGGATCCGGCCTTGCGCAAGTCAGTCAAATTCGACAATGACACAACCTTCGCCCAGCACGGCCTACTGCGATCCATGTTCAACATGACGACATGGTTTTGCGATGCCTATACCTCTTGGCAAAAGGGAGGAGTGGAGAATGCGAATGGTCGGTTGAGGCGATGGTTGCCAAGGGACTTCGATATTGATGCGATGGACGACGAGGAGCTGCAGGACATCATCTTCACCATGAACCTCACCCCGAGGAAATGCCTCGGATTCAAAACCCCATTCCAGGCGATCCTGCAAGACCTTGGAAAAGACGCCAAAATCTGCTTTGCTTAAGCGTGATGCACTTCGCGATGGAATCTACCCCCGGCGAGCTCCGCCTTTATTATTCGGCAAAAGCGGCTCAATAATCGCCCATTGTGCGTCCGACAACCAAAACAGATGTCCCATTCAAGCCTCCAATCTAATGATTGGATAGATTGAATCTGATTTGAATCGTCAGTTCAATGGCATCAATGGGTTTTGACCCTAGAAAAGATTTTTCCAAGTAAAGACACCGAAGGTTGTCAGTATACCCTCCCGTTTGAGATGGTATGCTTTACGCAATACCTCCAAAGCCATATAAGCTCAATGCCTACAGCAGAAAAACAAATCCGGCGGCCTCACCAAAGATGATCTGTTGACAGATCCCGGTTATTTGTCACATTCGGATGATCCAGATCGCGCCTCAAGCTGCATGGCTGAGCCGCTTGCCCATCACGACGCAACAATGTGACTTCCAGCAACTCGGGAAATACCACCTCTCCGATCGGCATCATTTTACCCGCATTGTTTGCATGCGTATGGATCACATAATAATGCACCGATAGCTTCTTCATTATCTTGAAGAAACGCATCATCACTTTAGGGTCGCATAAGTCATGTAATTCGCATGCGATCTGCCAGAAATTTGGGTGCTTTTGCTCTGCGATATAATCCAAGATTGACCATTCACCTCCCTCTATATCCATTTTCAGGAATAATCGGTCATTTTCCAAATGGCTATGACGCGCCAGTGCCTGTTCAATAGAAGTGACCTTCTTACCATTGAATGTCCCCAGACATTCTTTGTAAAAGGTTACCAATTCATGCTTCATTGGGCCTTCGGCAATGGTGCAATCAAACTGATAGATGGGGATGTTCATGGAAACGATGTCTTCATCCCAGCTGAACTCGTCACTGATTCCCAACGAGTAGGTAGCATCGACCCGCCCTTTTGGATCCGCACAAACATACCCTCCATCGCCAGCTTTGTTTCCGATTCTGATCAATTCGCATCCTTCAACTAAGACTGGTCTCAGTAATTCGACCAGCGGCAGAACAAACTGCGCGGCAACAACAATGTCTTTCTTCCATTGCCGTTTAGCTGCTTCGCGGGCCAGATCCTCTTCGGATTGCAAACCAAAGATTTTTCTGAAATGTCGTCCGATTGACTTCATGCGATTTGCCATTTTTTTCTAGCACCCCTCAATGGATGACTGGTAGATGCCCGTTGCAGAACCTTGACTGAAGGGGCAAGGGCTGACAAAGAAGCACTTTGCTTGATTAAGTTTTGTATTCAAATGCGAGAAATAATCCAAAAACCAATCCGGTGGCAAAACAGGATTCATATGGCTGCGTATTGTCTTGTGCAGTTCATCTGCAAAGGAATGGGACATGAAATAGCCGGCAACACAATCTGTCACGAGAACAGGCGGCTGAAAAACCTCAATTGGAGGAGAAGCTTCAACCTTATATTGCCCGGCGAGATGCTCCGGTGAGAATTGCCACATATCTTTGACTTTGTTTGCATCAATGCAGCCAACAGCCAAATTGACATAAAATAAATCATTTGACGCTTGATCACGAACAAATCGGATTGTTTGTTTCACAAGTTCAATGCTGGCAGCATTAAAAACGATATCACTCTCAAGCACCAATATATCTTCATGGTCCTTAGCAGAGATGTCCCAGCAATATTTGTGGGCGTAATAGACTTCTTGCTCAACGGCGATGCTTCGTGTATATTTTAATCCGTAGTAATTCAGAGAGGATACAAACTTTTTGATTGCTTGAAAAAAGGAGTATTCGGGCTCTTTACGCAGATTGTGGTAAACGGTCAACGAAAACCCCAAGGCCCGTGTCAGCTTGTGCCGTAACCCCACAGAATTGGCCTGTTCCTTCATCCCCGACACATCGGGACCAACATCAATTATCTTGCAAACTTCCCCGATGCTTGCGAGAGAGTGCGCAAGCTTTTGTATATTGGGAACAAGAGTTTGGAGACGATCTGTCTCATTATTGTGGACGAAACAAATTAGCATAACAGCTCCTTCCTTAGAGGTGTTGGGAGAATAGAAGTAGCCCCGGAAAACTGAACAGATTTGTACTGTTTTTACAAGTGGCTCCGGCCTTCCTGAATTCCGTCGTGAAGTGCAACACTCCCGCCTCGATATGGTATCGAGGTGGTTGTCGAGACCGTCAGGAGTGTTGCGATGCCATGCTATTCCCATCTTTCTATAGATGAAAGAGAACAGATTTCCACCTTGAGACATTCCGGTCACTCGATCGGTTCAATCGGCGAGCTTGTTGGTCGTTGCAAATCCACGATCAGTCGCGAGTTGAGCCGTAATCGGCTGCCCTCAGGTCGCTATTCACCCAGCCATGCCGATGGGAGCTATATGCTTCGTCGGCAGCGTCTTGCCATTCTTGAGGATGATGAGAAGCTCGGCCAGTTTGTTCGGGACCGACTGTCGGAAGGCTGGATGCCGGAGCAGATTGCAGGCTGGCTGAAGGCAGGTAACGAGGAGGGTTTGCGCCCTATATGCTTTGAGACGATCTACGGCTTCATCTATCGAGCTGGCCAGAAAAGTGAAGCATTGTGGAAGCTTCTGACCCGTGGACATCGCATCCGCAGGCCTATGCGTGCCCGCCGTTCACGCGACAGGATCAAGGATCGGGTATCCATTCATGATCGGCCAGAAGCGGCAGAAAACCGCCAAGAAGCAGGGCATTGGGAAGCGGATCTGATCATCTGCAAGCGAACCCGCCTTGTGCTTGTGATCCACGAGAGAAAATCCCGGGTTACCCTGGCTGCTCGCATGACCGGCAAGAGCGCGGCCGAAACAGTCTCGGTGATGATGTCTATCTTCCGTCGCCTGGATCCGGCCTTGCGCAAGTCAGTCACATTCGACAATGACACAACCTTCGCCCAGCACAGCCTACTGCGTTCCATGTTCAATATGACGACATGGTTTTGCGATGCCTATGCCTCTTGGCAAAAGGGGGGAGTAGAGAATGCGAATGGTCGATTGAGGCGATGGTTGCCAAGGGACTTCGATATTCATGCGATGGACGACGAGGAGCTGCAGGACATCATCTTCACCATGAACCTCACCCCGAGAAAATGCCTCGGATTTAAAACCCCAGTCCAGGCGCTGCTGCAAGACCTTGGAAAAGACGCCAAAATCTGTTTTGCTTAAGCGTGTTGCACTTCGCGATGGAATCCACCCTTGCGATATCCAGCGGGGGCCTCGGCGAAGTGGAACCTATCCAGCGTTGAATGAAGACAAATGGCATTATAAAATTTCAAGTATTTACTAGGCTCCAGACTCAATCAAATCCAGAATGCAATGAGGGTTGCCAACGCGACTGCGGATAGGAAGTTTCTGGCGAGTTTGTCATAACGGGTTGCAACGCGGCGGAAGTCTTTGAGGCGACAGAAGGCATTTTCGATAAGATGACGGTCTTTGTAACGGCGCTCATCATATCGGATTGAGCGCTTGCGGTTTGAGCGACCTGGAATGACCGGGACGATGGCTGACTGACGCAAGTGCTTTCGCAGGCTGTTTGCGTCATAACCTTTATCTGCGAGTAAGTATCTCGCACCTTTCAAATTGTTCAGCAATACAGGCGCAATCGGACTATCTGCCGCATTGCCACCAGTCAACTTAAACGCAAAGGGGCGACCAATGACATCGGTCAGAACGTGGATCTGAGTGGTTTGGCCACCCCGCGACGGCCCGATAGCCTGATTCTTCGCCCCCCCCCTTTACCGCCATGTGCAGAGCGGTGTGCCTTGACATAGGTGCTATCGATAGCCGTGCTTTTGGTCACGGCACCTGAAGTTGCCAGAGCCTCAACAAGATCAACCCAGAACCGTTTGTGCGACCACCTGTTGAACCGGTTATAGATCGTTGTTGAGGGGCCATACTCTGCAGGGCAGTCACACCAGCGGCAGCCCACCTTCAAAACATGGATGATACCGGAAATCACTCGGCGATCATCTACCCGGCGGGCACCGCCTTTATTATTCGGCAAAAGCGGCTCAATAAACGCCCATTGCGCATCCGACAACCAAAACAGGTGTCCCATTCAAGCCTCCAATCTATTGATTGAGCAGATTAAATCTGATTTGCTTTGCCAGTTCAATGGTATCAATGGGTTTTGAACCTAAAGCGTGTCGCAGTTAATGAGATTCAGGATTCCCATTTTTTGCCAATTGTGATTCCCTTTGAGAAAAGGGGATCATCATGGGCAAATCACTTCCTATTGCATTGCGCGAACGTGTTGCTTCATTTGTTGATGCCGGTCATTCGCATCGGGCGGCCGCCAGCCATTTCCGCGTGTCACCACGGTTTGTCAATAACCTGATGCTTCTCAAGAAAGAGACGGGTTCTGTGCAGCCTCGCAAGCAAGGCCGACCAGACAAAGGCAAATTGGGTGTGCATCATGAATGGATCACAAGGCGCATGTCTGAGAATGGCGATCTGACGCTTGATGAGCTTTGTCTGGAATTGGCTGAACGCGGGGTCCATGTGCATCGCTCTAGCGTTGGGCGCGTGCTTCACAGGCTCGGCCTGAGCCATAAAAAAAAGTCTGGTAGCCACTGAACAGCTACGGGCCGCGATTGCTCATGATCGGTATGTATGGATCAATCAGCGCCGGCCTTTCTTCAACAAAGCATTGTCCCGATTGATCTTTATCGATGAGACATCAACCAACACGAAGCTGACCAAACGGTCTGGATGGTCACCAAAAGGACAGCGCTATCGCGCTCACGCTTCTTTTGGTCATTGGAAATCCCAGACCTTCATCGCTGGTTTGAGATCCCGTGGGATGGTTGCGCCCTGGATCGTCAATGCTCCGATGAACCGACGTATCTTTGAAACTTGGATTGAAACTCAACTACTGCCGACCCTGTCAGCTGGCGACATCGTCATCCTCGATAATGTCGCCTTCCACAAAAGTGAGAAAGCTCAAAAGCTCGTCAGATCAAAGGGAGCATGGCTGCTGTTTCTTCCGCCATATTCACCGGACCTCAATCCCATCGAAATGGCATATTCCAAACTCAAGACACTGCTGCGCAAGCGAGCAGCCAGAAGCTTCGATACAATCTCAGACGCGATCGGTGACATTTGTGACCTCTATTCTGCCAAGGAGTGTCTGAACTACTTCAAAGCTGCCGGGTATGAGGTTAATTAATTGCGATATGCTTTAGTACCATTTCTTGCTTCATGCAACTCGCCATAAGCATGCAAATGCCGCCAAGCTGAAGACCCGCAAAAACCGCTTAATTTGACCGCTGGAATTTCGCCATGAATGCCAGCCATGGCTCATTGTCGCGCTGATTGCGCTGATTGCGCTGTTTCTATCAGGTTTCGTCTTTTTTCTACCCTTTCAGACAGACTCATGCCATGGCGCTTCTGCGTTCATGGAAGATCTGTATTGAGCCATTGAAAATCTGCTCATGCTATAAGTAAGGAAAATAGCGATGAGTATTACGATGGACGGCAAGGTCAAACGTTGGACAGCGAAGCGCCAATCAGCGCTTGTGATCGAGATCATTCAGGGAAAAACATCTGTTTCAGAGGCGAGCCGCTCTTATGATCTCTCCCCCTCTGAGATTGAAGGATGGGTTGAGGATGCCAAACGAGGCATGGAGAACTCTCTTCGAGCCAATCCGCTCGACATTCACGCCCAATATGAGAAGCAATTGAAGGATCTTCAGGAAGCCTATGGCGAGGCCATGCTTGAATTGCGTGCACGAAAAAAGTTGCAGGCCCTCATGGAGCGGGAGGACGACAATTGATCCGGACGCTTCATGAGGGCCTCCTATCGGAAGGTGTGCGTGTGCCGATTGCCAAGCTCTGCGCATGGTTTGGCGTTCCTCGCAGGACCGTTTATTACCGGCCAACCAAATCAGCACCCAAAGTCGATCCCCGGTTTGCTGAGCCGATCAAAGCCATGGTCGAGAAGGAACCGTCCTTCGGCTATCGGACAGTTGCCTGGCTCTTGGGTTTTAACAAAAATACCGTACAGCGCATCTTCCAGATCAAGGGGTGGCACGTTCGCAAACGGGCCGTCGGAATGCGTCCCCGGATAGAGGCCGTGCCTTCTGTCGCCACCGCGCCCAATGAAAGATGGTCAACAGACCTAGCCCGAGTATGGACGGGAAAGGACGGCTGGGCATCATTGGCGTTGGTGATTGATTGCCATACTCGAGAGCTTCTTGGATGGCATCTATCACGCACAGGAAAAGCGACGACTGCGACAGCCGCTCTGGAACATGCCTTGATCAGTCGGTTTGGAACTCTTGGTCGAGTTGATCGCGAGTTCCAGCTCCGCTCTGACAATGGATTGGTTTTTACCAGCAGGCACTTCACAGCCATGGTTCGAAGTTATGGTCTTAAACAGGAGTTCATAACTCCGCATTGCCCGCAACAGAATGGAATGGTCGAACGTGTTATCAGAACAATGCATTCACAGACACCGCTTCGAAACCATTAAACATGCAAATCGGGTTATAAGCGATTGGATTGCCTTTTACAATAATTACCGCCCGCACCAAGCACTCGCCATGCGGACACCCGCTGAGGCATTCAAATTAGCAGCATAAACTGTGCAGATTCCGATGGGTCAATACAACCCTTCGAACGATCAAAATTGTAGGCGAGATTGGCCAGTGTCAGTTTTGTTTCAGCCCGTGCCAGACCTATTGTTCGGATTAACAACCCATAACGGTTCTTCTGATGAGCAAAGACATGCTCGACACGGGCACGTATCGATGACTTTTTTGCATTGGCACGAGATGTTGCCTGCGACATAGGTTTTCCTGCTGGCTTGCGTCGATGGATTTGGCTTGTCAGCATGTTGCTGGCTAGCCATTTCTCATTGCTCTGAGAACGATAGGCACTATCTGCCCAGACATCGGAGGCAGTATTGTCCTTACGCAAAACATGCCTTAACTGACGGCCGTCCGCATCAGCGGCCGATGTCACTGTGCTGCCCCTTATGAAGCCGAATTTGCGATCAATGCTGATATGGTTCTTGTAGCCAAATACTGGAAGGGCAATCTGAGGCAATGGCGTTCCGTCTGGCCGATAGCGCACTTTTCCGCCAACCTTCAGTGTCCAGCGGGCGTTGGTATCCTTTTGCGCGGCCTTGTTAGGCTGGTCTGGCCAAATCTCTTTGGCAGGCTTGCCTGCCTTGACCGCTTCCTTCTCACCATCCGTGTTGCGTTGCTTGGGAGCGGGAACCAGCGTGGCATCCACAATCTGGCCTGACATTGGGATGTAACCCTTCTTGTGCAATTGCCAATCAAAGGTTTTCATGACACGCCTCAGGGTGCCTGTTTCCGTCATGCGATTGCGGAAGTGTCGGTTGGTATTCTCGTCGGGAGTGGCGCCGCCAAGTTCAAAGTTCAGGAACCGCATCCAGGATAGCCGATCACGGATCATGAATTCCATCTTGGCATCGGACAAATTGTGCTGAGCCTGCAGGATCAGAATTTTGAACATGGACACAGGATCAAACGGAGGGCGACCAACCTTGGACCCATCACCGTAACCGAGACCTTCAACAAGCCAGCCACGGAAATATTCAAAGTCGATCGTGACTTCGAGAACCTCAAGAGGATCACCATGCTTGCTAAGACGTTCAAATTGCGAGCGGTTTTTGCGGGTCTCCAGCTTCATGGCGTCGGCAAAAATCGAGCCCACCACGTCTTTCCATCGCGTAAGATGGCAGAGCTCTTTGTTCAGCAAGGTCCACGGTATAATCATCAGACCAAGGGTGGGCTGAATGAGCTTTTAAGTTCGTCCACGAAAAAGCGGGTGCGCATTCCGGTCTTATCCGGCCACTGATTCCGACAGCATCCGGCCACCCATTCCGATTTGATCCGGCCATTGATTCCGGAGCATTCGGCCCCCCTTGTGAAGGGGATTTGCCGACCGTTTTGAGGTAATCACTCACCGGCTATCTTGTGTTCTTTTGGAGCGTGAGAAAGCCCCATGAAGAGATTACCAATGCGCAAGATCCGGGAAGCCCTTCGGCTTCGGGCAGAAGGCTTGTCAGGACGCCGAGTGGCGCAAAGCCTTTCGATAGGACGAGCAACGATATCGGACTATTTCCGTCGCGCGGATTTGGCTGGTTTGGCATGGCCTCTGCCGGTTGATTTGTCTGACAGTGATCTGGAACTTCTTCTTTACCCATCCCAACCTGGGGCGTCCTCTCGCGCGGTACCGCAGCCGGACTGGGCTCATATGCATGCCGAGCTGCGCCGCAAAGGTGTGACGCTGGCTCTGTTGTGGCAGGAATATCGCGAGGTTCATCCTGACGGCTATGGTTACAGCCAATATTGTGCCCGCTATTCAGCGTGGGAAGGCAAGCTTTCGCCGGTAATGCGCCAGCGTCACCCCGCTGGTGAACGGTTGTTTGTCGATTATGCGGGCCAGACCGTGGATGTGATCTGTCCTCAGACCGGTGAAGTGCGCACAGCTCAGATCTTTGTGGCCACGCTTGGGGCGCCGAACTACACCTATGTGGAGGCCAGTTGGACCCAGAGCCTGCCGGATTGGATATCGAGCCATGTGCGGGCCTTCGATTTCTTCGGCGGTGTGCCTGCGATGATTGTCTCAGATAATCTGAAGTCAGCTGTGATCAAGGCCTGTTTCCATGACCCGGCGATCAACCGCACGGGACTATGCAGAATTTTGTGCCCTGGCGCTTTGATTACGCCATTTGGAAACGATCTTCGAACATTATTGCGAACTGGCTTTTCACTGAGTGCCATTCGCGCACGGAGCGTTTCCATTCCACAGAAGTAGCATTCAGGGCGAGATAAATCAATTTCGCAGCTGCCTCGTCACTGGGGAAATGCCCGCGGGAGCGAACGGCCCGGCGGATTTTCGAGTTCAGTGCTTCAATGGCGTTCGTGGTGTAGATCAGCCTGCGCACCTGGGGCGGATAGTCGAGGAACGGGATCACCTCGTTCCAGGCCCGGCGCCAACTCGGCGCGATTGCCGGGTATTTGCCGGCAAGGTCGTTGTTTTCGAACTCCTCCAGCGCCGCCTCCGCGGCTGTGGCGTCTACAGCGGTGTAGACAGCCTTAAGAGCCGCGGCGACGGCCTTGCGGTCCTTGTAGCTGGCAAAGCTCATGGAATGGCGCAGCAGATGCACGATACAGGTCTGGACCTGGGTCTGAGGAAAGGCTGCCTCGATGGCCTGGGGGAAGCCCTTCAGACCGTCCACGACGGCGATGAGAATGTCCTGAACACCACGGTTGCGCAGGTCGCTGAGAACTTTAGCCCAGAACTTGGCACCCTCATTGGCCTGGAACCAAAGCCCAGAACGTCGCGGGTGCCGTCCGGGAGAACAGCCAGGGCCACAAAAACCGCCTTGTTCAGAACCACGCCGTCGGTGCGGATCTTGACCCGGATCGCGTCCATGAACACAATCGGATAACACGGTTCCAGCGGGCGGTTCTGCCAGGCGGTCACTTCCTCCATCACGGCATCGGTGATCGCCGAAATCAGGCTCGGGGACGCCTCTATACCATAGATATCCTCGATATGCCCCTGGATCTCGCGGGTCGTCATCCCGCGCGCGTACATGCTGATGATCTTGGTGTCGAACTCGGGAAAGCGGCGCTGATACTTGGCGATCAGCAGAGGATCAAAGCTGCCGTTGCGGTCACGGGGAATGTCGAGAATGACCTTCCCGCTGTCGGTGGTCACCGTCTTCTGGCTGCGGCCATTGCGACGATTTGGCGCCTGGTTCGCGCCTTCAGGCGGCGCATCGGCGCGTTCTTCGGTCAGATGCTCGTCCAGTTCGGCGCTCAGGGCTCGTTCGGCCAGCGCCTTGGTCAGTTCTTGCAGAATCCCGTCCTCTCCGAACAGATCGCCCGCTTTGCGGCCTTCCATCAGATGATCCAAAAGGGCTTTGTCGATGCTCATACGTGGGTCGCCTCATATTAGAGTTACCACGCCAGGGCACAAAATTCTCCATAGTCCCGCACCTATGGGGATATGGCTGCACATTACGATACCGCCGTTGTGCCCGCTCGTCCGCATAAACCCAAGGACAAAGCCAAGGTCGAGACGGCGGTTCAATTGGCCGAGCGCTGGGTATTGGCTCGACTTCGCAACCAGACCTTCTTTGGCCTGGACGAGCTGAACGCAGCAATTCGCCCTCTACAAGATCAGCTCAATGCCAAGGTCACCCGGCATCTGGGTACCAGCCGCCGGGCCTTGTTTGAGAGCCTGGACAAACCAGCCATGAAGCCAGTGCCCCGGGAGCCATACGTCTATGCCGAATGGAAGCAGTGTCGTGCTGGGATTGACTATCACATCGATGTGGACCGGCACTATTACTCGGTACCCTACCAGCTGATCAAACAAAGGCTATGGGTGCGGGTCGCCGCGCGGACCATCGAAGTCTTCCATAAAGGTCAGAGGGTTGCGTCTCACGTCCGCATCTCTGGTAACCGCCAACATTCCACCCAGAAAGAACATATGCCGTCCAATCATCGCCATCGTGCCGACTGGACGCCGGAAAGCATCCGAAGGCAAGCCGTCCGCATCGGCCCCAATGTCGATACCTATGTTGAGGTCGTCATGCGCCGACGCAAACACCCAGAACAAGCCTATCGCAGTTGCATGGGCGTGCTCAAGCTTGCCCGATCTTTTGGCAATGCTCGCCTCGATGCTGCCTGTGAACGCGCGCTCGAGATCAACAGCTACACCTACCAATCCCTGCATTCCATTCTCAAGAATGGTCTGGATCGACAACGCCGAGAAACGCCCACGGACGGCCCCGCGATCACCCACCCCAATATCCGTGGTGCAGATTACTTCCATTGAAAGGACAGGATATGCTGACACATCCAACCCTGGAGCAGCTCAATAGCCTCAAGCTCGACGGCATGGCAGAGGCCTTCACCGAGCTGGCCAGCCAAGACGGAACGGCTGATCTGACCCACGCCGAATGGCTGGAGCTACTCATCGACAGAGAAGCTGCCAGCCGCGAGACCAAGCGGTTCGAGAGCCGAATGCGAACCGCACGTCTGCGCCATGTCGGAGCCGCCCCAGAAGATGTCGACTACAAAACCAGACGTGGGCTGGACAAGGCGCTGTTCCAGCAACTGCTGACAGGTAAATGGATACGGGACAAACGGAACTTGATGATCACCGGCTCATGTGGCGTCGGTAAAACCTGGTTAGCCTGTGCGCTCGCCCAGGCCGCTTGTCGAAGTGGTGTCACCGTGCTTTACAAACGTGTGCCGCGTCTGTTTAGCGAATTGGAGATGGCCCATGCAGACGGGCGCTTCCCGCGCCTCTTTCGAAGCCTTACCAAAACCCAACTCCTGATCCTCGATGACTGGGGACCCGACCGTCTGAATGCAAACCAGAGACGGGACCTCATGGAAATCGTCGAAGAACGATATGGTGCAGGGTCAATCCTGATCACCAGCCAATTGCCGCTGAAAACCTGGCACGAGGTTATCGGCGAACCTACCTTCGCCGACGCTATCCTCGATCGGCTCGTGCACAACGCATATCGCCTCGAACTCGAAGGCCAGTCCTTCCGAAAAACCCATGTCAAAACGGGTGACGAAAACAACAAAAGCTGATACCTAAATCTTCAGGCCTCAAGACGGCACGCCAAAGGTGGCCGGATACTCCGGATTAGGTGGCCGGATGTTATCGGAATGGCCGGCCGAATGCTCCGGAATGCGCAAGCGGGTTGAGAAATACCAGATCTGGCTTTCTGAAAGGCCATCGTTGACACGTTTGTCGCTACGAAGCTTTGCTCACAGATCATCCCAGGGGATCGTGCAGATCTCCTCTTGCCGCCTTGTCGAGAAGATTGCAAAAGGAATGATGTCCTGCATGGGAATGCTCTGTTTGCGAAACTTTGCCTTTGCCTTGAAATGATCAATCAGCAAGTCAAGTTCTTGCAATGTAGGGCGGCGTTCGCGGTTCGCTCCCTTGCCAGTGAGTCCTAATCGCTTGCAAACTGCCAGAGCGTCACTGTGTGCCTGCTTGTCGAGTGGCAACCCCCACGCGGGTTTTGCGATCGAAAATACGGCCCCGAGGTGTGACATATAATTCTGCACGGTGGTTGGCGCAGCGCGGTTGTTGAGCTCCTCAGCAAATTGAACGATGGCTGTGCTGTCGATGTCAGAGCAATCCATTCCCGCCAGTTCATATTCATTCTTGATGGTAGCCAGAACCTGCGCCTTGGTTCGTCCGATTTTTTTCTGGCTGGTCTGGATGTACTTCTCGATTGCATCCGCCAGGGTCTTGCCGGAGATCTGCTTGAGCCCGCCGGGGCGGTTAAGCTCATCCTCTCGTCTGTGAATCCATCGGTCGGCCGCTTTGAGCTGCAAAAAGGATTTGCTTTCACGGTGGACAATTTTTCCGCCCTTCTTTATGACGATCTGAGCGCCATAAACAACGGTTCCGTCTTTGCGTTTTCGCGGCTGAATAGTTCCCATGGTACGAAATCTCCAATTTCGGTACTAAAATTTAGTACTCAATAGGCGACGATATACCAAAATCCGCAGAAATCAAGCACTCAAGAGTGCAAAAACAGGGCTATAAATTGACCGTCAATAATATAAATAATCCATATAAGTCAATGGCTAAGGTGTTTTCTATTGCACCCATGATGGAGTGGACGGATCGGCATTGCCGGTATTTTCATCGGCTGCTGTCGCAAAGGGCGTTGCTTTATACCGAAATGGTGACGACGCCTGCGGTGATCCATGGCGACCGGCAGAAGCTGTTGGGCTTTCATGATACCGAGCACCCGATCGCAGTTCAATTGGGCGGCTCCGAGCCGGTTGAACTGGCCGAATCTGCGCGCATCACAACCGATTGGGGCTATGATGAGATCAACCTGAACGTTGGCTGTCCATCAGACCGTGTTCAGTCCGGCAAATTCGGAGCGTGTCTCATGGCCGAGCCGGATCTGGTAGCGCGCTGTGTTGAAGCGATGAAAAGGGCAACCAATGTGCCGGTCACCGTCAAATGCCGCATCGGGATTGATGACCAGAACGAGGAAGAAGCCCTTGATAAACTGGTGGATCAGGTGCTGGCCGCTGGCTGTGATGGCCTGACAGTCCATGCCCGTAAGGCTTGGCTTCAGGGTCTTAGCCCCAAGGAAAATCGCGATATTCCACCGCTCAACTACGACCGTGTCTATCGCCTCAAGCACCGTTTGTCCCACGTTCACATTGCGATCAATGGCGGCATTCAGAGCATGGAAGCCGCCAACGACCATTTCCAGCATGTCGATGGTGTCATGATGGGGCGGACGGCCTACAACGCACCGCATGTGCTCGCCGATGTCGATGCCGATCTGTTTGGGGATGAGAGAAGACCCGACCTGTTTGCTGTCGCGGAGGCAATGATCCCCTATATCGACGAACATGTCGCAAAGGGGGGGCGGGTCAATCAGATCACCCGCCATATGCTGGGGCTGTTTCAGGGCCGCCCCGGCGCGCGTCGCTGGCGGCAGATTCTGACGGTTGAAAGCGTCAAACCTGAGGCTACGTCTGCTGTCGTCAAGGAGGCGATTGCGGCCCTCAGGTGAGGCGAGTGATCAATCAGTGCTTCAAGGTCAGGCGGTCGCCGCTGACAGACCAACCACCCAGCTGATCAAGATAGCTCATGCCAAGAAGGCTCTCCCGAAGGGCACCTTCCTGTGCGACCATGGCAGGAACATTGCGCGCCTCGATGCCGCCGACCGCAATGCGCGGAAGCCAGATGCGGGCTGAGAAAGCCCGGCCATTGGCGGTGCTGACGGGGGAGGTGTAGCTAAGGGATGCGATGTCTATGCCCGCCTTCTGAGCGTCCTCTTGCGTCAGAACCACAGAGCTTGCCCCACTGTCGACCATCATCGGAATGGTTTGACCGTCAATGGTCGCGCGGACCATGAAGTGGCCATTGCTCGAGCGCCGGAAGGTTACCTCACCATCCTCCTGCATGACAGCGGCACCAGGCACGAGCTCGCCCTTAACGCGGCTGAGTAGCATTTGGGCATCGTCCTTGAAGCTGTAACCGAGAATGAGCAAAATGGCGATCAGGATCCAGACAGAAGCTTGCTTGATACTTTGCATGAGATTGGTGCGCCCGAACCGCCCCGACACCAGATAGAGCAGGAGCGAAGACGAAAGCGCTATGCTTGCAACCATTTCGATGGGTAAGCCAAACAGCTCGCCGGACTCGTGATTGAAGGTCAGCAAAGCAACCGCGGTAACAATGATGCCGAGCAACACATAAAACATGAATGGGGGTCTCCGCTGGAGTGCATCAGTATTTCTGATATAGGTGATCAGTCATGGCAATTCCATGGCAGATCCGAAAACCATGCTGGGAGAAACGGATGGACTGCTTCATGGGCTTTGCCACATCTATCATGGAGGGTTTAGCTTTTCGCGCAAAAAGACCATCAACTATTTGTCTGGCGACCCCGAGTGGTTCCAAAATGATGCTGCATGCGCGCGTCGATCTCGGACATGACCGCATCGCGTTTGGCATCGGACATGCTGCTCCAGCGCCCGATCTCGTCCAGACTGCGGGCACAGCCGCGGCAAAGGTTGGTTTTGCGATCGATTTTGCACAATTGTATGCACGGCGACTTGATGCTCATGAAGGGTCCGGGTTGATGGAGAGAGGTGTCAGCGCTCAAAAAGAGGGCGACTGGGTTTGTCTCTAGATAGGAATGATGCACGCCATGATCAACCGGCCACAAACCCGGTTGTTGCAAAGGGCGTTTGCTGGTTGAGACGCATTCTCACTCATCCGGCGTTGGCAAACAGCAACAGCCCGATGCCAAAGGCAATTTCGCCCATCTGTTGAGAGGCGCCCAGCACATCACCGGTCTGTCCCTTGATATGCCTTTGCGCCAACGAGACGATCAACAGGCTCGACAGCACCACCATCACAAAGGCCGACAGTCCAGACAGAAACCCGAACAGAGGAATGACCATCAGGGCAGTCGCAATCGCGGCCATTGCGATGCCGGTCGCGTAGGAGGTCAATTGGGGTTGTCCAAGGCTCGCTGCAAGTCCGTTCAAACGGGCAGGGGGCAGGGTGTACCAGACATGAAGGATCGGAACGCGCGAAACGAGGCACGAGGCCAGATAGGCGATGCCTCCCGTTTCGACACCGTAATTGTCAAACAGATAGTACAGGATACTGATTCGCATCAAAAGGCTGAGCATCAGGGCGAGGGAACCATAGCTGCCAAGACGGCTGTCTTTCATGATTTCGAGCTTGCGCTCAATCGTGTGACCACCCCAGAAACCATCCGCAACATCGGCCAATCCATCTTCATGCAGACCGCCGGTGATCATCACCATGGTTGCAATGGTCATCGCGGCGAGCAACAGATTGGGCAAGGGGGCAGTCAGGGCAAGCACATCGAAAATGGTCGCCGGTGCAATGGCAACCACGCCCAGCAGCAGACCGATCAGCGGCAACGCGCGACAGGTGCGCGGCATGGGCGGCATGCCCTCGGTTGCCTTGCCAAGGAAAGGCGGAACCGGCAGCCGAGAGAAGAAGGCTATGCAATCTATGAAGTCCTGCCACCAGTCGGATAGCCCTCGAAAACCGGATGAGCTTGTAGCGGTCTTCAGGTCTTCATTGTGCTTATCTTCCATTTCATCCCCCTTTTGGCCCTATCGGGAAAATTCGATGTTGCTCCTGCCCGATACGCTCAGTATACCTCGGGCAGCAGCTGTTCGGAGAGAACGTTCTCTTGCCAATAGGCCTGTTATGGCCCTGCCATTCGCACTTCGCAAGGGAAATGCTGCAGACCATTTCAAGAAGTCGCAGTCCTGCAACTTCGCACCCCTCGGTGACGAGTAAAGGCCCCTGCCAGACGCAAGCCGCAAAGGTGATTCCATGACCACTTCCGTATCCGGACTTCCATTTGATGATATTCGCGCCCTTCTGGACAAAATGCCCGAAGCCAATGAAGAGATCCGCTCCAAGGTGCGTGAGCGGGATGCAACGCTGACCAAGCCTGCCGGGTCTTTGGGCAAATTGGAAGAACTTGCTGAATGGGCCGCTGTTTGGCAGAACAAGGAAGTCCCGCAGGTTCTTCGTCCCCTCGTGGCGGTTTTTGCCTGCCAGCATGGCATTGCCTCGCGCGGCGTGTCTGCCTTCCCGCCAGCGCTCAACCAGATCATGGTGGAAAATTTCTCAGCCGGTGGGGCTGCCATCAACCAGATCTGCACCGCCTATGATCTGGGACTTAAGGTTTTTGATCTGGCAATTGAATATCCAACCGGGGACATCTCTGTCGAACCAGCGCTGACGGAAAAAGACTGCGTTGCCACCATTGCCTATGGCATGGAAGCCATCGCGGGCGGCACGGATCTTTTGTGCCTTGGCGAAATGGGCATCGGCAACACCACCATTTCTGCGGCGCTCTTTGCGGCCCTGTTTGGCGGCACCGGCGCTGACTGGTGTGGACGTGGCTCTGGCGTCAATGATGAAGGCGTCCAGCTCAAGATCGATCTTGTTGATCAGGCGCTCGAGACCCATAAGGGGCATCTCGACGATCCGCTGGAAGTTCTGGCCCGTCTTGGTGGTCGCGAGTTTGCCGCGATGGTCGGTGCCGTTCTCGCTGCTCGTTTGAACAATGTTCCGGTGATCGTCGATGGTTTCAACACCACCGCTGCAGTCGCGGTTCTCTACAAGCTCGATCCGCGGTCCATCGACCATTGCATCTTCTCCCATTGCTCTGCCGAGGGCGCGCATCGCAATGCGCTCAATGCCATGGGCAAGACAGCCCTGTTTGATCTTGGACTGCGCCTTGGTGAAGGCACTGGCGCTGCGCTTGCTGCCGGTTTGGTCAAGGCGGCTTGCCAGCTTCATGAAGGCATGTCCACCTTCGAGCAGGTCGGCCTCTGATCGCTGGCCAGAAGCCAACGACTTCATGATCAATAGAAATGCCGGGCCTGTGCCCGGCTTTTTTGTGCCCGGCTTTTTTGTGTCAGTGGGCCTAAACCTATGAAACGTTGCAGGACGACCTTCTTGACAGGATGATCAGGCAGGTCCTAACGTGTCACCGCTTATCCATGTTGAGCTAGGGTTCCGCTGCGTGTTTGCAGGTCTGGACCGAGCGCTGCTATGAGCCCGTGTGGGCAGACACCTTAAAGACGAAAAGACTAGGGGGGATGGACAGGCACGCTATGCGTGTGTCCAATCCAAATGTCTGAAAAAGGTGTAACGTGACTTCTCTAGGTTTTTTGCTCGTCCTGACCGCGGCCCTCTGCCACGCGACATGGAACTTTTGCGTCAAGCGCATCAATGCTGGCGCCGAACTTGTCTGGCTCTTCTCACTCATCTTCGTTGTTCTCTATTGCCCCGTCGCCATCTATTTTGCGTTGGGCGTCGAGCAACTCCCGCCTGAGGCCATGCTGTTCATCGTGGGCAGCACTTTGTTGCATCTTGGCTATTTTTTGTTGCTGCAAACCGGCTACAGGGCGGGCGATCTCTCGATTGTCTATCCCACAGCACGAGCGACAGGCCCCTTGCTTTCAGGCATGTTTGCGGTCCTGCTCCTCGGCGAGGCCTTCACGATCAGAATTGCATTGGGTGGCTTCATCATCATCGGAGGGGTGTTGATGCTGACAGGGGGCTTTCGCAAAGGCTCAAGGGCTCAGAGCCGCTCTCTGCTGTTCGGGATTGCTGCGGGCACCCTGATCGGCAGCTATACCGTCTGGGACGCCCACGCGGTGGCGACCTTGATGATCCCACCGCTGCTGCTTGATTATGCGTCCAGCATCGGGCGGGTCGGGCTGCTTGCACCTGTCGCCTGGCGCAAACGCAATGCAGTGCGCATTCTTTGGACCGAGCACAAGGCGCGTATCATGATCATCGCGGTTTTCAATCCGCTTGCCTACATCCTGGCGCTGGTGGCGATGACATTCACCCCAGTTATCTATGTCGCTCCCATCCGAGAAATGAGCGTTGTCTTCTCGGTGCTTGCAGGGAGTCTTTTGCTGGGGGAGGGGGATGTGAGGCACCGGCTGCTCTGGTCCGTGATCATTCTTGCCGGGGTTGCCATTTTGGCGACTGGCGGATAGGTCAGCCCGCCCGCTTGAGCACGATCTGCTTTTGTTTGGATTTTGGCGGCCCGATGTCCATGACGCGCGTCTTGGGCAATGTCACGGTGACGATGGTACCTTTGCGCAGCTCGGATTGTAGGTCAAACGAACCACCATGCATACTGACAAGGGCCTGCACGATGGAAAGGCCAAGACCGGAGCCTTCCTCGGCACTCTGGATCGCAGCAGAGCCCTGACCGAAGGCACTCAGGACCGTTGCAATCTCGTTTTGCGGGATACCGGGGCCATTGTCCTCGACCGAAACAAACTGCCCACCTTCACTGGTTGCTCCGATAGACAGGGTGATCTGGCCCGCCAGTGGCGTGAATTTCACGGCGTTGGTCAGCAGATTGAGAATGATCTGGCGGATGGCCCGCTCGTCGGCCCAGAGTTTGGGCAGGGACTCATCAAGCTTGAGCTTGATGCTGATGTCTTTCGCGCGTGCTCGTATACGCAGCAGGTTCTCGCAATCCTCTGCGATATAGGCGAGGGTTACAGCCTCTTCGTTCAGCTTGTAACGTCCAGCCTCGATCCGCGACAAATCGAGAATTTCATTGATGAGATTGAGCAGATGCGCGCCTGAAGAGTGGATGTCGTTGACATATTCCAGATATTTGGCATTCCCCACGGCGCCAAACACTTCGTTCTGCATGATTTCGGAGAAGCCGAGGATAGCGTTCAGCGGTGTGCGCAACTCGTGGCTCATGGTGGCCAGGAACCGGCTCTTGGCGGTGTTGGCTTCTTCTGCCTGACGGCGCGACTCGTCGGAAATTGCCTTGGCCTGTTCAAGCTCGGTGATCAGGAAATCCTTCTCGACGCGGAAATTCATCATCGCAAGGGTCGAGTGATAAAGACGCTTCGACAGCATCATGAAAAAGACCAGTGACCCGATGGACATCAGCGAAAGCGTTGTATCAACGCTGCCAGCATTGAGAATCGTCTGATAGATAATGATCGAGGAGATCGGCACCGACGCAACCCAGACCGCGGCTGGTATCGAGAAGGCAAGCATCGTGGTAACCGCCACGACCACAAGCATGATCGCGAACTGGTATTCGACCAGATACGCAGCCCCTTTGGTCGAGGGCAGGAGCAGAATGCTCGCCCAGACAACACCGCCAATCGCCTCCCACATGAGAAACCGCCGTCGCCAGACAGCCAGATCGATTTCTTCACTGTTGAGGCGTTCGAACCGGCGGGCGACAAGAAACAGGACGGTCTGTGTCAACATCGAAGCACCAATCCACGCCAGCGAATGGACGGGATCAGCCCAGAGTGTCGAGATGGCACCAACGATCAGTAGAAGAATGGGAATGGCGAGACCAGCCGACGTCCGGTTCTTGGCATACATCAGCATCAATTCATGCTGAAAGGTCGGTCTGTAGCCCTGCTGGCTGTTGAGTTGTTCACGCACATCGTGGACAGTACGCAGCACCGCTCGACGCCGCGCAGCGCGCGTGCCGTTGGTATCTTTCTTCTTGTCTGCCGCCCCTTTGGTGGGTGAAACACCAGCCATTTGGGATTTTCCCACGATTTGTATAAAATTGTTTGGTTTTCATAGTCGCTGACTTGTCTTAAAAAGCTGCTGAAAAACGTGGTTAATAAAGAATGAATGTGGAATTTGACAGCAGGTGTTATAGTCCTTATTGAGTGAATTTGCGTCAATAAATCAGAGTGATAGGGTGGTTGAGAGCGGTGGGTCGGATCAAGAGGTTGGAAGAAAAAATTGAAGCGTGCCGCCTGTGCGTGGAAGATCCGCTCGGATCGCCTTTGCCGCATGAGCCGCGACCGGTCGTTCGCCTGTCCGATACAGCCAGAATTTGCATCGCAGGTCAGGCGCCGGGAATGCGAGTGCACAAGACCGGTATCCCCTTCAACGACCCGTCCGGAGATCGCCTGAGAGACTGGATGGGCGTTGATCGCGAAACCTTCTATGACCGTAACAGGATCGCGATCGTTCCCATGGGGTTTTGCTTTCCCGGATATGACCAGAAAGGCGGCGATCTGCCCCCTCGACGGGAATGCCAAGCAACCTGGCATGATCAGATTTTTCAGAAGATGCCGCAATTGGAGCTTGTTCTGGTGATCGGGCAGTATGCCCAGCGCTATCACCTCGGTGCCCAGCGGCAGAAGACCCTCACCGCAACCGTTGCCGCTGCCATGGAGCATTGGCGGTACCCACAAACGCCAAAACGGATTCCGCTGCCGCACCCGTCTTGGAGGAACACCGGATGGCTCAAGCGGAACTCATGGTTCGAGCAGAACGTGCTGCCGTTTCTAAAACAACAGGTGCAGACGCTCCTCGCAATAGAGGAATAATTTGCTCAAAGGTCATTGTATGTCCTATATGTGTGGATGCTGATTGAGCCAATTCAGTTGAATATAGAATAGTTTTCTTATAAGGTTATAGCTTACCTAAGTTGTTCTGACCGATTTGGTGGCCGTTTGAATCAAGTCGCAGCAACTGGAAGAGTGGAGCTTCGCCATGCTGGATCGCCTTGATCGTAGAATTCTGCAAATCCTTCAGGAAGATGCGACGATGCCTGTTGCGGAAATCGGTCGTCGTGTGGGTCTGTCGACAACGCCGTGCTGGCGCCGCATCCAGAAAATGGAAGAAGAGGGCGTCATCACCGGTCGTGTCGTCCTGCTTGACCCGGAAAAGGTCAATGCAAAGGTGACGGCCTTTGTTGCCGTGACGACCAGCGAGCATTCGGCTGAATGGCTGAAGCGCTTTGCAGACGTGATCCGCGATTTCCCTGAAGTGGTGGAATTCTACCGTATGGCCGGGCAGGTTGATTATCTCCTGCGCGTCGTGGTGCCGGATATCGATTCCTACGATGCTTTTTATAAGCGACTGATTTCACGGATCGAAGTTGGAGACATCTCGACAACCTTCGCCATGGAGCAGATCAAATACACAACGGCACTGCCGCTCAACTATCTGCCTGAAAAGGAAACGCGCTAAAGCCTCTCCTGAACGTTCGCCAAGATGCGAAAAAGCCCGCGATATCGATTGCGGGCTTCGTGATTTTACATGTCAGGTTTTCGTGCCGATGGCCATGGCCGATTAGTGCCGCTCCAGCAGCGCGATGAGGGACGAGGTATCCCAGCGTTCGCCGCCCAGAAGATAGGCCCGAGCATCGCGAGGAAAGCCTATCGCCGGAATGACCGTCGGCTCACTTCCAACGGTTAGGGGCGGATTAGTCCCGTTCCAACAGCGCGATGAGGGACGAGGTATCCCAGCGTTTGCCGCCTATGGCCTGAACTTGTGCGTAGTATTGATCGACCGCCGCGGTAACAGGAAGGCGAGCGCCATTGCTGCGGGCTTCATCCAGAACAATCGACAGATCCTTGCGCATCCAGTCGACCGCAAAGCCAAAGTCGAACTCACCCTTGGCCATTGTTGATGCGCGGTTTTCCATTTGCCAGGAGCCTGCCGCCCCTTTGGAGATCACATCAATCACCTTGTCTGTGTCGAGCCCTGCGGACTGGGCAAAATGCACACCTTCCGAAAGGGCCTGCACAAGCCCGGCTATGCAGATCTGATTGACCATCTTGGTTAGCTGGCCAGCCCCTGTCGGGCCCATCAAGCCGACCATGCGTGCGTAGCATTCGATGACAGGCTGCACCTTGGCATAGACATCCTCGTCTCCGCCACACATGACGGTCAGGACACCGTTTTCGGCGCCAGCCTGTCCGCCGGAAACTGGAGCATCGATGAAGCCTATATCCTGCGTTTTGGCCACTTCATAAAGCTCGCGGGCCACCTTGGCACTGGCGGTCGTGTTGTCGACGAAGATCGAGCCGGCTTTCATCGTATCAAAGGCACCACTCTCACCAATGGTGACCTCGCGCAGATCGTCATCATTACCCACACAGCAAAAGACGAAATCCGCTCCTTCTGCTGCTTCGGCGGGAGTGGCTGCACAGGCTCCGCCATGTTCTTCAACCCATTTTTCAGCCTTGGCTGCGGTCCGGTTGAAGACTGTTACCTCATGGCCACCCTTGTGCTTGAGATGGGCTGCCATCGGGTATCCCATGACCCCGAGGCCGAGAAACGTTACCTTTGCCATTGATGCCTCCCTTCAAATTCGGATCGTCCGCGACACGCCTAAACGATCAGCGGGACCTTTGAATGAAAAGGGCAGCCATGTGGGCTGCCCTTGTTACTTCAATCCGGCTTACCCGGAGATTTTCGAGAAATCCGCAACCGTCAGGGTGGTCTTGCGGATTTGCGTCAGCATCTTCAGGCGATTGGCGCGCACATCTTCGCGTTCGTCATTGACCAGAACCTTGTCAAAGAAGGCATCGACCGGATCGCGCAGGATCGCAAGGGCGGTCATCGCTGCTGCAAAATCCTCGGCAGCAACGGCCTCAGCTGCGGCAACACTGGCCTTCTCGATTGCGGACGCGAGAGCGACTTCTTCGGGTACATGAAGATGGGCTTCCTCCACATCACCCGCGAAGGTCATGCCGGATTTCTTCTCTTCTGCCCGCAGGATGTTGGCGGCGCGACGATAGCCGGCAAGAAGGTTTGCACCGTCTTCGGTTGAAAGAAAGGAGCCAAGCGCTTCAACCCGCTTGGAAATCATCAGGATGTCATCCTGATTGCCCAGTGCGAAGACAGCATCGAGAAGATCATGCCGGGCACCCTTGTCGCGAAGGTGGACACTGAGCCGGTCTGCAAAGAAGGACAAGAGATCATCGCCTTCCGCGAAGCCATCTCGCGCCGTCTTGAAGATTTCAAGCAGTGGCAACCGGATCTGGTTTTCCTCCAGAATGCGTATGACGCCGAGGGCGGCACGGCGCAGGGCGAACGGATCCTTTGAACCGGTCGGTTTCTCATCAATGGACCAGAAGCCGGTCAGAAGATCGAGTTTGTCAGCAAGCGCCACAGCAATTGAAACCGGGTTGGTCGGCACGGCATCAGACGGGCCCTGCGGTTTGTAATGCAGCTCGATGGCCTCTGCGACGCTAGCGTCCTCATCCTGTGCCAATGCATAATAGCGGCCCATAAGCCCTTGAAGCTCAGGGAATTCAAACACCATGTCCGTGACTAGATCGGCTTTGGCAAGGGTCGCCGCGCGGACCGCCTTGTCCTCGTCGGCATCGACGAGTGGCGCAAGTGCGCCCGAGAGTGAAACCAGACGGGAAACGCGTTCACTCTGGGTGCCCAGTTTCTCGTGAAAGACCATATTGTCGAGCTTGTAAAGGCGGGTTTCAAGACCGGTCTTGAGGTCGGTTTCCCAGAAGAATTTGGCGTCGGACAGACGTGCGCGGACGACCTTCTGGTTGCCCGCAACAATGGTCGCACCATCGTCGGGCGCTATCAGGTTGGAGACCAGAATGAACTTGTTGGCCAGTTTGCCGCTCTTGCCGTCCTTGAGAACAAAGCATTTCTGATGCTCGCGAATGGAGGTTTGGATGACTTCGTCTGGCATGTCGAGGAAGCTCTGCTCGAATTCACCCATCAGTACGACGGGCCATTCGACAAGGCCGCCGACTTCTTCCAGCAGGCCCGCATCTTCAACCAGCTCCAACCCTTGCGCAAAGGCGAGGGTCTTGGCGTCGTTGAGGATAATATCCTTGCGCTCGTCAAGATCAAGAATGACCTTGCGGGCCTTGAGTTCGGCCTCATAATCCTCGAACCGTTTCACAGCAAAGCTTTCCTTGCCGTGGAACCGGTGACCACGAGTTTCATCGCCACTCTTGATGCCTTCGATCTCGAAGGGGACAACCTCGGCCACATCACCTTCGACAGAAAGCGTGCAGAGGATTGAATGCAGCGGACGAACCCAGCGCAGGGCGCCTTCACCGGCCTGTCCCCACTTCTGGCTTTTGGCCCATGGGAACTTGCGGATGACATCTGGCACCAGATCGGCAATGATCTCTTCAGCCTTACGTCCCGGCTTGTTGATTATTGCGACATAGAAGTCGCCCTTCTTGGGATCGGACTGGATGGTCGCCTCATCAATGGACGATAGCCCTGCACCGCGCAGAAAGCCTGCGAGCGCCTTTTCCGGAGCACCCACGCGCGGTCCCTTGCGCTCTTCCGAAATGTCCGGAGACGAAGCGGTCAGGCCCGAGACAGTCAGCGTCAGTCGGCGCGGCGTCACATAGGCGCGCGCTCCTTCATAGGTCAAACCGGCTTCCACGAGACCGCCGGTGATCAGCTTTTGCAAATCGTCAGCAGCGCGGCGCTGCATTCGGGCCGGGATTTCTTCGGAAAAAAGCTCAAGCAGAAGGTCTGGCATGGTGGTCTCGACTTAAGATCTGAATTGGATGGGTCTCGGGTGTCTGACCTAGCAAGGTGAGCCAGAAATGTCACTGATAAAATGTGTTTGGCGAGGAGTTAGCAGGGCAAAATGACCCTATGACGCTGATTGAAGCAACCGGCTGTCGTTATGGGGCAAGATATCACATCGAACCGTCAGCCTGATCGGTTCAAGGTCGAGAGCTTGAGAATAATCTGCGGATACAGTTGGGAGAAGGGCGCGTCGTCTGTTCTCGATCACACACATGACCAAGTGCTCGGTCCGAATAAAAACCCAAGGCTGGGCCAAACGGTCAAATAAAGAGATTGACCAGACAACGAAGCTGGCGCTCCAATTCCTCTTTGCTTTTTACTAACATTTTGATGCCTTCCGCTGAGCGGACAAGCACCGTACCCATTTCGTCCTCCTGGTCTCGGCCCATCAGGCTGTTGAGCCGTATGGCCAGCCGCAGACGGGCGGCTTGAGATTTTTCAACGCCCAGAGACCGGTTCTGCTCGAACAGCTCATCTGAATGCGGTCCGGTCATGACAAGATCATAGTAGTAGAGCATGTAGCCGACCAGATAGCATGCAAGGGCCTCATGAGGGTTATTCGTCTCAGATCGCGCTAGCTCGGCGGCGTCAAACGCTTCTTCGATCACGACATCAAGCAGATGCGAGAAGATGTCTTCCTTGTTGGAAAAATACTGATAGATCGCCGAACGGGAGATGCCCGCAGTCTGCGCGATATCGTCCATCGAGCTGCGGCGAAAGCCATAGAGCAGAAAGCACTGTTTGGCAGCACCAAGGATATCTGATCGGGTATTGGTCATGGTCGACTTCTAGTCCATTGTTCTTGGCCAAATCAAGCAGACAAATGGTTCGGGAAAATCTTGAAGTGACAATATGACATTATATATGTAAAGTGTCAGAATGTCGATCTCCGGTTCGCAGCGAAATTCTGGTTGATTGGCAACGATTTTGGGCAAGTGTTTAGAATATTACGAGGGGGAATAGAATTATGGACAAAACGGACACACAGGTCTTGGTCACGGGGGCATCGGGGTTTCTGGGGGGTCATATCGTGGCACAATTGCTTGAAGAGGGATACCGGGTGTGCGGTTCTCTTCGCTCCCTGAGCAAGGCTGATCATGTGCGCCAGACGATGAAAACCGCTGGTGTGGATGATCAGGCGCTCACGTTTGTTGAACTCGACCTGATGAAAGATGCAAATTGGTCCGTTGCCATGACAGGCGTGGACTATCTTATTCACGCAGCTTCTCCCTTCATAACCTACATTCCGAAGGACCCGGAAAACGAGGTCATCAAGCCTGCGGTGAACGGAACGAGACGGGCGCTGGAAGCAGCTCTTGCGAGCGGTGTGAAGCATATCGTTTTGACGTCGTCAATGGCCTCTGTCTGCTATGGGCATGGCAAAGAAGGCAAAGTCAAATCGTATGGCCCCGAGGATTGGTCCAACCCGGATGCGCCGGATATGGTTCCCTATTTCCGGTCCAAGACGCTCGCAGAGCGCACAGCTTGGCAGCTCATGCAAGCCGCTGGACGGGAACAGGATTTGTCGGTCGTCAATCCCGGTTTGATTCTGGGGCCAATGCTCGACGAAGATCCGGGCACGTCGGGTGCCGTCATCCAGAAAATGATGAAGGGCGGTTTCCCCGGATCCCCGAAAATCAGCTTCAACTGTGTCGATGTGCGTGATGCGGCCCGACTGCATGTTCTGGCCCTGCAACAGGAAGAGGCGAAAGGCCAGCGCATCCTTGCGGCAGGAAACCCGGTTCTGATGGCCGACGTTGCCAAACTGCTGGCTGAGCTGTTTCCCGCCTACGCCAAGGCTTTGCCGACCCGCACTGTCCCGGCCTTGCTCGTCAGTCTGATGTCGATGTTCGATGCCCAGACGCGCTCGGTGCGCGACCGTATTGGTGAGTGGCATCATCTTGACGCATCATTGGCGAAATCGATGCTTGGACGAGACCTGATCCCCTTGCGCGAAATGACAGAAGCGATGGGCAACTCCCTGATCGCCAACAAGCTGGTTTAAAAGATCAGAACAGGGATATCAGCGCCGGGACGGTGCCAGTTGGGGTGTATGCCACACCCTGCGGCAACGCGGGGGAGTGCCCCTTGCTGGGAAAGTTTCGACCCTAGCCGTCCCGCCGCAAATGGCGCGTCAGACGGTCTTCCATAATATCCCACAACCGCCGCATGATCTCGACAAACAGCAGATAGAAGATCGCCGCGTAGATATAGGCCTGAAAGTCATAGGTCTGGGAGAAGGCGCGGCGTGTCTCACCCATCAGATCATAAACCGAGATGATGGATACCACGGCAGAGCCCTTGACCATGAGAATGATCTCGTTGCCATAGGGACGCAGCGCAACAATCAGAGCCTGCGGCAGGATCACCTTGAAAAAGGTCACCAGTTTGGGAAGACCAAGGCTCTTGGCCCCCTCGATCTGGCCACGCGGCACGTTCATGATCGCGCCCCTGAGGATCTCTGCCTGATAGGCAGCGGTGTTCAGGGTGAACGACAGCAGCGCGATGGACCAGCTGTCACGGAACAGCCACCACAGATGAAGGTCTTGCCAGAAGGGTCGAAACTGCCCAAAGCCGTAATAGAGCAGAAAAAGCTGCGCTAGCAGCGGCGTGCCACGGAAGAAGTAAATATAGGCGAACGATAGTCGGTTGAGCAGCAGGTTTGACGACATACGCCCAAAGGCGATGGGCAAGGAAATAAGGCCGCCAAGCACGAGTGATAAAAAGACGAGTTGGAGCGTGGTCCAAAAACCGGCCACATACTTGGGCGCGTAACGCGCCATGTAGTCGGCGTCATAGGAGCTGTAAAGAAACCAGACGATGCCAATGAAGAAGGCACCCCATGCAGCGAGCATGAAGAGTCCGGAAACCCGGCTTTTTGTCAGGAGCTTGCCTCGGATGGCGTCCGGAGCGCGCCGCGCCTCGATCAGGCCACTAGAGATATAGGGTTCGGTGTTCATGACCGCACCTCACCGCGCCGTACCCGCTTTTCGATGCGCTCAAGGCCGACCGAAGACAGGAAGGTGAGCGCTAGATAGATCAGGCAGGCAATGGAGAAGAACAGAAAGGCTTCTTTGGTATTCCGCGCCGCAAGACCGGTCTGACGCATGGTATCGGCAAGACCAATGACCGAGACAAGCGATGTTTCCTTGAGCATGATCAGCCACAGGTTGGAAAGGCCGGGAAGGGCCAGTTTGATCAACTGAGGTATGATTATAAGCCGCATGGTCTTGGGCCAGGATAACCCCAACGCAAAGGCCCCTTCATATTGTCCCTGATTGATCCCCTTGAAGGCTGACAGGAAGACCTCACTCGAATAGGAGGCAAAGACGAAGGATAGGGCGATCATGCCAGCGACAAACGAATTCACTTCGACGTGGATCCCGAAGACCTTCTGGAACAGGAGATTTATGAGGATCTGACCGCCATAGTAGACGATGAACAAGGTGAGCAGTTCAGGCAGGCCCCGGAATATCGTTGTGAAGATCTTGGCACTGGCCTGTACGGTCTTTTCTTTGGCATTGATACCCAGAGCAAGGAAAAACCCCAGCACCAAGCCGATTGGCAGGGTTGCAAGCCCCAAGAACACCGTGACAAGAACACCCGAAACAATTTCGTCGCCCCAACCATCTGGTCCATAGGACAACAAGGTGAGATAGTCTGTCATCAATACTGCGTACCTGTAAAAAGCCCGGCGGGTGATACCGCCGGGCACTGTCTTCAACAAACTGTCTTATTCGCCGTAAACGTCGAATGTGAAGTATTTGTCGTTGATTTCCTTGTATTTGCCGTTTTCGCGGATGGCGGCGATGGCATCGGAAAATTTGTCAGCCAGCTCGGTTTCGCCCTTGCGAACAGCGATGCCTGCGCCTTCGCCATGAATTTCCGGCACGATCGGGAAAGACCCGACCACTTTGCAGCAGGTGCCAGTATCGGAATTCACCCAATCGGACAGCAGCACGATATCGTCAACAACACCGTCAAGACGACCGGATTCCAGATCGAGTTTATATTCGTCGGTGGTCGGATAGAGTTTCAGCTCGATGCCCGGCAATTTCTGTTCGGCGAAGTTGGAATGGGTGGTGGAAGACTGTGCACCGATAATTTTGCCTTCAAGCGCAGCAGGATCAGCACTCGTGATGTCGGAGTCCTTGAGAACAGCAAGACCGCCCGGGGTGTTGTAATACTTCTTGGAGAAGTCAACTTTCTTCAAGCGATCCGGGGTGATGGACATGGACGCGATCACGGCGTCAAATTTGCCGGCGATCAGGCCCGGGATCATGCCATCCCAATCCTGAATAACGAATTCACATTCGGCTTTCATTTCTTCGCACAGCGCATTGGCCATATCGATATCGAAGCCGACCAGTTTACCGTCGGATGTCAGTTCGTTGAACGGAGGGTAGGCACCCTCGGTCCCAATGAGGATTTTGTCAGCAGCTTGAGCGCCACCGGCTACCATCATGACAGCAGCAGCAGTGAGCGCGAGTTTTTTCAGGAGACGCATGCGATTTTCCCTTTAACATATTGCGTGGCGAGCCAATCACGGAACCCATTTCCGAAGACCGCTCTACAATATCAAGACCTGTTTTAGGTTTCTCTGGATTTGGCGGTGTTAAGCCGCGTGAAGGCATAATCCCATTATTTTAAGTCTTTTGACAACAGACAATCCCGCATATTTGAGAATAGCAATCAATTTCGCCTAAAATCTAGCCTTCTCTGAAAGAAAAGCGCGTTTAGGCAAAGCTATGTGAAACCATATGCGGTATTCTTGGGAAAAGTGATTGATGTGATTGCGGCGGCGTCGCCTCAGCTCACTTGAACCTGCCCGCTTTGCTTAGCAATTAGGCAGGTTCAAGTGGTACCTGCAAAGAATTTGCAGTGAATTGCCCTAGACCAATCGATCCAGTTTCATGCCAGCAAAGCTGACCACGAAGGGGGCTGATTGCTCACGCAAAGGCACGTTAATGCGCGCCATCGGCGCGCGCCACCTCGAGGCCCATCTGTTCGACAATCATGTCAGCCATGCCTTTTACATCATCGATCTGGAAGCAATCGAGCCCCGCAGCATCCTCAAGCAATTCGGGCTGGTCACTGGCAACAGCGACGATCCTGTTGTCGTCAGGCGCAATGGGGGTGGTGTGCTTGGCGTCAGCACGCCGCACTTCAATCTTTGGAAAAGGCTCTGTCTTGTAGCCTTCAACAAGAACCAGATCACAAGGGGCAAGGCGAGGTAGAATCTCACCTAGGCTCGTCTCTTCATCATCGCGCGCTTCATGCATGATCGCCCAGCGCTTGCCTGCCGCGACCAACGCCACTTCGCCCGAACCGGCCTCACGATGCCGATAGCTGTCGGTGCCTTCCTTGTCGATGTCGCAATTGTGGTGCGCATGCTTAACCGAGGAAATGCGATAGCCGCGCGCTGTTAGCTCGGCAATGAGGCGGGTGGCGAGTGTCGTCTTGCCGGAGTTCTTCCAGCCCGTTACGCCGAAGACCCGATGTCCATACCAGCGAAAATCTTGAAAGGATTTGTCCATAACGTGTTTGGCTTTTCTATCTTGTTTGTGTTCTTGATACAGTCTGTCTACGCGCTTTGCTCGGCAAGTCCGGCTGCAATGGCTTCGGCAACTTCGATATCATCGGGGCTGTTGAGGTTGAAGAAGGGATCGATCTCCAAGCCGTCAATCATCATGCCCTGAAACACTGCACAGCTGTTGATGTGCTGAGCGGCAAAAGCCCGCAGTTTACGGTCGCCCGCATTCAAATAGCGCTCTATGTCATCGGCCAGAGCCACCGGCCAGAGTGCAAATGTGGGATGGATCTGATCGCCGGATTGGGCCAGAGTGATCGCAGGGCCGGGGCCTCCCATGGCCATGATCAGCCGGTCCACCAGGTCGTGCGGGAAAAAGGGTGTGTCTGCCGCAGTGCTGATGACCCAGAGGACATGAGCGGCGTTGACCTCGGCCCAGCGCATCGCGGCCAGAATTCCCGCCAGTGGACCCAAATGACCGGATATGCCATCCGCGAGAACGGGGTGTGCGGTTCCAAAGCGTGAGAGATCATCGTTGCCGCTGATCACGATCCCGCCGACTTGCGGGGAGAGGCGACTGACCACGCGAGACAACAGGGTTTCACCGGCAATTTCGAGGAGTGGCTTGTCGATACCGTTCATGCGGCGTGATTGCCCGCCAGCCAGGACAACCCCGAGCGTTCTGTGCGCCCAGCGATTGGACGCACCTTCAGGGGTCTCGCCCTCCATCAGCCGTGCCGCGTAATCAACGGCGAGAGAATCCAGTCGTTGGAGGTCTTCAGGACTTGGTTTCATGGTAGCCTTTCGAAGGGAACTGTGCGGGCCTTGGTGGAGGACACAAATCCGTCCCAACCCCTTGACGCGGGGCCCGGAAAGTTCCAGCTATGAAAGATAGAAACCGGTTTTTCAAGGCCTGGCTGCAGCTTCGCGCGCGAATAGCCGAAAATGTCACCATCATCTCCGGATAACCGCCGGATCGTCCACACCACAAAGTGAGGTCAGCCCCCCGTGTTCTGGAACAGCAAGAGTGATCGCAAAGTGAGCAAGCCCCTAACCAAAGAAGTCATTCAGCAACAACTTCAGACCATCACCTTGCCCGGCAGTCAGGGCGATATCGTCTCGGCTGGCATGGTGTCGGATATTTTCATCAAGGACGGGTCGGTCATGTTCTCCCTATCCGTGGCGGCCGAAAAGGCCGATGACATGGAACCTGTGCGCAAACAGGCCGAGGATCTGGTCAAGTCTCTGGATGGGGTTGAAAAGGTCATGGTGGCCCTCACGGCAGAACGGGCGCCCGGCTCTAGTACCGGTGCGGCTAAACCGGCACCGTCGGCTGCTGCGCAGCGCCCTGCGCGACCACAGCAAGGCGGCGGTCCTGCCAAACTCGAAGTCAAGGGTGTGAAGGACATCGTTGCCGTCTACTCGGCCAAGGGCGGCGTCGGCAAGTCGACCACAGCCGTCAATCTGGCGCTGGCCATGCAGGCCAACGGCCTCAAGGTCGGCATCCTTGATGCGGATATCTATGGTCCGTCCATTCCGCGCCTTCTCGGTATCACCGAAAAGCCCGAAACCTATCCCGGCACGCGGATCCTCAAGCCGCTCAAGGCTCATGGTCTTGTGGCCATGTCCATAGGCCTTCTTGTCGAGGAAGACACCCCCATGGTCTGGCGTGGTCCGATGGTGGTCTCGGCGCTCACCCAGATGTTGCGAGATGTCGCATGGGATATGGAAGGGGAGCTCGATGTTCTTGTCGTCGACATGCCACCGGGGACCGGAGACATTCAACTCACCATGGCCCAGCAGGTGCCTTTGTCGGGCGCGGTCATCATTTCGACACCGCAGGATCTGGCGCTCATTGATGCGCGCAAGGGCATCGCGATGTTCCGCAAGGTGAGCATTCCCATCCTCGGCCTTGTCGAGAACATGAGCTACTTCCTCTGCCCGGATTGCGGCTCCAAGCATGACATTTTCGGCCACGGTGGCGCGCACGCAACGGCCAGCGATATCGACGTGCCATTTTTGGGTGAAATCCCGTTGCACATGGAGATCAGAGAACGCTCAGACGATGGTCAACCGATTGTCGCCATCGAACCCGAGGGCGAGTTCGGCACGATCTATCGCGCCATCGCAACGACAGTCGCGCAATCACTCGAGGGCGCGGTCAAAGCAGCGCCAAAGATCGTTATTGAGTAAAGTCGTTTCTGTGTCGCGCCAGTTTAATCGACTGAGCGCGGCACAAGCAGCGAAAAGCCTACCGCGACAACCGCCGAAGCCGTCATCAACAAGGCCATGGGCAACAGGCTGTCGCTGAGCAGAAACGCGACAAAATAGCTGAAGGCCGCGTTAATGCCCATCATGATGCAACCCGACAGGCCCGACGCACTGCCCGCAAGGCGAGGGTTGACGCTGACCACCCCTGCAATACAGCTGGGAAACACCAGCCCATTGCCTAAGCCGACAAAGAACATGGCGCCAAAGAGCATGGGCGCGTTCTCGATGCCAATCAGGCTGAGCAGAACAATCGCGAAGCAAAAAATGGCTGTGAGCAGGCTGCCCAGCAGAATCATGCGAAAAAGCCCCGCGCGAGAAGCGAAGCGGCCCGAAATGTAGTTCCCAACAGCATAGCCGATCGCAACCAGCATGAAGAACAGACCGTACTGGGTTTTCGACAGGCCGAAAATGTGATCCCCGACATAGGGTGCACCGCCCACAAAGGCAAAGAAGGTGGCACCGACGAACGAGATGGTCATGGTGTAGATCCAGAACGTCCGCATTGTGACCAGTTCGCGAACGTCGCGGCCAAAGGCCCCCAACGAGCTGGCAGACCCACGGTTCACGTTTGTCTCAGGCAAGGTGTACCAACTGGCAACGAGCACAATCGCGGTGATGACAGAAGAGAAGACGAAACCGGCGCGCCAGTTGAAGAAGTCATCAAGCATACCGCCGATCGTCGGAGCAACCATTGGTGCCATCGCCATGCCCATCGTGACATAGCCCAGCATGCTTGCCGCGTCTTTCGGTTCGTGCAGGTCGCGCACAATGGCGCGTCCCAACACAAGCCCTGCCGCCCCGCCTGCGATCTGGATGATCCGTCCGATAATCAGCCCCTCTATACTGCCCGCTACAGCGCAGTAAACCGAGGCTATGAGCGCAAAGACAAGGCCGGTGAGAAGCACCGGGCGCCGCCCGAACTGATCCGACATCGGACCCACGACAATCTGAATGAGGGCCGTGCCGACCAAGCCAAGCGAAAGGGTCAACTGGACAATCGAGGCCGGCGCCGCGAACGTATCCTGCACGCTGGGCATCGAGGGGACATAGATGTTGAGCGCGAGCGGGTTGATCGCCGTCACGGCAACCAGAATCGCAAGAGAAGGACTGAGCGCGCCGGACGGGGCTGGCGGGCGGTCAACTGCGGTGGTCATTTGGTGTCTCCAGGGTGCAACCGGGCGGTCGCGCGGAATGAGGCAGACGGCAACAATCCAGCGAGACATGCATCAAATCAATGCGCAGAGTCCCTGCGGTGGAGTGTCGCCATGGTTGCCTATCGCTATCAGACCGGTCCGTGGGATGCCAGTATTTCTTGCTCCCGCCGCTTGATCTTTTGAATCTGACGTTCGCGGTACATGGTATAAATACCAGCTGACAGGATGAGAATGATACCGAGCCATGTGAGCGCATCGGGAATGTGGCCCCAGATCATATAGCCATAGAACAGCGATATCGGCATCGAAATATATCGGAAGGACGAAACCACAGAGACTTCTCCGTGGGTCATGGCGATGACCACGAGAAACTGACCAAGGGTGAGGAAGATCGCCGCTGCTGAAAGAACAATCAAGGGGGAAGTCCCCACAGGCACCCAACCTTCGCTCGTCCCCAGAACGGCACCAGCCAGACAGGAAAAGGTCATGGTCGTCATCGTTACGACCCAAAGGGAAGAGCCGCTGGGGATCTTGCGCGCAATCAGATCGCGCGTCGAAGCAGCCGCGACAGCACCCAGCACGAACAGGGAATAGAAGTTGAAGCCCTCAAGTCCCGGTCGGACGATGGCAAGCACACCGAGCATGCCGACAAGGACTGAGGTCCAGCGCCGGATGCCGACCGTTTCACCCAGAAAGATCGCTGCCGAGGCAGTTGTAACCAGCGGAATGGTCAGAAGAAGCGCAGATACGTTGGGCAAGGGCAGCCTTTGCAGCGCGATCATGAACAGGATCCCGCTGATTGCCTCTGCAAAAGCCCTGAGTAGAACGATCGGGTTCTTCGCGTCCCGAAACCTGCGCCAGGCACCCGTGAAAGCCAGAATAAGCAAAATCACAAGAACGGCAATGAATCCACGAATGAAGATCACCTGTCCCGGCGGCAGGTCCGATCCCCCAAACTTGGACAGAGTGTCATTAGTAACAAAGCAGAACATCGTCATCTGCATCATGACGATGCCGTAGATGTTGCCCTTGTCGATGCGAGGGTGATTGGTGGTCGTGCGCCCGGATTCCGATCCTTGCGGAGCAGTTGTCATTCGATTGACCTTGAAATTAGGAAGACCGGCTGATTGTACGGGGCACGGGAGAAAGCCTTATCTCACCCGCCGGTTACAGACATATGCCTGCCAATAGACGGACGATTGTTCTCTCTGTCAATGACAAAGTCGTGCCCGAGGGGCTTTCTGGCGATGGCACCACGGATTTCCTGAACCAACAGATCGTTGCTTTCAGAGGCCCGCAATGGCGCGCGCAAATCCACCGCATCTTCCTGTCCAAGGCACATGTAGAGCGTTCCGGTACAAGTGATCCGCACCCGATTGCAGCTTTCACAGAAATTGTGCGTCAGGGGCGTGATGAAGCCGATCCGCCCACCTGTCTCTGCAATCTGCATATAGGTGGCAGGGCCACCGGTCTTGTGGCGGGAAGGAGAAAGCGTCCAGCTTTGCGCGAGCTGCTGTTTGACCTGATCAAGGGGCAGATAAAGATCGAGGCGATCATGGTCAATTTCGCCGAGCGGCATGGTTTCGATGATCGTCAGGTCCATTCCGCGGGCATGACAGAACCGGATCATGTCGTCAAACTCGTCATCATTGACGCCTTTGAGCGCCACCATGTTGAGCTTCAATTTGATTCCGGCGGCGAGTGCTGCCTCGATCCCCTCCATGACGGACCCGAATTTGCCCCAACGGGTGATGGAATGAAAACGATCTTCCCGCAGACTGTCGAGCGAGAGATTGATGCGCTTGACACCCATGGCAGCCAGCTCCGGCGCCATGCGTTTGAGTTGTGATCCATTCGTGGTCAAGGTCAACTCATCAAGAGCACCGCTGTCCAAGTGTCGGGAAAGGGACGATATCAGCGTCAGGATGCCCTTGCGCACCAAAGGCTCGCCACCAGTCAGACGCAAACGGCGAACACCCTGATCAACAAAGGCGGAGCAAAGCCGATCCAGCTCTTCAAGGCTGAGAATGTCCTTTTTGGGCAGAAAATGCATATTCTCTGCCATGCAGTAGAAGCAGCGAAAATCGCACCGGTCCGTGACGGACACCCTGACATAGTCGATCTGGCGACCAAAGGGATCAATCAACGTAGGGGTGCCTTGCGTCTCGGCTTCAAATTGCATGCTTATTTCCTTCTGTCTTCCTTGTCTTTCTGAAGGGGCGATTATAGGCACCATGATCAGGAGGACCACTCACTTTTCTGTGCTGCCAACAGATTCGATGCAGCAGCAGGGGCATGGCTCGTCAATACTACGCATCAGGGTCTGGAATTTGACCTTTTGCCATCACACGTCTAGGTGTCAGTGAGTGACAGACGCGCTCAACACCGTGCAAGCCTGTCAAATTGATGCTCAGTTTGCACGCTAGACTGCCCAACCGATCAACCTTGATGGGATATTGTGATGACTGCTCCATGGCCGACGGAAATCAGACTAAAACAGGACAAGAAAACCCTGTCCGTCACCTTCGACAACGACGAAACCTATGACTTTGCCGCCGAATTCCTCCGCGTCACTTCCCCTAGCGCTGAAGTGCAGGGCCATGGTGCGGACCAGAAGAAGACCATAGCCAGCAAGAAGGATGTGGAGATCATGAAGATCGATCCGATCGGAAACTATGCTGTTCGCCTGTTCTTCACCGATCTTCACGATAGCGGCTATTTCACCTGGGATTATTTTCTGAAATCCGGCAGAGACATGGAAGCTATCTGGCAGGGTTATCTCGACGATTTGGAAACCAAGGGGCTTTCACGGGACTAAATCCAACGATCGCGGCCGGATAAACGCTGACAGAGCCCTCTGTCGATTGAGACGAAAAAAAGCCGGCCCATGAGGACCGGCTTTTTCATTATTGACCGAAGACCAAAAGGTTACTTCTGGTTCGCCTGAATAACGTGAACCCGAGCACCGACTTTGGCGCGTTCGTAAAGATCAATCACGTCTTCGTTGGCCAGTCGAATGCAGCCGGAGGATACGGCCTGTCCGATGGACCAAGGCTCATTGGAGCCGTGAATACGATAGATGGTGGAGCCGATATAGAGCGCGCGTGCGCCAAGCGGGTTGTTCGGTCCGCCTTTCATATGGTGCGGCAGGCCGGGCACGCGCTTGCGCATGGCGGGCGGAGGGGTCCAGCCCGGCCATTCCGCTTTGCGGCTGACGCGATGGGTGCCAGTCCACTGGAAGCCCGGACGACCAACGCCGATGCCGTATTTCACGGCCTTGCCATTACCCAGCAGGTAATAGAGGCGGCGTTCTTTGGTGTTGATGACGATCGTGCCTGCTCTGGCTTTGGAATGAGGGCCGTCATAGCTGACGGTTTTGCGCTTGATCGGAGAGCGTCCGCGATAAGGACCCGATTCTTTCCAGCTCTTGGTGGCGACGTCATAATATTTTGAAGCCTGAGCGCTGGTGAGGGCGACAGCCACACCCAATGCAAGGCTGGCAGCAAAAGTCAAAAGTTTCCGCATTAGTTTATCCCGAATTCTACAACCACGGTTATGCCCGAGCTGTGTGGTGGAACACAATGTCCCCCCGCTGAGGCAATTCTGAAATTCCGAAGGATTTTGACCTGTAATTTTCTAAATATGGTTACCAAGAGCAAGAAATATTTGTCATTCTTCGATCACATTTTTGTTTTCAATGCATCGAAATTGCGACATGTTGTCTTTGAGCAACAGTTTTGGCATGTCTTGGCTGTTTGGATGGCGCAACGCGTTCGTATACGTTTCAATACGAAGTGATATCGGTTTATTTCAAGTTGCACTGAAGTGATTGAACGCCTTTTGGTTTTGTTGTCGATGGCATTCTAAATTACGATTTACTTGATTCGAACGACAGTCGACGCGCGTCAGTGTTGAAATTTGGGCATTCCCTGATAAAACAATGTACCAAATGCAATGCGGACATCACACACATGATTCCGCAAGGGCGCACGGGCGAATGCAGGCAGCTGGTGTCAGTCCCTTTGTAAAAGACCGACAAAAGCGATGGCCTCAGTGAAAGCTTGAAGCAATGAAAACACTTCTCAAACTCACATTGGCCTTTTCTCTTTGCCTTGTGGTTCAGATTGCTTCGCCTGATTTTGCCAATGCCAATTCTGTCAGCAGTTGCAGCACCGACCCCACCCATCCCAACTACGACAAGAAATGCTATGACGAGTGCAATCTGACGGACTATTTCCAGTTCCTCTATGCGACTGCGAGCCGACCACATGAATGCCGGAATATTCCGACGTCCTTCTGGCAATATCAGACACAGGTGGGCGAGGTGGTCGCCAATGGTAAGTCCTCCAGCGCGTCGGCGGCATCCACATCCAGCGCGGCCAGCAAGGTGAATGGCTCAGGGAGCCTGACGCTGACGCCTTCCAGTGCGATCACATCAGGAGCCATGGTCTTGAGCTACGCGCCGGATTTGTCTGATGATGACGGCACCTCAATTCTTGCAACCGATTTTTCTGATCGTGCCGACGACGGCCGCCCCTCACTGGAAAAGGCGATCTGGGTGAAACTGCTCGGGACCATCGGGCGAAAGAACGCTACGCCGGATGTCGCAAGCGTCAAGGTTGAATCCATGGGCATCATGGCTGGAACGGATCTCTACTCCAATGAATTCTTCCGGTTCGGTGTGCTCGGTTCGATTCAGGATGTCGCAGTCGACATCAACGAGAACAACAATCAGATTGATATTACAGCAGCAACGGGCGGCGTGTCAGCAACCTTGGAATTGGGAAAATGGTATCTCGATGGCCTTGGGACCTATGGCACGGAGCGCACAAAGACCAGTCGTAGCATTGATATCGACGGGAGCGGCACGTTTCGCTCCATGCGTTCGCACTATACCAACCGCCGCATCAGCGCTGCGTTCGAGACCGGGTTTCGGTTGACCGCAGGCCGCTTTGTCGTCCAGCCGCTCGCGGGTGTGGATGTCAACTGGCTGATGCAGGATCAGGTTATCGAAGAGGGCAATCGCGATCTGGCTATCTTGACGTACAAGAACACCACCCGGACTGGCAAAACCCGTCTTGGGGCCAATCTGTCAACGGTTATTCTTGGGGACCAGATCACCATCGTGCCAACCATAGGCGGCTTCTGGAGCCATCGCTTTGGTGAATTGTCCAATGCCAACCGCATTTCGACCGATCTGGGATCTTCCTATGAGTTTGTCGGATCCAAGCCGCCGCTTGATGTCGCCAACGTTTACGCCTCGGTGCTTGCAAATCTGACACCCAGTGTTGCGCTGTCTGCCAGCTACTATGCTTCCTTCAACAGCATCGAACGCAACCACACAGGCAACCTCGCCCTGCGCGTTCGCTGGTAAGCCCGGCCAAACAATTCGTTCAAAATCTATTGTCATTCCTAAAGCGTGTGGTGCCCTGTCGCAGGGTATCCTTGCGCAATTATATACAATCATAAGTGTAGTTATGGGAGTATAATTCTTTTGCTTGCATTGCTGCGCTTGACGCAGAATGCCCCGCTCGGGGGAGCAACAGGGGGAATTACGAGGATGAAAAAGCCGGACAAAGGGGCAGAAGGCGCAGTCGGACAAAAACACGAAGATCCCAAGCAAGGGCCCAATGGTGCAGACATGAATGGGGGTCAGACCAAATCTCTCAACATGCAAACTATGATTGCAAAAATTTCAGGAACAATCGTTTCAAGTCCGGCGCAACGGCCGCCTATTTGTTCGTGCTCTACGCTCTGGCGATCTATCTGGCGGTCCTGACGCTGGCAACCCACCAAATCCAACACAAGGTCGCCAATATTCCCGGAGTATCCGATTCCGTTCAGTTCTGGCTGATAAAAAAGGCCTCTGATTTCTATAGAAACCAATATGATGGCTCGACGTCATCCGTTGGTACGACCGAAACCGAACTTAATAAAAAGATCATCAAACTCATCAAAAGCAACACCGCGAAAAGCATAGAAACGAATAAAAAAAGAAGCGATCTAGTTTCCTATATTAATAAATCCATCGGAGATCGTGGGCAGATTTTGCTTAAAGAGCAAAATGAGGAAACATGGCTTTTGCCGAGTACAAAACATAACTTCGCACTAAAAAATGCTGGTAAATACGCAATAAATACAGCAACACTCACAGAACTACACGATGCATTTGTAAAGTCCTATGACGAAAACAAGAAAATCGAGTTGCAGCTTGAAGGATTGCGTGAAATACAAGCCAGAGAGCAGATGAACAAGAAAACTGAACGGGAATTCGAGACGCGCGAATACATCAAGAAATACATTGATAATGCAGACAAGGATTTCGTCCAGCGCATATTTATGCTGTCTATGGAGTTTGGTGAACTTGAAAATCGCTTTTGTATTGGAAAGACCAGAGGCGATATTCAGCCCTTCTGTCCCTTCCAAAATCTAGCCACGACACGTTCGGAGATCCTGACTCTAATACTGGTGATGATTATGGGTGCCGTGGGTGGTCTCATCCATCTGACGCAAGAATATCTTTCCAACGATCAAAGGGTCACGGCTGCCTATTATGTCTTTCGCCCAACTCTCGGGATCCTCGCAGCCTTCGCGATTTTCATTCTTGTCAAAGCGGGAATGCTGGTTGTCGCAGGACAGCAGATGAGCGAGGGCGTTCCGCTAAGTCCATTCTTTGTCTCTTTTCTTGGGATTATTTCTGGTCTTCTTGCTCAGAATGCGATCCAGAATATTCAGGAAGCTGGACTGGGCGTCTTTCGCTCAAACTCCCAAACCGCACATCAGCGCTGGGCCATCGCCGAAGGGGAAAACTCTGCTGCAAAGCTGGCCGCAGAGAAAGACGCCGCCGACTGGCAGCGCCTGAGAGATTTGTTCAACCAGACGAATGGGGTGCTGGAAGATTGGCTTGAAGGAAGAGCTCCTGCCCCTATTCACGCCCAACAAACGATTGCTATGTGGCTGAATAAGGATATTCACGAAATTTTCCACGACATCAAAACCTACAAGGAAGACCAAACGCAGCCCATTACCGAGAAAAACCAGGGTTAGGAGGGGTTTTGGGGAATAGTGCAATAAGAACATGCGCTTATATTGACTTGATGAATCAAGTTGTGCGGATATAGCCTGCTTGAATCAATGTGTGAGCAACCTGAATCTATTTGTGAAGTTGCTCGCGCGGAAGAACCCTGACATTCGAGGGACAGATGCAAGGCATCGCACAAGAGTCTGAAAAGAATCAAAAAAGCCCGGATCGCTCCGGGCTTTTCATTATTCTATCTGAAATAAACCTCCACCTCCGGTGGAGGACTGGACAGGTTCTACATTTTCAGTAAGAGACCTCCTCACTTGAACCATTGGCGTGGTTTTAAGAAAGCAAGCGAGGAGGTTTTTATGGACAAAAATCACCTATCACACAGCACTTGGGACTGCAAATATCACGTGGTCTTCGGGTCCAAGTACCGCACCAAACGTCTCTACGGAGACTTGCGGCTTGAGTTGCGAGATCAATTTAGCAAAGTGGCATCCCAGAAAGGATGCCATATTGAGGAAGGGCATCTGATGCCTGACCATGTTCATATGTTGATCTCGATCCCACCCAAATATTCTGTGGCCCATATAGTGGGGTTCTTGAAAGGAAAAACGGCGCTTTACGTGGCAAACAAATATGCCCGGAAACGTCGTTACAAGGGATATCACTTTTGGGCACGTGGATACTTTGTCTCAACAACGGGCTATCAAGAGGAGGTCGTCAGACGCTATATCCGTAATCAGGAGAAGCAGGACAAGGCATCTGACTATGCCGATATGTTCAAGCCTAATTATTGAAACCTAACAAAACCACTTCTAGTGGTTCAAGCGAAGCGTCTCAAACCTCCCCCTCTGGGGGAGGTCATGACTTGGTCTGAAATGAAGGTGTTTTAGCCGAGATTGAGTTCGGCGAAGAAGTCGTTGCCCTTGTCATCGACGACGATGAAGGCGGGGAAGTCTTCGACCTCAATACGCCACACAGCTTCCATGCCAAGCTCTGGATACTCGACGCATTCGACCTTCTTGATGCAGTCTTTGGCAAGACGCGCAGCTGGTCCGCCAATGGAGCCAAGGTAGAAGCCGCCATGCTTTTCGCAGGCATTGGTCACGGCTTTGGAGCGGTTGCCTTTGGCCAGCATCACCATGGAGCCGCCGAAGGACTGGAACTGATCAACGAAGCTATCCATGCGGCCAGCGGTGGTTGGACCGAAGGAGCCAGAGGCATAGTTGGCCGGGGTCTTTGCAGGGCCTGCATAATAGACCGGATGGTTTTTCAGATACTCCGGCATCGGTTCGCCAGCTTCGAGACGAGCACGGATCTTGGCATGAGCCAGGTCGCGAGCGACGATGAGCGGCCCCGTGAGGCTGAGGCGGGTCTTGACCGGATACTGGGTCAGAATTTTCAGCTGCTCTTCCATCGGCTGGTTGAGGTCGATCTTGACGACGTTGCCGCCCAGCTCTTCAGCGTCGATCTCTGGCAGATACTGTGCCGGATTTTCCTCAAGCTGTTCGATGAAGACCCCGTCCTTGGTGATCTTGCCCTTGCACTGACGGTCGGCGGAGCAGGAGACACCGATGGAGATCGGCAGCGACGCACCGTGGCGTGGCAGGCGAACAACGCGCACGTCATGGCAGAAATATTTACCGCCAAACTGAGCGCCAATGCCCGTGGACTGGGTCATCGCGTGGATTTCTTTTTCCAGCTCCAGATCGCGGAAGGCACGCGCAGTCTCATCGCCAGACGTTGGCAGCTCATCATAATAATGGGCGGAGGCGAGCTTGGTTGTCTTCAGGTTCTGCTCAGCCGACAGGCCGCCAACGGTGATGGCAAGGTGATACGGCGGGCAGGCTGCGGTCCCCAGCGTCTTGATCTTCTCTTCAAGGAAGGCAAGCAGACGATCCTTGGTCAGAAGGGAAGGGGTGCCCTGATAGAGGAAGGTCTTGTTGGCAGAGCCGCCGCCCTTGGCCATGAACAGGAATTTATATTCGTTCTCGCCTTCGGAGAAGATGTCGATCTGGGCGGGCAGGTTGTTGGCGGTGTTCTTCTCTTCGAACATGGAGAGCGGAGCCAACTGGCTGTAGCGCAGGTTCTTCTTGTCGTAGGCATCAAACACGCCCTTGCTCAGCGCACCTTCGTCAGTGCCTTCAACCCAGACCTGAGTGCCTTTCTTGCCAACGACGATGCCGGTGCCTGTATCCTGACACATGGGAAGGACGCCCGCAGAGGAGATGCAGGCATTTTTGAGCAGGTCAAGCGCGACAAACTTGTCGTTGCTGGTGGCTTCGTCGTCATCAAGGATTTTGGTCAGCTGAGCCAGATGATCCGGGCGAAGCAGATGCGCGATGTCGATGAAGGCCTGTTCAGACAGGATGCGCAGGGCTTCTTCCTGAACCACAAGAACATCCTTGCCCTTGAAGCTCTCAACGGAAACGTAATCTGATGTCAGCTTCCGATAAGGGGTTTCGTCTTTTCCTAAGGGAAAAAGTTTGTTTGCCTGATAGCTCATTGTCGGTCCTTGTTTAAAGATCTCGCCAGTTAGGGGAAGGCGACTAGCCGTTAAGGGCTCGGGGATGGTCCGGGTCGCTCTTTCGTCTTGCAAACTATCGATGTGGTATCGAGCTGTCTTTGATCTGGTTGGCCCAAAGAGCACAAGTTCACAACCGGGCAAGGCGAAGAAGGTCGCCACAATTGGTGCAATCATTTGATGGGAATTTCAAGTGCGCCTTATGGCAAAGCAACCAAGCGATAGCCACCATCGAGATGAGCAGAACCAACACCCACTTGTCTGGAAAAATCTGGTATATAAATTTCCATTTTTTAATATTCAAAATATTGCAACTAATGACGTGGCTTGTTATAGCCGGATGGTAATCAACGTATTGATCAATATCCAAATCCAACAAGCCGCAGAAGGTGAGAGCGGGCATCACAGTGCCCGGTAGCTCTCCCTGGTAGGCAAGAGGCGTTTTTCATGGCAACTCAGACAGACTATGTCAGCACCCTGTTCAGCAACATCGACGATCCCAACAAGATCACCGTCGCTTTCACGATGGGTGTCGAAGCGCTCAATCAGGGGCATTCCGCGACGATCATGCTGATGGTCGATGCGGTTCATCTCGCCAAACCTGGCACACTTGATCCGATCGACATCGGCGCACCTTTCAAACCTGCCAAGGAAATGCAGGAAGCCTTTCTTGCTGAGGGCGGCCAGATTCTCGTTTGCAAGGCCTGCATGGTTCATAATGGTGTAGGCGAAGACGAGATCGATCCACGCTTTACGGTGATCTCCGCCCCCGAAGTGATCCCCATGCTGATGGGAGCAAAGGGCTCGTTGCAACTGACCTGATGCGCGTGGTCAGTCAAACCGGAAAAGACAAAAGAAAAAGCCGCCTTTGGGATCAAGGGCGGCTTTCTTGCTTTGGGAGGAGAGTTCTGGTTTAGAAGTATTTCTTGATCAAGCGATCGAGCGAGAAATACCCTCCGCCAAAGGCGGCATAGAGCAGCGTTGCACCCGACCAGAAGAGCGAGTTGGTGACTGCTTTTTGCTGTACCATTCCCATCATGGAACGACCGCCATCTTGCAGGTTGCCAATTGCATCCGGGTGGAACAGGTCAAGATTGGCATTGAGGGCATCAATTCCAGCCTGCGACAGGATCACTTCTGGGTAAGGGTTCGCTATGTGGTAGTATAGCGTCACAAGCAACATGGTGCCGAGCGCCAGTGCAACAGGGCGTGTCAGAAGGCCAAAAGCGAGCAATAAGCCGCCAAAGAACTCAAGGCCGGCCAGAAGAGGCGACCAGAACCAGCCCGGAGTAAATCCTAGACCCTCGACAAAGCCTGTCATGCCCATGGGGTTGAGGATTTTGTCGTATCCTTCGTAGCACATGGCCAGACCTAGCGCGATGCGTAGGACGGACCAAGCCAAAGGTTGAGCGAACTTCTCATAGAATGGCCCCAGGGCGGGAATGATCAGGTTGTCTCTATTGACTTCAAGTGGTGAAGACGTGGTCATGAGGTGGCTTTCCGTGTCTGCCTTTGTCGCTGACCGTATAGAGTGGACAGCGCTTAAAGTTTTGGTTCTTGTCGTTTATAACGCGTACCGGCGTACAAAAGTTCCCCCAATAAACAAATAAATCAACCGCGTTTGGAACCTCACATGCGCGTTTGAATTGACCATATGAGAGCCCGGAACACTCGCTGCCTCAAGGACAAGTCAGCGATGAAACGGGAGTGTGAAATAAATTTGAATGTAAAACTCAAAATATGCCTTCAAAGTGCCGTTTCAAAGACCTAAGTTCAAGAGAAACAACATGGTGACCGGCCCGCAGTTCCTGTTGAAGGGATCATGCCAGTCGATTTCCTCAAGGCGACCTGATCCAAGGAAAGGAAGATCATGACAGACGTGCGAATAGAAACCGACTCATTTGGACCGCTCGAGGTGCCGACCGACAAATATTACGGTGCCCAGACCGCGCGTTCCCTGATCAACTTCCCCATCGGCGAGGAGACCATGCCCAAACCCGTCATTCGGGCTCTTGGCATCATCAAGCGGTCCGCCGCATCGGCCAACCTCAAGCTCGACAATATAGACGAGGCCATCGGCAAGACGATTATAGCCGCTGCGGAAGAAGTTGCCGACGGCAAGCTCAATGACCATTTCCCGTTGTCGATCTGGCAGACCGGCTCGGGCACCCAATCCAACATGAACAGCAACGAGGTGATCTCCAACCGATCTATCGAGATGCTCGGTGGCGAGCTGGGGTCCAAGGAGCCGGTTCACCCTAATGATCATTGTAACCGCAGCCAGTCCTCAAATGACACGTTCCCCACGGCGATGCATATCGCGGCGGCTGAAGAGATCAACAAGAGCCTCATTCCCGCGCTCGAAAAGCTCGGAGGCACCCTCTCGGACAAGTCCAAGAGCTTTGAGGACATCATCAAGATCGGACGCACGCATCTACAGGATGCCACGCCCCTGACGCTGGGGCAGGAATTTTCCGGCTATTCGGCCATGGTCGAGAACAGCATTCGCCGGGTGAGGGGAGCTCTACCTGCTCTTTATGCTCTGGCACAAGGCGGCACGGCCGTTGGTACGGGCATCAACGCCAAGATCGGATTTGCCGAAGCCTTCGCTGATGAAGTATCCAGTTACACGGGACTGCCATTTGTCAGTGCCCCCAACAAGTTCGAGGCGCTCGCCACCCACGATGCCATGGTCGAGGCGCACGGCACCCTCAACTCGGTGGCAGCAAGCCTTTTCAAAATCGCCAGTGATATCCGTTTGTTGGGGTCTGGACCGCGCTCCGGCCTTGGCGAGATCGCCCTGCCTGAGAACGAGCCGGGCTCATCGATCATGCCCGGCAAGGTCAACCCCACCCAGTGCGAAGCCATGACAATGGTTTGTACTCAGGTCATGGGCAACAACACTGCGGTTTCCCTTGCAGGCTCACAGGGGCATTTCGAACTCAACGTGTTCAAACCAGTGATTGCCTATAATGTCATGCAGTCGATTCGCCTGCTTGCTGACGCGGCAAACAGTTTTACCGACAAATGCGTGGTTGGGATCGAAGCCAATGAAGACCATATTCGCGGGCTGATGGAGCGCTCCCTGATGCTTGTTACCGCTCTTGCTCCGCATATTGGCTATGACAACGCCACCAAGATTGCCAAGACGGCGCATAAGAACGGCACGACGCTGAAGGAAGAAGCTGTCAAACTCGGCTTTGTGTCGGAAGAAGACTATGACCGTCTGGTCCGACCCGAAAAGATGATCGCTCCGCAATAAACCCGATCATTGATGATCTGAACCGCAAAGGCTGCCCCAACGGCAGCCTTTGTTGTTTCCGCGGTGAGGTAAAATGTCTCGCCCAATTGATATTGGTCATGCATATTTGCACACCAACGAATATTGAATATTATATTTTAAAACGAGGTGCAAAGGTTTGCAGCCTCTGGACCAGACACAAGATAGGATTCCCATATGGCCCAGATCGTGCGACGGACCACCACGAGCATTGTTGCAGACGAATTGCGCCAGCGCATACTCTCGGGTCAGTTCAAGGAAGGCGAGCAGATTAAACAGGAGGCCATCGCAAACGAACTCGGAGTCAGCCGCATTCCGGTGCGCGAGGCCATGCAAATGCTCGAGGCTGAAGGGTTGATCACGCTCGTTTCACACAAGGGCGCTGTCGTCACCCGCCTAGAAATCGAAGAGATTGAGGAATTGTTCGATGTGCGCATTATGCTCGAAAGCTGGCTGTTCGAACACGCGCTCGACCATTTGACCGAGGCCGACCTGATTGAAGCCGAAGCCGAGGTTGAAAGCATGAAGGCCGCCAAGGATTTTCAGAGCTGGGGAGGGCACAACTGGCGCTTTCATGAGCTTCTTTACAGAACCGCGAGAAAGAAGGCGACTTTGAAGATCGTCCAGCGCATTCATCAGAATATTGATCGCTATATCCGACTTCTGATTTCATCCAAGCCCGAAGCGCTCGAAAACATCCACAATGAGCTGCAGGGATTGGTGGATCTGGCTCGCACCAAAAATGCCGAGACGGCCAGATCGTGCCTTGCCGATCACATCCTGACCACAAAACAGGAATTGCTTGCCAGCATTCGCAAAAGCTGAAGGCAGCAACGTTGGATATTGATGGCCGACAATGCTGCTGTGGATTTACAGAATACGAGACAGAAGCGATGGCATATCGCTCAAACGGCAAAGAAACTGCCCATCGAACAGATGCTCACGTGCTCCGATCAGGATGACGACCGGGCTGCGCTCGTCAACCTCGCCGTCTTCGGACTGGCTGAGGTTGGCTGGCTCTTGTCGTGCAACGCCAGCATCAGGGACAATAGCGGCTGGCACCTCTGCCTGAAGCATGGGTGCCCGGAGCATCGGAAAGGCTTGAGAGGATCCGCAGAGCGCAGCAAAAATCCCGATCGCGAGTACGCTCGAAACTATGGCCTTTTTTGATCCAACCCATCCAGTCATTGTCATCCTCTGTCTTGATCGCAGCTGAAATGATCAAATGACGATGATCCAAAAGGATGAACATAGCCCCACAAACCAACAGATGAAGGGACGAAAAGTGGCCTGTTCGGGGGGATTCTTGCCGCTATGCTTGCTCAAGTGTAAAGGCCTGTGGGATGGAAATAACTTGTTAAGTCCTTGAATTGCTGACCATAAGGGCCGCTCGTCGGCAGATATGGGCTATCGGACCCAAGCCTCCAGTGTCTTGGGAATGTCGGCAAAGGAATCCAGTACGACGTCGGCTCCCAGCGCCTCCGTTGGGATGGCGGTGTAGCCGTAAGTCATGGCAATGACCGGCAGCCCCGCTGCCTGACCGGATTGTACGTCAGCCTGACTGTCACCGACCAGAATGCTGGTGGATGGTTCGCCGCTCATGCGGTCGAGCGCAGTCAGCACGTGATCGGGATGCGGTTTCTTGTTCGGCACAGTGTCCGACCCGCAAATCGTCGCGAATGAGGGAGCAACACCAAGCTGCGTGAGCAGGTCAACCGCCAGAACCTCGGTCTTGTTCGTGCAGACACCCATGCGGATGCCGGCATGGCCGAATTCCTTGATGACATCCTGAACGCCGGGATAAAGCGTACTCGTCTTGCAGATGTTGGCTGCATAATGCGCCAGAAACTGGTCTTGCGCCTCATCAAGGGCACTCGTATCGAGTCTGATGCCATAATGCGAAAAGCCGCGCTCGATGGTGATCCGCGCGCCATATCCAACGATGTCCCGGACCTGTTGCACGGAAACCGGATCGAGATTGTTGAGCCCGAGTACATGGTTGAGAGCGCCGGTCAGATCTGGAGCCGTGTCGACGAGTGTGCCGTCAAGATCAAAGATGATGGAAGAGAAGGGGTAGCTCGTCATGTTCAGTGGCTCCGAAGAAAAGGTAGGGTCTCGGTTCGACAATAGTTGAAGACTGGATAGCCCATCAACTAGCTTATGGACAAAGCGGGATCAACTGGCAAATGGCAATTGAGCTGAGCGGCGCGCGACAAACGAAAGAGCAGACAGTCGTGCCGGAGAAGCCAAAACGCCCCTTTATCTGCCATGGTTGGCGTGATATGAGCTTGAGCGCAGCTGGCGAGGTGGCCAACTGCCTGAACCAAGAATTTTAGCACCCGGACAGAAGAGCATTGGGTATCCTTCGTTTCGGGCAGGAAAATCGGCAAAGACGATGAGCGAAGAATTGAAACGGCAGGCGGCAGCCACTGCCCTTGAATTTGTGACCGATGGCATGAAACTCGGTATCGGCACTGGATCAACTGCAGTTCATTTCATTGAACTCCTGGGTGAAAAGGTCGCAGCCGGCCTGTCGGTTATTGGCGTGCCGACCTCCGAAGCCACCGCCGAGCTTTGCACCAAGGTCGGGGTTCCGCTTACGACGCTTGATGAAACCCCCGAACTGGATTTGACAATCGATGGTGCGGATGAAATCGATCCGCAGCTTCGTTTGATCAAGGGCGGCGGCGGAGCCTTGTTGCGCGAGAAAATAGTTGCCTCGGCCTCCAGCTCCATGATTGTCATTGCAGATGGTACCAAGGTGGTTGATGCCCTTGGCAAGTTTCCGCTGCCGATTGAAGTCATGCCGTTTGGCCTTGGGGCGACCAGGGTCGCGCTCGAAAATGTCTGTGCCCGATTTGGCCTCAAGGGCGATCTGGTTCAGCGCAAGAAGCCTGACGGCTCGAATTTTGTGACCGATGGTCAGCATTTTATCATTGATGCCACATTTGGCCGTATTTCGGATGTAGACGGACTGGACATGGCGCTGCGCGCTATCCCGGGTGTCGTGGAAACCGGCTTGTTCGTTGGCATCGCGACCAAAGCAGTTGTTGCTGGCGCGAATGGCATTACCATTCTGGACCCTCAGGTCTGAGACAGCATGGCCGATGATCGGGATGAAGTAACAAAGAATTGCAAAAGGACTGAGACATGAAGAAATCTGCCCTTGCCGCCCTGTTCGTTGGCGCCGCGATGAGTGCCGCAACGATCCTGCCGGCTGCTGCACAGGACGCTGCAGAGACCCCAAAAGCGGAAGTCAAACTTGACAGCCATCTTCAGGCTGCCAAGGATGTAATCCTGCAGACCAACACGCTGCCGCCTTTCGAAGATCAGCTGAAGCTGATCACCCGCAACACCAAGATCTGGCTGATCCGGGAGAACCCGAATATCGAAGACGAGATCGTCGAAACCGTTGATCGCGTGTCGGAAAAATACAAAAACGATCAGGATTCCATGATCAAGGCTGTTGCTACTGTCTGGGCAAAATATCTCAAGGAAGACGAACTGAAAGAGATTTTGGCTTTCTTCAAGACTGAAACCGGTCAGAAATTCGCGCAGTATCAGCCGCGTATCATTGGTGAATCTGTCCGTGGCATTCAGCAATGGTCCCAGATCGTCACACAGATCATGGTCAAACAGGCCAAGGACGAACTGACCAAAAAGGGTCACAAGTTCTCGAAGTAATCCTGACTTTTGGATTTCCACGAAAGGCGCATCCAGACTGGGTGCGCCTTTTTTTTTGAGCCTTGACTCTTTTTGCCACAGGCCATAACGCGGGTTTCAAGCAAACTTGTCCGCTCAGGTGAGCTAAAGGCCTTTTATTCTGTGCCCGTCAGCTTATGTTGAAGGCAACCAATTGCATTTGATACATCTATGCCGTCAAAGCAGACCCGGCTAAGGTCAGGCGGTAGGGCGGCAGTGTGCCAACAGGATTAAGAGGCGAAGTGATGAGCGAATTTGACTATGATCTGTTTGTGATCGGGGCCGGATCTGGCGGAGTACGGTGCGCGCGGATGGCCTCGACTTATGGTGCGAAGGTTGCCGTCGCAGAGGAATACCGAGTGGGTGGCACCTGCGTGATCCGAGGGTGCGTTCCCAAAAAACTGATGGTCTACGCCTCCAAGTTTGCCCATGATTTTGAAGATTCTGCCGGCTTTGGCTGGAGCGTTGATGAACCCAGTTTTGACTGGTCAAAACTGATCAGCCGCAAGGATGCGGAAATCGACCGCCTCAATGGCCTCTATATCAAGAACCTTGAGCGTAACAATGTCGAGATCATTCAGACCCGAGCGGAAATCGTCGGACCCAATTCGGTCCGCCTGTTGGGTGAAAACCGGACGGTAAGCGCGCGCCACATTCTGATCGCAACAGGTGGTGTGCCAAACGAGTTGCATGTGCCGGGCAAGGAATTGATGATCACCTCCAACGAGGTGTTCCATCTTGAGGAAAAGCCTGACCGTGTGGTCGTCGTTGGCGCTGGCTATATTGCCCTCGAATTTGCATGCATATTCCATGGCCTCGGGTCCGAGGTCACTGTCCTTTATCGCGGCGATGAAATCCTGCGTGGCTTCGATGAAGACATCCGCACCACCTTGCATGAGGAAATGGAAAAACGCGGCATTACCATTCATTGTCATGATGAAGTGGACGAATTGACCAAAACGGACGACGGAATTCGGGTCAAGACCACGGCTGAACGTGAAATCATGGCCGATCAGGTGCTCTGCGCGATTGGTCGTTCACCCAATTCCAATGGCCTTGGCCTTGAAACGGCGGGGGTCGAGATCAGCGCGAATGGCGCGATCAAGGTGGATGAGCACAATCGCACCAACGTTGATCACATTTTTGCAGTTGGCGATGTGATTGACCGGGTAACCCTCACGCCGGTGGCAATCCGCGAAGGGGCAGCGCTGGCCGAGACATTCTTTAACGGCAACCCGACGACCGTAGACTACGAGAATATTGCCACTGCCGTCTTCACGCAGCCGGAGATCGGCACGGTGGGCATGACCGAGGCCGAAGCCAGAGTGGCACATGAAAATCTCGATATCTATCTTGCCAAATTCCGCCCGATGAAGAACACGCTTGCGGGTAATGACGAAAAAATGCTGATGAAAGTTATCGTTGACGCCGATAACGACAAGGTGCTGGGATGTCATATCCTTGGGCCGGATTCGGGTGAAATGTCCCAGTTGCTTGGCATTGCTATCAAAATGGGTGCAACAAAAGCCGATTTTGATGCCACAATGGCTGTTCATCCGACCGCTGCTGAGGAACTTGTGACGATGAAGGAACCGACCTCCCGCATCCGCAAAGGCGCCTGAGACAGCGGAAAAAAGTAGAGCAAGTCAAGCCCGATGACCCTGAAACTGCGCTCAATAGACCATGACGACATCGAGGCGGCGACACAATGCGGCGTGGCGGCTTGGTTGAACGCTATGTCGTTCACGATAGAGACGTTGAATACGCATGATATTTTGCGTCTAGAACAGGCTTTTCGGTTTTCCTTCCTCTATCATATGTCTGGTGAGGCGGCTTGTCACGAATGCCTCGTTATTGCGGATCTTGGGGGGCGGATTGTCGGTCATTGTGAATGCGATTGCAGCAAGGGAGCGCTCAAGAACCTCTGGGTTGCACCCAACTGGCAAGGGCAGGGGATTGCCAGTGCACTCCTGTCCGACGCGCGTGACAGGCTGCGGCAGGCCGGCCATGATCACATGCGACTGACGGCTCTGGAAGGCAATCGCCGGGCTTTGGCCTTCTATGAAAAAGAAGGACTTGTCGAGGAAGAGCGGATCATGCAATTTGATCCATTCCTGCAACGCGACTTGGCAACGATCATCCTGCAAGTTCCATTGACCGCACAAGACCAAACGCGTCATACCGCTAATGCGGTGATGGCCGAATAACTGAGAGAAAGCCAGTGACCCTAAAAGACATCGCAGCCAACCCCGAGGATTGGATTGGCTATTTCGGCTATGGCTCCCTCGTCAATGACGACACCCGCAATCCCGAAAGCTTCGGATTTTCTGGCCGGTTGAAAGGCTATCGCCGCCGCTGGTCGATTTGGCGCGAAAGCGCCGAACGACGCGAATTCGGTTTTGGCGGCACCGCTGCGCTATCTGTCGTTGCGGATCCGGATGCCTACTGTGATGGCCTGCTGGTCTTCGATCTCAAATCGCATTTGCCTCAGGTCGATGTGCGTGAGGCGATGTATGATCGCGTCAAGCTCGATCTATCGAACTTTTCGACCTCTGATACCATTCCTCTCGGGCTTGATTGCTACATTTACGTCGGTCAGCCAGCGCATACGGAAGAAGTCGATCCCGCTTATCCGATCCTTCAATCCTATGTCGATGCGGTCATGCAGGGCTTTCTGCACAAGTTCGGAAAACCCGGTCTTGACCGTTTTGTGGAGGAAACTGAGGGGTGGAAAACACCCATCGTAAAGGATCGGGATCGTCCCTTCTATCCACGCAGTATTACGCTCACACTCGAAGAAGCTGAGCTTCTTGATCACTACCAGCGGCTCAGTGGCGCACCGATGGTCACCGTGGACGAAGCCCTGTCGCACAGTTCAGTCCTCTAGATAGTGTTTGCCTTGAGAGAGGCGCCTATCAACGATTGATGCGCTTATGGGGCAACCCGGCGATGGAGAGTCGGTCTTGGTCCGCTTTCTCACTTGGCTGGACGGTCAAGTTTCGCTAAAAGCGTTCGGAGCACACAACAAATCCCGAGAACAGGGACAGATGCTTGATCAAATAGGACGAGACGCAAGTTTCAGAGGGTTAGGGGCAGATCTCAATGACTATCATCGATTCCATCAAAAAAAGCGTGGTACCCATTCATCCTGAGGGCTATCCTTTCATTGCCCTTTTTGCTCTTGCGACCGTCATTCTTGGCTGGTTTATCGGGCCGCTGTTCTGGATCGGGCTCTTCCTCACCCTCTGGTGTACCTATTTCTTCCGCGACCCTGCGCGCATCACACCCACGCGCAAGGGCCTGGTGATTTCGCCCGCCGATGGCATGGTCTCAAGCGTTGGGCTGGCTGTTCCGCCGCAAGAATTGCACCTGAGCGAAGAGCCCATGATGCGCGTCTCCGTCTTCATGAATGTCTTTAATGTCCACGTGAACCGTATGCCTGTACCGGGCAAGATCAGCAAGGTGGCATATAAACCGGGCAAATTCCTCAATGCCGAGCTCGACAAGGCAAGCGAAGATAACGAACGCAACAGCCTGATCATCGAGAGCGAACATGGTGCCATTGGCGTCACTCAGATTGCGGGGCTGGTCGCGCGCCGCATCGTCTGCTGGACGCAAGAAGGAGAGATGCTGCCCGTCGGGGAGCGCTTCGGCCTCATTCGCTTTGGCAGCCGGGTTGATGTCTATATGCCAACGCACATTGTTCCCAAAGTCGCAATCGGCCAGACGATGGTGGCTGGTGAGACGATCATCGCCGATCTCGAAGGACCTCAGCGTGAGGCAGGGACCCATCGCGAACAATAATCGCGACCAATGCAGGTGCCAGAACCGTCACACGGCTTGATCTGAAACCGGCCAATAAGCAGGGGAGTAGCAGCGTGAAAAAGGAAGAAAACCACGACCATGGTCTGGGGATTCCGTTCCAGTCTTTCGAGCCGGAGGAGCCTGCATCACCGCGTCGTTTCAGGGCAGTGCCCTTCCGCTCAATCGCTCCCAATCTTGTCACATTGCTGGCCCTGAGCGCCGGCCTGACCGGCGTGCGGATGGCGATTGAAGGACGGTTCGAGCTAGCCCTTGTCTCGATCCTGGCCGCTGCTTTTCTCGATGGTATCGACGGTCGATTGGCGCGCATGCTCAATGGCGCATCGCGGTTTGGGGCCGAGCTGGATTCCCTGACGGATTTTGTCAATTTCGGCGTGGCTCCAGCCATCATTCTTCATGTCTGGATTCTGCACGCCATTCCGTCTATTGGCTGGATCGCATCGCTTCTGTTTGCCATTGCGATGGTTCTGCGTCTCGCACGCTTCAACGTCGCGCTCGATGAAAAGAACAGACCGTCATGGCGCAAGGCCTATTTCGTGGGCGTTCCCGCACCGGCTGGCGCCTTTGCTGTGCTCGCGCCGATCTATGTCGAGCTTGCCGGTGTGCCCCATTACGACGCCTTTGCTGCTGTGGTGATGCTCTATACTCTGTTCATCGCCATGCTGGTTGTCTCCTCCATTCCGACCTTTTCGGGAAAAACCATCGGATTGCGGATACCGCGCGCGCAAGTGTTGCCGCTGATGGTGGGGCTTGTCGCTGCGGTTGCCTTGCTGTTTTCCTATCCTTGGCTGGTTCTGTCCGGCTTTGTGCTGCTCTATCTTCTGTCCATCCCTTTTGCGCGCCGTTCCTGGTATCGTGCCAACGAGCGCATGCTCTCGGGTGAATGGACGGAAGCGGACGGCAAGGATGAAATCGGAACGGATGATGAAGACGATCCCGCAGCCTGATCAGGATTGCCTGAGACTAACCGTTGGCTGACGTTATCAAGAAAAAGCCCGCCTGATCAAAGGCGGGCTTTCTTTTTAATTTCATTCCGCAGCATGCGGCATTTCGCTTGGCGGCAGGGGATCAGGGAGCTCTTTTTTCTTTCGCTTCTTGTGATCGTCAAGAGTGACCAACCGGCTGTTGTCGCTCTCCTCGGAGGTAAACGTATCTCCGTCTTGAGGCGCTTCGCCATCACTCGTCTTCCAAGCCGATACCTTTCTGCTCACAAAACGCCAGATCATAAGGAAGAAGGGTTTCAGCGTGACGGAAGGGAAAGCCAGCAGAACCGGAATCAGGATCAGCGTCAATAGGGTCGAGAAGGCAAGACCGGAGATAACGGCCGTTGACAATTGAACCCACCAGTCAGCCGTGATCGAGCCGACGGAAATCACCCGATTGAAGAAATCGAAGTTGATGCCCGTCGCCATCGGGATCAGACCCGCGATTGTGGTGATCGTCGTCAGGAGGATCGGACGGATCCTCTGGGCAGCGGTCTTGACCACCGCGTCGACAATGTCGATACCGTCCGCCCGGAACCGGTTGTAGGTATCGATAAGCACGATCGCGTTGTTGACCACGATACCGGCAAGAGCCACGACGCCGGTGCCCGACATGACGATGGAAAACTTCTGTCCCGTGATCAGCATGCCAAGAAGCACGCCGAAGATCGAGAGAATGACAGTCATCAACGTCAGGGCTGTCTGGTAGAAGCTGTTGAACTGGGTGATCAGGATGATCGCCATGATGAACAGGGATCCGATAGCGGCATAGCCGAGGAACTGGCTGGATTCTGCCTGATCCTCATCCGCACCGCGGAACTTGAACATCACGCCCGAAGGCCAGTCCTGAGTGTCGATCCAGCTCTCGATCTGCTTGACCTTCTCGTCGACGGTGGTCCCGTCACTTTGGTCAACGGTTGCTTTCACGTTCATGGCATAGAAGCCGTCGACGCGACTGATCGAGGAGACCTCCTGTTTGGGAGCGACCTTGACGAAGTTGCCGATGGGGACCTGGCCGTTGGGCGTCATCAGCTTCATCAGGTCGAGTTGACTGATGCTGCGTTGGTCTTCCGGCAGGCGAACACGAATATCGAGCTCGTCGTCGGAATCATCCGGTCGATACTTGCCAATCAACAATCCATTGGTCACGAGCTGGACCATTGAACCGACTTGGGCAATCGAGGCGTTGTAACGCCCGGCTTCCTCTCGGTCGATCAGAAGCTCCCACTCGATACCGGGCAGGGGACGGGTGTCTTCAATCTCCATCAGCTTGGGCACAGTATCAAAATGCCGACGCACCAGAGCGGTGACATTTGCCACCTGATCATAGTTGGCAGATGTGATCTGCAGGTTGACGTCCTTGCCGGTTGGCGGGCCACCCTCGACCTTGGAGACCTGAATGCGGATGCCGGGAATGTCCGCTGTCCTCTGGCGGATCTCGGCAAAGATCTCCTTGGAGGGCCGACGGCAGCAATAGTCGTCAAGCTCGAGGTTGAGTGTGCCTATGGCATCGACGGGCTTGGAGCCGCCTCCGCCGATATCCCCCATAGCGGGACCGGAGCTGAAGCCCGATGGCGCAGAGTTGGACACCACATCGCGGACACCCTCGACCTGAAGCACTTCTTCTTCAACGGCCTTGACCAATGCACGGCTTTCAACCGCACTCATATTGCCGCGAGCCGACACATAGACCATCGCAATGCGCGGTTCTTCATCAACGAAGAACTCGACGCCTTTGCTGTGCTGCATGAAGCTGGCAACAATCCCGAAACCGATCAGACAGACAGCGGCAATGGTGCCAAGGTTGCCGATCGGATGCGAGGCCAGAGCATTCAGGAAACGGGCATAGATACCCGTGAAGCCTTTTATTTCTTTGGCATTGAACTTATGCGTGCCCGACAGATGCTCCGCATTGGCGATCTCTTCCGCACTCGCCTTGTTCCGGCCGATAAAACCACCAGTAACGGGCAGGAAAATCATCGCCGTCAGCAGGGCCGACGACAGTACGATGATCACCATGATTGGCAGATAGCTCATGAACTCGCCAACAACACCGGGCCAGAGAAGCATGGGCAGGAAGGCAGCAAGCGTTGTTGCGGTCGAGGAGGTGATCGGCCAAAACATAAGCTTGGCAGCCCTGATATAGGCTTCCTTGCGTTCCATGCCTTCCGCCACCTTGCGGTCAGCATATTCGACGATCACGATGGCACCGTCAACCAGCATCCCCACTGTCAGCACAAGGCCGAACATCACCATCATGTTGAGGGTCATGCCTAGCGCCGAGAGCACAAGGAAGCCCGTCATGAAGGAGGTGGGGATCGCGATGCCGATCAATAGGGCAGACCTGAATCCGAGAGCCGCCAGAACCAGCATCATGACGAGCGCGACGGCGGTCATGATGGAGGATTCAAGAGAGCCAAGCGTATCAAAGATCGGTTTGGCTTCATCGAGCATGAAGCGAACCTTGATCGCCGGGTTCCAGTTGGCCATCTCCTTTTTGACAACGGCTCTGACGGCTTCGTTGTTCTCGATGATGTTCGTACCCGTGCGCTTTTTAATCTCGATCGAGATGGCAGGGTTGCCATTCACGCGGGTAATGGCAGAAGGGTCCTTGAAGGTCCGCTTGATCTGGGCAATGTCACCAAGGGTGACAACCCCTTCGCCATTCTGCTTGATCGGGATGGAATAAACGTCTTGCGCGGTCTCGATAAGGCCGGGGATCTTGAGGTTGAACCGTCCCTTGCCATTGTCGAGAAAGCCGGCGGGAACCAACTGGTTGTTGAGAGAAACGGCGTTGAGCAGTTCGGTCTGGGTGACGTTGTAGGATTCCAGCTTCAAAAGATCGATTTCGACCTGAAGAACTTCTTCCCGAGATCCGCTCAGATTGGCTTCCAGAACCGTAGAAACGCTTTCCAGCTCATCCTGCAAACGCTTGGCGTGCTGATAGAGCGTGCGTTCAGGAACGGCCCCCGAAAGGGTCACATAGATAGTTGGCTGAAGCGAAAAGTTGATCTCATTGATGGTTGGCTCGTCCGCGTCGCTGGGGAGTTCGGCCTTGGCCTGATCCACCTTGTCGCGCACGTCCGCAAGGGCCTGATCCTTGTTGAACCCGACATCGAATTCCAACACAACGGAGGCATGGCCTTCCGATGCGGTGGCTGTCATTTCCTTTACGCCATCCAGCGCCTGCAGCTTGTTCTCCATCGGCTTGATCAACAGACGTGCCGCATCCTCAGGCGAGATACCGTTCTGTGACATCGAGATATAGAGAACCGGGACGTCAATGTCCGGATTGGACTCCTTGGGAATGGAGATGTAACTGGCAAACCCCGCCGCGATCAGGACCAGCATCATGGTCATGACCGTGCGTCTTGCCCGAAGGATTGTGTCAAGAATACCGTTCATAGGTCAGCCCTTTTCCTTGAGGAGCGCATTCTTGTTCGCGCCTTCGAATTGGGAGCCGGCGGGAACGGCGACCACTGACTGGCCGTCCTTGATATATTCCTGGCCCACGATCACGACCTCGGCTGTGTCGGGGAGGCCTGTGACCCAGACCCCTTCCGGATCACTGGACAGGATGGCAACCGGCGTGAACTTGGTAATATCATTCTCAACCGTCATGACGCCCACTTGTCCGGCGTCCGAAAGCGTCAGATGGGCCGGGCTCATGAAATGGGCCTTGAGCGGCTCCAATTCCAGATTGGCGACAGCCGTGACGCCATCCCTTATGCGTCCGTCCTTGTTGTCGATCACCACTTCAACAAGGAAGGTACGAGTCTCGACATCAGATGCCGAACTGACATAGCGGACTTTGCCTTTTGTGACCTCACCCGAAACAAGCGTGATCTCGGCCTCGGTTCCGACTTTGACTTTCTGAACATTCCGTTCGGAGACCTGACCGATAACAAGCATCGGATCAGACTTCATGATTTCCGCACAAACACCGCCGACCGCAAGTTGGTCACCCACTTCCGCCAGGGCCCCCTGAACGATGCCTGCGAGCGGGGCGCGAATTTCGGTGCGTGCCAGCTCAAGTTTTGCATCCTTCACATCGGCCAGAGATGCATCACGACTGGCCTTCAATGCCGCAATCTGGGTCTCTGAGGCGAAACCCTTTTTTGCCAACGTCTGCTTTGCTTTGAGATCGAACTCGGTTTGGGCAAGTGAGGCTTCGGCTTTTGCAAGGCTTGCTTCGCGCGACCCGATATCAAGGCGGCAGAGAAGATCGCCCTTTTCGACAGTTTGCCCTTTGTTGACCAGACGGTCACGAACGATGGCAGTCGTCTCCGCTCTGACAGATACTTTTGTGTCCGCCTCGGTCCGGCCACGGATGATGAGGTGATTTTCCCGTTGCTGTGCCGTGAAACGCTTGACGGCAACGCGCATGGTCTCTTCGTCCGCCTGTTGATTGCGAACCGCGGGTGGCGGGCTCGCATTTTCGTTTGGTTGCCCACTAAAGACCGTTTCACCAGTTGCCATCCAACCGATAATTCCAGTCGTAAATAGCAATGCAAGCCCGTATGAGCCCTTCAATCGCAATGCCATGGTTTTTCCCTCGAATAGGCCACGCGTCACAGATTTGTGGGGGTGGCAAAAACAATAAATTAGCTCAGTGGTCGCAGATCAGACTCTGCGATCCGAAAAGTCACCCAAGAACACTTCTAACTTTCAACGGTGGATTGTCCCTTGCGAGCAATTTCCACCAATTCCACACCATGCTTCTTCAAATAGTCAATTCCAGCTGAAACACAATAGTTGCCGTAGCTGCGAGCCCAGTTTCCCGCCTGTTCAACCAGAACTTGATTGACATCTTTGGGGGCATCTTCGGCGGTTGCGCCGCTAATCGGCCCGTCGCATGCGTTGATCAGCTGCTGTTCCTGTTCAAGAAGCTCAATCTGTCGATCAATCGCTGATTGCACCACATCCGGGCCGAGCAGGCTGGCGTAAATGGAAAGCAGCAGGAATTCCGATCTGTAGATATCTTCCTTGTGTGGTTGCAGCATCTCCTTGAGGAACATCTGCCGACCACTCTCCGTGATAGAGTACACTTTACGCGCCGGTTTTCCGTTCTGCGCTTCATGCCTGCAGGTGACCAAACCCTCATGCTCCAGCCGTGTGAGGGCAGGGTAGATTGAACCGTAACTCGCTTCGACAAAGAAGCAGAAACTGCCCTCGGTCGAAATTTTGCGAATATCGTAACCGGTCATGTCCCCACAGAACAGGATTGCCAGACATATGCTACTTACATTCATGATCTATCTTTCATTTCGCAGGTCTTGCGAAAAACCGGTTCTTGAATCGCAACGCCAACGAACTGTTTGGTTGCAACTATCGTATATATACGTTTGATATATTTGTCCAGATCATATATCAAACGAGCATATGATTGTTTGATATGCGTCGATGCGTCTCTACCGTTGAGACCATTTTTGTCTTAAGGAAAAACCATTATTGATTTAGAATGATTACAAATGCCCAGCGTCACCAACCACCCGCGTCACCAACCAACAGGGACGATCATGCCGATTACTGATCTGATATCAGAAGAAAAGCGCAAGCAGTCTGGAAATATGGGCGTGTTTCAAAACCCGTTGGTTCGCCTGTTGGCAATCAACTGGTTGATCGGCTTGGTGGCGACTATCGTCATCTTCTCGGGTTTGCTGATCACCAACGCAGCCGGGCTTCAGATCCTGATTTTTGAAAGCGAAAATCCCATTGTGCCCATGGCACTGCTGTTCTTTGGCCTGCTGATCACCTTCTGTAGTGTCGCGATGGGGGCTGCCGTGATGAGCTTGCCAAGGGATGACCTCTAGCCCATGGCGCTGTCTGAACGGTTCGGATGAGCGACGCGTTTAGTCTGTGCCCGAGACATCACTGCGACGCTCGAGCAGAACCAAATCCCGCCATTTGCCTGCCATCGGACCATAGGTCATCTTTCCCAGCCGTTCCCTGATGCCAACGACGCGGAAGCCATGCTTCTTGTGCACATTGAGGCTGGCGCTGTTTTCAGGAAAGACACCGGCCTGCAGCGTCCAGATGTCATGTGCCTCCGTTTCCTTGATCAGCCGTTCGAGCAGGAGCCCTCCGAGGCCGCAGCCGCACCGGCTAGCGGCAACATAGACGCTCACTTCGGCAACGCCCGCATAAACGCTGCGTCCGGAAACCGGTGACAACGCGGCCCAGCCAACCACCGCGTCCTTCTCCATCGCGACGATGCGGCAGCAATCAAGATGAGCATCACTCCAGTCCTTCCATGACGGCACCGCAGATGTGAACGTGGCGTTGCCTGTATCAATTCCGTCCTGATAGATGCGCAGTATGGCCTCAGAATCAGGTGCCAACGCAGGGCGTAGAGTGAAGGCGGATGAGGCGGGGGCGGGTTTGATTGTGGAATGGGGCATCTGAACGGTCTGTCAAAGGTGAAAGCAAAAGAAGATTATGCGCCGACGCCTCAGCACCATGACGCCACGCGTGCCAATTTGCAATCTGCCTGAGAGTGAAACGGATGGTAAACCACTCCCTTTCAATGACCAATGCATTTTGGCAGTGATAAAAACCGTGCCTTAACCAAGAGGTGCGGGTCTTAACCTCGTGCAAACCATGGCCGGAGATTTTGATCCCTAACATCATGAAAAAACGATGATTTTATCGGTTGAATAATCGCCGGGTGGCAAGAATTGTCTGACTGACGACAATTTGACTGCGGGGACGACGGGTATGATCAACGGTTTGAAACAGGCCTTTCACCGCCTGGAGAAGCAGGGCAAGCAATACTGGAATGAGCGTCGAGCCGACATGAGGATCGACAGGCAGAAGCTGGGCGTTGTCATGAAGATGGGCCGGCAATATACGATCCAGCTTTGCCTTTATGCCATGATCCTGACGGGTGCGGTTGGTGTGACATTCACCGGCAGTGAAATCCTCATGGGGATCATTCACACCAAGATGACGGAAATGAGTCAGGAAGTCATAGCCGTTAACACGCCAAAAAGCGTGAGAACTGCAAGCCTGCGCTTGGAAACGAAATAATCCGTCGCAAGAAACATAGTCGCGCAAATCTAAAAGCACATATCAGAAAGCACCGACAGATTGTATGAGCCGGTGCTTTTCTTGTCTTTCAAGTTGCTATCGATCCAAGTCTATCTGGGTCTTAACACGATCCCTCTGGACGCTGAGGGCATCATTTTGGCCAAGGCGAGTCGCTTGCCTAGGCCGAAGCGCCAGAGGAATGGCTTTGCCTGAATTCTCCCAACGACTGCACCAAAATCAGTTGAGCCGAGCGTAGGAACAGGCCTGCCATTATCAAAGCGACCAGAATATCCGGCCATGCCGAAGCTGTAAAATAGACCGACAGGCTCGCGCCCAGAACCGCAAGATTGCCAATCGCATCGTTGCGCGAACACAGCCAAACAGACCGCACATTGGAATCGCCGTCCTTGTAGCGCATCAAGAGCAAGACCGAGGCAACATTGGCAGCAATGGCCATGAAGCCGATCACACCCATGATTTCGGCACGCGGCACATCGAGAAAATAGATCTGGTAAAGCGTTGAGGCAAAGATCCAAATCCCCATCAGCAACAGGCTGACCCCCTTCACCATGGCGGCCGTCGAACGGACCCGAAGGCTCATGCCGATCACAGCAAGGCTCATGCCGTAAGTGACGGCATCCCCCAGAAAATCGAGTGCATCGGCCTGAAGGGCTTGTGACCCGGCCAACTTACCGCCAAGCAATTCGATCAGGAACATGCCGCCATTCAAAGCGATGACGGTCCACAATACCATCTTGTAGCGCGGATCAACGCCGTCAAAAACCGGGTTTCCGGAACAGCCGCAGGCATGGTCCGAGCAGCCCTGTTCCTTTGTTTCCACCTGACCATGCGCGTGATTATGTGTGTGTGTGGCGGAACCGCATGACGCATCCGTGCCTGAACAACAGTCCGAATGATGATCGATTTCCTGAGCGTGGTTGAGAGTCATTTTTTGCACTATCCTATGGATCACGTCCGTTGGATGGGACTATAATCCCTCTAGTGACTATAGCTTCAAGAGGAAAAATTCAGAATGTTGACGATCGGCAATCTGTCCAAATCGAGCGGCGTAAAGGTGCCGACGATCCGCTATTACGAGCAGATCGGCCTCTTGGCTCCTGCCATTCGCAGCGAGGGCAACCAGCGCCGTTATGATCAGGACGGCCTCAAGCGGCTGACGTTCATTCGCCATGCACGGGAACTCGGGTTTCCGCTTGACGATATCAAGTCTCTGTTGCTGCTGAATGGTGATGATGACAATCCGTGCCATATGGCTCATGAAATGGTGATCCGCCATCTGGACGACGTGCGCGAGAGGATCGAGAGATTGAAGCGTCTGGAGGATGAACTGGAGCGCATGTCCTGTTGCAATGGCCGATGCGTCAAAGAATGTCAGGTGCTTGAAAGCCTTGCCGATCATGACCACTGTCTGCATGATCACAGCCCATTGCCCGAACGATTCTGATCCACGGCAAAAGGGCTGTTCGGTTCCTCAGGACCGTTCAGGTCGCACAGCAAAATGAGATGTAAAAAGGAGGTCCCGATGGTCTGGTCCATCTATCTGTCCGGTGAAATCCACACCAATTGGCGCGAGGAAATCGAACAGGGAGCCAATGCCTTGAACCTTCCTGTCTCTTTTGGTGCTCCCGTTACTGATCATGCGTCATCTGACGACTGTGGCGTTGCCATTCTCGGTGCCGAGGACAAACCGTTCTGGCATGATCACAAGGGAGCCAAGCTCAATGCCATTCGCACCCGGACCATGATCGAACAGGCCGACATCGTTGTCGTGCGCTTTGGCGAGAAGTATCGCCAGTGGAATGCAGCGTTTGACGCAGGATATGCCGCTGCCCTTGGCAAGCCGCTGATTGTCATGCACTCAGACGAGCATCGTCATGCCCTTAAGGAAGTGGATGCCGCCGCCTTGGCAGTTGCAGAAACATCCCAGCAGATCGTTCAGATCCTGTCCTATGTGATCAAAGGCGAATTGGGGCAGGGGACTTGAACCCAACGCGCCAAACTGCGGGCTATACAAGACGATGATCGAGCGAAGGGGCAATGCATCCCCTTGATTCATTGATTTGCGGAATGAATGCTTCAATCGAATTCATGTGACCTTTGGACGATACTGTCCTATAGAAGGTTCATGACAAAAAAGCGCCTTCCCGACGATAGCATGACACCGACACTCCTGTTTCTGGATGGCGCCAAGCGGTCCATTCCGGTTATTCTGACGGCGGGGCCATTTGGTGCCCTGTTCGGAGCCGTTGCCGTGGATGGCGGCATGAGCGTGTTCGAGGCGGTTTTGATGAGCGCCACGATCTTCGCCGGTGCCAGCCAATTGGTCGGCATTGAGATGTTTGGGCAAAATATCCCGGGCTGGTTGATTGTCCTGTCTATCTTTGCGGTCAATTTCCGCCATATCCTATACTCTGCATCCGTTGGCCAGAAGATCAGCCACTGGTCATTTGGTCGCCAGATGCTGGCCTTTTTCTTTTTGGTGGATCCGGCCTATGCCGAAGCTGAACGTCGATCTGAATTTGGCGAGGAAATACAGGTTCCTTGGTATTTCGGCCTCGTGATCGTCACCTATATTGGCTGGGTCAGCATGACATGGCTGGGCGCAATCTTCGGCAATTTTCTTGAAGACAGCCACACCTGGGGCATTGATTTCATTTTGCCCATCTATTTCGCAGGTCTTGTGCTCAGTTTTAGAAAAAGAACATTTTGGCTGCCGGTTGTCGCTATCAGTGCGGCAGCTTCGATTGTTGCCAACTATACGATCGGGTCTCCATGGCATGTGTCCATTGGTGCGATCTGCGGCATTCTGTTTGCCGCAATATTCTCGCCTAATGCCCAAGCCAAAAATCAAGATGATAGCGGTCAGACGCCCAATCCATCGCACGGTGCAAAAGAGGGTAGCCAGTGATGTCCTACAATGTCATCCTTATCCTTTGCGGCGCTCTGGTCACCTATCTCACGCGTATTGGGGGCCATTTGGTTCTTTCGCGTTTCGACCGCATTCACCCGCGTGTTCAGGCAGGTCTTGATGCCGTGCCCGCAGCCGTCCTGACAACGCTCGTCGCGCCCGCGACGATCAACGCAGGGCCCAATGAATGGATCGTCATGGCCGTTGCGATTCTCGCCGGTTTTCGATTCTCGCTTATCTATATTGTGGCGATTGGTACTTTCTTGCTTGTCATCCTGCGCCATTTTTCAGGATAAAAAAGCCTGAATTCAAGGCCACTATTCAAGGAAAGACGCCACTAAGGATGGTCAACTCGATCCTTGGCTACTATGGTAACCTCGTTTAACAACCAAAAGGGCGCTCCATTCGCGGGGTGCTTTGAAGCTGACGAGGATGCCCCAAGGCGGTATGACAGATAACGCAGTTCCAATATTTGATGGCCATAATGACACACTGCTTCGCCTGGACATGGCCAGACGCTCCAATAAGACGATCTCTTTCTTGAAGGGCGACAAGAGCCTTCATATCGACTTTCCAAAAGCGCAGGCCGGCGCTTTGGCCGGCGGTCTCTTCGCCATCTTCGTGCCGCCGCCTCAAGAACCCGGCAAACCGCTTGAGTTCTCGCAAATGCAGCAGGAACTTGATCAGGGGTATGCACTGAACCAGACCCTGTCGATGATGGCTGGCGCCTTTCGCTTGGCGCGGCAGTCCAAAGCTCGGGTACAGATCTGTCGGTCCAGCCTCGAAATCAAGATGGCAATGGAAGACGGAGCCGTTGCGCTCATGCTCCATATTGAGGGCGCTGAGGCGATTGATGCTGACTTTGACGCGCTCGAGGTTCTTTACGCCGCTGGTTTGCGGTCACTGGGGCCTGTCTGGAGCCGCAGCAATATTTTCGGTCATGGTGTGCCATTCAATTTCCCCGGGTCGCCCGATCATGGTCCGGGCCTGACCGACGCAGGAAAAGAGCTGGTTCGAGAATGCAACAAGCTCGGTATCCTGATCGACCTGTCCCATCTCAATGAGCAGGGCTTCTGGGATGTAAACAGCGTTTCAACAAAGCCTCTGGTTGCCACCCACTCGAACGTCCACGCGCTCTGCGAGTCACCGCGCAATCTAACCAACGACCAGCTTACCGCGATCGCAGAGAGCAAAGGTTTGGTCGGCCTGAACTATGCGGTCGGTTTCCTGCGCTCCGATGGGGACAAGTTCAACCGGGATGTTTCGCTGGATCGGATGGTCGATCACATCGCCTATCTTCTTGACTATCTTGGAGAAGACGGGGTGGCGCTTGGCTCTGATTTTGATGGCGCGATGGTTCCGAACCAGATCAATGATGTGTCTGGAAATCAGGCTTTGATTGCCCAGATGCGCGCGCGTGACTTTGGCGATGATCTGATCGAGAAGATTGCCTATCGAAACTGGATTTCGATGCTCGAAAAGACTGGAATCTGACGCCTCACAGGCCCCAAATCTGGAGCTCTGGACATAGCTCCAAAAGGGATATTGATGCGCCAAAGCGCATCAAACCTGACAGTTGAGGGGCCGATTGATTGACATCTGCGTCGGCGAGAGCCTGCTGACGGGAAGGGGATCAGGAAATCAGTCTTCCAAATCCTGATCTTCGTAGTCATCATGCACCGGCGCGCGCTGCGGACGATCAGAGGCGTCGCGACCAATCCGATCCGCGATATGGGCGAGATCAATGAAATGGTCTGCCTGTCGACGCAACTCGTCGGCGATCATCGGCGGCTGGGTCGACATGGTGGAGACCACGCTCACCTTGCGGCCACGACGCTGCAAGGCTTCAACAAGCTTGCGGAAGTCGCCATCGCCGGAAAAGATGACAAAATGGTCCACATGCTCGACCAGTTCCATCGCGTCGATGGCCAGCTCGATGTCCATATTGCCTTTGATCTTGCGGCGGCCGGCTGAGTCGGTGAATTCCTTCGTCGGCTTGGTTACGACATGATAGCCGTTGTAGTCGAGCCAATCAATGAGAGGCCGGATTGAGGAATATTCCTGATCTTCCGCCAAGGCAGTGTAGTAATAGGTTCTCAGCAGATACCCTTTACCGCGAAACTCTTTGAGCAGGCGCTTGTAGTCGATATCGAACCCAAGCGTCTTTGTGGTGGCGTAGAGGTTGGCGCCGTCTATGAACAGCGCAACCTTTTCTCGAGGATCGAACACGGGGGCTTCCTTCTTATATAATGGTTCTCGTTGGATCCGGCTTCACGTGAGGGGAGTTGACTTTGTCGCATGGCGCGGCGAAAATTGCCTGAAAAGAATGAAACGCTCTTTAATGCGTCTGATCAATGGAAACAGAAACTGCAATCACATGAAATCAAATCGATTCCTATTCTATATTGAAAACATGAGAATAACTATGCTCTAAAGCAAATTAGTTGAAATTTGCCAGAGCAATTGAGCGAAAATTTGACGAGCCAACGTTAAAACTCCCCAAAAAATTCGGTTATTCCAATTGAAAAACACGTTTCTGGCCTTGTCAAGCAAGGGTATAAGCTTTATTGCAAGGGGTGAATCCCCCCATTCAGGAGATGCTATATGGCACGCGTGACCGTTGAGGACTGCGTTGATAAGGTTGAAAACCGCTTCGAACTGGTGCTGCTTTCGGGCCACCGCGCTCGCATGATTTCAAGCGGCTCATCCATTACCGTTGATCGCGACAACGACAAGAACCCCGTCGTTGCCCTGCGAGAAATCGCAGATGAGACCGTTTCTCCGGGCGACCTCAAGGAAGACCTCATTCATTCCCTGCAGAAATATGTGGAAGTGGACGAGCCGGAAACCGATGATGTTCAGATGATCACGGCTGATGAAGCTGCGACCACCGAATATGAAGATGTCGTAAGCGAGCCCAAGAACGAGATGGTCTTCGATCAGATGTCAGAAGAAGAGCTGCTGCGCGGTCTCGAAAGCCTCGTTCCGCCAGATCGCAGCGATGATTGATCTGCGCGACGACTGAAGTCGTCGATCAAGACAAGACAAAATTCAGGCGGGCCAGAGCGGCCCGCTTTTTTTATGACTGTCGTTGGGTCAATTCCTTCGATCCTTTCGGTAACATCGGTGCCAAACCGATGCGTGCACGCGATCGCACCTGTGCCGGACGGGTGTGTAATGCGGCGCAACAGTCATCAACTCGGACCTGTCCAGTGGTCCGGGTGGCCCTCACATTCAGGTGTGGTATTTTTATAGAATCTCATTGATGGCAGGTATTTGGCAAGTATTTCACCTCTATCATTTGCCATGAGAGAGGGAAGGACCTGTCCAAAAAGAAGAACGGAAGGTGCTTGCCTTTCTGCCTTCGGATCACATATCTTTAGGGGACGTTGTTCTTCCACAAAATCGTGTAACAATAAAGTCAGAACGTCTGATCCATCGAAAGGGTCAGGGTTTGTAAGGTACCTCACTTGCCATGATGCGTCAGTATGAGCTCGTTGAAAGAGTTTCTAGCTACAATCCAAATGCCGATGAAGCCCTTTTGAACAAGGCTTATGTCTATTCCATGCAAAAGCATGGAGCGCAGAAACGCGCCTCTGGTGATCCCTATTTCGTACATCCTCTGGAAGTGGCCGGTATCCTGACCGATCTGCGGCTCGATGACGGCACAATCGCGGTCGGTTTGCTGCATGACACGATTGAGGATACCGACGCAACCCGCAGCGAAATCGACAATCTGTTCGGCGCGGAAATTGGCAAGCTCGTTGAGGGGTTGACCAAAATTGCCCAGCTTGATCTCGTCTCGAAGAGAACCAAGCAGGCGGAAAACCTGCGCAAGCTCCTGCTGGCGATTTCCGATGACGTCCGCGTTTTGATTGTCAAGCTCGCCGACCGTCTGCATAACATGCGCACGCTGCATTTCGTGCCAGAGCACAAGCGCTCTCGCATCGCTCAGGAAACCATCGATATCTATGCCCCTCTGGCAGAACGCATGGGGATGCAGGATATCCGGGAAGAGCTCGAAGGGCTGTCCTTTCGATATATCAACCCCGAAGCCTATGAAGCGATTTCCCAAAAGCTGGAAGAAGTCCGCGTTACCAACAAGTCGCTCATTCAAGAAATTGAGGGCGAGCTGACCAAAGTCTTTGAAGAAAAGGGGCTCAACGCGAGGGTGCGCGGGCGCGAGAAGCAGGCTTACTCTGTTTTTCGCAAGATGCAGCGCCAATCCATCGGTTTCGAGCAGTTGTCCGACATCTACGCCTTTCGCGTCCTCGTTAATGATATCGAGAGCTGCTATCAGGCACTTGGCATCGTTCATACGATTTGGCCCTCTGTTCCCGGGCGCTTCAAGGACTACATCTCGACGCCAAAACCAAACGATTATCAATCGATCCATACAACGGTGATCGGACCAGGACGGCAGCGTGTCGAGCTTCAGATCCGCACCCACCAGATGCACCAATTCGCAGAATATGGTGTCGCCGCCCACGCACTTTACAAGGACGTCACCGGCAAGACCAAGGGCGGGCGGTCTCTTGGCAAGTTGGCCAAGGACAGCAAGGCTTATGCATGGTTGCGCCAGACGGTGGAATTGTTCGCGTCTGGCAACTCGGCTGAAGAGTTTATGGAGCACACCAAACTTGAGCTGTTTCAGGATCAGGTTTTCTGTTTTACGCCCAAAGGTCGCGTCATAGCGCTGCCGCGTGGGGCCATTCCCATCGATTTTGCCTATGCGGTTCACACCGGTATCGGCAACACCTGCATCGGTTGCAAGATCAATGGCGCCATCATGCCTCTGGTTACCCAGTTGAATAACGGCGACGAGGTTGACATCATCTGCTCGAAGGCCCAGACACCACCAGCTGCGTGGGAGAGCATTGTTGTGACCGGCAAGGCAAGAGCCGCGATCCGCAAGGCCACTCGTGTTGCGGTGCGTGCGCAATATGCGGGCCTTGGCGAGCAGATTTTGAGCAATGCCTTCAAGCGTGCAGATCGCGCCTATTCAGAAGACCAGCTCAAGGTCGGTCTTACCCGTCTGGGTTATCAGACTGTCGAGGATGCATTGGCCGCTGTCGGACGCGGCGAGTTGCCCTCTCGCATGGTGCTTGAGGCCGTCTTCCCGGACTATCAGGATCAGCGCGCAGCGCAGAGCGAGGGAGAACGCGGTGAGGGCTGGTTTGGCCTGAAGCAGGCTTCGGCCATGAAATTCCGCATTCCCGGCACCAGTACCAAAAAGAAAAACGACGCCGATAATGTCTCGATCCCCATCCGAGGGCTTTCGGGCAATCTGCCGGTTTCGTTCGCACCCGAAGGGGGTGCTGTCCCCGGAGATCGTATCGTCGGAATCTTGACGCCGGGCAAGGGGGTAACCATTTATCCGATTCATTCCCCATCCCTGAGCCATTTCGACGACAGTCCCGATCTCTGGCTGGATGTGCGATGGGAGATTGACGAAGAAAACTCCGAGCGTTTCCCGGCACGGCTCAAGGTGAGTGTTTTGAACGAGCCGGGTGGTCTTGCAGAAATCGCAACCGTCATCGCTGATAATGACGGTAATATCGAAAATATCAAGATGGATCAGAGGGTTAGTGACTTCTTTGAAATGATCATCGATGTTTCGGTCTGGAACCTCAATCACCTCAACCGGATCATCGAGCAGGTGAGGAGCAAGAAATCAATCTCCAAGGTCGAAAGGGTCAATTAATCTCGGGCGGGTTTGGCGGAGCGCTTTTGGGGTTTGCCTAACGGCAATAAAATTCGTGTAGATGACATCTTGTGAGCAAATTGTTTGTGTTTATTCGGTATAGTTTGATTTCACCACTGGTCGCTGACAGGTGGGGGCTGTATACCCAAGACACGCAAATTCAGGAGTAATGATCTGGTGACAAATCCACTGGACAGAGTGAGGGAAGCGTAAGGGCTCGTGCTTTTTCGACGCAGAAATAAACCTAAGCTCCTTGAGCGCATTCGAATCTTTTTGTGGCCGCGCCGCAACTGGCTCCGATCAGGCAAGTACTTCATCAAACGAATCCTGCGCTTGTCCGGCTCACCGTACATGATCGCAGCAGGTGTGGCGGCGGGTGTCTTTACATCCTTCACACCTTTTCTGGGATTTCATTTCCTCATCAGTTGGGCCATCGCTTTTTTCATTGGCGGAAATTTGCTCGCGGCGGCAATCGGAACGGCAGTCGGCAACCCGATCACCTTTCCCTTCATCTGGGGCGCAACCTATTCGACAGGCTGTTTCCTGACGGGCAGGCGCATTGTCGAAGGCCAGATGCACAGTCTCAAGCACGATCTGGTGCACGAGTCATTTTCCGCAATCTGGCCGACGATCAAGGTTATGGCGATTGGCGCTATACCGGTGGGACTGGTTTTTGCTGTCCTGTTCTATTTCATTACCCGACAAGCGGCCGTAGCCTATCAGAAGCGCCGCAAAGCCTTTCTGGCGCGTAAGGCCTTCGAGGCTGGCCGCTGGCGCACCGCGATTGCTGAGCACGAAGCGGGTGGAACAGATCACAACCACGCGGTCTAGATTACCCATTCAAAACAAACACTTGGTGGCTGAGACAGACATGATCATTGGCACCGGCAACGACCTGATCGATATTCGCCGTATCGAAAAGTCCCTCGAACGGTTCGGGGACCGCTTCATCAACCGCATTTTTACGCCACGCGAGCAAGCCAAGTCCGAGAAAAGAGCCCAGCGCGCCGCCTCCTATGCCAAGCGGTTTGCTGCCAAGGAAGCCTGTTCCAAGGCGCTTGGCACAGGGCTATCCCATGGCGTGTTCTGGCGCGACATGGGTGTTTCCAATCTGGTATCGGGTAAACCGACAATGGTTCTGACCGGCGGCGCGCTTGACCGGCTCAATGCAATGATCCCGGATGGTTTCACGCCGCAGATAGACCTGACAATCACCGACGAGTATCCAATCGCCCAGGCCTATGTGATCATTTCAGCACGCCCGGATAGTTGGCCTGCGCCGCAATAGACATCTTTCTTGTCATTCTTTTCTTCTAAACACAGGTTTGCCCAACTTGGGTGCAACTCAATGGGCCTAAATTTTGTTGCATGAAGCCCTTCGATGGCCTATGCACTCTGAGTAATAGGACAGGAACGAGCCCGCCATCTTGACCGCTTCGAGACCTTGCCTCTCGTTGCTTATGGCCTATTTAAAAGGATCGTTCGTGCCTGCCCCGGATATCAGGCGGCCCCGACAGGATCGGGCCCCGAGTGGAAAAGAGAATGAGCGTGTCGGACGATAGCATGAAAGAAACCGAGGGCGGTCTTGGTGATACCATCAAGGTGATTGCCCAGGCCCTGGTGTTGGCTCTGGTGGTACGGACCCTTCTGTTCCAGCCCTTTTCGATCCCTTCGGGCTCGATGAAGTCGACTTTGCTGGTCGGGGATTATCTCTTTGTCTCGAAATACAGCTACGGTTACTCGCGCTACTCAATCCCCTTCGGTCCTCCGCTGTTCTCTGGTCGCCTGTTCGGCAGCCAGCCGGAGCGCGGCGACGTTGTGGTCTTCAAGCTGCCGCGTGACAATGCCACCGATTATATCAAACGCGTGATCGGACTTCCCGGTGACAAGATTCAGATGATCGGCGGTCAGCTTTATATCAATGGCAAGGGTGTCGAGCGCACCAAAATCGAAGATTTCATCGACGAGGACGAACAGGGCAACAAGGTTCGCGTGACGCGCTATGAGGAAACCCTTCCAAATGGCGTCAGCTATGACACGCTCGATCTTCGCGAGAACAACTATCTTGATGACACCCCTGTCTACGAAGTGCCCGAAGGGCACTATTTCATGATGGGCGACAACCGGGACAATTCCTCTGACAGTCGCGTTCTCAGCGGCGTCGGCTATGTGCCGTTCGAGAATCTGATCGGTAAGGCTCAGGTGATCTTCTTCTCCATCGGAGAGGGCAAGGCTCCATGGCAGATCTGGACGTGGCCGAGTGCTGCTCGTTGGGATCGTTGGTTCACCGGTCTTTGAGAACAGCACAAGCGGGTTTCATCGCCAGAGCCTGTCAGTCGTCCGGTTTTGATTGACGACGCATCAAAAGCTGATAGACAAGTGCGACCACTGGTCGAGATATGCCGCGTGAGGATGGATCCCTCTCGCGGCATTGTCGGTTTTCCGCCTGAATTGTGATATAGACGGAAACGACTCCATTGCACTCATACGATCGCTGGCTGTGGGCTGCCAGTAGAAGAGAATACGAAGAAAGGGTAAGGATGAAACGGCTAGACGTAGGCAAGCTGCAAGATCATCTTGGCTACAAGTTCAAGGATGTGGGCCAGCTTGAAAGAGCGCTTTGCCATACAAGCACGGTTGCATCACCAAAAATGCAGGTTGAGCAGACCTATCAGCGGCACGAATTCCTCGGAGACCGTGTGCTGGCTGTTGTGGTTGCCGATATGTTGCTCAAGGCCTTCCCCAAGGCTGATGAAGGAGAACTTGCACGTCGTTTCAACGGGCTGGTGCGCAATGAAACATGCGCTGATGTTGCTCGGGAAATCGGCGTCGGGCCCTTTATCCGTCTCGGCGAAGGCGAGGCACAGGCCGGTGGTCGCAAAAAAGAAGCCATCCTGGGCGATGTCTGCGAAGCCATCATAGGTGCGGTCTATATAGATGGTGGCCTCGATGAAGCCAGCAAGATTGTGACCCGATATTGGGAAAAGCGGATGCTGGATTGGTCCGGACCGTTGCGCGATCCCAAAACCACCTTGCAGGAATGGGTTCAGGGCAACAAGTTGCCGCCACCCGTTTACAGCCTCATGGAACGAACCGGCCCAGATCATGCGCCAGAATTCACCCTCAAGGTCAAGGTACCATCCCTTGAACCGGCCGTGGGCAAGGGCTCGTCAAAGCGGATCGCAGAACAGGAAGCGGCCCGCTCGATGCTCATCAGAGAAGGACAGTGGAACGACGATCAAGCCTGATCCCGTTCCGATTACCTACCGCTTAGGACACATATGACAGATACATCCTCTCAAGACACACAGACACCCGATATGAAGACCCGTTGCGGCTATGTCGCCCTCATCGGCGCACCCAACGCGGGTAAGTCAACGCTGGTTAACAAGCTCGTTGGCTCCAAGGTGTCGATTGTGACGCACAAGGTGCAAACCACCCGATCCCTCATCCGCGGCATTGCGCTCAAGGATGATCGGCAGATGATCTTCGTCGACACGCCCGGCATCTTCGCACCCAAGCGTCGCTTGGAAACCGCCATGGTGAACACCGCCTGGGGTGGGGCCAAGGATGCTGACTGCATCGGCCTGATTGTTGATGCCCGCAAGGGCATAAACGAGCAGATCGAGAATATTCTCGAGCGCCTCGCAGACATCAAACTGCCAAAGGTCCTGATCCTCAACAAGATCGACCTGGTGAAGCGCGACAGCCTTCTGGCGTTGGCCTCAAGGTTGAATGAACAGGTCGAGTTTGAAGCAACTTTCATGGTGTCCGCTCTCAATGGCGATCACACCGATGATCTGCTCGACTATTTCGCCGACAAGATGCCCATTGGACCGTGGCTCTATCCCGAAGACATGATTTCAGATCTGCCCATGCGTCAGTTGGCCTCTGAAATCACCCGCGAAAAGGTCTTCATGCGCCTGCATCAGGAGCTGCCCTACGCCTCGACCGTTGAAACAGAGACGTGGGAGCAAAAAAAAGATGGCTCGGTCAAGATCGAACAGGTGATCTATGTCGAGCGCGACAATCAGAAGATGATTGTGCTGGGCAAGGGCGGCAAGTCGATCAAGGCCATTTCTACGGCCGCGCGCGAAGAGTTGTGCGAGCTTCTGGAGACCAAGGTCCATCTGTTCCTCTTCGTCAAGGTTCGTGAGCGCTGGGTCGATGATCCGGAACGCTACCGCGAAATGGGACTGGATTTCCCGCTTTAATCTGGCCCACAATCAGGCAATAAAGGGTGAGGCTGACCATAAATATGCCTCACCCAGAGCCTCTGCCGCACGCCATATGTGCGTGACCTGTTTCGCGGCTTTTCTTTCCCCTTAAATCAGTTCAATCTCTGAGCCATGGAATGGACAGACGACGCAATCATTCTGGGCACCAAGCGTCACGGCGAAACCTCGGTTTTGCTGGAGGTGATGACGCGCAGTCACGGCCGTCATATGGGGCTGGTGCGGGGAGGGCGCTCGAAGCGACTTCAGCCGGTTCTTCAGCCTGGCAATGGTCTTCGTGTTACGTGGCGCGCACGCCTTGAGAATCATATCGGCCAATTCACGGCAGAACTTGACACCTCACGAGCAGCGGCCCTGATGGCCAAACCGCTCGGGACATACGGCATGCAATTCCTTGCGGAACTCACGCGCCTGCTGCCTGAACGAGACCCGCACCCCTATCTCTTTAATGCTCTTAGCGTGATCGTTGATGAACTCAAAGAAGGCGATATCGCCGGCGAGCTCTTGGTGCGCTACGAACTTGCGCTGCTCACCGAACTCGGGTTTGGCTTGTCGCTGGATCGCTGCGCTGCCACGGGACAAACCGGGGATCTCATCTATGTTTCGCCAAAGTCGGGCAGGGCGGTTTCCGCTGAGGCAGGGCGGCCCTATCAGGACCGGATGCTGCCGCTCCCGGCATTTCTCAAAGGGCAAGCTTTGGGCAACCGGCTGACCTTTGCCGAACTGTCGGACGGTTTCCGCCTCAGTGCCTATTTCCTTGACAAGCATCTCTATCAGCCGAACGGGGCGACATCGCCTTCGATCCGGGCCAGCTTCATTGATGCCATCCGCCGGGATCTTGACCTCTCAGAGTGACCACATCTGATGGGGTGGCCGAAACCCTCTCAGAACGCACATATCGCATCTTGCCTGTTACGCCAAAATACTTAGGATGGTGGGCGTCCAAATTCGGGGTGTATGCTTTGTTCAAATATATGAAATCACGAAAATTATTCTTATCACTGTTTGTTGTGACCGCTACTGGTTTTTCTGTCTCCGAGGCGTCAGCGAACTCCAATTATGCAGACATCGCCAAAGCGACCTGCTCTGGCAAGCTCAGTGGTCTGAAAGAAATCCGGGAAGGGGCCTATGAGAGGAAATCGCCCAGCGCGATGCTCTGGCTTCGCTGGCTTTACATGAACAAGAAATGTGAAAGCACCTACACCGGCTCAAAGTCAAAGGCAAAAGAGCTGCTGTTGATGGCGGCTGATGCGGGAGATGCAGGCGCGGCACGAACCGTGGGACGGAATATGATCAGGGGCACCGGCGGATTTGATGCCAACATCAAACAGGGCAAGGAGTATCTCTTCGACTCAGCAGATGCAGGCGAAATCAATGCGGCTATCGATCTGGCTGAGGAATTTGCGTCCGGTGAATATCTCAAGCAGAATTTTAAGACCGCCCAAAATCTCGTTGACTGGGCAAAGCGTCGTGACCACTCAAACAATTTCCGCATCAGAGCGCTTGAGATGAAACTCAGCTTTCAGAGGTCAAAAGCAAACCCAAACAAGAACAAACCCAAGGTCGCCAAATCCAAGTCCGCCAAGACCCAATCTGCCAAACCTCAAAAGGCGAAAGCCAAGGCCGCTGACCAAGGGACCAAGGGAGAGCTTGTCTATTCCGGCATGCCTTTGCAGCTGGAATGCTGGCGCTATGTTGACCTCAAGTCGGCGATCACGGACAATCTGATGAAGGCGACGCGCCAAAACGAGCAGCGCACTGCAAAGCGCGATGCAGTCAAAGAGGGCAATGGCCTGCTCAAGGTACATAATTTCTACTATTTCGATGTTGTGACGCAAGATATGCTTGATCACAGCAAGCACAAAAAGAATGTTGGCGTGGCGGAGAAAATCAGTTTCTACAGCTCAAGAAAACCACCGAAATGCACCGCTACATCCACGATCTATGCAACGCGCAACGACATGCTTGGAACAATAAAGAAGCATTATGTGCGCGTCTGGCCTGCAAATGAGTTGAACTGGCGTCTGGTATCTGTTCCGTCGGGCACACTGTCGAAGCTGGCGAATTTGGGAATAGTCGTTCGCTAAGGCAACGCTTGATGTCATGGTGACTCGGAAATGGAAACGCTCGGGCTTTCAAGCATCAGGCGTTTTTCCGTGGCCCCAACGCCGCGGCAAGAAGTGGAACCACCGCAAGCAAAGCGATTGTTTGAGACTGCGTCGATCCTTTGGGGTAACTCGGGGTGAAACGAAGTCTTGCAATTGCACGAATCGGCCAATTTCGCTAATCAGAGGCCCACAGGAGACCGAAATTGGGAAACGATATCGTAAAGTCTGGGACACTCGAGAGCATCAACCTGCGCGAAGCGCTGGAAGAGCGCTATCTCGCCTATGCCCTGTCCACCATCACGCAGCGTGCCCTGCCGGATGTTCGCGACGGCATGAAGCCGGTACATCGACGCATCCTGTTTGCCATGCGGCAGCTCAAGATGGACCCAAACGGCGGCTTCAAGAAATCCGCACGTGTTGTCGGTGATGTGATCGGTAAATACCATCCGCACGGTGATACCGCCGTTTATGATGCCATGGTGCGCCTTGCGCAGAATTTCGCCTCGCGCTACCCCATGGTTGATGGTCAGGGCAACTTTGGTAACATCGATGGTGATAGCGCCGCCGCGATGCGTTACACCGAAGCCCGCATGACCGAAGTCGGCCGCCTTATGATGGAAGGCATCGATGAGGACGCTGTTGATTTTCGTGAGACCTATGATGGCGAAGACAGCGAGCCCATCGTCCTTCCGTCCAGTTTCCCCAATCTGTTGGCCAATGGTTCAAGTGGGATTGCTGTCGGCATGGCCACATCGATTCCGCCGCACAATGTGTCCGAGCTGTGCGAAGCCTCGCTGCATCTGATCAAATATCCCAACTGTTCCGATGAAAAGCTGCTCGAACTGGTCCCCGGACCGGATTTCCCGACCGGCGGCATTCTGGTGGAAGGCAGAGAGCAAATTCTCGATGCCTATCGGACAGGCAAAGGCGGGTTCCGGGTTCGCGCCAAATGGCACAAGGAAGAGATGGCTCGTGGCGCCTATCAGATTGTCGTCACCGAAATTCCCTATCAGGTTCAGAAATCGCGCCTTATCGAGCGGATCGCCGATCTGATCCAGAACCGCAAGTTACCGCTTCTGGTGGACGTGAGGGACGAATCCGCTGAAGACATTCGCGTGGTGCTGGAGCCAAAGAACCGCACGGTCGATGCGGATCTTCTGATGGAAGCCCTGTTCAAACTCACTGACCTTGAGAGCCGCATACCGCTCAATATGAACGTGCTGACGGATGCTGGCGTGCCTAAGGTTCTGGGGATACGCTCGGTTCTTCAGCACTGGCTTGATCATCGCCGTGATGTCTTGCAGCGTCGGTCGCGGCATCGCCTTGCCAAGATCGAGCATCGCCTTGAAGTCCTCGATGGCTATCTGATTGCCTATCTCAATCTTGATGAGGTGATCCGTATCATCCGCTTCGAGGACGAGCCAAGAAACGAATTGATGAAGGCCTTTAATCTCACCGAGGTACAGGCCGACGCGATCCTCAACATGCGTTTGCGGTCCTTGCGCAAACTCGAAGAAATGGAAATCCGCACTGAGCATGATAATCTCAGCAAGGAGCGGGACCAGATCATCGAACTGCTGGGATCGGAAGACCTGCAATGGAAGAAAATTTCCAAGCAGATTCGTGAGATCTACAAGACCTTTGGCCCGGAAACGGACCTTGGCGCTCGTCGCACCGGGTTCGGCGAAGCTTCCGAACGTGACATCGAAGACATCAATATGGCACTCGTCGAGCGCGAGCCCGTGACGCTCGTGCTGTCGGAAAAAGGCTGGATCCGTGCATTACGGGGACATATAACCGACTTCTCGACCCTCAACTTCAAGGACGGGGACAAGCTCAAATTTGCCTTCCACGCAGAGACGACCGACAAGCTTTTGCTCATGGCCACATGCGGGCGCTTCTATACGCTCCAGGCCGACAAGCTGCCCGGTGGGCGCGGCCATGGCGAGCCGATCCGCGTGATGATCGAGATGGAGCCCGGCATCGATGTGGTCGACATGTTCGTGCACAAACCCGGACGCAAGCTTTTGCTGGCCTCAACGGATGGGCGCGGTTTCATCGTCAACGAAGACAATCTCATCGCCAACACCCGCAAGGGCAAGCAGGTGCTCAATGTGTCGGCTCCCAATGAGGCCAAGATCTGTGTTGAGGCCAATGGGGACCGGATTGCGGTGATCGGCCAGAACCGCAAGCTTCTTGTGTTCGAAGCAGAACAACTGCCGGAGATGAACCGCGGCAGGGGCGTGATGCTTCAGCGCTACAAGGACGGCGGCATATCCGATGCCAAGGTGTTCAAGGCAGAGGACGGACTAAGCTGGCATGATAGCTCGGGCCGCACCTTTACGAGATCACTGGATGAGATGACAGAATGGCTCGGCGAGCGGGCTCAGGCCGGACGCATGCCGCCCAACGGCTTCCCGCGCAGCAACAAGTTCGAAAACTAAGCCGTCTCAGCGTTTCGGGATATAGAGCGTTGTGAGGATCGGCCAATGGTCACCCAAGAGCGCCGATGCCCTGACAACGGGACCTGACGATAGGGTTGGGCCCGTGAGGACGTGATCAAGGCTCAGGAACGCCGGGGGTGACAGCCCCTTGATCTTGGAGAAGGGGGCCGGGAAAGTTGGCAAAAACTGGCTCCGGCGCGAAAAGCCGAGCTGATCGGCAAATCCGTCAACCGCAAAGGACCATCCGGTGGCATTGAAGTCACCGGCGACAATCTGGTTGGGGTTGTTGGCGGCGTCAACTGCGATGATCTCAGCCGCACGCTTGAACTGTGTCTGCTTTGCTGACAGCGGCAGCGGCCAGCCAAAATGAACATTGTAGAGTCTTAGCGGCGCTCGCCCCGGCGCATTGATGGTTGCCGCGAGCATCTTGCCGTGAATGGGATTGCGTCCAGGTCCATCATTGAGATCAAAATGCTTGATGTCTGTGAGCGGATATTTCGACAGGATGCCGAGCGTGCAGGTTTTCCAATCGTCACACTTTGCCTGATGCGGATAGGCCTTATTCAGAGCCTGCTGCCTGCGGAACCGCTTGGGCGGAAACTCCTGCAAATTCACCACTTCAGGATTGTGCGCAAGGATTGATCGCGCAAGTCCGTTTCCATCCCATGTGCCCAGATAGATGTTAAAACTCATGAGTTTGAGAGGGGCGCGATTTTGCTCAATGAGCATCGATGGGTCAGCTTCTGCAGAAAGGACGCGGCGGACGGCGTCCGGGCCAAGGAGCAGTGTTGAGCAGATGAGGGGAACAAGGAGCAAAAGCTGGACAGGGCGACGAAAGGCCGACTTTTGAAAAGGCCAGATCAGACTGGCGGCAAGTCCGGCGATGGTGGCAATAAAAATCAGCAGCTGGAAGTGATTGACCAGATCAAAGATGGCGAAGACACCGCCCAAGAGACCGGAGACCGCCAGCAACGCAGCCACAATGGCTCCGACCAAAATGGCAAGGTCGAGGAACGCACGCACTCTTGATATCATGTTGCTATTGGAGCCTCACGTTGCGGGTCGTTTGAAAGGCGTCTGGATCGTGCAGCTTTGTGGCAATGGTGTGACCAGTCAACCGTGGTCCACCTCGCAGCGCCGAATTTGTCACAAAAGTGCCTATTCAAGAAGTTCCCAGCCCTGATTGCCGAGAAATTCCAGCGGCTTAAAACGCGACTTGTAGGCCATCTTGTCAGAATTCTTGACCCAATAGCCCAGATAGACGTGGTCGAGGCCTTCCTGCTGGGCGCGGCGTATATGGTCAAGAATGATGAAGGTGCCAAGGCTTCTTTTTTCCATGTCCGGACGGAAGAAGCTGTAGACCATAGAGGTGCCACCTTCGATGCGGTCGGTGAGCGCGACCCCCACGAGGTCCCCCGTCGAGCGTCCCGTTATGCCACTGTCCGGATCACGCAGGCGATATTCGATCACCATGGTATCAATATGGGTTTCCTCGATCATTTCGGCATAATCGCCGTGCGACATCCCAACCATTCCACCGTCTTCATGGCGCGAATTCAAATAGCGCGAAAACAACTCATATTGTTCACTGGTTGCCACGGGCGGGCCAACTCGGGCGATCAGATCCCTGTTGCGCTTGAGGACACGGGTCTGGTTGCGTGTGGGAGAAAAGAGCGGCGCCAACACCCTGACTGATAGGCAGGCCCGGCAGCGCTCGCAGGCCGGGCGATAGGCAATGGTCTGACTGCGGCGAAAGCCACCAAGGGACAGGATGTTGTTCAGCCGAGCAGCTTCCTCGCCCACCAGATAGGTAAAGACCTTTCTCTCCATTTCCCCTTCAAGATAGGGACATGTCTGCGGGGCGGTCAGATAGAATTGAGGATGCTCTAGAAGGTGGCTCGTCATATATCCCGGACTCAATTATTGCAGTCTTATGAAAACACGTTTCACAGGAATTGAAAAGAGTCGTTTGAGGGCTGATCTCTCATGACCGCTAGCCGATGCCATAGTACCATGGTGCGATGAAGGAGAAACTGAGCCATACGATGATCATCAGCGGAATGCCAGCATAGAGAAAGTCGAAGAATCGATAGTGGCCCGGCCCCATGACGAGCAGGTTTGTCTGGTATCCGATCGGGGTGGCAAAGGAGCAGTTGGCCGCGATGATCACGGCAATGATGAACGGCTCAGCGGGCATTCCCGACTGTTGCGCAATCGACAGGGCGATTGGGGTGAACAGCACCGCCGTTGCATTGTTGGACAGGATGTTCGTCAGGACTGCAACGAGCAGGAAGAGGCCGGAGAGGATCACCGGCACGGAACGCCCTTGCATCAGATCGACAAAAGCACTTGCGATGAAGGTCGCGCCCCCCGTTTTCTGCATCGCGACGGCTGCGGCCAGAGATGATCCAACCAGCATATAGATCCGGCTATCGAGTGCGCGAAGGGCTTGCCTCATGTTGATGCACTTGCTGACGATCATCAGGAAAGCCCCGCCAAGGGCCGCCGTGGCAATCGGCAAAATGCCCGTTGAGGCCGTGAGGGCAGTCAGAAGAAAGATCAGCAATGCACGAAACGCGTAACGTCTTTGCGGTATCTCGGTCTTGGACAGCTCGATCAAAAGCAGGTCCTTGTTCATGCGTAGCGCTTCAACGTCGTCCCGTGCGCCGCCGACCAGCAGAACATCGCCGGCTTCGAGCCGTATGTCGCTCATGGCCATTCTGGGCATCCGCGAGCGGCGCTGGACGCCAAGAGCAAGACATTTGGTCTTGGCGCGCATGCCGGACAACTCAAGGGTCAGGCCGGTCATGCGCGAGGCGGGCGGCACAATAACTTCGGCCAGCGTGAAGTCGGATTTGGGTGAGAAGTTGGCCACTTCCTCATCCTTGCCATCCGGTGCAACGGTGTGACCGCCTTTCAAGGCTGCCGTCAGGGCCTGACGGGTCGCTGCGACCACCACAGTGTCGCCGGGTCTGAGAACAATGCCATCAAAGGGTGGCAGGTGAGGGGTCTCTCCCCGCTGTACCAGACGAACTGTCATGTCCTTGAGCATGGGAAACATTCCAGCCACGGACTTCTGACCCACAAGGGCATCGCCATGGGAAATTGGAATTTGCGCAATGAACTGTTTGCCTGTGGTCTGGCCGAGCTCATCGCGCATGCTTTCGCGGCGTATGAGAATGCGCGGCATGATGAACAAGGCATAGATCGCACCGATCCCGGCCACCATCGATCCGATGGCAGTGAAGTCGAAGAATGAGAGATCAACCACCCCTTCCTGACGCGCAGCTTCCGCAACGAGCAAGTTGGTCGAGGAGCCGATCAATGTTGTCATGCCGCCCAGAATCGAGACGAACGATAGCGGCATGAGGACCTTGGAGGTGGAAAGGCGCAGGTTGGAGGCAACGACCGTCATGATCGGCAGGAACATCACCACAACCGGCGTGTTGTTGATGAAGGCGCTGATGACTGCGACCGTGATATAGACGCCTATGAATGCGAGATAGCGCTGCCTCTTTGCCAGACGGGTTATAAATTGCGACGGTCCATCAAGGGCATCGGTCTGAAACAGGGCCTGCCCGATCACCAGAAGGGAAAGAACCGAAAGCAAAGCTGGATTGGCAAATCCCGAGAGCAGATCGTCAACGGCGAGAAGCTCGGCAGCATCATTGCCTGAAGGCAAGCCGACGAAGATCAGCATCAGCAGCAAAAGAGAGCCGAGTGCCGTTACTTCGATGGCGAAATATTCCAAAGCGTATGAAACAATTGTCAGTCCGATTACCGCAAATGTGAGCCACATTTGCATCTCGACGGTCAGCTGCATCAAATGGACGATCCTTGCTAGTCGGGACTGGGGGCGGTCTGTCAGTGTTCCCCAAAAGGAAAAACCAGAACCCTTTCAAAACGGCCCGGTCCCGTGAGCCGAAGGGAAAGTTCTTGTATCAATTATATCAGGCATTTATTGCAAGTCTACGGATGCGTAGACTGCCCTGTCAAAATGCATCCTTGTGGACATGGAAGTCGCAATCCCGTCTGGTTCGGCCTGATCGTGATTCTGACTATAAGCAGGTTTTCAATGAAAACGTAAGGACAATTCGGCGCATACAAAAGTGTAAAATCGAAATATCAACGGCCCTTTTGGTCGCTCAGGGCACAAAAAAAGCCCGCACAATGTCGGGCCCTTTGCCGTGTCGTATCAGGAGGCCTGATACGTCCTTTGGTGTTCTAGTTCGCGCAGCGCATCCCTGTCAACAACCACAGTGCCCAGCACGATATCGTGCAACAATTGTTTGCGGCGGGTGAAAAGGCCGACAAGAATGATGAACGGGGTCAATATAGACCCGGCAACCCAGAACAGCAGACTGTGCATGACTGCGAGCAATGCATAGGGCTTGGCACCATACCACAGACGCATTTCAAGGCCCATCATACGCATTCCCGGTGTGGCTGCCTTATAGCTGCCGAGCGTCAAGGCCGCATAGCCAAGGGCTGCTACCGGGAAGAGAATGGCATAAAGCAAAAAGCCAAGCCCGAGAGTTACGACGCCGAGCACCGCGATCACAAAAGACAGGATGACCATCAGAATCATGATCATGACGGCATCAAAAAGGAACGCCAGAGCCCTGCGGGACAAAATTCCATCGAACAAGGCAGGATGCTTTGACGGGTCAAAAGCCTGCTGTCTGTCACTGGTATGGTCGTGAGCCGTTTCGGCTGGGGTCATCGGATGGTCGATCCTCTCTGGTCACAAGAGCAATGCAGATGGCACAAACCTGTCGCTCTCACCTCGTGGCTGCGCCGTCTTTCAACAGATTGTGATGCCGCCATCCCATTTCAAGAGAGGCCCGCCTGTTTGATGGTGAAGCCGATGGGATGGCATCCCCACAAATCAGAAAGCCGCCTTTCAGCGATTCACGATTATGATTCGTTCGCAATAGGATACGGAAAATTCCTCATGTGTTACTCTAAATAGGGGAGCCGTCATTCGGGTGGATTGAGATGCTCGACATGATGTCCTTTGGCTTCAATGCCCTCGATGATTTCGCGGGCATGATCAGCACCTCGGGTCTCAATTGTGATGTCGATGGACGCCCCCCGAACCGGCACGTTGAGGAAAGTCCTGTGGTGATCAACTTCCAGAACATTGCCGCCCAGATCGCCGATCACGGTGGAGATTTCGCCTAAGATTCCGGGACGATCCGGGATGGTGATCCTCAAACCGACGATCTGTTGTTTGCGGCCCAACTGGCGCACGATGATCGAGGACAGGAGGCGCGGATCTATGTTGCCTCCGCACAGGACAAGGCCCACTTTCTTGCCCTTGAAACGATGTGGCTCGGCAATGATTGCGGCTAGCCCCGCAGCGCCAGCCCCTTCTGCCATGGTCTTGAGATGCGTCGCATAGGCGTTGATTGCCTGCTCGATCTGTCGCTCCGAGACGAGGATGATGTCAGAGACAAGATCTGCCGCGATGAGGGCAGGCAGCTGCCCGGCCTTTTTCACCGCGATTCCTTCGGCCAGCGACTGGCCGCCGCAGGCGAGGTCAACGCCCTTGAGTTCATTATACATGGTCGGATAGAGTTCTGTTTCCACGCCAATGATCTCTATCTCCGGCTTGAGTCCCTTGGCAGCAATCGAGACCCCGGATATCAGGCCGCCACCACCGATCGGAATGACGAGAACATCAAGATCCGGAACATCGGTGATCATTTCCAGCGCCACGGTGCCCTGTCCTGCGATCACATGAAAATCGTCATAGGGATGCACGAAGGTGAGGGCCTTTTCCTCAGCCAGTTTCATGGCCGCTTCGCCCGCCTCGGCGACGGTCTCGCCTTCGAGAATCACATTGGCCCCGTTTGCCTTGGTCGCAGCGACTTTTACGAAGGGCGTGAATTCGGGCATCACGATGGTTGAAGGAATGCCAAGGCGCGTTGCATGCAGCGCCACGGCCTGGGCATGATTGCCGGCCGACATGGCGATCACGCCACAGGCTTTTTGGTCTTCGCTCAGGGATAAAAGCTTGTTCAGTGCGCCGCGTTCCTTGAAGGCGTTGGTTACCTGCATATTGTCGTATTTGACGTAAATATTGGTGTCTAGGATCTGCGACAGCTTGGGTGCGGGCAGGGTGGGCGTGCGCAGAACCGATCCCTTGATCTGCTCAGCGGCCTTGAGAATATCGGTCAGGGACGGACGGGCGGGAAACTGGGTCTTGTCTGTCATTGATCATACTGTCCTTTTCAAACCGGCGTGCGCAGACTGTGCCTCAAGAGGGCTCTGGTTTCAAATACAATGAATTGGTTTTTGGTCTTTACCAGAGGTCAAAAATGCCATATCTCATATACGAGAGGAAATCTCTTATATGGAAATTTCATGGATGATTTAAGTGAACGCATTGCTGGCCGACTTCTGCAGATGCGCAAACAAAGCGATTGGTCTCTCGACCAATTGGCTGAAAAGAGTGGCGTCAGCCGGGCAACGCTTTCCCGGCTCGAGAAGGGGGACGTTTCGCCCACAGCCCAGATGCTGAATCGAATCTGCACGGCGTACCGTATGCCGGTCTCTCGCTTGATGATGATGGCGGAGGAAACGATGACGCCGCTCATCTCGCCCGAACAGCAAGCGGTCTGGCTTGATCCGGCGAATGGCTTCAAGCGGCGCTCAATTTCGCCGCCATCCCCCCAATTGGCCGGGGAGTTGCTTGAATGCAGCCTTCCACCGGGCGCGCATCTGGTTTATGACACTCCCGTCAGGCCAAATCTCGAGCATCATCTGTATATGCATGAAGGCGGTCTTGATATCGTCGTTGATCAAAATCGCTATCGGCTTGGCCCCGGTGATTGCCTTCGTTATTTGCTCGCACAAGCAAGCGAGTTTCGAGCCGACCCCGAAATGGGTGCGCACTATCTGCTTGTCATCATCTCCCAGGAAAGAAAATGACCTCAATTGCCTACGAGAAACTCTCAGTCGATGCGCTGGACCCGTCTCTCGCTGATCTTGCCGAAATCCTATTCGCCTGTGTAACAAGTGGAGCAAGCGTCAGTTTTGTCCAGCCGTTCGATGCCGAACAGGCGGCGCAATTCTGGCAAGACAAGGTGTTTCCGAAGGTGAAAGAAGGCGGAGCTACACTGTTTGTGGCGCGCATCGACGGGCGCATTGTCGGCACGGTCCAGATGAACAGCGATCTGCCGCCCAATCAGGCGCACCGCTGCGAGGTATCAAAGCTTCTGGTCCATCCCCATTTTCGAAAGCGCGGCATTGCGACGTCTTTGATGGAGATGCTCGAAAAGGAGGCCCGCAGCCTCGACAAGACGCTGATCACGCTCGACACAAGATCCGGCGATCAGGCGGAGCCACTCTATATCCTGCTCGACTATAAGATCGGCGGGCGCATTCCCAATTTTGCCCGCGCGACCGATAGTGATCGTCTGGATTCAACGACCTACATGTACAAGATTCTGCGATAGAACCGGACAAACCCTATTTGGCCAGTTCTTCGGCGATTGTGAGTGCAAAATAGGTAAGAATCCCGTCTGCGCCGGCGCGTTTGAAGGCCAAGAGACTTTCCCACATGGCGCGATCCTGATCGAGCCAGCCATTCTGACCGGCTGCGCAGATCATCGCATATTCCCCGGACACCTGATAAGCAAAGGTCGGCATCGAGAAGTTGTCCTTGAGCCGGCGAAGGATGTCGAGATAGGGCATGCCAGGCTTGACCATCAGCATGTCCGCACCCTCATTGATATCGAGTTCGGCTTCGATCAGGGCCTCGTTGCTGTTGGCCGGATCCATCTGATAAGTCTTCTTGTCTCCGGTGAGTGTTGCATTGGCACCCACAGCATCCCGGAACGGGCCATAAAAGGCCGATGCATATTTGGCGGTGTAGGCCATGATTTGCTTGTGGCGATAGCCCGCGCCGTCAAGGGTCTCGCGAATGGCGCCGACACGACCATCCATCATGTCAGACGGACCGATGATGTCCGCACCCGCTTCGGCCTGAACCAGCGCCTGACGGGTGAGCTGCTCGACGGTTTCATCATTGAGGATGACGCCGTCGTGCAAAAGACCGTCATGACCATGGCTGGTGTAAGGATCGAGTGCGACATCGGTCATCAGGCCAATATCGGGAACTTCACGCTTGATGGCACGCAAGGCAGAGCAGATGAGATTATTCTCATTAAGAGCCTCGCTGCCAACGTCATCTCGAAGGGCCGGGTCGGTGTAGGGGAAGAGCGCAATGGCTGGGATGCCCAGTTTTGCCGCCTTTTCCGCAGCGCGCACCGCATTATCAACCGAAAGCCGTTCAACCCCTGGCATGGAGCTAACGGGCTGGGTCAGGTTTTGGCCATCCACCACGAACAAGGGCCAGATCAGATCATTGACCGTCAGGGCGTTTTCCTGCACGAGACGCCGAGACCAGTTGCTGTGGCGGTTGCGCCGCATGCGTCTGCCGCCCGTGATCGTTCCTACATCGAACATCGTGGTAAGAGGATTTTCCACATGGGTTCGGGTAGAGCGGGTCATGGCTTGTCTTCGTCCTGTCTTGTTGTGAGAGTGCATGCCGAAACATACGCGGGTTGCGGCACTTCCTGCCGGATGTTGGCCCATGCTTATCACATTTCAGGAACAAGAAAACTGACCAATTTGTAATGATCGTTCAGGATCGAAAACTGCGCGATAGAGCCGACAAAACAGCGCGCTGGAAACGTGCGCTCTGACTGCACACATAGGTGCCATTACTCAGCTTGCCCAAACAGTCGCGGCTTGCTATGCGGGCAGGGCAAATGCGGAAGATCACAGATTGACGATGAGGCCGCGAGCATAAGGCCTGCAAAAGGATTGATTACCAGATGGACGATATTCTCTTCGAGCAACGTGGATGCATCGGACTGATCACGCTGAACCGGACCAAGGCACTCAACGCGCTGAGCCAGCCCATGGTCAAGGCCATGGCCGGTCAGTTGACT